>NZ_AP018933.1:0-604696 GCF_003610015.1 Zymobacter palmae
GTGTCGACAGGTCTTTGGCAAAAATGTCTCGCATACCTTCAGGATGAATTGAGCTCTCAGCAGTTCAACACCTGGATCCGCCCGTTGCAGGTGGAAAGCGATATGGACAGCAATACGCTTGTCCTCTTGGCTCCCAACCGTTTCGTACGGGATTGGGTCAGTGACAAGTACCTCAAGCGCATCAATGAACTGCTGCGCGAACAGACCTCTGGCAAGCCTCCAAAAGTCTCGCTGGGTATCGGTAGCCGCCGAGCGGCCGCCGCACCGGCAGCGGCTCCCAAGGAGCGCCCGCGTGGGGTAGCCACGCCGAGCGCGCGCCCTGCTGCGCCGCGGGTTGAGTTCGGTCAGAACAGCGAAGACAACGCTGCTGCGGACATCGACGAAGCGCCGGCTGTCGTGCGTGGTAACGCTGCGCGCCACGTGCAGGTCGAGGGGGGGCTCAAGCACCAGAGCGGCCTGAATCCCAACTTCACCTTCGACACCTTCGTCGAAGGTAAGTCGAACCAGCTGGCCCGCGCCGCTTCCCGCCAGGTCGCCGAGAACCCGGGCGGTGCCTACAACCCACTGTTCCTGTACGGCGGTGTCGGTCTAGGTAAGACCCATCTGATGCACGCTGTCGGCAATCAGTTGGCGGGGCTGCGTGAGAATGCACGCGTGGTCTATCTGCATTCCGAGCGTTTCGTGGCGGATATGGTGAAGGCACTGCAGCTCAACGCCATCAACGATTTCAAGCGTTTCTACCGCAGCGTCGATGCTCTGCTGATTGACGATATCCAGTTCTTCGCTGGCAAGGAACGTTCGCAGGAAGAGTTCTTCCACACTTTCAATGCGTTGCTTGAAGGCGGTCAGCAGATGATTCTGACCTCGGACCGCTATCCCAAAGAAATCGCGGGCGTCGAAGAGCGTCTGAAGTCGCGCTTTGGTTGGGGGCTGACCGTCGCCATCGAACCGCCAGAGCTGGAAACACGCGTTGCCATTCTGATGAAGAAAGCGGAGCAGGCAGAAGTCGATCTACCTCACAGCGCCGCGTTCTTCATCGCCCAGAAGATTCGCTCCAATGTGCGCGAGCTGGAAGGTGCCCTGAAGAAAGTCATTGCTGACTCTCACTTCATGGGCCGTCCCATCACGCAGGAATTCATTCGCGAATCACTGAAGGATCTGCTGGCTCTTCAAGACAAGCAGGTCGGCGTCGACAATATTCAACGTACGGTGGCGGAGTACTACAAGATCAAGGTGGCCGATCTGCACTCCAAACGCCGTTCGCGTTCGGTAGCACGCCCGCGCCAGGTTGCGATGGCGCTCGCCAAGGAGCTGACCAACCATAGTCTGCCCGAGATCGGTGATGCCTTCGGCGGACGCGATCACACCACCGTGCTGCACGCCTGCCGCAAGGTCGCCGAGCTGCGCGAAGAAAATGCGGATATCCGCGAGGACTACAAGAACCTGATGCGCCTGCTGACCAGCTAAGGCACACGGGGTAGACCGTCTGCCGCGGGGAACATGACCGTTTCCGCAAGGCCGATGGCATAGGTCACAATGGCAATAGGCGCAGGTCGTCAAACGCGCTACAGTCATGCCATGATATCGTTATGGAATCACACCGCAGGTGTGTCTTCCGACAGAAGTTTCAGCCCAGATACGAAGAGCGGAATGCCATGAAATTCTCCATCACACGCGAAGCCCTGCTGCGCCCCCTTTCTCTCGTGGCAGGCGTCGTGGAACGCCGCCAGACGCTGCCGGTTCTCTCAAACGTGCTGCTGGACGCCAGTGACAACGGGTTGAGCCTGACCGGTACCGACCTTGAGGTCGAACTGATCGGTCACGCCGACATGGATACGCTGGACGCCGCAGGCGCCACTACGGTTCCTGCCCGCAAGCTGATGGATATCTGCAAGTCGCTTCCCGACAGCACGATGATCAACATCGCGCTGGAAGAAGGTCGTGCCGTGCTGCGCGCTGGCCGCTCTCGCTTCACGTTGTCGACACTGAGCGCCGCCGAATTCCCGAACATTGAGGAAGGCAAGCAAGACAGCGAACTGACACTGCCGCGCGGTACGTTGAAGCGCCTGATCGATGCCACATCGTTCGCTATGGCACAGCAAGACGTCCGCTACTACCTGAACGGTATGCTGTTCGAGCTGAAACCGGATGAAGTCCGCGTCGTTGCAACCGACGGTCACCGTCTGGCAACCGCTGCCGCTACAGGACAGTATGATCTGGCCGCTCCGCAGCGCCTGATCCTGCCACGCAAGGGTGTACTCGAACTGGCACGCCTGCTTGACGACAGCGATGAACCGATCACGCTGGTCATCGGCCCGAACCATCTGCGCGCACGCACAGGCGGGTTTGTGTTCACCTCCAAGCTGATCGATGGCAAGTTCCCTGACTACGAACGCGTCATCCCGCGCGGCGGCGACAAGCACGTGCTGGCCGAGCGTGGCGAGCTGCGTCAGGTACTGTCCCGTACCGCGATCCTTTCCAACGAAAAATACCGTGGTGTTCGCTTGTTCATCGAAAGCGGCAACCTACGCGTTCAGGCCAACAACCCTGAGCAGGAAGAAGCGGAAGAGAACATCAACGTCGATTACCAAGGCAACAGCCTCGAGATCGGCTTCAACGTCGGCTATCTAGTCGATGTGCTGAACGTGTTGGACTCCGACCGCGTACACATCACGCTGTCCGATCCGAACAGCAGTGCGCTGCTGGAACGTGCGCTGGATGACGACGTCAAGATGGCCGTCACGGCTCAGTACGTCGTAATGCCGATGCGCCTGTAATCGCAGCGCTCGCGTTTTTATCATGCGCCCTTCATACGGTACGCAGTGATGACGAGGATGCCCATGTCGCCCGCGCGAGATGGGCATCCTTGCGTCTGTGCCTTGGCACCTTGCCGTTTAGAGGCTCCGCATTGGCCGCCTTTCCGTATTATTCCCTTTCTGGTAAATCACCATGCCGCTTGAGCGCCTCGACCTGATGGGACTGCGCAATCTGGCCGACCTGTCGGTGCGCCCCAGTCCTGCCATCAATTTGATTTCTGGCCACAATGGCGCAGGTAAGACAAGCATACTGGAAGGGCTCCATGTACTGGGGCTGGCCCGCTCGTTCCGCACGCGTCAGCTGAAAAATGCTATTCACTTCGAACGAGAGAAGCTGGTGCTGTTCGGACAGCTCGCCGGTGATCCACCCGTTCCCATCGGACTGGCCCGCCAGCGCGATGCGGAAAGCCCGGAAATACGGCTGGCGGGTAGCTCGCTGACACGGCTGTCAGAACTGGCGCACTGGCTGCCAATGCAGCTGATCAATGCCGATACGTTCCGACTGCTGGAAGGTGCTCCGAAGGCACGCCGCGAATACCTCGACTGGGGCGTGTTCCATACCCAGCCGGCCTTCATGGCCTGCTGGCAACAAGTCCGCACCGCCCTGAAGCAGCGGAACGCGCTGCTAAGGCCGAGACATGATAGAATTGATCCATTGATGCTGCGTACGTGGAACCATGAGCTGGCGCAGGCTGCCGAACGTTTGGATGCCATGCGCCAAGCCTATGTTGAGGCACTGTCACCGCTGTTCGATCGCATTCTGGGCGACCTGACCTCGCTGCCAACGTTGAGCCTGAGCTACCAGCGCGGCTGGGATAGGCAACGGTCACTGCACGAAGTGCTCGACGAGCATTTCGAGACCGACCGTCAGATGGGCTTTACCCAGGCGGGTCCGCAGCGCGCTGATCTGAAACTGCGCATCCATCGCCGTGCGGCACAGGAAGTACTGTCTCGCGGGCAGCAAAAGATGGTGGTCAGTGCCCTCAAGTTGGCTCAAGGTCAGCTGCTCGAACAGCACACAGATCGCCACTGCATCTATTTGATCGACGATCTGGCCGCAGAGCTGGATCTGGAACATCGCCAGCGTTTTTGTGCCCAATTGGAGGCACAGCAAAGCCAGGCTTTCATGACCGTGATCGACGAAAGCACATTGGGTTACGACTGGCGCAGCGATACGTCCGTCAGCCACTTCAGGCTGAAAGACGGGCAGCTCAAAACATGAACACACGGACGGTGTGCCCGCGCGCATCGTCTACCCTGCAAGAGGGCTCGCACGGTACGCCATGCGGGTCTTCCATGAACCTCCAAGGGAGCGTGCAATGAGTGACAACGCTTACGATTCATCGAGTATCAAGGTACTCAAAGGGCTAGACGCCGTCAGAAAACGCCCGGGCATGTACATCGGTGATACCGATGACGGTAGCGGTCTTCACCACATGGTCTTCGAGATCGTAGACAACTCGATCGACGAAGCACTGGCTGGCTACTGCTCCGAAATCCGCGTCGTCATCCATGCCGATGAATCCATCACCGTCTCCGATAACGGTCGCGGCATTCCGACAGGCATCCACAAGGAAGAAGGGGTCTCGGCGGCCGAGGTCATCATGACCGTCCTGCACGCAGGCGGTAAGTTCGACGACAACTCCTATAAAGTCTCCGGTGGTCTGCACGGCGTCGGTGTTTCCGTCGTCAACGCGCTGTCGGCCGAGCTGACGCTGACCATCTGGCGCAGCGGCAAGGTTCACGAACAGACTTACATTCACGGTGTACCGCAAAGCCCGCTGGCCGTGATCGGTGAAACCGAACGCACGGGTACACAGGTGCATTTCCGCCCTTCTGCGGAAACATTCGCCAACATCAAGTTCGTCTATGACATTCTGGCCAAGCGCCTGCGCGAGCTGTCATTCCTCAACTCGGGCGTCGCGATTCGCCTGATCGACGAACGCGACAACCGCGAAGAAGTCTTCCATTACGAAGGCGGCCTGCGCGCGTTCGTTGAGCACCTCAACCAGAACCGCACGCCGCTGTGCCCGGTCTTCCACTTCAACATCGAACGTGAAGACGGCATCGGCGTCGAAGTGGCGATGCAGTGGAACGATAGCTTCAACGAAAACCTGCACTGCTATACCAACAATATTCCGCAGCGCGATGGTGGTACGCACTTAGCCGGTTTCCGTGCGGCCCTGACGCGTACGCTGAACAGCTACATCGAATCCGAAGAGCTGCAGAAGAAGTCCAAGGTCAGTACCACTGGTGACGATGCCCGTGAAGGCCTGACCGCGATCATCTCGGTCAAGGTGCCTGATCCGAAGTTCTCGTCCCAGACCAAAGACAAACTGGTGTCTTCCGAGGTGAAGACGGCGGTTGAGCAGGAAATGAACCGTCAGTTCTCCGAGTACCTGCTGGAACACCCCTCCGAAGCGAAAACGATCGTCAACAAGATGATTGATGCTGCGCGTGCACGCGATGCCGCTCGCAAGGCTCGTGAGATGACACGCCGCAAAGGCGCGCTCGACATCGCAGGGCTGCCCGGCAAGCTGGCGGACTGTCAGGAAAAAGATCCGGCGAAATCCGAACTGTATCTGGTGGAGGGTGACTCTGCAGGCGGCAGCGCCAAGCAGGGCCGCGACCGCCGCACGCAGGCGATCCTGCCGCTGAAAGGTAAGATCCTCAACGTTGAGAAAGCCCGCTTCGACAAGATGCTGTCCTCTGCCGAGGTCGGCACCCTGATTACGGCGCTGGGCTGTGGTATCGGCCGCGAAGAGTTCAACCCGGACAAACTGCGCTACCACTCGATCATCATCATGACCGATGCCGACGTCGACGGCTCGCACATCCGTACACTGCTGCTGACGTTCTTCTTCCGCCAGATGCCGGAGCTGATCGAACGCGGCCACATCTTCATCGCACAGCCGCCGCTGTACAAGATCAAGCGCGGCAAGCAGGAGATGTACCTGAAGGATGAAGCGGCCCTCGAACAGTACCTGACCACCACGGCACTGGACGGCGCAGCACTGTTTGTCAACGAAACGGCTCCGGGCATCAGCGGCGATCGCCTTGAAGCGCTGATCCATCGCTATCGTGACGTCATGCACCGCCTCGACCGCTTGGCACGCGTCTACCCGCTCGATATCCTGCGCGAGATGGTCTACGTCCCGGCACTGACGACCGAGCAACTGCGCGATCAAGCTGCCGTAGAAGCATGGCTGTCACCGCTGAAGGAACGTCTCGACGCATTGTCTGTCCATGAAGGCGTGGCTCAGTACGAAGTGGGCACCTATCATGACGCTGAACGCAGCATGTTCTTCCCATCCGTAACAGTGAATGCTCATGGCGTGAAGCATGATCATACGCTGGGGGCAGGATTCTTTGCTTCCGCCGATTACACCGCCATGATGGCGCTGGGCCGCGAGCTAGAAGGTCTGCTGGAAGAAGGCGCGTTCGTTGCGCGCGGTGAACGCCGCAAACCGGTCGAAAACTTCGATCAGGTACTGCAGTGGCTGATGGGCGAAGCTCAGCGTGGCTTCAGCATCCAGCGCTATAAAGGGTTGGGTGAAATGAACCCAGAGCAGCTGTGGGAAACCACGATGGACCCCGAAGTGCGCCGTATGCTGCGCGTAACTATCGAAGATGCCGTTGCTGCGGATCTGATGTTCAACACCCTGATGGGTGATGAAGTCGAGCCTCGCCGCGAATTCATCGAAAACAATGCGCTGGTGGCTAACCTGGACGTATAGCATCGCTAGGACGTCTATTCCGACCACTGTCGTACGCTCAGACAGGCGGCCTCATTCATCGGGGCTGTTTGTCTGCTTCATGGAGTCAGGATGACGTCACTACGCATACAGCCTGATATGCGCCACCCCGTGACCCGGCAGCGCGTCTGCCCAATGTGCGATACCGTCAGTACGCTGCCGGAACTGGCACGCGGTGAACGTGCGCACTGCCGTTATTGTGGTCACGTACTGTTTAAGCGCCGCCATGTGCCAATAGGAACACCAGCGGCACTGGCGATCACGGCGCTGATCCTGCTGGCGTTCTCGCTCAGCTACGACTACATCTCCTTTTCTTCCTCAGGCATATCGCACTCGATCACGCTGCCTCAGGCGGCCACGACCCCCATGGTGCTGAACTACCCCGTTCTGACGCTGCTGTTCGTGATCTTCGTGTTGCTACTGCCTGCGCTGTACCTCATTGGCACCCTCTACCTCTACCTGATTCTGGCCCTACGTCGGCAGTCAGGCCGCGCCCGTTATGTGGCACGTCTGATGCACTATTCCCTGACGTGGGTCATGCCGGATATCTTCGTGGTCGGAGTACTGGTTAGCCTGATCAAGATCATGTCGATGGCCTCGATCAGCGTCGGAATATCATTCTGGACCTTCTGTGGGTTCAGCCTGCTCACGTTGCTGACGGTCGCCCACACCAGCTGGAACGAAATATGGGAAGCGCTCGGCGGCCCATGCCGCGCCCCTAAGATGGACACGTCCAAGCGTGGCCTGCAACAAGGCATGACCTGCTGTCATGTCTGCCAGCAGCCTGGACGGGTCGATGAACACGGCCACGGCCGCTGCACACGTTGCAATGAAGTGCTCCATGCCCGTACGCGCAACTCCATCCAGCATACGCTGGCGCTGCTGCTAGTGGCGGCCATGCTCTATATCCCTTCCATGCTGTGGCCAGTCATGACCATCAACCAGCTGGGAGATCACGCCCACCAGACTATCATTGGCGGGGTGCTGCTGCTGATCGGCTACAGTGACTATCCCGTCGCCTTGGTGATCTTCTTCGCTAGCGTGATGGTGCCCGTGGCCAAGCTGATGGCACTGCTGTGGCTGTGCCTGAAGACGCGTCAACCATTGCCGTTTCGCTATCGCAACCGCATGCGCCTCTATCACGTCACGCACTTCATCGGCCGCTGGTCGATGATCGACGTTTTCGTCGTGACAGTGCTAGGCTCAATGGTGCAGCTGGGAGCACTGATGGCGATCATTCCCGAACACGGTATCGTGGCCTTCGCCAGCGTTGTCGTCATCACCATGGTCGCCGCAGAACGCTTCGATCCGCGCCTCATGTGGGACGCTGCCGAAGACGCTTTTCTCCGCCAGAATACCTCCCTGCAAGAGGTCATGAAGACCTCGCACACTTCATCAGGACAGGACGATATTGCCGATGCAGCCTTCGACAGCACCCAAGAGCAGGGCTAAACGTCTCAGCGATGCCATTTCGCCAATCTGGTTCGTGCCGCTGCTGGCACTGCTGATCGGATTATGGATGGTCATCCATGCCATCACCCAGACTGGGCCGATCATCACCCTGTCGATCCAGAGTGCCGAGGGCATTCAGGCCGGCACGGAGATTCGCGCCCGCAGCGTCAAGGTGGGTGAGGTTAATCGCGTCGAACTGTCCGATGATGCGCACAGCGTGTTCATCAAGGCGCGCCTCAATCCGGAATACGAACACCTGCTCGGTCAGAACGCTCGCTTCTGGGTCGTGAAGCCCCGCATCGGCCCAGAAGGCATCAGCGGTCTTAGCACCGTGCTGTCCGGTACCTATATTGAGCTACTGCCCGATATGACCGAAGACGAGCCGATCAAGACGTTCGACGTGCTCGATCAGCCCCCCATTGCACTGGCTGACGCCAACGGCCTGCGCATCGGGCTGGACAGCGACAGCGCCAGTTCACTCAGCGTCGGTGACCCCGTCATCTTCAAGGGGTATACGGTCGGCCGCGTGGAATCATCAACGTTCGACCCCAAAGAACGCAAGATCCACTACGATATCTACATTTTCCACGAATATCGTGACCTGATCACTCAGAACACCCATTTCTGGCTGACATCGGGGGTCAACTTCACGCTAACGTCGGAAGGATTCAAAGCGGGTATCGGATCACTGGAAACGCTGGTCAGCGGTGGCGTCACTTTCGAAGTAACGGATGGCGTCGACCCCGGCCCCACCGTCGCCGAAAATACCCGCTTCCGGCTCTACAATGATGAAGATGATGCCAAACAGGGCAGCTACAACCAGTACATCGAGTACGTAGTGATGGTCGACGACTCGGTGCGCGGACTGATCGAAGGCGCACCGGTCGAATACCGTGGTCTGCGCATCGGGACCGTGACCGCGCTGCCGTGGCACATTAAAAGCCTCAGCGACAACAACCAGCAGGGCTTCCGCATTCCGGTGCTGATCCGCATTGAGCCTCAGCGCCTGCAGCCAGTGGTCACCGACGACGATCTGCGCAATACGCGTCAGCGTCTTGACGCCATGATCAAACACGGCCTGCGTGCCTCGCTGGTAACGGGCAACATGCTGACTGGCGCGCTGTTTGTTGATCTGAGCGTGGTCGACAAACCCTCGCCTTATCAACCACAGCTGTACGATGGCAAGCCGGTATTCCCGAGTCAGCCAGGTGGCTTCAGCCAGATCACGGGCAAAGTTTCGACGCTGCTGGATAATTTGAACTCGCTGCAGCTGGGGTCCGTGGTGGGTAACCTCAATACGACGCTGAAGAACACCAGCGACATGACGGAACAGCTGACCCGTACGGTCAAAGGGCTCAACGACGTCATGGCATCGCCCACGTTCCAGCAGCTGCCAGCAGACATCCAGCAGTCGATCCGTTCACTGCGCAACACGATGGATGGGTTCTCGCAGCAATCGCCGACCTATCGCGAGCTACAGGGCACGATTACGCAGCTGAACCAGTTGCTGCGCAATGCTCAGCCCGCGGTTCGTAAGATCAGCGACAAGCCCAATGCTCTGATCTTCGACGGCGGCAACGCCAAAGATCCTCAACCGAAGGCGCACCCATGAGGCAATCGGCCATGTTTCCACGACTGACGTTTTTATCGCGGGCGGCACGCAGGTCATGGCCTGCGCTGCTGCTGAGCATGCTACTGGCAGGTTGTGGCAGCTCGCCCGTCGCCACTCACCAGTACACGCTGCCCCAGCACCCGCTGGTCACACCGCAGGCGGCCTCTGTCGCGCCCGCCAAGCAAGGGGCCTTGATCATGCCTGTCCAGCTGGCGGGGCAGTTACAGGTCAACGGGATCGTTTTCCAGACCTCGCCGGTTGAGGTCAACGAAGCTCGCAACAACCTCTGGGCTGACACCCTGTCCAGCCAGCTCGACCGTTCGCTGTATCAAGCCCTGTCGAACCGCACTCGTACCGTCAGCCTGATGACGGGCGATTCTGCTGACGTGCCTAGCTACTACGTCACCGTCCAGATCAACCAGTTTCAGGGACGCTATGACGGCAAAGCTATCGTAAGTGGCCTGTACCGTATATTGGATGCCGAACGGCGCATCATCCGTCAGCATGCGTTCTCATATGAAGAACCGCTGGCGCAGGATGGCTATGCCGCCCTCGTTGATGCACTGGACAGGAACGTCCAGCAGCTGGCAGATAATATCGCGCAGCAGCTCGACGCACTGTCCCGCCAATAACGCTACTGCTATCTTGGAATAAGAAAGGCTCACCTCCTTCCGGAGGTGAGCCTTTTGTCATCTAGCCATTTGCTGTCATATGCGCTCAGCGCCTGCTCATCGCTGTCTTATTCGGCAACCGACGCGTCACCATAGCCTTCTTCTACGGCTTGAATACCATAGCTGTCAGATGAACCATAGCCGTAACCATCATCGTCGTCATCCAGCGGTGTCGCTTCGATCAGCGCCTTGATTTCGTCGGTACGATCCATGTTTTCGTCCAGCATCTGCTGGATCAGCGCGAGCGCACGGCTGCCCGCATGGAAAGCCCACAGCGTCAGGCTGTAGAAAGACATCGTTACCTGCGAGCAGAGGTCTTCGATACGATCAAGTTCAGGCGTTCGTTCAGTAATGCGGTACGTCAGTTCACCGGAATGCACCAGGCTCACCCAAGCGTCACGACGAGAAGTGTCGAGGCCACGTACATCAAAACCAGCGTAGACAGTAGTGTAGTTCAACAGATTGCGAACGGATTCAACAGACATGATGTTTCCCCTATTGTTATTATTATCAATACATTGCAGCGATATGCTGCATGGCTATAGTGCCAATTTTATAAAATAATAACTACACCCTGTGGTTGTCGAGAAAGAATTTAATGATGTTTGGTAAAGAAAGTATTATTCGATAAGGTGGCTTTTTCCGTCATTATTCCAAAAGCAAGAAGAGCACCCCTTGCTCTCTCATTCTAAGCACCCTCCAGGCACCATAAAAAATAAACGCATGGCATATTACACCATATATAGCGTGCCAAATTTATCCACCGTAAAAAGCCACTTTATTAATCATTAAATCAAATAATGGTGCCATTATAAATAGAATAACACTTTATTTTTATAGGATAGAAAAAGGACTGATGACCATCAGTCCCTGTACGCGCTGAATATGAAGCCATCAGGCATCATGCTGGCACCTGCTCCTGAATGGCGAATGAAATAGCACAGGATAGACACCATTAAAAGCATAAATTTAACTATTAAATCAATGTATTGATAGCAAAGAACATCAGAAAAACGACCAAATATCGCCATGTTTCTGGCGAGTAAATTCTGCCATTGACCGGCAAAGGCAACGCATTGATAGATGCGCGTATTTATAGCGTTGCAGGGCGGCTCATGGGCAAATAGCGTATACCGTGTTCACAGCAAAGGTCTTCGTCACGGCCAACGAAGCCAAAGGCGCGGTAGGCGGGAATAGCGTAGACGCTGGCGTTGACGGTAAACGGCTTTTCCAGCGATGCTCGAGCCTTCATTAGAGGAAGCACGTGGGCCCAGAGCTGGCGGGCATACCCCTTGCCATGGTGATTCCGGGCAACAAACAGGTGGCGAACGTGACGCGCTTCATGAAGGCCAATCACCCCGATTATTTCACCCTGCTCGGCTTGCATAACGTAATAATCATGATGTTTATCCAACAGATAGGTGCGAATCGCGTCGGTGGAAAGATAGCGTTCGAAAAAGGAAGCCTGCACCTGTTCGGGACTTTCTGCCAGAAACAGTTCCAGCATGTCATGAATCATGGTGCTGATATCAGAGGCATGCTCAGAACAGGCTGGAACGATCTGCGTATACATGGCGCTTCCTTCTCGATAGTCGCGGGAAGCCTTCATCCTAAGCGCATATCAAAGATAACGTCCATAAGCACTTAGGCAGTTAAAAGAGCACCATGACCTATTAGCAGGTCAATGGTGCACAAACTGACGTATCCCCGGCCTCGTTGTTCTTGTTATACGGCCGCCGAGAAAGCGCATTATTGTTATAGTTATCCGCTGCTTCCTCGCGATCTACCTTATGCTTTCGTCTGGATCGAGGCTATAACGAGCACTTGTCACCCACCAGCTTACGACACCCAAAGAACGCACCGTCTCGATAATTTGCTACCGTCTTCCCTTGCGGGGGAACTCGCTACAGCACAGGCCCGACATGAGTCGGATCCGTGTACAGCTGGATCAGCTTGGCCACGTGCTGCTGCTGCGAAAAATGAGCTTCTACCCGTTCGCGCCCTCTGCGACCAAGCGTTTCCTGCAGCGATTCATCTTTCAGCAAGCGGGTCAGCTGGGCGGCCCATGATGCGGGATCGTCGTAAGTGGCCAGCAGACCACTGTCTTCCGCCAGAAGTTCAGGAATGGCACCGCTGTTGGAGCCCACGACAGGTCGTCCCGCCGCCATCGACTCAATAACGGTCAGGCCGAACGCTTCGTTGCGCGAAGGGATGCAGAGCACATCGAAGGCGGGCAACAGGCGGCGAATATCGGAGCGGTGCCCGGTAAACGTAATGCGCGACGCCAGACCAAGACGTTCGATCAGCGCTTCGATACGCTCAACGTAGTCTTCATCGCCCCCTTGAGACCACACCGTACCGCCCAAAATCACGCCATGCCACGGCAGATCGTCTGGAAGCTGTGCCAGCGCTTCAACCCAGACATCGTGGCCTTTGCCTTCTGCCACACGCGCAGGCAGGCAGATCGTGGCCCGGTCGGTCGGCAGATCAAGCTCTTTCAGCAGTGCATGACGCGCTTCAATCGACGCCAACGGTGGGAACTGGTCAATCTCGATGCCGTGATGCAGACGGGTGATGCGATCAGCAGGCAACGGCAGCGCCTTAACGTTGCGCTCGCGAGTTTCATCGCTAATCGACAGTACGCGATCCACCTTGCCATATGCCCAACGATGGAACAGATCTTTCTTCTCACGCTTGCTGCCCACATGATCGGTATAAATCAGCTTGGTGCGCGGCAGGAAGCATTTGATGAGGGCAGCCAGCCTCAGATCGCTCGATTTATGGCAGTGGATGACATCAATGCCTTCGAGACGCATCCAGCGCACGATGGAACGGACACTCATCAGCGCACGTGCCTGGCTCTTTCTGGCACGATACCGGATACCCGCAGCATGCATGTATTCGGCAACGCGCGTTCCTTCTAACGCAACGCCGTAAACGGTCCAGCCCTGCTGCTGCAACCCGGTGATGATGCGGGCCAGATACACTTCAAGCCCGCCTGCGCCCTTGGAAAGGCACAGCTGCAATACTTTTCCGGACATACACTGTCCTGCCCTTGTTACGTCGAACGTGATGACAGAGGCGCTCAGCGCGCACTGCGTGTGAATCTGCGCACCTTCTGCGAAGCGATCAGCGCGGGCGTCTCGTCGCGGAAAGGCACAAAGTGCGGTGCTGCCAGATGTGCTTCGAAAGCCTGCTGATTGTCATAGACTTCGTGCAGCGTCACCTGTAGCGGGTCGTCTTCATTGATGAGGACATCGAACTGTTGGCAGCCCGGCTCGTTGGCCACTGAATCGCGGGCATCCTGACGAGCAATGTCCAGAAACCGGTGTAAGCCTTCCGGCGTCAGAGTGAACTCGGCCATGATGACCAGCGCCTCTGCTGTGTGAGCCATGATATCGCTCCTTAACGATGAAAGAGTGGTCATTCTTCGACCAGCCAGCCACTGCGGTGCGAGGCTTGCTCGCCATAGCATGCGGCAATGATGCCAAAAGCGTCGTTCAGGATCGAATCTAGCTGCCACGGCGGATTCATGATCACCAGCCCAGAGCCGTACATACCCCGGCCGGCAGACGGATCGCGGAAGATTAGTTCGCTGCGCCAAACCTTGCGCACATCGTAGTCCACGATCCCTTCCAGCAACGCCTGATGGCGATTTTCCGGCAATAGCGGATACCAGATCGCCACGATCGCATGGCGCACCTTGTAGGCCGTTGCTGCCAGCACATCGGCCATCTGCGCATATTCACTCTTGATCTCGTATGACGGATCAATCAGCACGCACAGACGAGGCGTCGGAAACGGCAGCTGATCGAGCAGCGTTTCAGGGCCGTCACCGTACGTCACCCGCACATTGTGGGGCAACGCTTCGCGGGCTTCTTCGAGGTGCTTCACTTCACCGGGATGCAACTCGAAAAGCGCCAGCGTGTCTTGGTCGCGCAGTGTATGACCAAACCACCACGGTGAACCGGGGTAGCAGGACAGCGTGCCATTTGGGTTAAGCGTGGCCAGATCGTCGAGCCATTCCTTCAGCACGGGGCTGCGCTCGGCCAGCTTCTGGCGCTGTTCCCACAGCGGCATTACGCCGGTGATGTACTCGCCACCGCGCTGGGTTTCCTGTGCATCGAGGGGGTAGATGCCGCGTCCCGCGTGGGTGTCCACGCAGGTAATGGCCGAAGCCTTGCCATGCAGGCGGGCCAGCAGGGCGTTGAGGGTAACATGCTTGTGTACATCGGCAACGTTGCCTGCATGGTAAGCGTGCTGGTAGGCAAGCACGGCAATCTCCTTGGTTCTCGAACGGACAGCCTTGAATGTAAACAGGCCCGGGAAACCCGGGCCTGTCCATCACGTCAGCATATACTGCGTGGTAAAACGTAGCGATTACTTCTGACCAGGAATGATCTGGCCCGGAATCGGCTGGTTGTCATAGTGTGGCGGTACCAGCGTCAGCGTTACGCGACGGTTCTGAGCACGCCCTTTGGCCGTTTTGTTGGACGCGACGAAGTCAGATGCACCGTGTCCTTTGGTGGACAGACGGCGAATGTCGACGCCCCCTTGCACCAGCGCATTAGCCACCGACTGCGCACGCAGTTCAGACAAGCGCAGGTTGTAGGCCGCACGACCGTTGGCGTCGGTGTAACCGTCCACGACGATCGCTGTATCCGGGAATTCCTTCAGAATGGTCGCAACGTCAGACAGCACCGGGCGAATGGTGCTGGACAACGTGGCCTTGTCATTCGCAAAGGTAATGGAACCCGGCATGCTCATCTGCAGCGTGTCAGCCGTGCGGATCACGCTGATGCCATTGATATTCTGGGTTTTCTGGCGCAGGCGCTGTTCCTGAGCGTCCAGCTGCTGCGATGCAGAAGGGCGAGCCATTGGCGCACTCTGCTGCTCGGCTACGGAAGAGGAAGAGGCACATCCCGCCAGGCCCAGCACGCCAACCAAAGGCAGTGCCCACAGTGTCTTACGATTCATCGGTCATTCTCCTTCATCACCGACATCGGCAGCCCGTACGAGTGCCGTCAGTCCTTGTCATCGAGGTCACATAACGCAAGAAGGTCATTCAGGAACAATAGTCCTTGTTCACTGGCCTTCAACCGCGTCGAATGTTCATCCAGCAACCCACGGGCGCGTGCCTCACGGGTCTGTGCGTCCAGCTCGGCCATGGCAAGGCCGGTTCGCGATGTCCACCAGTCACGGTCAACACCGTCGACAAGACGCAATGCGTTCATCAGAAATTCTAGCCCACGCTCATCGCGAGCCACTTCACGCTGTCCCGCGAGATAGCCGCGGGGGTCGTGACGGCGGCGCAGATAGGCCTCCGGCTGACGCGTTTTCCAGCGGCGCACCAGCGTCAGTTCACCCGCCGACGAGCGGGTAGACAGCTTACCATGAGCCCCAGCGCCGATGCCTAGATAATCGCCGAACTGCCAGTAGTTCAGATTGTGGCGTGAACGGTAATCGCGTGTTGTGTCGCGGCGCGAATAGGCTGATATTTCATAGCGTTCGAAGCCGTGTTCTGACAGATAACGGTGCCCTTCGTCCTGAATGTCGCACAGGATTTCTTCTTCGGGCAGCGCAGGCGGCTTCGAAAAGAACTCGGTATTCGGTTCAAGGGTCAGCTGATACCACGACAGATGCGTGGGCTGGATTGAGAGCGCCCGATCGATATCTTCCAGCGCCGCCTCGACCGTTTGCCCCGGCAGGCCGTGCATCAGATCGAGGTTGATATTGTCGAACCCAGCCGCGCGAGCACGATCGGCCGCTGTATAGGCATCATCACCGCTGTGGATACGCCCTAGGGCCTGCAGCGCATGGTCATCGAAGCTCTGGATACCCAGCGATAGCCGGTTAACGCCCGCCGCTCGGAACCCGGCAAAGCGCGCCTGTTCGAACGTGCCTGGGTTGGCCTCCATGGTGATTTCGATGTTGTCAGCCATGCCAATGCGTGCGTCGATGCCTTGCAATAGCCGCTCATAGAACGCGGGCGACATCAGACTGGGCGTTCCACCACCGATGAAGATGCTGTGCAGCGGACGCGGAGTGATCAGAGCACATTCTTGCGCCAGATCGTCCAACAGCGCAGCCAGATAGTCCTCTTCAGGCAATGCTGCATTACGTCCAATGCCGTGCGAGTTGAAATCGCAGTAGGGGCACTTGCGCACGCACCACGGCACATGCACATACAGCGACAGCGGCGGCAAGCCTGTCTCAACAGTCATCAAGCGTTGTCAGCCTTCAATGCGTCGATAAACTCGGCAACGGCGCGTCCGCGGTGGCTGAGACGGTTTTTCTCGGCACGGCTCATTTCGGCAGCGCTCATACCCGCTTCGCTCACCCAGAACAGTGGGTCATAACCAAAGCCACCTTCACCACGCGGCAGGGAGAGAATATCGCCCTTCCAACCGCACTGAATGATCAACGGCGCGGGATCATCGGCATGGCGCAGATAGACCAGCGCACACCAGTAATGCGCCTGACGCTGACCTTCCGGTACATCACGCAGCGCATCAAGCAACTTGCGGTTATTGGCGGCATCATCGGCATGCTCGCCAGAATAGCGTGCGGAATAGATGCCCGGTGCGCCATTCAGCGCATCGACAACCAGCCCTGAATCATCAGCCAAGGCGGGCAGGCCGGTATGACGGGATGCCGCGCGCGCCTTGAGCAGTGCGTTTTCGACGAAGGTCAGCCCGGTTTCTTCAACCTCGGGGACATCGTGATCGGCCTGACTGCTCAGCGTGATACCCAGCGGAGCCAGCAGTTCTTGGAATTCGCGCAGCTTGCCAGCGTTGCCACTGGCCAGCACTACGGCTTGTGAAGTCGTCGCCATATCGTTCTCGTGCAGCGTATCGGTCATATCATAGCCACGGCGTCACCACCGTGGCCTGATCGTTTTTGAAGGGAATTGACGTGGGACGCTCAGCCTCAGCTGAACGGAGGGATGGGAATCGTCGTACCGGGAATACGTACGTTCTCTCGAATCAGCGCAACCAGCGTATCGTTGGCATCAGGCTGTGTCGTATCCAGATGCACCAGATGGAACAGCTCTTCATCATCGAACGGCTCGAAGCGCGCCTGCTGCTCGCTGAGAATGCGCAGACCGTCTTCGACCGGCAGCCCCACCTTGCGCTGGCGTTCGGCCACACGGGCTTCCAAGGTAGCTTGATCGGCCTCGAAGCTGACGATCATGACCGCCAGACCGCGTGCCTCAGCCTCGTTGCGCAGCAGTGATCGCTGTGCGCGTGTCAGGCAGCTGCCGTCAATGTAGACTGGGTAGCCGGCTTCCAGCAGCAGCCCCGTGATATGAGCCATGCGGCGATAGGTCTGCTCGGTAGTGGCTTCATCGAAGTCATCGGGCGTATTCGCCACCGACTTACCGAGAATGCGCGCACGCTCAACATTGGCACGAATACGGATACCGCCCAGCTCCTTCATCGCCGAGTAGGTAAAATCGCCTTTACCGCTGCCGTGCACGCCCGTACCGATCAGGAGGTACGGCACGCGGAACTCGGCCACCCAGCCCGCTTCTCGCAGATATGCTAGGCGCGATTCAGGGTCATTGACCACTTCCAACGCGCGATACAGGCACACATACGCGATGAAGTAGATCAGCACGCGCAGCGTGGCGTAGTCGCCGGTTTCTTCAAGGTAGCGATCGGCAATAACGTTGGCCGTACGCAACTGATCGTGACTGAGGCTTTCGGCGGCCATCACCGCCAGATCGCCGCACACATCGCCTTCGGCAATGCCCAGCGCGGGAACGGTAAAACCATCGTCGCGACGTTTCTGGAAGGTGGGGGCCAGACGCGCATAGGCTTCCCGGCCCCAAGGGCGCAGCTGCGTCAGAATTTCCTGTTCTTCAGGGGCCAGATCTACGCCTTCAAAGCGGGAAATGCAGTCGTCAAAGGCTTCATTGGGCGTCTGATAGCGCGCATCGGGCCACGAAGGGGCTTTGCGTCGGGCCATCAGGTTGTCCGCGATGCTATACAGCACCGAGGTCAACGCATCACCCGACAGGCTGTCTACATCACCAAGGGTGGTATCGTCGAGATACCCGTAATGGGCAAGGCGCTTGAGCAGCGATGGCAGTGTCCGGATCACGCGGTGCTCTCCTGATGGTCATGAAAAATCGTCGCGCCCACGCCTGATCGACAGGAACATGAGCCGTGTAGCGAACGCCGGCCGTACCGACTACGCGATGCCGATAGTGTAAACAGGCACGGCATCGCGCGCCATGCCTAGGCAGCGGCGGCCATGCGGGCAAAGGCTTCTTCTGCTGCCTGCAGGGTGTGTGCAATATCATCGTCGCTGTGTGCGGCCGACATGAACCCCGCTTCGTAGGGGGACGGCGCCAGATACACCCCATGTTCCAGCATCAATGTGAAGAAACGGCGAAACGCTTCAGCATCACAGGCCGTCGCCTGTTCAAAGCCGTCCACGGCAGACTGATCGGTAAAGAATACGCCGAACATACCGCCTGCGCGATGCGTCAGTAAGGGAATGCCCGCAGCCCGAGCGCGCGCTTCAAGGCCGTCGCACAGCTGATTTACCTTATCGGCCAGTCGCTCGTGGAAATGCGGTGCGCGAATCTTGTTGAGCAGCGTTAGTCCCGCAGACATGGCCAACGGATTACCTGCCAGCGTCCCTGCCTGATAGACAGGTCCTAACGGCGACAGTTTCGCCATGATCTCGCGCTTACCGCCAAAAGCACCGACTGGCATACCGCCGCCCACGATCTTGCCTAGGCAAGTCAGGTCGGGTGTGATGCCATAGTGTGCCTGGGCACCGCCTAGCGCCACACGGAAGCCGGTCATGACCTCATCGAAAATCAGCACGCTGCCGCACGCATCGGTTACATCACGCAGCGCTTCCAGAAAACCAGCCACCGGCGGAATGCAGTTCATGTTGCCTGCGACGGGTTCGACAATCACAGCCGCAATGTCATCACCGCGTTCAGCGAACAGCGTCCGCACCGCATCAATGTCATTGTAGGGCAAGGTAATGGTCAGCTCGGCCAGCGCATCGGGTACCCCCGGCGAGCTCGGTTCGCCATGTGTCAGCGCTCCAGAACCGGCCTTCACCAGCAGAGAGTCGACGTGGCCGTGGTAACAGCCTTCGAACTTGACGATCCGATCACGCCCCGTGTGTCCACGCGCTAGGCGGATGGCGGACATAGTCGCTTCGGTACCAGAGTTGACCATGCGCACCATGTCCATCGACGGCACCAGCGTACAGATTAGGTCAGCCATCTCCGTTTCGATCGCTGTCGGCGTACCGAAGGACAGCCCTTTTTCGACGCGCTCATGGACAGCCTTCAGAACATCAGGATCAGCATGCCCTGTAATCATCGGCCCCCACGACCCGACATAATCGATATAGCGCTGACCTTCGACATCAAAGAGGTAAGGCCCCTGTGCGCGCTCAATGAACACGGGCGCCATACCCAGCCCTTTAAAAGCGCGTACGGGAGAGTTCACGCCGCCAGGAATGTGCCGTTGCGCACGTTCGAACAGCTGTGAAGAGGTCGTCATAGGGCTTGCCTCCAAGAAAGATGACACGGCCAGACTATCAAGCGCTGGCAGCGAGAAAGAACGATAAGCGACGCCGGCCGCTTAATAGGGCCGCAGTACGCTCAAAAGAATGATGGCCACGACTAACACGGTCGGTACGATCGCTAGGGCACGATAATACAATGGGCTATGGCCTTGATTGGCCGCCAGGCGCTTGATCTGCGCCAGACAGAAATGTTGATGTCCGATAAGGATGATAACCAAAGCCGCTTTGATATAGAGCCAGCCACGGGTCAGTACCCCCGTGTTGAGCACGATCAACAGGATACCGAAAACGATAACCGCCAGCATGGCGGGGCTCATGATGCCACGGAACAGTCGTTTTTCCATGATGGAGAAGCGTGCACATCCAAGCGCATCGTTTTCCTTTGCCGCCTGCGCATGGTGCACCAGCAGCCCCGCCATACCGAATAACGCCGCACTCCAGAATACGAAGGCTATGATATGGCCACCCAATACCCACTGACTCCACGTCTGCATCATCATCACTCCCTGAATGTAAAGAGAAGGCATTCCTTGCCCAACGCTTTCAGCATATGACCGAAGCCCCACCGCCGCTCAAAAACGTTACACGGTCGACGGCCATGATGGTCATTGTCATATTCAATCAGGAAACTGAAGACCTAGTAACCTGCAGTGATACACTAACCACCAATGATAATGATTCTTCGCCCCCACGCTCGCGCTAGCCGCGCTGTGGCGGGCGCTCAAGTATAGGAGGCTGCCATGAGTGGTGCCGAACATCCCGCAGCACCGCTGGTGCTGACCGAGAGCGCGATTACCCGCGTCCGCGAGCTGATGGACATGGAACAGGCCGACGATCTCAAGCTGCGCGTCTACGTGACGGGCGGTGGCTGCTCAGGCTTCCAGTACGGGTTCGATCTGACGCGTGATCTTGAAGAAGACGACACGCTGGTTGATAACGGCGGCGTTGCTGTCGTTATTGATCCGTTGAGCTATCAGTATCTAGTGGGATCAACCGTCGACTTCGAAACGGGCCTGATGGGGGCTCGCTTCATGGTGCACAACCCGAATGCAACCTCGACCTGTGGATGCGGTTCATCCTTCACTATCTGACTTTTTTCCTCTCTAAGCCTCCCCCGATGCCCTTGCTTGCCTTATTGGAAGCAAGGGCATTTTCATCACTGCCTTCACCTTTCATGAACACACGTTGCGATACACTTCTTCTGCGCTACAAAAGAAGAGAGGAACCCTCCTCGCACCCCTCCTATCTCACAGGGATATTTCAATGAGTCATTCACGAAGCAACCTACTGACAGGTGCCGTGCTGGGCGGCCTAATCGCCGTAGGCTTGGTCTGGAGCGGCAGCTACCTACGCACGGTCGGCAAGATCTGGCAGGAATCTAACCGCATCGCCTCCGTCAAAGGGGTCGCCGAACGCGAACTGAAAGCTGACATGGCCCTCTGGCCCGTCTATTTCCGTGTAGAAGCCAAGGATCTGGCCTCGCTGCAGATCGAGCTGCAGAAAAGTGAAAACCTCACCCGAGCCTTCCTCCGCCAGCAAGGGTTCGAAGACAGCGAGCTTAGCCTCTCACCGATGAAGGTCAGCGATCGCAACGAATACGGTTCTTCAGACAAACCGATTATCAACCGCTACACCGGCTCTGCTGCTGTCGTCGTGCGCACATCCAAGGTAGAAACCGTTCGCACGGCTTCGCGCCATACAGGTGATCTGGTCAGCCAAGGAGTGCTGCTGTCATCCGGGCTGTACGATGGCAACGATTACGCCCCGCAGTACCAGTTCACCAAGCTTAATGACATCAAGCCCGACATGATCCGCGAAGCGACGGCCAACGCACGCAAAGCGGCAGAGCAGTTTGCGTCGGATTCGGAAAGCCACCTTGGCGCAATCAAGAACGCTTCACAGGGGTACTTCACGGTAGAAGATCTGGACAATTACACGCCTGACATCAAGAAAGTCCGCGTCGTCACCAACATCGATTACACCCTCAAGGACTAAACGTCCTCGGCGCTGCTCAAGCATCATGCAGAAAAGCCTGCCACACGGCAGGCTTTTTAACGTCAAGCAAATGACGCTTGCAATGGCCCCTCGATCGTATGCAGTACCTTCCGCCTTCATGTAAAGCCCCTCAAAACAGCATTGGAAATAAGGAAATTGGGCTGTGGATAAAAATCACTGTTATCCACTCCTATCTCCTTGCCATCCCTAGTGGCATGCCAACTCGAACTACCTTGACGTATACGTTAATAACCTCGGGCACAACTTACGTACAGATCCGTTAGCAACCCGTGGACGGATGGACATGTGGATAATCACGAAAGTTGTTCACAGGTCATGAAGATCATCTCCCCAGTCCATACAACATCGCCCCAGAAGGATATGAAGGCTATAAATTCATGTATTCAATGGACAAAAGTGCGTTATCCACAAAAAGACGTCTGACTAATCATCATTACTTCAATAGAACTTCTCTTTAAATACTTTTCTTTAGATATGTACTGAATCACTGTTATGACTTGGCCCATGTGGAAAACCCTGACGGTTACCCACAGCCACGTTATAATGCGGCCCGCAACGCAGCCTCCCCGACGGATTGCCCCCATCGCATTCGCATGGAAACGATTTTTTCCTGACGTTGCCGTTACCCCAAAAGCTCCATTCATCGAGGTTACACACGTGGACTATCCAGACCGCTTCGACGTCATCGTCATCGGCGGTGGTCATGCCGGAACAGAAGCCGCATTGGCCGCTGCGCGCACTGGTGCGAAAACGCTTCTGCTGACTCACAACATCGAAACGCTGGGACAGATGTCCTGTAACCCGGCCATCGGTGGCATCGGCAAGAGCCATCTGGTCAAGGAAATCGACGCCCTCGGGGGAGCCATGGCGCTGGCCACCGATAAAGGCGGTATTCAGTTCCGTACCCTGAATGCCCGAAAAGGGCCGGCGGTGCGCGCTACGCGCGCACAGGCGGACCGCGTCCTTTACAAGGCCGCCATCCGCCATACCCTCGAGCATCAACCCAACCTCTCGCTTTTTCAGCAGGCAGCCAGCGATCTGATCGTTGAAGGCGATGACGTAAAAGGTGTGGTGACGCAAGCAGGCATTCGGTTTCACAGCACCTCAGTAGTGCTGTGTACGGGAACGTTTCTGGGCGGGATGATTCACATTGGTCTGGAACACTATCGAGGGGGACGTGCTGGCGATCCTAGTGCAATTGCTCTAGCGGAACGTCTGCGTGAACTGCCGTTCAACGTGGCGCGCCTGAAAACCGGAACGCCGCCGCGTCTGGACGCACGTTCGATTGACTTCTCCAAGTTGGCGGTTCAGCCAGGTGACACGCCGGTGCCGGTGATGTCCTTCTTGGGCAATCGTGAAATGCACCCGCGGCAGGTCAACTGCTATATCGCGCATACCAACGAACGCACCCACGACATCATCCGCAATAACCTCGACCGTTCGCCGATGTACTCCGGTGTCATCGAAGGTGTTGGTCCGCGTTACTGCCCGTCGATCGAAGACAAAATCCACCGCTTTGCCGACAAGAACAGCCATCAGGTCTTCATCGAACCCGAAGGATTGGATACGCCCGAGCTGTATCCCAACGGCATTTCAACGTCGCTGCCGTTCGATGTGCAGCTGGATCTGGTGCGCTCGATGGAAGGGCTGGAGAACGCCCATATCCTGCGTCCGGGCTACGCCATCGAATACGATTTCTTCGATCCGCGTGACCTGCATCACACGCTGGAAACCCGCTTCATGAATAACCTGTTCTTTGCAGGCCAGATCAACGGCACGACAGGGTATGAAGAAGCGGCTGCGCAGGGACTGTTGGCCGGTTTGAATGCTGCACGCCGTGCTAAAGGGCTGGACGGTTGGTATCCGCGCCGCGACGAGGCCTACATCGGAGTCATGGTTGATGACCTGATCCGCATGGGAACACGCGAGCCGTATCGTATGTTCACCTCCCGTGCGGAATACCGCCTGTTGTTACGTGAAGACAATGCAGACCTGCGTCTGACCGAAAAAGGGCGTGAACTGGGGCTGGTCGATGATGAACGCTATGCAGCATTCTCCGCGAAGGTCGATGCGATCGATGCTGAAACAACCCGTTTGAAATCGACATGGGTACTGCCGGGTAGCGAACTGGCAGCGCATTTCGGTGACAAACTGGAAGGAATGAGTCGCGAGCAGAACATGCTTGATCTGCTACGCCGTCCTGAAATTGATTACCGCGATCTACCGCAGGGCGATGACGCGGTGGCTGAAGACGTTATCGAACAGGTGCAGATTCAGGCCAAGTATGAAGGCTACATCGCGCGTCAGCAGAATGAGATCGAACGCCTACGTCGTCATGAAGATACCAAGTTGCCTGCTGATCTTGATTACGAACGCATCGACGGGCTGTCGAAGGAAATCAGTCAGAAACTGATGGAAGCGCGGCCGGAAACGCTGGCCGAGGCGGGACGCATCTCGGGTGTCACCCCGGCGGCCGTATCGCTGCTGTTGGTCTACCTCAAGAAACGTGAATACCGCCAGACGCAGGAGAACGCATGATTGCTCAGCTTGAAACCCGTCTCGACGAAGGGCTGAATGCGCTGTCACTTACACTGGACGCCACGGCACGTGAGCGTCTGGTGCAGTATGTTGTGCTGTTGCACAAATGGAATCGCGCTTATAACCTCACGGCAGTGCGTGATCCGAACGCCATGATGACGCGCCACGTCATCGACAGTCTGACCATTCTGCCGTGGGTCAAAGGCCCTCGGATTCTGGATGTAGGCTCCGGTCCCGGACTGCCTGGCATGATTTTAGCCATCGTGCGCCCAGAACTGCAGGTCAGCTTGTTGGACAGCAACGGCAAGAAAGTGCGCTTCCAGAAGCAGGTTGTGATGGAGCTGGGCCTGTCCAATGTCACTCCGTTGCACGAGCGTATCGAAGCGTTGTCTGAAGATCAGCAGTTCGACCAGATCACGAGCCGCGCGTTTTCATCGCTGAATGATTTCGTCTCGCTGAGCCGTCATGTATTGGCCGACGGCGGGGAATGGCTGGCCATGCGTGGACGCGTCGATACGGATGACGTGCTTCCTGACGATATCGAACAGATTGGTAGCCACGATCTTTCCGCCCCCGGCGATCCCGGTGAGCGTCATCTGGTGCGAGCGGCCCTTCGGCGTTGAAATAGACGTCCAAGGGATTACAAGAAACAACGTCGTCAAGGAAATACGTCGTGACCCAGATCATAGCGGTAACCAATCAGAAAGGTGGGGTAGGGAAGACCACCACAGCCGTCAATCTGGCCGCTTCGCTGGCGGGCCTGAAGAAAAGCGTTCTGCTGATCGACCTTGATCCGCAGGGCCATGCCACCATGGGTAGCGGTGTCGATAAATACGATCTTGAGCACGGCAGTGTGCTGGATGTATTGATGGGCGATACGTCGGCCTACAATGCCATCTTAGGCACCGATTTTGGCTATGACCTGCTGCCTGGCAACGGTGATCTGACCGCTGCCGAAGTTGATCTATTGCAGAACGAACATCACGAACGCAGCCTGTCCGAAGCCATTGCCGCTGTGGCCGCCGATTACGACGTCATCCTGATCGATTGCCCACCCTCCCTGAACATGCTGACCGTCAATGCGCTGACAGCGTCCACCGGGGTGCTGATTCCGCTTCAATGCGAGTTCTATGCACTGGAAGGCCTGTCAGCACTGCTGGATACCGTCGAGCAGATCCGTGCGTCCGTGAATCCTGATCTGGCGATCAGCGGTATCGTCCGCACTATGTACGACAACCGCATCATGCTGACGCGCGACGTCAGCAAGCAGCTATCCGATCACTTCGGCGACGCTCTGCTCAAAGCGGCTATCCCGCGCAACATCCGCGTGGCGGAAGCACCGAGCCACGGCATGCCCGTGACGCGCTATGCCAAGCTGTCGCGTGGCGCCCATGCGTACCGCGTGCTGGCCAAGGAGCTGATCAAGCGTCTGGGCTTGTGATGACTGAGCGGCACACCGCCAGACTTATCGTATCTATCGCAGAGAGGCACTCATGACACGCAAACGTGCTCTGGGCAGAGGGCTGGATGCCCTGATTGGTGCAGGGGCCCGTTCCCGTGGCCGACACACGTCCTTGGCAGCAGGCAATGCTGTTGACGATTCTTCTATCAGCGCTCACGACGCCACATCTTCCGCGGTAACCGCCCCGGCAGAGCAGCTGGTGCGCTTGCCTATCATGCAGCTCCAGCGCGGCGAGTATCAGCCGCGCCGCGAATTTCCGCCGGAAGCGCTTGATGAACTGGCGGCCTCTATCCGTGCTCGCGGCATTATGCAGCCTCTGGTCGTTCGCCCCTTGGTGAGCGGCAAGCCCCATGCTCCCCGCTATGAAATCATTGCCGGTGAACGCCGCTGGCGCGCCGCACAGCTGGCCGAGCTGGACACCGTGCCTGCCATCGTGCGCGAGCTGGACGATGAAACAGCACTGGCGCTGGCCCTGATCGAAAACATTCAGCGTGAAGACCTCAGCCCTATCGACGAAGCGGTCGCGCTGCGTCGGCTGATGGATGAGTTTGGCCTGACCCAGCAGCAGACCGCTGATGCCGTGGGCAAATCACGCGCCCAGATCGCCAACCTTGTACGTCTGCTGTCGCTGGAAAGTGACGTACGCGAGCGGCTAGAGAAACACGAGATTGATGTGGGTCACGCCCGAGCTTTACTGGCGCTTAAGGGCACTCGGCAGCGCAAAGCGGCAAAAGAAGTGGCGACCAAATCACTGACGGTGCGACAAACTGAAGCTTTAGTTCGCCGCATTGCCGCCGAAAAGAAAGAAACAGCAAATACTGCAGCGCAGCCCTCCGCTGATGTGGCGGGGCTTGAGCAGCGGTTAGGTGAACTGCTAGGTGCTGCCGTCAAGATTGATCACAAAGCGAGCGGAAAGGGAAATGTCACCATTCGCTATACCAGTCTTGATGAGTTGGATGGAATATTGGCGCATATTCGCTAAGGCAACGGCCGCCCGCGACTTACGGATGCGACGGATTGTCTCGCAAAAGGGTTTGCAGGCTATCCATTCCTGCAAAAACGCGCAAAAAGCGTAATATGGGACCGCGGTTTGCCGGACGTTGCGGGGTTCCATATAATCCCGATGGTTTTAATGTGGCTTGGTCAGCGGTGGTAACTGTATGGCTAGCAAGGACTTGCTGATTCAAGGCTTTTCAATGGTTGTTATCGAACCGGCCAAGACTGACACATGAAGCAAGTACCACGAGTTCACCTCGCCCAGCGCCGCCCTTATCAGGACATGCCTGCAAGGCTGCTGATCAGACAGTGTCTGACGGCGGTATTGCTGGCTGCCTTGGCATGGGTGCTGGTCGGGAGCGGGGCCGTGTTGAGCGCGCTGTTGGGTAGCGTGGTCTGCATGGTGCCTGCACTGTACTTCGCTTGTCGCTTTCTGCGACCACGTGGCTCACGACAGGCGAAACAACATGTGAGTAACCTGTATCGCGCTCAGGTTGGCAAATTTACGCTCTCAATGGCGTTGTTCGTCATCGTTTTCGTGAAGCTGCCCCCGGCGCATCCGGTACTGTTTTTCTCTGCATACGCAGTGACCTGCCTTGTACCGCAGCTCTGCTGCTGGCGTACGAAGGCGCGCGTCACTCCCTGACGAACTTGAGGCGTACCCATGGCCGAACAAGAAACAGCGATGACCTCTTCGGAGTACATCAACCACCACCTCCAAAGCTGGGTCTTTGGCCTAGACAAGAGCACGGGTCAATTGATGACCGCCCATGACGCTGCACAGGCGAAGGCAATGGGTTTCTGGTCCATCAACCTTGATACCATGGGTTGGGCACTCGTCCTCGGGATCTTGATGATGTGGTTCCTGCGTCGAGTGGCGGTCAAGGCAACCTCCGATCAGCCTGGCAAGGTACAGAACTTCGTCGAGATGCTGATAGGTTTCGTGGGCAACCTCGTTCGCAATTCCTTCCATGGTAAAAGCCCGGTCATCGCGCCGCTGGCATTGGTCGTATTCGTCTGGGTGCTCATGATGAACATCATGGATATCCTGCCTGTCGACCTCATTCCGCTGATCGCTAGCATGCTGGGCGCCCCGCATATGCGTACTCTGGCCACCGCGGACGTCAACATCACCTTCGGTCTGTCGATCGGGGTCTTCCTGCTGATTCTCTTCTACAGCTTCAAGATCAAAGGTGTGGGTGGTTTCGTTAAAGAGCTGACGTCTCAGCCGATGAACCACTGGGCAATGATCCCCTTCAACTTGGTGCTTGAGCTGGTCGGTCTGTTCGTCAAACCGCTGTCTCTGGCACTGCGACTGTTCGGTAACATGTTCGCTGCCGAGGTCATCTTTATCCTGATCGCACTGCTGCCTTGGTGGGTACAGTGGGTGCTGAGTGCACCATGGGCCATCTTCCACGTGCTTGTCATTCCGCTTCAGGCCTTCATCTTCATGATGTTGACTGTGGTGTACCTCAGCCAGGCACATGAGAAGCACTGAGAAATAGAGCATTATTCCCTTGCAGAACGTGCAGTGGATCAGCAGAGAAATCTGAGAAACTGCATCTTAAACAACCGTCGAAATCTGGCTTAATCTGGAGTTACTCGCCATGCAAGAACTTGTCTATGTTGCTGCAGCTATCATGATCGGTCTGGCCGCTGTTGGTACGGGTATCGGCTTTGGCCTGCTGGGTGGCCGTCTGCTCGAGTCCATCGCTCGCCAACCTGAGCTGGACAGCCAGCTGATGGGTCGTACCTTCCTTATGACCGGTCTGCTTGACGCCGTTCCGATGATCGGTGTTGGTATCGCCCTGTACCTGATCTTCGTTGTTGCTGGTCACTAAGCGTCCTGAACGAAGAACTGGCTTTTCACTCTCGGTTTGCCACGAATCGTTAAAGGTACTGACCTGTGAACATCAACCTGACATTAATCGGACAATTGATCTCGTTTGCGATCTTTGTCTGGTTCTGCATGAAGTTCGTGTGGCCGCCTCTTCAGAAGGCGATGCATGAACGCGAACAGAAAATAGCGGAAGGTTTAAGTGCTTCCGACCGCGCGGATAAAGAGCTGGCGGCAGCCAAACAGGAAGCCGAGCGCATTCTGCGTGGCGCGCGTGATGAAACCTCGAAGATCATCGAGCAGGCACGTATTCGTTCCAATCACCTGATCGAAGAGGCACAGGAAAAGGCGCGTGCCGAGGGTGACCGGATCATCGAAGACGCGCGTAACGCGGTTGCGCAGGAAACTGAAAAGGCTCGTCGCGATCTGCGTAGTCAAGTCGCCGCTCTGGCCGTAGAAGGGGCAGAGCGCATTCTGGAGGCGTCCGTTGACGAGCAGAAACACAGTGATCTGCTCGACAAGCTCGCTGCCGAGCTCTGACAGGAGGTCACGTCACCATGGCACAGTCGAATACGCCCACGGTTGCGAGACCTTATGCGCGAGCTGCCTTTGAGTTGGCTCTAGCGCATGACGCCTTGCCCGCGTGGTCCAGAATGCTCGAACTGCTCGCCGCTGTGGTCGCCGATGAGCGTGTCGTTGAATTGCTTGATGACCCGCGCATTGATTACGCCCAGAAGGCAGAGCAGATCATCGCGATCTGCCAGAGCGAGCTCGATGAGCTCGGTGGCAATTTCGTCAAGGTCTTGGCTGAAGAAGGGCGTCTTGAAGCCCTGCCGGAAATCGCCGCGCAGTTTGATGCTGCCCGCGCTGATCATGAGAAACAGGCTCGCGTTGAGCTGATCAGCGCCTTTCCGCTTACTGAAGCTCAGCAGAACAAGCTCGCAGAAGCGTTGGCTAAGCGCCTCAATCGCGAAATCTCTATCACCACTTCAGTGGATCAGTCGCTGATCGGTGGCGTTATCGTTCACGCAGGAGACACCGTCATCGACGGTTCCGTCCGTGGACGCTTAGCGCAACTCCGCAGCGCACTGACAGCCTGAAGTCGAGGGACATGGCATGCAGCAACTGAATCCTTCCGAAATCAGCGACATCATCAAGAGCCGTATCGAGCATCTTGATGTTCGCGCAGAAGCACGTAATGAAGGCACGATCGTCAGTGTTGCTGACGGTATCGTGACCATCCACGGCCTTAACGATGCCATGTACGGGGAAATGATCGAATTCCCCGGCGGCATTTACGGTATGGCTTTGAACCTTGAACGCGACAGCGTTGGTGTCGTGGTCCTGGGTGACTATGAGAACCTGCAAGAAGGCATGATCGGTAAATGTACCGGCCGCATTCTTCAGGTGCCGGTAGGTCGTGGACTGATCGGCCGCGTTGTCGATGCACTGGGTAACCCCATTGACGGCAAAGGCGATCTCAGTACCACCGAGACCGACGCTGTTGAAAAGATCGCTCCGGGTGTTATCTCCCGCCAGAGCGTCGATCAGCCGATCCAGACGGGTCTGAAAGCGATCGACTCCATGGTGCCGGTAGGTCGTGGTCAGCGCGAGCTGATCATCGGTGACCGTCAGATCGGTAAATCCGCGATCGCTATTGACGCCATCATCAACCAGAAAGGCAAAGGTGTTACCTGTATCTACGTCGCTGTCGGCCAGAAACAGTCCACCGTTGCCAACATCGTGCGCAAGCTCGAAGAACACGGTGCAATGGAACACACCATTGTCGTCGTGGCGGGTGCTTCTGATCCGGCTGCCATGCAGTACATTGCACCGTATGCCGGCTGCACGATGGGTGAATACTTCCGCGACCGCGGTGAAGACGCGCTGATCGTCTACGACGATCTGACCAAGCAGGCATGGGCATATCGTCAGATTTCCCTGCTGCTGAAACGTCCGCCGGGCCGTGAAGCCTACCCGGGTGATGTGTTCTACCTCCACTCCCGCCTGCTGGAACGTGCTGCTCGTGTCAACGTCGAATACGTTGAAGAGTTCACCAAAGGCGAAGTGAAAGGTAAAACGGGTTCTCTGACGGCACTGCCGATCATCGAAACCCAAGGTGGTGACGTATCGGCCTTCGTACCGACCAACGTTATCTCCATCACCGACGGTCAGATCTTCTTGGAAACCAGTCTGTTCAACTCTGGTGTCCGTCCTGCGATCAACGCCGGTCTGTCGGTTTCTCGTGTAGGTGGTGCAGCGCAGACCAAGATCATCAAGAAACTGGGCGGTGGTATCCGTCTGGCTCTGGCGCAGTATCGTGAGCTGGCAGCGTTCTCTCAGTTCGCATCTGACCTTGACGAATCTACGCGCAAACAGCTCGAACACGGTGAACGCGTTACCGAGCTTATGAAGCAGAAACAGTACTCACCGCTGGCCGTTTCCGAAATGGCTGTCGTGCTGTACTGCGCGAACGAAGGCTATCTCTCTGACATCGCAGTCAGCGACGTACTGAGCTTCGAACGTGATCTGATCGACTTCATGCACGCTGAACATCAGCCTCTGCTTGATACGATTGATGCTTCTGGCGACTACAACGACGACATTCAGAAAGGCCTGAAAGACGCCGTTGAACGTTTCAAGTCAACCCGTAACTAAGCGCGCGGAACGTCATTTACCGCACGATTGAAGCCGTGGTTCGGCCGGTGATTCGCCGGACCATTGGCTTACGGGTTTGAACAGGAGGTCGCCATGGCAGCCATTAAAGATATCAAGTCGCAGATCGGCAGTATCAAGAACACGCAGAAGATCACCAGCGCCATGCAGATGGTGGCCGCATCTAAAATGCGTCGTTCTCAGGAGCGCATGGAGGCGGGCAAGCCTTATGCGCGCAAGATTCGTGAAGTATGCCACCACACGGCCAATGCCAACTTGGATTACCGTCACCCTTATCTGGTGCCGCGTGAACAGGTCAACCGTGTAGGTTATATCGTCATTTCCAGCGACCGTGGGCTGTGCGGTGGTCTGAACATTAATGTGTTCAAGGCGGCACTCAAGGACGCACAGACGTGGCGTGATCAAGGTGTTGGCGTTGCATTCTGCACCATTGGTCGTCAGGCGGCCTCGTTCTTCCGGCAATACGGCGGTGAAGTGATGGCGTCTGAAGACGGCTTGGGTGATGCCCCCGTCGCCAGCGATCTGATCGGCAGTATCAAGGTTATGCTTGATGCTTACGACGAAGGTCAGCTGGACCGCTTGGTGCTGGTGTCCAACGAATTCGTGAACACCATGACGCAGCAGCCGACGGCACGCACTCTGCTTCCGATTGATGCTAGTGATGTTGAGCCGGATGAGAAAGAAGAAGACATCCTGCCAAAAGGTCACTGGATCTATCTGTACGAGCCGGATGCACGCACGCTTCTGGATACCCTGCTGGTTCGCTACGTCGAGTCCCAGGTGTATCAGGCCGTGGTCGAAAACATTGCCTGTGAGCAAGCTGCTCGCATGATCGCAATGAAGAACGCCACCGATAACGGAAGTGAACTGATTAACGACCTGCAGCTGCTCTACAACAAAGAGCGTCAAGCCGCGATCACGCAGGAAATCAACGAGATCGTGGGTGGTGCGGCCGCTGTCTGACCCTGACGGTCATGTGATAGCCCCCGCAATGGCGCCATTGTAGGCGCAGGCTTTGTGCCGACGCGGCACAACAGGTTTCAGCAGGATTTAGAGGACACCAACCAGATGAGCGGACGTATCGTACAAATCATCGGCGCGGTCATCGATGTGGAGTTTCCGCGCAATGACGTGCCCAAGGTCTATGACGCCCTGAACGTCGATGGCACGGAAACCGTACTGGAAGTTCAGCAGCAGTTGGGTGATGGCGTCGTACGTTCCATCGCCATGGGTTCTACCGAAGGTCTGAAACGCGGTCTGACTGTTCAGAACACGGGCGCAGCGATTCAGGTTCCGGTCGGTACAGCCACGCTGGGCCGTATCATGAACGTTCTTGGTCAGCCGATCGACGAGAAAGGCCCGATCAGTGACGAGAAGATGTCCATTCACCGTCACGCCCCGAGCTACGACGAACAGTCAGCCAACAATGACCTGCTGGAAACGGGTATCAAAGTCATCGACTTGATCTGCCCGTTTGCTAAGGGTGGTAAAGTTGGTCTGTTCGGTGGTGCGGGTGTAGGTAAGACCGTCAACATGATGGAGCTTATCCGTAACATCGCGGCCGAGCACTCCGGTTATTCCGTATTCACCGGTGTGGGTGAGCGTACTCGTGAAGGGAACGACTTCTACCACGAAATGACCGAATCCAACGTTCTGGACAAGGTTGCACTGGTATACGGTCAGATGAACGAACCGTCCGGTAACCGCCTGCGCGTAGCGCTGACGGGTCTGACTATTGCGGAAAAATTCCGTGATGAAGGCCGTGACGTACTGCTGTTCATCGATAACATCTACCGTTTCACACTGGCAGGTACCGAAGTATCGGCACTGCTGGGTCGTATGCCGTCTGCTGCGGGTTATCAGCCGACACTGGCAGAAGAAATGGGTATGTTGCAGGAACGTATCACCTCTACGAAAGTGGGTTCCATCACTTCCGTGCAGGCCGTCTACGTTCCCGCGGATGACCTTACCGACCCGTCTCCTGCTACGACGTTTGCTCACCTTGATGCAACCATCGTACTGTCGCGTCAGATCGCTGAGCTGGGTATCTATCCGGCCGTTGATCCGCTCGACTCTACCTCTCGTCAGCTTGACCCGCTGGTCGTCGGTGAAGATCACTACAACACCGCTCGTGAAGTCCAGAACGTTCTGCAGCGCTACAAAGAACTGAAAGACATCATCGCGATTCTTGGTATGGACGAACTGTCCGACGAAGATAAAAACGTTGTGGCACGCGCTCGTAAGATTCAGCGCTTCTTGTCCCAGCCGTTCTTCGTTGCAGAGGTCTTCACAGGCTCTCCGGGTAAATACGTATCGCTGCAAGACACCATTGCTGGCTTCAAAGCCATCCTGAATGGTGACTACGACGATCTGCCCGAACAGGCGTTCTACATGGTCGGTGGTATCGAGGAAGCGGTCGAGAAGGCCAAAACCCTCTAATTGCCTAGCGAGACATTCAGCGGCTCTGATGAGCCGCTGTGCTGACCAGGAGAATGCATGATGGCAAGAAGCGTCCAATGCGATATCGTCAGCGCTGAGAAGTCGATCTTTTCAGGTCTGGTCGAGCAGGTTGTGGCCTGCGGGGTCGAAGGTGAAATGGGTATTCGCCCAGGACATGCTCCCCTGCTGACCCAGCTGGCTCCGGGGCCTGTCGAGATCCGCCTCGAAGGCGGCAAGGAAGAGGTGCTGTATGTGTCCGGCGGCTTCCTTGAAGTGCAGCCACACATGATCTCGATTCTGGCCGATACGGCAGCACGTGCGAAAGACCTCGACGAAGCCGAGGCCAAACGTGCGCGCGAACGTGCTGAACAGCGCAAGAAAGACAAAGTCGACGAGATCAACTTCTCGAAAGCGCTTTCTGATATTGCCAAGGCCAATGCGCGCCTGCGTACGTTGCAGACGTACAAGCAAAAGCAGAAACGTTGATTGCACGCCGCTTGCGGCTCAATCGTATAGAAACGCCTCTTTTCCTTATCAAGGGAAAGAGGCGTTTTTCATGGGAAAGAGCGAAGCGTCATTAACGGCACGAAAGATGGGCGCCCTGCGTTCCCATTGCTGCGGTGATCAGTCCGCCAGTTCGTGATCCAGTACCAGGACGGACGTCTGCACGTCGGATTTCAGCGCTGGCAGCAGGTATTTCTCGCAGACTTCAGCGTGATACGGGTGAGGCACATAGGTGTCCAGACCGGCCTTATCATCGAACACGACGCGCAGCACGTGCATGAAACCGTGGTGGAGGGGTTCATCGGTGATATTGTCGTGCCAGCTGATATCACGAATAGTCGGAATGCGGTCCTTCATCCCGAGAAAGGCTTGACCCAGTTCGTCAATCTGCTGCTGTGTCAGCGCCGGATTCAGCTGAAAGATAGCGTTGTGAATAATCATCGGGTGACTCCTTATTTCTTATATATAATAGGTAACAATATTATGGGCTTAATTTCCCACCGTTGATTACAGCGCGTATGGCTCCGATAGTGTAGAGGTAATACGAGTGTTTAAACACTGATTTATGGACGTCTAAATCAGCCTTATTGACTCGGTTATATATCACCGGACGGCTGCCATTCTTCACGATCAATGATGTACAGCACATGATCGGCAAGTGGATGATTCCGATCAAGCAAAGGGTGCTTGAAGTCCTGATTCAGCTTACGCATGCCGATACGTTGCATTAGCGCGATGGACGGTGCATTGGTGCACGTCGTGAAAGCAAGCACCGTAGGTGCATCCAGCTCGCGGAAGGCAAAGGATAGCGCAGCCTTCGCGGCTTCGGACGCGTAGCCTTGGTGCCAGAAGCGCTCATCTAGCCGCCATGCTATTTCAATGAAAGGGCTAAGCGGAATATCACCAGTTTGGTGGCGAAGGCCGGTAAAGCCGATGAATTCGCCGGTTTCTTTTAGTGCGACCGCCCACAGCCCCCACCCTTGCTTGGCAATGTCGCCTTGCAAGGATAAGGCGAGTTGCGTGCTCTGCTCTTGCGTCAATATGGCTGGAAAATAGCGCATCACCTCGGGATTTGCTGACATGGTGTTGAACGCTGCTATATCAGGCGTTGTCCATTGACGCAATGTTAGGCGTTTCGTCTCTAGGGTCATTGGTTCGTGCCTATTCAACATGAGCTAGCGTTTCCTTTGGTCGCGTGGATCGACGGCAACTTCTGCCAAATAACGTTCAAAATCAGCCATGTCGCTATAGATCTTATGATAATAATGGCCGCCATTATCAATGGCGATTCTAGCATTGCCGTATATAAGGCAGGTCTTCTTATAAATGGGAAGGGAATGATTTTCCACTGATGCCATGAATCGACGATAGCGTTCCAGTGCTTGGGCAATTACGGCTCTTTCGTTGTCGCTTTCTGCACTGACATGCTCCTTTTCGAGACCGATTATGATCTCAGTGGCGCGTTGCTTGATATCGTCGTACACGATGTGGCCCCCATAATGAATCTGCGGCTGTGATATGCATATTGCTACGGTGCCGTGTAGATCATTCTCGCTTGCTATGAGTGTGTGCGGTAGCGTCGAGAGCGCCACGGCTGATGGAATGACGTTAGCGGTGGGATGAGGTGCACGAAAATGGTGCTCCCTGTATATCGGTGTGATGTTTATTGTCGTTGTGTTGTGTTGCTATCTTTCGGAATGAAACCTAGGGGCCGATGCTGCTACCATGTTCCCTATCTGTCTGTGCGGAAAGATCGGCGGTGAGTCGATCCCGCTTCGTGAACCCGTCATGCCGTCGCCCTGCAGGGTGACCGATTCATCCAGAGGAACTCCCATGTCGCTCGACGTTGTCATCCTTGCTGCCGGTCAGGGTAGCCGTATGCGTTCGAAACTGCCGAAGGTGCTGCACCAGATCGGTGGTAAGCCGATGGTGGCACATGTCATCGACGCTGCCGATACGCTGCCGGACAGCCGCACTCACGTCGTCGTCGGTCATGGGGCCGAACAGGTCGAGCAGGCATTGGCAGGGCGCGGCGTTAGCTTCGCCCGCCAAACCGAGCAGAAAGGTACTGGGCATGCGGTGGCTCAGACGTTGGAACAGATCGGGGACGGCGCCGTGTTGATCCTGTACGGCGATGTTCCGCTGATCGCACCGCATACGCTGGCCGCCATGGTCGAGAAAGTCTCGCCTGCTACGCTGTCGCTGCTGACGGTAATGCTCGACAATCCGTACGGCTATGGACGCATCGTGCGCGACGCTGAGCGGCGCGTCACCGGTATCGTCGAAGAGAAGGATGCGACCGACGAACAGCGCAGCATCACCGAATGCAATACGGGTATTCTTGCCACTACGGGTGCGCAGCTCAAACGCTGGCTGCCCGCGCTGTCCTCAGACAATGCGCAGGGCGAATACTACCTGACGGATATCATTGCGATGGCCGCTTCCGAAGGCGTCACTATCGACACCTATCAGCCAGCCGCCGCTTTCGAAGTGCAAGGCGTTAACGATCGCGTGCAGTTGGCCGCGCTAGAGCGCTGCCACCAGGCCGTCAAGGTTGACGCCATCATGCGCGCTGGGGCTACCGTTGCCGATCCCGCGCGTGTTGATATTCGGGGGGAACTGACGGTGGGTCAGGATGTGCTGATCGACATCAACTGTGTGTTTGAAGGGCAAGTAACATTGGGCGACGGTGTTGCGATCGGTCCGGGCTGCATTATCCGCAATGCCACGATCGGTGCGAATACGCAGGTGGATGCCTACAGCGTGATCGACGATGCACAGGTCGACGGTGCCAACGCTATCGGGCCGTTCGCGCGCCTGCGCCCAGGTGCTGAGCTGCGTGAAGGCGCCAAAGTTGGCAACTTCGTCGAAATCAAGAAAGCCGTGCTGGGCAAAGGGGCCAAGGTCAACCACCTCAGCTATATCGGCGATGCAGACGTCGGCGAGCGCGTTAACGTGGGAGCGGGATCAATCACCTGTAACTACGATGGCGTCAACAAATCGCGCACCGTATTGGGGGATGATGTGTTCATCGGCTCCAATACGGCCTTGGTCGCGCCCGTCAAGGTCGGTGATCGCTCGACGACAGCCGCTGGCTCGGTCATTACCAGCGATGTAGCCGACGATACCCTGGCCATCGGGCGCGCTCGTCAGGTCGTGAAAGCGGGTTGGAAGCGACCGACCAAACGCCAGTAATTCTCCCTCTTCAGCGCTTTCTGTCGGTCAGCCGTGTCGTTGGATGTAACGCAAATGCCCGATTCTGCCGTTATCGGTATACACGGCTTTACATTTCGATTCGAAAGATACTACCTTTTGAAGTGAAATTAAGGGAAGGCGCTGTTATTCTTCGTTGCCACGTCGAAAGCACACTCAAAGGACGGTCATGACCAGACGTTCCACCCCCGCACGCCGTACGGAAATCATGGCGCTGCTGGAAGAGCGCGGCGAGATCAGCGTCGAGGCGCTGGCCCGCTACTTTTCGACCTCTGAGGTCACGATTCGCAAGGACTTGGCGCTGCTTGAGCATCAGGGGCTGCTGATTCGCCGCTATGGTGGAGCCGCCCTTATTCCGCGCACCGATCAGCCTGCCGTGGTGTCTTTGGCCAAGCTGGCCATTGCCAAGGCCGCGCGCCAGCGCATACGCGATCATGCCCGCATCATTATCGACAGCGGCAGCACCACGTCAGCACTGATTCCAGAACTGCGCGATGTGCTAGGGCTTGTCGTGATGACCAACTCGCTGGCAGTGGCCAACGCCATTCGCGAGCTGGACAGCCGCCCCGCGCTGCTGATGACGGGCGGTACATGGGATGAGCGCTCATGCGCTTTCCAAGGGCAGGTGGCGGAGCAAGTACTGCGCGCCTATGACTTCGACCAGCTGTTCATCGGGGCTGACGGTATCGACCCCGAGCGAGGTACGACCACCTTCAACGAGCTGCTGCATCTGTCTCGTGTGATGGCCGATGTGGCCCGTGAAGTTGTGGTGATGATCGAGTCCGACAAGATGGGGCGCCGTATCCCCAACCTCGAGTTGGCCTGGTCAGCTATTGATGTATTGATTACCGATGATCAGATCAGCGATGAGCTGTTCGACACGATTACTGCGCAAGGGGTCAATGTCGTGCGTGCCCAAGTGGCGGATACCCCTCGCTAAAAAATTCGTAAGCAGCAAGCCTACGGCTTGCTGCTTCAACCCCTTCGTTCAGGAGATAGGCCATGTGTGGAATCGTTGGTGCGATCGCAGGGCGTCAGGTACAGGACATTCTGCTGGAAGGCCTGCGTCGCCTCGAATACCGCGGCTATGATAGCGCCGGTATGGCAGTGCTGTCAGATGACGGTCAGCTGGAACGCCGCCGTGCAGCAGGCAAGGTTGCGGCACTGGAAAATGCATTGAAAGAAGCATCCCTGCCCGGCTGCCTTGGCATTGCACATACCCGTTGGGCTACACATGGTCGTCCGCTGGAGCGCAACGCACACCCGCACATGTCCGGTAACAAACTGGCCGTAGTGCATAACGGCATCATTGAGAACTACGAAAGCCTCAAACAGGAACTCGAAGCTGAAGGGTATGCCTTTACCTCTGATACCGACACCGAGGTCATTGCGCATTTGGTTGCGCGTGAATACGACCGTTGCGGCGATCTTTTGGCAGCCGTTGAAGGCGTTATTGCACGTTTGGACGGTGCCTACGCGCTGGGTGTCGTTCATGCAGATGAACCGCAAACGCTGATCGGTGCTCGCAAAGGCAGCCCATTGGTTGTCGGTGTAGGCATCGAAGAGATGTTCATCGGTTCCGATCCGTTGGCGCTGCTACAGGTAACTGATCGCTTCATCTATCTGGAAGAAGGCGACATCGTGCGTCTGACGCGCAAAGGCGCTGAAATCCGCAACGCTGGCAAAGCAGTCGAACGTGAAATCACCACGTTTGAACATGGCGATGGTGCCGTTAGTCGTGGTGGCTATCGCCACTTCATGTTGAAAGAGATCTACGAACAGGCAGGAGTCGTTAGCGCGACGCTGGAAGGTCGCCTGACCGAGAATCACGTGCTGACACGCTCCTTCGGTGCCGCTGCCGATACGCTGTTCGATCAGGTCGACGCGATTCAGATTGTCGCCTGTGGTACCAGCTATCATGCGGGTATGGTGGCACGTTACTGGATTGAAAAGCTGGCAGGCATTCCGACACAGGTCGAGGTGGCTTCTGAATACCGCTACCGTGACGTTGTTGTGCCGCGCAACACGCTGTTTGTGACGCTGTCGCAGTCAGGTGAAACCGCGGATACACTGGCGGCACTGCGTTTCGCTCAATCTCAGAACAAGTATCTGGGCACGCTGGCGATCTGCAACGTACCGGGTAGTTCTCTGGTGCGCGAGTCCGAGCTGAGCCTGATGACACAGGCCGGCCCCGAGATCGGTGTCGCTTCCACCAAAGCGTTCACGACCCAGCTGGTTGCCCTGCTGCTGCTGGCACTGGCACTGCGTCATCAGCGCCAAGGTAACGACGATGTACAGGCCAACGCGGTTAAGGCGCTGCGTCATCTGCCAGACGTACTGAAGGAAACGCTGGCGCTGGATAGCGCGATCGAAACCCTGTCTGCTGCGTTTGCTGAGAAGCATCACGCCCTGTTCCTTGGCCGCGGTCCTCAGTTCCCGATCGCTCTAGAAGGGGCACTGAAGCTCAAGGAAATCTCCTACATTCATGCGGAAGCCTATCCCGCAGGCGAGCTGAAACATGGCCCGCTGGCGCTGGTCGATAGCGAGATGCCGGTCATCGCCGTAGCACCTAACGATGAGTTGCTGGAAAAACTGAAGTCCAACCTGCAGGAAGTCCGTGCCCGTGGTGGCGAACTGTTCGTGTTTGCCGATAGCCGTGCCAACATCAGCGAAGGTGAAGGCGTCCATGTAATGACGCTGCCGCAGGTGGATGAACTGGTCGCCCCGATCATCTACACCGTACCGCTACAGCTGCTGTCGTATCACGTGGCTGTGCTGAAAGGCACCGATGTGGATCAACCGCGTAACCTCGCGAAAAGCGTGACGGTGGAATAACGGTTTTTATATATGAAATGAAAATCGTTTGGTGATTTAGCCTAGGTAAACAGGTACCTCCCACCGCTAGCGGCATTACCGTATCTATAGCTTTGATAAGGCGAATGAGTACTGCTTAAAAATCGTCGCGAAAAAGGCCCTGAAGCATCCGCTTCAGGGCCTTTTTATCAGGTGGCATTGCTAACGTTCCTCTCGCGGCATGTCATGTAGCATCGTTTTAGATGCGGCCATCAATGCACGGGTGATGCATGCCAGTGTGCTTGAGCGCACGGCTGCATGCTGCCAGTACAGTGGAACATCAAGCCACACCTCGGGTTTGATGAGCTGCACATTGCCTTGTTTCAGCGCAGGGTTCACGAGGCTGTCCGGTGCCATGCACCATCCCATTCCACGTGCAGTAGCATCCATGAATCCTATCGAGGTTGGTAAATAATGCGTGGGGGGTGTCAGCTCGCGGCCAGTAACGGTACGGATGAAACGTGTCTGTAGCTCATCCTTACGATTGAAGGCCAGCATGGGGGCCGTTGCCAGTGAGGTAGCATCAACGCCATGCGAGAAGTAGCGTGCAGCAAAGCGAGGAGACGCAACGGCCATATACCGCATGGTGCCCAGCGCATGCACATTGCAGCCTTGTATAGCCGAAGATTCCGCTGTGATCGCACCGATGGCCTTGCCATCGCGCAGTAGGGCCAGTGAATAATCTTGGTCATCCACGATGATTTCGAAGAGGAAGCCGGACTGTTCATGCAGCTCAGCAAGGGCCGCTATCACCCACGTGGCCAGCGAATCGTCGTTCACCGCCAGGGTAATGCGCTGCTGAGGAAAATCTGTCGTGCTGGCATCCGTGAAGTCCTGTAGCGCTTCGGTTTCCAGCACCAGCATGGGCTTTACGCGGCGCAGCAATTTCTTTCCCGCAGGTGTTGGGCGGCACGGGGTCTGCCTGATGATGAGAACCTGCCCAAGCCGGTCTTCTAGCGCCTTGATGCGTTGCGATATGGCCGAGGGAGTGACAGACAACCGACGTGCGGCTGCATCAAAGCTAGCCTCTTCCAGAACAGTAGCAAAGGCGGTGAGTTGCGGGTGTAGCAGTTCCAATGTCGTCTGTGCTCCAAATTAGATTTTCTAATGAATGCCAAGAAAAGATAGTTTTACTGATTGCGCAGGTTTGTCCACCCTCAGGGTTCTTTTCCTATACAGGTGTGACCATCATGCTTTTCTCGGCGGTACTGGCCGGCTTTATCAGCGGCGCGGGACTGATCATAGCGATCGGTGCACAAAACGCTTTCATTCTGAGGCAGGGGCTACTGCGTCGTCATGTGGGGTTAGTCGTCAGCGTAGCAGTGAGCAGCGATATCCTGTTGATCATGTGCGGCATCGTAGGGGGTGGGGTGCTGGTGAAAGAGTGGCCGCTGCTGATGCAGGTGCTGCGTTTCGGCGGGGCGGCCTTCTTGGGGCTGTACGGTTTGAAGGCGGCTTGGCGCGCTTTCGGAAGCAGCGATGTTCTGGTGTCTGAGCGCAACGCTAGCAATGGCAGTTGGCGCAGGATACTGCTGACCTGCTTGGCGTTCACCTTCCTTAATCCACATGTGTATCTCGACACTATGGTGCTATTGGGCAGTCTCTCTATGCACTATGCAGGGGACGCGCATTGGATGTTCGGACTTGGGGCTTGTCTTGCCAGTGTGGTTTGGTTTTCGGTATTGGGTTACGGCGCTCGTTTCTTGCAACCGCTCTTTGGCAGCGTGCGTGCTTGGCGTGTGTTGGACGGCATGATAGCCGTCTTCATGCTGAGCATGAGTGCGGTGCTACTGATAAATCCGCTGTGCTGACATAGCGCCACTCATTCTCAATGTGTTGAGTGCTTTTGGGTGAAGAAACGCCGATATCAAAGAAAATTATTTAAGTACTCATTGAGTTTTTCTCAAAACAGCCCCTCTGTAGAAATCGGCGCGTAAAAAGGCCGCTGGATGTAATCCAGCGGCCTTTTTGGTCGTTCTTCCCCAGTCTAGTAGCTAGACCGCTTACTTCAATCGCATTACACACAGCGCACTTAACATCACCACTACCGCCATGATCACCATCATACCGGCTATGCCGAAGCCAGTAATAACTATTCCCCCTAGCAGAGCACCCGCACCGATCGCAGCATTGAAGATGGCGACATGAAGCGCCGATGCAGGCATGGCAGCATCTCCTGCCAAACGCAGTACCCACGTTTGAAGGCCCACGAAAACGATGGCAATGCCCATTCCCCAACCCACCAGTAGAAGCGCGAGCGGCATAATCATGCCGCGAATAGGCAATGCGCTGAGAGCGATAAGGCACAGTGCAATAACAGCGAGTGCTAAGGTAACCAAACGCTTGAGATAGCGATCCATCAACCGGCCGGATATGACGTTGCCTGCGATACCTGCCAGCCCAAAGATCAGTAATAGCCCGCTAACAGTAGTAGGGGGCATGTTCAGCAGTTGGGAAAGCGCTGGCTCTATATAGGTGAACGCTGCGAAATGGGCGGTGATGGCCCCCGCGGTCACTGCATAAAGAGCCACCAGCGTGCGGTGGCGTAGCACTTGAAGCAAGGCCTTTATGCCCAGCGATGGGGCAGGGGGGACATGTGGCACGGTGAAAGCGATGATCAGTGCTGTTAGCAATGAGAGTGCCGCGATGGCCATGAAGGCTGTACGCCAGCCACTAAACTGGGTGAGCAGGTTAGCAAGTGGTATGCCGACGACGCTGGCTGCCGATACGCCGCCAAAGATGATGGACGATGCTAGGCCCAGTCGACGTGCAGGTACCAGCTGAGCAGCTGTTGCGCCGATGATGGTCCAGAACACGCCATGCGCCAATGCGCCCACCATGCGGGCCATCAGCAGTGTGATGAACTGGCTGCCTTGCGCGGCCGTCAGGCTGGACAGTGCCAGTATGACCATCAGCACCACCAGCAGTGGTTTGCGTGGCAAGCGGCCCAGACAGGTGGCCGATAGTAGGGCAATGATGGCCGCCACCCAAGCGTAAGCCGTGACAATCAATCCGGCTCGGGCCTCTGTCTGCCCGAAGTCGGCGGCCAATGGTGATAATAGCCCGATGGGGGCCAGTTCGGTTGTCACGATGGCGAATGCGCTGATGCCAAGGGCGATGACGGCCAGCCAGCGAGACCATGAAACAGCGGTGCTATCGGTCAGGTGAGCGTGTCTGTTCACATGCGTACTCTTTTTATGAACGTGTGTTCGAATGACGAAGTGGATGAAGGCGCACGCTGTCCTCAGCATGAAAGCTGATGACGCACGGCAATCAGTGAAAATGGAAGGTGAACAGAGCATCTGCGGTATACAGGTGCTCTGCACGAAAGAGCTCAGCGGCTTTCAATAGCGCCAGGAAATGTCGCTATGTGCTGGGCCCCTGTGGTTTTTAAGCGGCAATATGGTCAGCCGTTGACGCCTTTCATGCCTTCTGGGGTGTAGCGTTCACCTGCGATAGGCAGATCGGCAATCGCTTGGCTAAGCGCCGTGCATTCCTGTGCTGTCAGAGTGACTTGTGTTGCGCCTACGTTATCTTCTAGGTGAGCGATGCGGGTTGTGCCGGGAATTGGCACGATATCGTTGCCCTGTGCCAGCAGCCATGCCAGTGCGATCTGCGCGTTGGAACAGCTTTTCTGCTGAGCCAGCGCCGCAATCACATCGACCAGCTTGAGGTTGGCAACCAGATTGTCATCCTGAAAGCGTGGCAGCATGGCGCGGAAGTCGCCTTCAGCGAACGTACTGTCCTGCTGGTACCGCCCGGTAAGGAAGCCGCGACCCAGCGGAGAATAAGGCACAACACCGATGCCCAGCGCTCGGCAGGTAGGCAGTACGTCAGTTTCTATCTCGCGGCTCCACAGTGAGTATTCGGTCTGTACGGCCGTGATAGGATGAACGGCATGTGCTCGGCGCAGAGTGGTGGCGTTAACTTCGCACAGACCGATATGGGCGATTTTGCCTTCCTTGACCAGCTGCGCCAGTCCTTCCATGGTGTCTTCTATACGCTGGTCTGCGGCGATGCGGTGCACGTAGTACAGGTCGATTCGTTCGATGCCGAGTCGCTTTAGCGACGCTTCGCAGCAGGCGCGGGCGTAAGCCGGTGTATTGTTGATGGTGCGGTTATACTCACCGGCCTTGCGTACGATCCCAAACTTAGTCGCGATTTTGAGTCGCGACGGGCGACGGGAGTGCAAATAGCGCCCGATCAGTGTTTCGTTATGATAGGGGCCGTAGACATCCGCGGTGTCGAAGAAGTCGATGCCCAGCTCAATGGCGCGATCCAGTACCTGCATGGCGTGTGTATCATCGCGCGGGCCGTAAAACTCGCTCATGCCCATACACCCCAGTCCTAGCGCGGATACATTGAGATCGGAACCCAGTTGTCGTGGCTGCATTGTCGTTATCCTCCATGCCAAGCATGAGCCCGAGTATAGGCGCCGCATCTTGGGCGGCGATATCGACGTAAATGGAACTCGGCTTTCCAGTATTGGAATACAGACGGAGATACCCGTGATTTGGGATGATGCCCGCATATTTCTGGCCATCGCGCGCAGCGGCACACTGAGCGGCGCGGCTCACACGCTGGACATGGGCGTGGCGACCGTTTCGCGTCGTCTGGAGCGTCTTGAGGCGGGGCTGGGGATGCCACTGTTCAGCCGCCATCAGCAGGGCTATCGGTTGACCTCCGGGGGCGATGCACTGCTGGGGCAGGCTGAGGCGCTGGAAAACGCCGCCCGCGCCTTCGAAGAATCTGCGCTGGAACAGCATGCCGTGGCGGGCTGTGTCAGGCTGGCCACGACGGACAATATCGCAAACGAATTTATTGCCCCCTCGCTGCCGACGCTGTTCGCGGAGCATCCTGCTCTTCATATCGAGCTGGTCAGCAGTGTGGACACGCTGAATATCCATCGGCGTGATGCAGATATTGCTGTTCGAATGGTTAAGCCCGAGGCGGGCAATATCACGATGCGGCGTCTGGCTACGGTCGGCTTTGGTCTGTACGGTGCGCCTGACTATGTCGCTGCTCATGCTCACGATGCATGGACGGCCTGCGATTTCATCGGCTGGTCAGAGGACTATGCCCACCTGCCCGCTGCGCAGTGGATAGCGGCCGAGCGGCAAGGCCGCCCCTGTCGCCTGCAAACCACGACCCTGATGGCCCAGGTCGTGGCGGCGCGCGCTGGCGCAGGGCTGGCCGTGCTGCCCCATTTTCTCGCGCGTTCGGCGGCTCTTTCATGCGTATCCTCTACGCTGGATCTGGATCAGTCGCTTTGGCTGGCTATGCAGACCGAGCTGGCACATACACGCCGAGTGCGGGCCGTGGCCGATCATCTTATCGCGCTGTTCGAAAACTGTGCTGATGTGCTCAGCGGCAGCGTTGATCTTGCATCGTAATGCCCGGGACCCAATGAAAAGCGATTGGCCATTGCCAACGCTTGCTGTGCAGCGGCGCTGCTTTCCTGCTGGTCGTTATGCCATTTTGTGAAGCCTTTCCATTTTGCGGTGGTCATTGCTGAATGATGTGAAAGCCTTACTTTAGAAGGCGGCGATCATTCTCTTATTATATGAATATGACTACTGATGCATGAATGTAATAATTGTTGTTGGTAATATGTTGTTTTTGTAATTTTTATAGATCAAATATATGGTCTGTATACTTGTCATTAAAACTGTATCTTCCATTACATTCTTACGAACATAGAAAAGCTTATGGCATACAGGTATGTCATGTATCTCTATGCCACTGCTGTGTTTTTGTGAAATTTTGGTGGAGTGATAAAGTCAATATTTACATTGATAAATTCCCATCAAACCTATTTTAATACGGGATAATTTGTGTATATTATTGTTGTTAATATAATTGAGTCATATGGTTGTCATCCTAAAAATAACAACCCAATAAGCCACATGAATTGTTTGTAGTGTGTTTGAATATATACGCCCTAAAACAATTACAATAAGGGATCTTAAATGGATAATAATGTTGAAACTCTCCTTTCTGCACAACTGCGAACGGACACGCTAGAACAGATGGGTAAGGCTGACCCTCTTCAGCTGATGAGCATGGCGGCTTCTCTCAATCGTCAGGATACGGAAGCACTCGAAGACGTCATTGCGTCTGGGTGGATTCGACTGTTCTTTACCGAATGGCAGGTGCGGCTGAAGCAGTTTGCTCACCGCTTCGTTCCCTACAATGGCTTCGATCGCCAGATACGCATCATGCACTGGCGCGAAGCGTCCGGCCTGCACTCTCAGCTGGAAACGTTCCAGATCGGCCGTGTGCTGTTGGATGAAGGCTATTTTCTAAACGAAGAAGACGGCACGCTGAATATTCGCTGTGCGTTTCCGAAATCATACTACTGCCCTTACTACCAGCTTCCTATGATCGGTATTCGAGGGTTCCTGACCGATTTTCACGGGGATTTTTGCACAGATGCTGATGCAGCACGTGACGTGCGTGATCCGGCCTCTAGCACGACTTCTGCCGACGCAGTGAGTCTCGCTCGTAAGGAAGCGACGCTGTTGCAGCAGGCGTTTGCTGCCAGTTGTCTGCCTCAGTCATTCACGGTAGATGATCTGAAAGAACGGCTGGCTACCATCGAAGACATTGCCTCCCAGTACCAGTCACTAATGGCTGATGCCTCCACTGTATTGCCCATGGCGATGTGGCGTATCGACCTCAATATCTGGTTCGGCGATGACACCCAGCCCTTCCACTTCTTTACCTTCCCCGCAGATGACATTGCTCGCCTGGTGCCGATTCAAAACCACGTAGTGCGCGTGTCTTCGTTTGATGGTGTCTCAGGCGTCTTCAATCGCGGCGATATTGAAAGTTACGCCGTGATCGACACGCTGACAGGTAAGACGATCGACTCTGACATGGTCTGTATTGATCAAGACGAACGCTACAACTATTAAGGGGGAATACCACAATGACAGACACCACCATAATGAATACCCACGCCGCCAGCAGCCAGGGCTACAACTATGAGCTGCAGGCCTTTCATGCCAGCTTGATGCCCTACGTCATCCGCTGCGCTGACCGCTGCTCCGAGGTTGTGGTGCCGAAAACCATACCGGTGGGCTATCCGCTGCGTTATACGCAGATACAGGAAGCGGTGAATGCCCTGCGACAGCAGTCCCAGCCGTTCAACGGTGATCGCCAGCGCACCGCGCGTACAGTCAGCATCATGCTGACCGGCAATCTCTATCACTCGCCAATGTGCCAACAGCGTCTCATGGTCGATATGCGAGAGGACCTCAACGACGTTGTCTATCTCGATGCAGACTTCCTGCATGTTGTGGCGTTGAGCGGCCATCACTACCAGTTTGATATCGACCAAGTTGCGGCATGGCGTGTGGATGACAGCTGGTCATATATTGCCGATGGTGCAGAAGAGCGGACCCTCGGCCATATCCTCAATGACATCGACATGGAGCTGCAGATGCCTCAAGGCCTCAAGGACTGCCTGAGTCGTCGTACGTTCTATATGGCCAGCACCGAGGAACACGGCCACGGTGGCGAGGATGGTGCGCTGACCGACTTGTTCGATGAATACCGTAGCCTGTTGAGCGAGGAAACCCCGGTAGGCGAGGTAAACGGCCTTCGCGTGCAAGTTATGCCGGCCTCGAAGAATGTCATGGGGTGGGGCGGGCCTTGTGCCTTCCTTGATCCAGATACCGCTCTGGATGACAGCATCACGTTTGAAGGTGATTACCTGCATATCACCAAGATCGACGGGCTGCCCTTTGTTGTTCGTTGCGACACTATTACGGGCTATCAGGTACAGCATGTCCGCAATGTGCTTAGCGACGAGGAAGAGCGAGGCTGCGGCGATACGGAAGTCACTGTCATCAGCAATACCGTGCTGTAACGGTGACAAGCAAGAACGCAGTGTGTGACTGCGGTGGATGGGAAAGGGCCCTGCGGGGCCCTTTTTCTATGACTGTCAGTTAGAAGCTAAGTCTTGGTGGCCGCAGCGTGCTAGTGCTACTGAAGCCGATCAAGGCTGCGGATGTTCGTCCAGGTACTTGATGATCTCAGCGGACTGATACAGCCAAGTGATCTTGTTGCCATTGTTTTCGCGAATGCGCAGGCACGGCACCTGACGCTTCCCACCACCGATGATCAGTTCATTGGAGATGGCTTCGGAAGAGTTGATTTCCTTCATCGGCAGTTCGCGATGCTGATCGTTAAGATAGCTCATCACGTTCCAGCAGTAGGGGCAGTCATCGCGGTAGTAGAGCACCAGCGGAGCATCCTTGGCGATGGGGGCTGTCTGCACCTTGGCGTCGTGCGTGACGGGTGTTGCTGCCATTGCTGGCGTTGCCAGCCATGCCATGCCGAGCATCATGCCTGCGCTGATGAGGCGAAAGAGGTTGCGCATGTCACATAGTCCTTGTGTCAGTGTCGATAGCCGATGAGCGGTAGCCGGTTGTTCCGTCAGCCACGAATCGCTTCATCCTTGCGTGCTTCTTCTTGGACGGCCGCAAACCCTTCCTTCGAAATGTACCCTTGCGACAGGGCATGGCGGGCCATGCTGACCGTATCTTCTGCCAGTACCAGCGTCGAGCCTGTCTCGTGGACTTCTCGCGCCAGTTCGCTGATCGACTTGTCACGTTCGGGGTTTTCGTCGATCGAACGGATATAGATGGTTTTAATACGAGACGGGAACTCGCGCACCATCTGCGTATAAACCTCAGGGTCCTTCTGACCGCTATCGCCGATTAGAATGAAGCTCTGTTCTTTGTAGAGCTGCATCATCTGACGGATCACCATCTGCTTGTGGTGAACGGCACGACGCGGCAGAGGGCTTTTCCACGATAGTCCCCACTCGCGCAGGAACAGTACTGGGCCTTCCGGAATGCGGTGCATACGGAAGAACTCGACCAGCATTTCATAGATGGTCCACGGCGCGCGCGAGACGTACAAAAGCGGGCGCTTGCGATCTTCACCGCCGTCAAACAGAGCCTGATAGAACGCGGCCACGCCGGGGAATACCGCACGACGATCGGCCTTCTCGAAGAAGAGACGGATCATCATCTTGGCTTTGTTAGCAACACCGGTGTACATGACGGTATCGTCAATATCGCTGACCACGACGTAGTCGGTTTCGAGTGGGGGAATGTAGATCGCCGCGCGAGCTTTGACGGTTTCGTTTCGAAACAGCACTTTGAGCTCGGCCTTGTGCCACACCTTGTTAGGGGGCAGCGGCTCATTGATCATCATATGCGCACGGAAATATCCGTCCGCATCGGTGTCTACAACGGTATGGGAGTCGCCGAACCTGACGGCAACGTTGACGCCGGGCATGCCTCGACGCGTGATGCGGCGAAGGACGTCCAAGATGTCACGCCAGAAGCTCTGCTTCATGCTGCGGCCGACGCGGCTCTGACGAAAAACACGTCCCATCAGATAGATTTCACTGTGCGAGCCATACCCTCGATAAGTATGGATGGCAATGCCAGCCTTACCGCCGTCGTCCTCTTCACGGACGGGGCTGGCAAAGACCTGCAACCATCTTCGCAGCGCCTGCGAAAATCTTTTTCTGGGGTGGGGCATAAAGACCTCACGATTGATGAACTGAATGCACGCTTACCGGTACGCGCACCCCTTGGGCTATCCGCGTGGTGAAGCGATAGCCTTGTAAAGCACTGCGGCCTGCAACAGGCGCAGCCAAACATTCCTGTCATAGGAAAAGGGTAGTCGTGTCCCCGCACTTTCTGCATGAAAGTCTACCCTGCCACAGACGCCGGTTCGCTGTGGCACGAGGGAGGTTGTCGCAGTGGGCAATACATAATGTGCCTACACAAAAACACTACGACGGCTGTGGTTCGCGCTGAACATGCGCAGTGAATACCACACCCGCACTGCCCATTCATGTAGGGGCAGTGCGAGCAAGCATGCCACTTTATGCCGAGTTTTACACTTTAGAATACGATGATCTGCATCCTCTTACAGTGGCATGGCGGGCATATTCAGTCTGAAGCAGGTTTCCCATATCGAGGCATTTCAGCGTGAAAACCGTGATATGGCAAGCGGCTACAAACGGTTCATGCCGAGCGCGGTGACAGCTTGAGCAGTGACATCGTATTGTCGACGACTTCTGCGGCAGTGTGGTCGATGTCCACCTTGAAGCCGGGTTCGTCGTCGCTCAGCGACTCAAGGATTGCCAGCTGGGAATCTAGCAGTTTAGCGGGCATATAGTGGTCCTTGCGATTCAACAAACGTGCCATGAGCACTTCGCGGGTGCCGGTTAGTTCGATGAAATACACGTCGGAGTCGGCTTCGCGCAAAATGTCGCGATAGGCTTTTTTGAGCGCCGAGCAGGTCATCACTACGTTGTGTTCTGCCGCCGCTTCCTTGCTGATCCAGTCGCGCAGGCTGCGCAGCCAAGGCCAGCGGTCGTCATCGGTAAGCGGGGTGCCGGAGGCCATCTTGGCGACGTTGGCCGCAGAGTGGAAATCATCTGCTTCGGCAAAGGGCCAGCCGACCCGCTGTGCGAACAGCTTAGCGATGGTTGTCTTGCCTGAACCGCATACGCCCATGAACACGACCGTTGTCGTACGAGTACTCATGTGTCTACTCCCATTGCCATGGATAGAGGAACGCGGCTCCTATCGGTTGGCCGCACTGCAATGGCTGGGCATCCTGCCCGGTCATCCTTGAGGGTGACCATACCATCATGTCGCCCTGTTCCTGTACCCTTTCAGACGGCCTTGTCTTATGTTGCAGAGCCCTGCCACTCATGGGTGACAGCGAGTATGCTGAGTCGTATACCGTCAGGAGTGCATTCGGGACGTGCGTGATACCGTGCCTGAGCGCTTTCTTTTTATATCTTCATTCTTTGCGGAGCCTGTCATGCCGGCAACCACGCCCTCGTCTTCCTCTTCGACCCTGATCCGTGAACGCATCTCTCGATTGCGCGCTGCGATGCAGCAGCACGGTCTGGCGGCCTGGATCGTACCGATGTCAGACCCTCATATGTCCGAATACCTGCCTGACCATTGGGCAGCGCTCTCATGGTTGTCCGGGTTCACTGGATCTGCAGGTTTGTTAGTAATTACCAACAATGAGGCGGTGCTGTGGGTAGACAGCCGCTACTGGTTGCAGGCTGGCAACCAGCTCAAGGGCACCGGCATCGAGTGGGCCAAATGGTATCCGCGCCGCACGGACGTACTAGAGTGGGTGGCCGAGCATCTGGAAGAGGGGGAACGTGTTGGTGTTGATGGCACGGTGATCTCCATGCAACAGGTCGCTGACTGGCGCCAGCATCTCGCTGCAGCCGGATGCGAGCTGGAAACCAGTGTCGACGTGATGGATGACGTTTGGGATGACCGCCCTGCGCTGCCTCAAGCCGAGGTCTACGCGCATGATGCGCGCTATGTGCCGACCTCATGCGCTGATAAGTTGGCGCGTTTGCGTCAAGTGCTGGTGGGAGAAGACGTCGATGGCCACTTTCTATCGTCGCTTGATGACATTGCATGGCTGTTCAATCTGCGCGGTCAGGACGTCGACTACAATCCGGTCTTTCTGGCGCATGCGTGGGTTGATGCCCAGCGTGCCGTGCTGTTCGTGGATGATAGCCGTCTGAACGAGGATGCTCGTGCCGTACTGGAACGTGCTGGCGTCGAGACTGCGCCGTACCACAGCGTTGGCGAATGGCTATCGGCGAATGTTTCTGGCAGCGTACTGCTGGAGTGCAGCAAGGTCAGCGCCTACATCGACGCGCAATTGCCGGACGGTGTCGAACTGTTCGACTCGCCCAACCCCACCACACTATTCAAGGCCTGCAAAGAACCGCAGGCGCTGGCGCATGTGCGCAATGCCATGGTTCAGGACGGCATCGCACTGGTTGAGTTCCTGCAGGCCTTCGAAGAAGCGCGTTTGCGCGGTGAGCAGTGGACAGAGTTGGATATCGACACCCATCTGACAGCGGCACGCGCTCGCCGGCCCGGGTTCGTCAGCCTCAGCTTCCCAACCATAGCGGGTTACAACGAAAACGGTGCGCTGCCGCACTATCAGGCCACGGCAAAGAACTTTGCCACCATCGAAGGCAATGGACTGTTGCTGATTGACTCCGGTGCTCAATACCTAGGCGGCACCACCGACATCACGCGTGTACTGGCGATCGGCACCCCTTCTGATGCGCAGTGCGCCGATTACACCACGGTGCTCAAAGGCACCATTGCGCTGTCGCGCGCTCACTTTCCCGACGGTATTCCTGCGCCGATGTTGGATGCCATCGCTCGTGCACCGCTGTGGCAGCAGAACCTCGACTTCGGGCATGGCACGGGCCACGGGGTGGGCTACTTCCTCAACGTGCACGAAGGTCCGCAGAGCATTTCCTTCTATGGCCGTCCCAACGAGGTCAACGGCATGCGTGAAGGCATGATCACCTCTATCGAGCCGGGGCTGTACCGTGAAGGCGAATGGGGAATCCGCATTGAGAACCTCGTGGCCAACGTTCGCCATGTCGACAATGCCTTTGGCAGCTTCATGCGTTTTGAAACCCTGACGCTGTGCCCCATCGACATGAAGCCTATCGACGTGACACTGCTCACGCATGAAGAGATCGCTTGGCTGGATAGCTACCACGAGCAGGTACGCGAGCGTCTGCTGCCCCATCTGTCTGGCACTACGCGCGAGTGGCTGGAGCGCAATACACTACCGTTGGTGACGTTCAAGAGTGTCTGACATCATCTGATTTGTAGCGATAGTTAGTAATTACTCACATAGCAAGGAGACGCCATGTTCACCGGGATTGTTCAGGCTGTGGCAACGATTGATCGCCTGCGGGATCACGACGGTATCCGCACCTTTGAAATTGAGTTTTCGCAGGGGTTCTGCGAAGGGCTTGCGATAGGTGCCAGCGTTGCCGTAGATGGGGTGTGCCTGACCGTGACCACGCTGCTGTCCGAGACGCGCGCTAGCTTCGATGTGATGCTGCAGAGCCTGCGGGTGACGACCCTCAGCCAGTTCGAGGAAGGCGCGCGCGTCAACGTTGAGCGTGCCGCCAAGGACGGTGCCGAAATCGGTGGGCACCCGCTGTCGGGGCATATCGATTTTGCCGCCTCTGTGCTGAGTGTCACGGAGATTGAAGACAACTATCGCCTGCGTATTGCGATGGAAGGCGACTGGAAGCGCTACATCTTTCCCAAAGGCTATATCGCCATCAACGGTGCCAGCCTAACCATCGCTGAGGTCGATCGGCAGCAAGGGTGGTTTGACGTGTGGCTGATTCCCGAAACACGCCGCATGACCACGTTTGAAGACAAGCAGCAGGGTGATCTGCTCAATATCGAGATCGAACGTGGTACGCAGGTGGTCGTCGATACCGTACGCACGACGCTCGAAGAAAATCTGGGCAAACTTTACCCGCTGCTTGAAGCGCTGCTGGCACAGCAAGGGCAGAGTCTCGAACAGCTTACTGTTGGGGATATACCCCGGCTGACAAGCAGCATGAATAAAAAGTAAGTGGTTACTTACGGCGTGTGGTTTGCCGTGCCCGATACTCTCTGCTTGAGCAGAAGATGGGCACACGACCTGTGAAGCGCTGTACAGCAGCGATTGCCGCTTGCACTAAGAGAAGGAAGAAGGCCACCGTGTGTGGCCTTTTTCTTTGGTGGTCAGGAATATGTGTGTCGTTCAACATGTGCCGAAAGGCGCTGTGCGATGAGTGTGATTCGTGCCATGCCGCCAGAACGTGACATGGACGCTGTTGTTGCGCTGTGGTGTCAGGCGTCCATCATCCGTCATGATCTCATTCCCGCGCAGTATTGGCGCGAGGCATGTCCGCTGACGCGAGAGGTATACCTGTCTCAGGCAGATACAGCGGTTATGGTTGAACAGGGTGATGTCATCAGTTTCGTCAGCTGCGTCGAGCATCAGATCGCGGCGTTGTTCGTTGCTCCTGAGCATTAAGGGGAAGGAGTAGGGTCTGCGTTGTTGGCTCACGCGCTGCGCGGCCGAGAAGTAGCTACGCTGAATGTATATGTTGCTAACCTGCTTGCTCGGCGCAGCGTGGATTCCGTGTAACAGGGGATGGCGTAGATGACGCTACCGGCGCTCTGGAATGCTTCATGGAGCACCGTGCCGCAATCTGATAGCGGGTGTTTTTTCGCCTTTTCCGCTCAGGAGTACGTGCGGCAATGCGCGCGAATAGTAGCAATGCCATTGTCGGCAGCAAGCCGACGCGGGTAACATGCACCCCTTTTGAAACAGAGTGCGCTGGGTGAAGGGCACTCTTCTCCTCGCATGTCTCTCTGTGACAAGAGGGAATGCCTCCCTCTTGATAGGGTAATTTCTCATGACGACTGATGTTTCGCTTCAATGTGCGCGCGCTGCCGTAGGCTTTGCCGCGCTGACCATGGGGCACGTGGCCACCGAACTAGAACGTATCGGCCAGCTGCCCGATGACGCTGCCTGGCAACAGGCGACGCAGGCGATCAGCCAGTGGCTGCGAGAGCAGTACAGCGATGAACTGATCGAACAGGCCAAAGCGTCTCTTGGCGATGCAGCGGCAGAATCCGATAGCGATGACGAACAGGCGTCGCAGGCTGCACAGGCGGCAAGTGCCACGGCGCTGTCTCTTCTGCTGACTCACTGCGTCAGCGCTGACGTTGCCGAACAGCTCGGCAATAGCGTGACGGCGGCCATGACGGCTTCCTGGCAGGATGCCTATGGCGATAGCGCGGAAGGCGAAGACGCCTGATTTCGCTGCTCGCAAGCAAAGGCCTTGGGGATTTTCCCGAGGTCTTTGCCTTTCACTGACTCATTACCAAAGATATTCACTATGTCTCATGCGCTTTCCCCATCATCACCCTCGCTTCTCTCACGATTGAGCCGGCAATTCATTCCGCAGGTCATCGTGGGCATTCTGCTCGGGGCCCTGCTGGGGTACTTCGACCCGAGAGTACCCGCTGGCTATATCTACCAGGGCGCAGGGGAAGGCATCATTAATGGGATTTTGGATATCTTTCGCAGCAGCACGGCCGCTCACATGGGGTATTTGGGCGGCATGTACATCAAAGCATTGCAGGCCATTGCCCCGCTAATGGTGCTGGTGCTGGTGATGTCATCAATGATGCATCCGCGCCAGAAGCAGGGCGGGCGAGGCATCCGCACCATCGTGATCCTGTATTTGTGCAGTACGGTGCTGGGGGGAGTGTTGGCGGTACTGGCCAGCCATTTCTTTCCCAGTGAGCTGAAGCTGCAGCAAATGGGCGATGCGGCCGTCAGCCTGCAAGGGCCAGGCTCGCTGAGCGATGTGTTGGACGGTCTAGTCAGTAAGATCCTCGAGAACCCTGCCAAAGCTCTGGTTGAAGGCAATTTCATCGGCGTATTGGTATGGGGGCTGGGGCTTGGTCTGGCCTTGCGCAGTGCCAGCGATACGACTCAGAAGGTTGTTCAGGATCTATCGAATGCCTGCACGCGCCTCATCCGTCTCGTCATCCGTTGTTCTCCTATTGGCGTGTTTGGACTGGTCGCGAACAATGTCAGCACCGTCGGCATCAGCGCCTTCGCCCAGTATCTGCACGTACTGGCCGTGCTGATCGGTTGCATGGTTTTCATCGCACTGGTCATCAATCCGATCATCGTGCTGTTTATCATTCGCCGCAATCCTTGGCCGCTGGTGTTTATGTGCCTCAAGGAGTCGGGCATTACCGCCTTCTTCACGCGCAGTTCGGCTGCCAACATTCCTGTCAATCTGGCCGTGTGCGAGCGCCTCAAGCTTGATAAGAATATCTATCAGATGTCGATTCCGATCGGCGCCAACATCAGCATGTCCGGTGCTGTCACCACCATCACCGTGCTGACGCTGGCGGCGGTGCACACGCTGCATATCGACGTCAGCATGGGCAGTGCGCTGGTGCTGTGCATTATCGCAACCATCGCTGCGCTGGGGGCTTCGGGCATTGCGGGCGGTTCGGTCATCTTGATCCCTATGGCGTGCAGCCTGTTCGGGATCGACCCTCAGATCGCTGGGCTAGTCGTGGCCTTTGGGATGACGATCGGTGTTGTGCAGGATTCGACTGAAACTGCTCTCAACAGCTCGACCGATCTGCTCTTTACGGTGGCTGTCTGTCAGGCCGAGGAGCGCAAGGCATTGCAGGCCCAGAATCAGTACGCTGGAAATACGCGCGAAACGGTCTCAGTGTCGCACCCTGCTGAGTGACCATTAGCAGCGCAGTGACGGTAGCTCGCCCTTATTTTCCTGAAATTGGGGGCGCATATACCATTTCATTACCGCCCTGTAAGAAAACTGTCATATTCGCCGACTAGGCTAGGCACTTTCTTCAATACCACTACTGGATGACAGCTTATGTCTGTGACTTCGCATTCTTCCGAGGTCTCCAAAAACCCGTCAGCGGGTGCGCGTCCCAGCAGGCACTTGAGTGTTCTGTTCTTTCTCGCACTGCTGGCCGGGGTGATATATGTCGGCATCAGCATCTACAGTGATGTGTCCGGTCATGCCATGTCTCCGTTGCATTGGACGGTCGTGGCGACACTGGCAGCAGCATTGTTGATTGCACTGGGTTTCGAGTTCGTCAATGGCTTCCATGACACCGCCAATGCGGTTGCGACGGTCATTTACACTCATTCCCTTTCTCCGACCGTAGCTGTCATTCTGTCGGGACTGTGCAACTTCCTAGGCGTGCTGCTATCGTCCGGGGCCGTGGCCTTTGGTGTGGTAGCGCTGCTGCCCATTGACTTGGTGCTGCACGGTCATCCGTCCACCGGTTTTGCTATGGTCTTCGCGCTGCTGCTGTCGGCTATCGCGTGGAACCTGCTGACGTGGTGGAAAGGCATCCCTGCATCTTCTTCCCACACGCTGATCGGTTCCATGATCGGGGTGGGGATTGCCAATGCCATGATCAATCACGGTTCGCTCAACGGTGTGAACTGGGGACAAGCGATCAAGATCGGTTATTCCCTGCTGTTCTCTCCGTTCATTGGTTTCGTCTTTGCAGGCCTGATGCTGCTGGCGTTGCGTTTGATGGTCCGCAATAAGGCGCTGTATGAAGCACCGCGTGATGGTATGCCGCCTCCAATGTGGATTCGCAGCTTGCTGGTCGCCAGTTCCAGTGGTGTCGCGTTTGCGCACGGCTCCAACGATGGTCAGAAGGGCATGGGCCTGATCATGATGATTCTGGTCAGCCTAATACCGGCAACCTACGCGCTGGATCGCTATTCCACGCAGCACGACCTGCCAGCGTTCGCATCTTCGGCCTATGAAGTCAGCCATATCATCAATGGCGATACACTGCCGGATCTGTCTCAGCCTGCTGACCAGATTCTGCGTGAATACCTGCGCAACCATCACGAAACGCCTGATGTCGTTCCGGCATTGGGTGTGCTAACCGGCCGCATCCATGCACAAATAGCGGCGTTGGAAAGCCTCGAGAGTCTGAGCGACGATCAGGTCAACGATATCCGTGATGACATGTACATCACCAGTGAAGCTATTCGCATGATGAGCGGCAGCGATACCTTCAAGGCACAGTTCGAAGGCCACTCCGGTAAAGCATTGAACGGCCTGAAAGCGCACATCGACAGCACGATCAAATTCATCCCGCTGTGGGTGAAAGTAGTGACTGCACTGGCGCTGGGGTTGGGTACTGTCGTTGGATGGAAGCGTGTCGTGCATACTGTGGGTGAAAAGATCGGCAAGTCCCGCATGACTTATGCTCAAGGGCTGTCAGCACAGACTGTTGCAATGGCGACCATCGGCGCAGCCGACATACTGGGCCTGCCCGTATCCACGACGCACGTGCTGTCTTCTGGCGTTGCCGGTACCATGGCAGCCAACCGTTCTGGCCTGCAATGGGGCACACTGCGCAATCTGGCGCTGACATGGGTACTGACCCTGCCGGCGACCATTCTGCTGGCGGGTGGCATGTTCTGGCTGTTCCTGCAGTTCTGATTGACGCTTTCTGCAATAGAAAAAGCCAGCCTTTAGAGGCTGGCTTTTTTGTGTCTTCATTGCATGGCGACTGTCCGATGAGCCACCGTGCTAGCCGGTGTGACCGTGTATTTGTTGCTCACATTGATGCCGTTAGAGAGCGTTTCTATCTTCGGTATCCGAAGGTTGGCTAGCAATGCCACGCGGTATCGGCCAGAAATCTTCACCCAATATTGCAGGTTGTTCGGTATCGTTGGGACCGGCTTCGGTTTCCGGTACGCAGAGCGGCAGAGCCGCCTTTACGCGGGCCAGTGCTTCTGCACCGCGTGCACCATCCGTCACGTTGGCCCACCAGTCGCGGTGCACCCACTGTACGCGAACCGGAACCGTAGGAAGCCCTATACGCTGGGCCATTGCCAGACGATGTAGCCCTTTGTTGATCTTGATAAGACGCCCTTCTCGGCTGACGGCGACGCCCAGTTCATCCTTGCCTTTGTCGGCATCGAAACCGTGGGCGGCCATACTGTCTAGAAAGCGTAGGTAGACCTGAAGGTAGCGCTTGATTAGCTCTGGACTGTCGAGTCGAATGCCCAGCTGGCGGAAGCGGGCGGGTTTGCCACGGCGCAGATCGTCCAGGTAGCGCTGATAGCGCTCGGTCTTTTCAAGGTGCTGACGGTGTTCATCTATATCGCTGATAAAACGATAACGATCGCCGATGCGCAGGTCCTCACGCTTGAGGTCCCAGTCGCCGTCCCAGATGAAAGCGTTGAACGCGCATTCGCTGCGCGGCGGCCAACCGATGATGCGAATGAGCTGGCGGGGATCGACATGCAGTATTAGTGCATCGCCTAGCGTTTCGATCATGGCCTTGCGGGGAAGCCCCCACTGTTCGATGCGCTGGCTACCGGGCAGCCGATGTTGCCAATAACGCAGTAACATGCGCTCGAAGGGCATGGTCAGGTATTTCTGAGAGCCGTTACGGGCATGGTAGGACAGGCGCGCGATGCGTACCTGGCCTGTCATGGCGGTAGACGTTAGCGGTTGAAACGCTTGGTCGGCCTCGGGGCCTAGCGGCCCTTTGCCTGTTGAAGCATCCTGCATGTACACGAAGACCTTGTCTTGAGAAGCTGCCGTGCCGGGAAGGGGCGCCGCAGTGAAACGATAAGCTTACCGATAAGACCTCATGATAGTGAGAATAGAACATGCACTTTCATCTGAAGTCGTGTTCATAGTGGTGGCTGGTCGCAGGATTGTCCATAAAGCGCCTTGCCTATGGCGAAAAAGGCCCTCGTTTCAGACGAGGGCCTCGATATAACTATTCAAATGTCAAAAACGGCGGTGGTCTTATACATCGCTTTCATCGACAGGCTCATCGGTATCCTGAGCTTCCTGCGTTGCCGTCTTCAGCACGAAGCCATAGTCCAGTCCGGTGATCTCGGTCTGCGTACCCTGCAGATTGAGGTGGATACGCGGCCCAACGGTTTTCGTGTAGAGCATCCGGTCTTCCGCTGCCGAATAGGAGTAGTTGGCGTAGCTCAGTACGGACAGGTCCGGCAGTACGTTCCATGAGTAGACGTACTGATAGTTGCTTGCCTGTGCGGTGTACATGGCACCTTCTGACTTCTGCTGCACGACCACACCACTGCCGTTGAGCGGGGTATAAGGGCCGAACATGGATGATGCCTTGAAGCCCAGCATCATGTCGCGGTTGATGAAGGTGTCATCCAGAATGGTCATCTTGTTACCGTGGGTGACGCAGAACAGATAGTAGCTGCTGTCACGGTAGATCAGAGTGACTCGTTCGATTTCATCTGTGATCAGGTTCGAGGTCAGGATCGGAGGCAACAGGCTGAGCTTGGTGTACTGATCATCGGTGAATTCCGCAACGCCGACGCAGCCATTGGCCTTCAGATCATCCACGGTAGGACGATAGTTCGGTTCGAAATCGTCGCTGCCGATGTAGTCGCGGCGTACGGTGCCTTCTGCATCGTTGCGGGGCCCCGTGTTGGCTTCAAACAGCAGGTAGTTTTTCTGTGTTGCCGGGTCTTTGAAGAAGAAGGGATCGCGGAAGCAGAGGTTGTTGACCTGATCATTACCGTAGCTGCGGTTGTGGAGGGTCGGCATGCGTAGTTCTGCATCGTCGGCCTGATCCACGTTTTGGTAGAAGACACCGTCCGGTTCAAGTAGAAGGTTGTGGTATTCTGGGGACGAGAAAGTCAGTACCCCATCCTTGACCGACGGACGCTGTATGGCCGTGGCCAAGCGCTGGAACGTCTGCCAGATGCCATCGCGAGTGTGGCCCATTGCTGTGGTGTAGAACGTCTGCACTCGACCATCATTGCGCAGCAGTGTGGACCCGCTCCATTCCTGAATGTCGCTGAAAAGGCGACGCGGGAACAGCAGACCGCCCGGAATGAAGGAGTGGCCGTCTTTGGAGTAGAAATAGTTGATGCGTGCGATTTTGCGATTGTCGGCCTGTTTCAGCCCCAGTGCGCATAGCACGCGGAACCCTTCTATGGACGCCAGATCACCGTTTTCGTCCAGAGCGAACCACGAATCCCAGATATCGAACCCCTCCATGAACGCTTGGATCTTGGTGTTATCGAATTCCGGAAAGGTATTCGCTTCGGTGGCTTTGAAGCTGAGTGCCTGTTCGCGGGTCCAGTGAGAAATAGTGGCCGCGCTATTAGTGGCGCTGGTCGTTTTCGTAATAGCAGCCATGTGAAGATCCTCTTATTTTTCTTGTTATCAATTGGTTTATATAGCGGCAGCACACTTAACCGTACTGCCGCCCTGTCTGCGTGACAGGGAGAAATCTAGACATAACTCACCAAAATGCGTACATAATTAATGTTATCAAGTGTCACCAATAGGCTTCTCTTTATAAATATGGTCGCTTGATGATGAAGTTTGTTTTTGGAGGGGCAGACCTGTACGTTCTGATAGGGCTATTCATAACGCTTTATACTATCAGGTGGTTATATTTGTTTTAGATCGAGCCTGAAACAATATATTGAGCAGCTCATTAAAATAATAAGAAGTGTAAAAGATAATTTATGCTACATAGACGCGAGCATGGAGTGTTGTAGCATTGAAGGCAACATGCCATTACCAACATTCACGGCCGGGGACAGTGCCCAAATGGAGTGCAAGGTGGACGCGTGTCGTCTCCCCTATGTCGAGCGAGGATGAGATGGTGTGTTCTTTATCGGTGTTGTCGCAACCCCGCCGACCGTGATGGCCATAAAAAAGCCCCTTGCCGAAGCAAGAGGCTTGGGAACTTCATCATTGCTTGTACACAATCAGCGTTTCAGAACGCGACCGATGACCCAGCCTGCCAGAGCCGCAATACCCAGCGCTTGAAACGGCTTGTCTTGGGCGAAGTCGCGTACTCGGTCTACGGCTTCACCGTACTGAGACTGGATGCGACCGGCCCCCTGGCGGAGCTGCCCTTTAAGGCGACATTCATTGTTGTCGAACGCGTCACCTGCTGCTTTCTGTACGCGTCCAGCGGCTTCCTGAGCTTTACCTTTCAGTTCTTCCATGCTCATGACACTCTCCTTGTTGCTGTGAAGGGCCTACCTTCTCAAGCGATGTGAATCACCCTTCATACTGGTACAGCATTGGCATAATGTCATGCTGCCAATCGTGGAAGTTTTTAGTGCGCTTCTTGGGCGCGACGCTGCTTGCGGCACTCTAGGCAGTAGTCGATCTGCATATGGTGTTCACTGCGGGCATGCATGGTCCAGATAGCGCAGTTCACCAGCGCTGGCACCAGTACCCACACAAAACCGATGAAGGGAGAATGCAGGTGCCAGTGCAGGATTTTCATCTGTAGCAGGTAGATGCTTAGCGGGTACAGCACGGACAGCAGTAGGAAGTTCTGAGTGACCTTCTGCGCCCACGGCTGGTGGAACAGTACGCCCAATCCACAGATTACGGAGGCCACGATATACATCAGTGACAGGATCTGAACACTGACCATCAGAGGGGAGCCGTTGAGTTCATTGCGGCTGATCCACTCCAGATAGGTGCGGAAATAGGTCATGGCCAGCAGGCAGGTCACCGGTACCACCATCAGCAGATAGATCTGAAACAGCGTATGTCGAATGGCGTGATGAGTGCGTTCGCGATCACGGCGATCGAGCACGTGAGGGGTAGAGTGCATGGCATGCCTCCTTGCTACCAGCAGTTCGAGTCAAGAGCACCGAGTGCCACACAATGGCATAAACGGTTACCCAAAAGAAAAGCGTAGAAAAGGTGCTGACATTTGTGCACTGACTTTAAAGACAGGCTGCCAACAATAGGCCATACCGTCGGTAATGCGCCCTTCAAAATGTATCTTCATGTAAAAGAAAGGAATAGCTGTGGCCCGCGATGTGTCCTCAATGCTGACAATTGACGGAGTTGCTTTGAAAACAGCTAAATAAATGCAGCTTCCAGGGTAAAGAAGGGCTGACTAATGGTCGTAATACAAATGCGAACAGTGTTCTTGAAAGGCCGTTCAACAGGGTTTTTTCCTGCATATTTGCAATTTGATCTTTCAGACCCTTTCGTAAACTTGTAAGAACTCAGCAGGCGATCGCCTGTCTTCCCCAGTAGCAATAAAAAGAACGAGAAGAACGAACTCGACGCCGTATTTCCCATGCGTTGGCGCGTCGCTCATTCTGATAAGAGGGTATACATGTCATCTTCCATTTCTAGCCTGGCGCCGCTGTTGACGCCGGATCACCAAGCGCTGTCCAGTTCACTTGAAGATGCGCTCGAATCGCTTGCCATGATTGTGCAGCTGAACGAGCACGGTCGTAACAAAGGCGCGTTGCCCGCACAGGATGCCGAAATCATCCGTTCTGCCATCACGATGGTTGAGCTGGTCTACGGACGCCACGTAGACGCGGTATGAGCCGACAGGCCGCACTCACGGTCGGTGCGGCGATGGTGCGCGATTCGTGCTAGTGTGTCGCGTTATACGGCCGTGCCGTGCGCATGGCCATCGATCCTTCGACTACTGTCTGCAATGGGGTAGATTCCATGCACGATGCACAGGCTCTGTTTTCCCGCTTTCGCGATATCCTGACGATCTATAATACCGCGCTGGCGACCAGCATCGACGACGAAGGGCGCGTGCCCGAGTTCGTCGCCCACGGTGAGAATACCAAAGCACCTCGTCAGCTGTGCCAGACGCGCGGCATCATCTATAACGTGCATATGGCGCGCGAGTTCGGTGACCGAGCCGCGGCTGCCCGTGCGGTGGACATCTATCAGTCCACGCGCCAGCACTACCTGACCCCCTGCATGCTGAACGGCCAGCCGGCCTATGCGCCAGTGCCGACCAACGACGGTGCGGCCATGTATGAGCTGGCGTTTCTGCTCAATGCTCAAGTGCAGCTGCACTACCTAGATGGCCTGCTGGACGATCCGAGCGTGCTGGATAAGGCCGCACTGGATGCGGACATGACCGTTACCGAAGATGCCATTCTGGCCATCCCGACAGCGTCCATCTTCCAGCCGCGCGAAGGTGGCGACTTCTCCGAATTGAATGCTGGCATGCATCTGTTCGAAGCCATGGCCTTGCGCTTGCAGCTTTCCGATCACGCTGAGCTGCGCCACAAGGCTAACGCCCTGCTTGAGCACGTTGATAACCATTTCTGGGATGACGTGCGTGGCATGCTGGCCGAACGTATTGACGGACAGAACACCATCCTTGAGTACGACCTCGGCCATAACTACGAGTGGTCGTCGCTGCTGAGCCTGAACAGCAACCTGGGGCTGAACTATCGCCGCCTCGACCCAAGGCGTCTGGCGGCAGCGGCAGAAGAGATCGCCTGGCGTGAATTCGAGCCGGAGATGGTGGCGTTCCCGCTGGATGCCGAAACGCGTCCTTTGGATCGCACCGCGCGCATCTGGGTCAGTCTCGAACGTATTCGCGCGCTGGCGTTGGCCGGTGACGAGCGTGTGCTGTCAGTCATGGCGCGTGTGCTGGAGCACTTCTTCCCAGAAAATCTGCCTGAAGAATATTCAGGCATCCGTGGCCCGATTAAATCCACCACGGGATATCACGTCATCGAAAGCTATGTGGGTACGGTTCACGCGCTGAAGGCTTGAGCGTTGATATAACGTCGCTTTTCATGATGCAAAAACGCCGCCAAGCACAGTCACTGTGCTTGGCGGCGTTTTTTTACGTCCCGATCAAAAGATCGCGTTCATGGCACTTCGCCTTGTGACTCCTACAGAGGAAGGAGCCAGCGCAGAATACCGGCAGAGGCTACCCCTGCTAGCACAGTCACCAGCAGTGGAAAGCGGCTTGCAACGGCGATCGTAATTGCCAGCGCAAGCACATCGGCCAGACGCCCTGTTGCAAAATGCGGGGCAATGACGGCGATAAGTACGCATCCCGGCGCGGCTTCCATCACCTGTCGGGTACGTTGCCCCATCTCGATATTGCGGAAGACAAGGTAACCCGCAATGCGCGTTAGGTAGGTCATCAAGGCCATGACAACGATGGTAAGGCAGGTCATCAGCATGGAGCGCTCTCCTTCGCCATTAGCCATGCCGTCAGCAGGCCCGCGCATGCACCGCTAGCAACGTACCAGCTACCGGGAATGAAGAGATAGGTCAGTATGGCAACGCCCAAGCTGATGCCCCACGGTATCGCGGCCCGCATGCCTTTCCACATGCCCCGTATCAGTACTAGGAACACGGCCGGAAAGGCCATGTCAAAGCCGAGCGCATGCACGTCACCCATTATCGGGCCCAGTAACCCGCCGATGGTGGTGAAGATGACCCATGACAAGTACAGGCCGGCGGATACCCCCGCGTAGTAGGGCACGGATAGGGCCTGCCGCCCTTGAGTGGCCGTGCGCTTGCGGGCATCGGCCAATGCCATGGCCCAGCTTTCATCACACATGAAAAAGAGCACGGCCAGCGCCTTTCGCTTTGATAAGTGACGAATGAAAGGCGCTAGCGCAGCGCCCATCAGTACATGGCGACTGTTGATCAGTAGTGTGATGGCGGCAATCAGCAGCAGATGAGGGGGAGAGGTCCACAGGGCAATGGCGGCGAACTCGGAGCCGCCAGCGAAGTTGAGGCCTGTCATTAACGAAACCTCTGCGGGATGCAGGCCTTTCTGGACAGCCTGTGCGCCAAGCACTAGGGCGAAGGGGATGAAGCCGATCTGCATCGCGACCGAGTTCTTCAAGCCTCGCATGACCTCGCGGCCACGAGGGGTATCAGATGCCGTGCCCATAGCGGTATTACCTAATGCCGTTGAAAAGGAAGAACCCACGAGTATAAGCGGCACAGGCATGCGGACCTACCACAATCGCGCATGGTCTGGCATCTGCGTCATGGAAAATGGGCTGGATATGGGCAAAAAAAACCCGCCTAGGGGGATGGCGGGTATCAAGCAGGGATGTCTTTGAGAAGAACAGAGAATACAACGCATGCTCTGTTTAGAAGACCAGTAATCACCGGAAGAGTTCCCTGCTGCCAATCTGCATGGAGCGATGGAAGGTGTGACGATCGTATCGTTCAGAAAAGCCGCCTGTGCAGGGCGGCAAGGAACCCGATCAATCACAGAATGCTATTGTCCAGCAAGGATCATGATGACTAATGACACTACGCGGTGAATAGTAACCTGATCTAAAGTACAGGTCAACCTGTACTTTGCTCGAAAAAGTACAGGTCACGATAATTTTTAAGTTTGAATAAAGTATGTGTATGCATGCAGCATAGCGCTTTGAAGCGGCTTCCTCTACCGTTAATTTTTGCGGTTTCTTTATCTAAATAGTAAACAAAAGTGCTCAAATTTCGTGAAAAACTCTTTAAATCGCGAAGATAAGAAAAAGGTTGCTAATGCTAGGTGAAGGAAAGAAAGACGCACCGAGGATAGGGCTATAAGCCTAGCGCTGGAGGCGTAGCAACGTGATAAAGATAAGAAAGGTGACCGCTAAGCCAGCATCTGAGGTGCTGAGCAGGCATGAATGGTCGGCCGTTCAGAGCGCCGCCATGAAGGGGGTGCCAGTACTTTACTCACTAGGCAAGTTGCGCGATGCAGAAAACGGCTTAACAGGGGCGGATATCTGGCGTGGAAAAGTTGATGGGGGGCCTAGACGTTCTTTTGTTAACGCACGAAGAAAGGGTTACTTGCTCGGCAGCAAAACTTATCCACACCCTCTCTTTATTTTTGATAAAAGAACAGCCGCTGTAACCAACAGCGGCTGTTGCAGTTGAAGCGTTGTGGTGAGGCCTATTTCTCGGCAGCGTTGACCGCTTTGTCCTTCCATTCGGAAGCTTTCTGGCTGGCGCTGTCATAAGCGTCAGAGGCGTGTTCCTTGACGCTGCTTGCCGCTTTGCTAGTGCCTTCCTTAGTTTTGTCCCACAGATGACCGCTTTCGGTTTTCAGCTCGGACGCTTTTTCCTGAACACTTTCAGACACGTCGTGTGCCTTTTCCTTGAGGGTGTCCGTCGTACTGCGGCTTTGCTCGGCGGTGGTGTCTTTGCCATTGCTGACAGCATCTGCCGCCCGGTCTCTCAGCTCAGCGGCTTTGTCCTTCGCATCACTGGCTTTTTCTGCACCCTGCTGTTTCAGGTCTGCCGCTTTCTCGTTCAGGCGGTCGGCCTCTTCACGCGTGCTTTTTCGTGCAGCTTCTGCTTTTTCGCGCGCAGCGTCACTGGTGTCGCCGGAGGTCTGTTTCTGATATGTCTCTTCTGCCTGCTGCTTCATCTCAGCCGCTTTGTCTTGCAGCTTCTGAGCGGCTTCAGCGGACTCGGCTTTGAGCTGCTCCGCCTTCTGGCTGGCTTCGTCGATGGCTTTGCTAGCGCCCGAACGAACGTTGGCAGCGGTAACCGATGCCGTCGCTGCAGCTCTGTCGCTGGCGGGCTGTGCATCCCACGCTTTCTGCGAGGATGTCTTAACCTCTTCATAGCTCTGATGCGTGCTGTTCATGCTGCGTTGAATGCGCTCATGCAGAGAAGGCAACGGGGTGTTGGTGTCATCGAGTGCCAGTGCGGATAGGGAAGCTCCTCCCAGAAGTCCGAATACGGTCAGCGCGATGCCGGCATTATGGATATGCTTCATTGTCTGCGATCTCCTTCCTTGAGATAGGCCCTGCATGAGGGTGTAACAGCGGGCAATACGGTCAATGTGGGTATAGGTTTAGCTCATCAAGCCAAAACCACGCAACATTGCACTCCAATATTCGGGCTGAACAGATATACAGGGCTGCGTTATGATGAAGCCTCCCGCCTTCCCTATTTCCGGAGCCTCCGCATTCCGTCATGGTCACAACCTCACGCGTTCGTCACCTTCCATATCAATACCCAGAGCATCTGCGTGCCGACGTTCAGCAGGCCCCGATGGCACCCGGGGTATACCTGTTTTTGGGGGAGGACGAACGGGTGCCGTTGTACATTGGTAAAAGCGTCAATCTGCGTTCTCGGCTGAATGCTCACCTGCGTAACAAGAGCGAGGCGCGCTTGCTGCATCAGACACGGCGCATTGCGTTTCACTGCACGGCTGGGGAGATCAGTGCGCTGCTGTTGGAGGCGCGGCTGATCAAGCAGCGCCAGCCGCTGTTTAATCGACGCCTGCGGCGCCAAGGCACACTGAGTTCCATCGTGCTGGATGACGCTGGGAAAGTGCAGATCGAACCGTCACAGCGCATCAATTATGGGCGTGATCCGCGGGTATATGGGCTGTTTAAAAATCAGAAGAAGGCGCGAGACGTGTTATTGGCACTCGCAGACGAACACCAGCTGTGCCTCGGCGTCATGGGGCTGGATTCGTTAGTGCGTCAGCGAGGCTGTTTCCGGGCCAGTATCGGTAAGTGCCGCGGCGCATGTCAGGGGAAGGAAAGCCTTGTCGAACACCGAGAGCGGTTACTGCTGGCACTGACGGATTACCACGTGGTGATGTGGCCCTACGATGGCCCGGTGGCACTACGCGAGCAGCATGGCGATATGACGGCGTATCATGTGCTAAATCATTGGCGCTACCTAGGAAGCTTTGACTCGCTGGCACATGCGCAGCAAGGACATTGGCAGGTCGACGATCACTTTGATGCGGATATCTATAAGATCACGGTCAAGCCACTGCTGGCGAACGGTGTCGATATCGTGGCGCTTTTACCACGTGGGGAAAAGGATGGAAAGCATGAGTAGAGCATGTGCCAGAGCCGTATCACGGTGGCAGAGGGAGAGGGCATGTTTCACGTGAAACATTGTCGGGACTAAATATTACCACGTGAAAAGGGCATCCTTGCCCAAACTGCCACGTGGGACATCCTGGTACCACGTCAATGCGCTTAATAGCGAGGCGGCCTGACCAGTTCGGGCCAGATGATTTCCCAGTCGTCCGGGCGCAGCATCTGGCGTGTGATCTCCTTGCCCGAAAGTTGCTCTAGGCTTGTTGCCACTCGCGCTGAAGGCCGCTTGTGGCCGTAAGCGACGAGGCGAAGATAGTTTCGGCTGACTCCTGTCTGCTCGATGTCGTTGTCACTTGCCGTGCGCAGCCACTCCAGCAGTTCATCAATTCTGTTCATGACCATAACCATCCTACGAATAAAGCCAACGCATCCTCATATGATGCGGTCGACCAATGTTCTCTTATATTAGGAAACGCTACGTATCGGTGTAAACGCGAGTGCGTAGTGATGGTGTGGTGAATTGGTAACGGTGTGCATCATGCTGATTGATCAATAACATAAATATACCAATCGCTGTGCATTGGCTGCGTGAAGGGCGGTCATGGTGAATGGGATATGGAACCTGTGGCGAGCTGTCCATTTCTGTAATCCGCATAATGCTGATAGTCTGGATTCTTTCCTTCTAAATTCTTCCATCAACCCAAGCGAGGGTATCGACCATGGCGTTCAACCTGAGTCAGCGTCATCTTTTGAGTCTTATGCGGCACACTCCCGAAGAAATCCGCTATCTGATAGATCTTTCTGCAGAGCTCAAGCGTGCACGACGAGCAGGTACTGAACAGCCACGGCTACAGGGCAAGCAGATTGCGCTGATCTTTGAAAAGACCTCGACGCGCACGCGCTGTGCCTTCGAAGTGGCTGCCAAAGATCAGGGCGCTCACGTGACTTACATCGACTCATCCTCTTCACAGATGGGCCATAAGGAGTCGATCAGCGATACCGCACGTGTACTGGGCCGCATGTTCGATGCCATTGAGTTCCGCGGCGCGGATCAAATCACGGTTGAAACGCTGGCAGAATATGCGGGTGTGCCGGTTTTCAATGGTCTGACAGCTGAATTCCACCCGACACAGATGCTGGCCGATGTGCTGACCATGATTGAGCACAGCGATAAACCGCTGCATCAGATCAGCTACGTTTATCTGGGCGATGCGCGCTACAACATGGGACGTTCGCTGCTGATGATCGGTGCCAAGCTGGGTATGGATGTACGCATTGCTGCGCCGAAGGCGCTGTGGCCGGATGACGGTTTCGTTGAAGAGTGCCAGGCGTTTGCACGCGACAGTGGTGCGCGAATCACGCTGACCGAAGATGCTCTGGCGGCCGTCAAAGGTGTCGATTTTGTACATACCGATATCTGGGTGTCGATGGGTGAACCAGCAGAAGTATGGGATGAACGTATCGCCCTACTGCGCCCGTATCGCGTTGATGCCGCGCTGATGACGGCAGCCGATAATCCGCGCGTGAAGTTCATGCACTGCTTGCCGGCGTACCACAACCAAGAAACGGCCGTGGGTCGCCAGGTGGCTGCGCGTTATCCGGAATTTGGTGATGGCGTTGAAGTGACAGAAGAGGTGTTCGAGTCACCGGCCAGCATCGTCTTCGATCAGGCTGAAAACCGTCTGCATACCATCAAGGCGGTTATGGTGGCGTCGTTGGCCTGAGGACGCTGATTAATACGTATCAGCGATAGCACCCCCGTTATGGTGCCCTGCAATGGGCGCTGTGGCGGGGGTGTTTTGTTTCACGTGAAACAAACAGTGAGTTCTAAATTATTTGCTATTATTCAATGCGTTATTGGGTATGTATGGTCGGTTTTTTCTGGAAATATGTCTGCCAGTGCTGAAAAATACCACGTGAAATGCGGGTGGTCATGGCCGTTGGCCTGTTGAAAATGCCTCTCTCCGCTTGGAACAACGCTACGTTGCTTCGCCGTATCACGGACAGTTAAATACAAAAATCCCCTGCCTTTGGCTAGCAAGGCAAGGGACATCCGCACGGAGTGCGATCAGGAAATGGCTCCGCCTTATGGTGAAGGGTAAGGACGGTGCATCGTCTCGTTAGCTTCACCATAAGAAAGCTTTTCCCGTATTACTGTAGCGGTACGCGTACCAATATCTTGTCCTGCTTCTTCTCAATGGTGATATCCAGCTGGTTACCGTTATCGAGGTAGGCCGTTGCCGTGTAGAAATCGTCTTTAGGCTCGTCGTCGATAGCGACGGCTATGCAGGACGCTTTTTGATAGAACTGGTCATGAATGATGGTGGTGACGATAGGGCAGGCCGCTTCTTCGATCTCTGAGTCACTGTCCATGAAACCCACGATCACTAGCAAAACAAAACCGGCAATCCATGCATAGAAGTAGTTTTTGCTATGGCCGATAAGGTTGGCGCGTTTCCACAGGTAGACAGGGATCAGCACGGCCCAGTAGGTTTCCGGTGCGTCATAGCCGGCGGCTTTCAAACGTCGTTCATCTACCACGCAGAGAATGACGTTGATGATAAGGATGAGCCACCCGATATTGATATCGAAGAGTAAGCCCAGCAGTGCGCCGATGATCTGTACGCCGACCAATGCCCAGACAAAACGGTTGTCCACATCGCTAGACGCCAGTGGCGGCGGGCCAGACAGAGGAGGAACGCTGGCGGCTAGCTCCGTTTCCTTCAGCGACACCCAGTCACCGGCCCCTGCCCAGACCTTGGTGTCCAGACCAATCACGCTTGAGGCGGCAAAGCCTTTCATCTGATCAATAGTGAAAGGACCGTTTCTTGTTCCGTTCTTGGAGTAATACCACGTTGCTTCTGACACCCCTGATCTCCTAAATATAAAAAGGCATTTTGCAGGCCATGAATAGCCGTCTTGGTGCTTGCTTCGTCACAGAACTTTGAGTTCCTGAGATGCAATGATGCCGATCCCATTTCTGGGGTATCGGTTACTTAGAGGGCAACATACTGCGTTACAAACGCTTTTAAAACCTTTGTTAATATTTATGTGGCTGTTATGACAGATAAAATCTCATTCTTTTGGGGTGTCATCAAAATGAGTAAGTAGCGTGCTGGGCCGATATTTTCTAGGGCAGCTTATGTTTTGGGTCATGTTCTACGTGCAAATGAACGAGCCAATAAGAAAATAAATAACGCATTCATGAAAAGAAAAAGCCCTCGCGTAATAGTAATACGCAAGGGCTTGATACAGGATGGCGCATAGACAGACGTTTCGGGAATACGCGCTTTCCCTTGGTGCCAGCCCGATGGTCTTGTCGCTTTAATACCGTTGCAGCTAAGTACTCGCTGGCTGTATCTACGCTTGGGGGTTAGGCGGTCAAAGCTGCTTGGCTGAGAAGGTATCGCAGCGTGCCATGTCGCCGCTGTCGAAGCCGACCTTGAACCAGCGTACACGCTGTTCAGCCGTGCCGTGCGTGAAGCTGTCGGGCACCACGCGGCCCTGCCCTTGACGCTGAAGGTTGTCGTCGCCGATGGCGTCGGCTGCTTTCAAGGCATCTTCGATTTCGCCCGGTTCGAGCCAGTTGTAGCGGCTTTCGGCCTGATGGCCCCATACGCCGGCATAGCAGTCAGCCTGCAGTTCTTGGCGTACGGAAAGCCCGTTGGCCCCCTCGCGCGCAGCGCCTTGACGTTCGGCTTGAGTGACCTGGCGATCAATGCCGGTCAGGTGCTGTACGTGGTGCCCCACTTCATGTGCGATGACATAGGCCTGAGCGAAGTCGGTGCCAACCTTAAAGCGTGACTTCATTTCTGCGAAGAAGGAGGTATCGAGATACAGTTTCTGGTCGGCTGGGCAGTAGAACGGACCGACCGCGGCGGAAGCATAGCCACAGCCAGAAGAGACGCTGCCACTGAACAGGACCAGTTTCGGGGGCTGGTACGTCTTGCCCTGCTGCTTGAATATCTCTGTCCAAGTATCTTCGGTATCGCCCAGCACCGTGCTAATGAACTCGTCACGGCTGTGGTCGACTTGGCTCGGTGTGGTCGATGACGTATTCGATTGCGTCGCTACGCTGCCACCGTTGCCGCCGATCTGTCCTAGAACCTGGCTGAGAATCTGCATCGGGTCCTGTTTCGTAATCAGACCGAAGGCCACCACCAGTACGATCCCCGCGATGCTGATCTTGCCACCGCTTAGGCGCATACCGCCGCCGCTAGAGCCGTTGCTGCGTTCGTCTTCGATATTGCTGCTGCGTCTGCCGCGTTGCCACTTCATATGTCGATCGTCCCTGTTCGTTCTACGCTATGAAACCCAAAGGCTCTCCGTTCCGGTGAGCGGCCCTGTCATAAAGCGTATCACCTGAATCAAGAAAGCGAAGCATTCTGACCGTATGCACGGCCAGAGAGAAGAGCAAAAAGACTATCCGCGCGCCGAGTAGAGCTGTCCTGATCCCATGTAGCGAGGCAGCAGTACCCACATTTCACCGCGTTGTTTCATGCGCCCAGCGGTTTCTCCTGCGGCATCACCTAGGCCCCAGAAGTAGTCGGCACGAACAGTGCCCTTGATGGCACTGCCGGTATCCTGAGCGATAACCAGTTTCTGGATCGGTTCATTGGACAGCGGACGCGTGGTCGACAGAAATACCGGTGCGCCCAGTGGTACATGCGAGGGGTCGACGGCGATGCTGTGTTCCGGCGTTAGAGGAACGCCCAACGCGCCAGTGGGCCCGGTCGACTCATCGACGGCAGGCATCTCGCGGAAGAAGACGACGCGCGGGTTGGCATTGAGCATGTCGTCGACTTGCTGAGGGTGGGCATGTGCCCATTGCTTGATGCCTTTGATCGTGGCTTGGTCGGCGGTGATCTGATGACGATCAAGCAACCAGCGTGCGAAGGAACGGAAGGGCAGGTTGTTGGTGCCCGCAAAGCCCACGCGAATCATGCGGCCATCTTCCAGCCTGACGCGTCCTGAGCCCTGCACTTGCAGATAGGCCACATCGACAGGATCGTCCACCCATACTAGTTCTCGCCCTTTGAGGAATGGCTGCTTCATCAGGTGCGCACGTGGTTTGTTGACCTGCGTGCTGGCGATGCCGTGTGGATAGCGATAGACCGGCGTCTGATAGGGGCCGTGGCGGGTCAGAGAACCACGCAGCACGGGCTCGTAATATCCCGTGATCAGCCCGGTTGTTGAGCCATCGTCGTTGGTCAGATGCCATGGCCGGAAACGTTCTTCGAAGAAGCGCTGTAGCTCGCTGGCATTGGCGGCGTTCATGCGCTGAGCGTCCATGCACACCTGCTGCCAGTCACGCTGCTTACCCAGTGCTTTGCAGCTTTGCAGGAACGGTTGCCATGCCGACTGTGCCTGGCGCTCTGACCAACCGGGAAGCTGCTGCCAGTCTTCCGTGCGCCAGCGCGTCAGTGACGAGCCACTACCGGCATCGGTGCGCAGACCCGGCACGTAAGCTGTGTTCTGGGGTGTGGACGGGCGAGGTGCTGTCGAGCTACAGGCCGTTACCAGTAGGCCTGCGAACAGCAGATGACCAAAAGACATCAGAGAGCGCAGATAGCGAAGCGAACGCACGACAGACCTCGTTGCAATACGTAAATGATTGCGATGGGATGGCGGGGCATCTCTCGCAATGATGAAAGGCGGACGTTGCGTAGTGTAGAGACTCGACGGCCCTCTGTTCCAGCATTTGCAATGCGGTTTTTACAGAGGGTAAGTTTCGCTACGCTTTTCTATGACCCATGGGTATGACAAGGATTCCGTCGGTAATGCACAAGAACACGCCGCAGCTTCATCTCGGTCTGGCCATGTGGGCCAATCCTGATTGGAAAGGAAGCCTCTATGCGCCGCATACGGCGATGACGGAAAGTCTGCCCGACTACGCTGCGGCTTTCGATGCCGTGGAAGGCAATACGACGTTCTACAGCGGTATTCCCAAGGAAGAGACCGTGCGAGTTTGGGCCGCTCAGACGCCCGAGTCGTTTCGCTTTTGTTTCAAGCTGCCCGCTTTCATCACACATGAAAAGCGTCTGCGTGACTGTGAGGCCGATATTGCACGCTTTCTTGAACGGTTAAGTCTGTTGGGACCTCGCCTCGGGCCGGTCATGGTTCAGTTGCCGCGCGATCTGGGTCAGGAAGCCATGATTGATCTCGAACGCCTTCTAGTGCAGTGGCCTGCCCATATTCCCTGTGCCGTTGAACCACGGTCGTTTGATTTCTTTGCCAAAGGCGACGCGGAGCGAGCGTTCAATCGTCTGTTGATAACTCACAACGCTGACCGTGTCATGCTGGATGTTCGGCCGGTAATGATGAATCCGGGGGCTCCCGGTTCGGCCCTGTGGAAGGCACAGCAGGAGAAACCCAAACGCCCGCTGCATGTGATCGCTACGGGGTCGCGGCCTATCGTGCGCTTTATCGGCCATTTTGAGGATCAGATCAACGATCCGTTGTTTGCGCCGTGGGTCGATCGGCTTGCCCTGTGGATAAGTCAGGGGAAAACCCCTTTTCTGTTTGTGCATACTCCTGACAATCGGCAGGCACCAACGCTGGCACGGCGCTATGCCGAGCAGGTTTCAGCAGCACTGCAGCATAATGGTCAGGTAAGGGTGCCGGACACGTTTGCTGGGGAGCATCAAAGCACGCTGTTCTGACCCATAGAGGGAAGCCGTTTGGGCTTGCGACTAGATCAGGTTATCCACATGCGGTTTCAGCGTTGTAGGCCTGCATTCTTCTGAAGAGGACTCTGGCGCTATCGGGCGGTGATCAGGGCTTCATGGTATGCTGTGGTTATTTACAGCGCGCCTTGAAGGGACGCTGAATACCGTCTTTCTACTTCTCTATTCAAGACCTCTGGTCGCAGCGATGAAGGTGCCGTCCAGAGGCCATCAGCGGAACACCAGACATGAACTCCCATCATCTGCTTGATTCGCTCAACGACGAACAGCGCCAGGCCGTCAGCGCACCGCAGGGCAACCTGCTGGTACTGGCAGGGGCTGGCTCCGGCAAGACGCGCGTGCTGGTGCACCGCATCGCTTGGATGCTGGAAGTCGAGCGCTTGTCGCCCTACAGCATTTTGGCGGTAACCTTCACCAACAAGGCCGCACGTGAAATGCGTACGCGTCTGGAAGCGTTGCTGAGCGTCTCGCCGCGGGGCATGTGGGTCGGTACGTTCCACTCCATTGCGCACCGTCTGCTGCGCACGCACTGGCACGATGCAAAGCTGCAGGAACACTTCCAGATCATCGACAGTGATGATCAGCTGCGGCTGATCAAGCGCCTGTTGAAAGACCACAACATTGACGATGAAACCTATCCGCCTCGGCAGGTGATGCAGTTCATCTCTGGGTGCAAAGAAGAAGGACTGCGACCGGGGCAGGTCGAGGCGCATGGCGATCAGTACTTGCTGCGGATGGTCGAGCTGTACGAACTGTATCAGCTGACCTGCGAACGCTCAGGGCTGGTCGACTTTGGCGAGTTGCTGCTGCGCTCGCTGGAGCTGCTGCGTGACAATCCCCCGTTGCTTGAGCACTACCGTGAGCGGTTCGGCCATATCCTTGTGGATGAGTTTCAGGATACCAACCGTCTGCAGTACGCGTGGCTGAAGCTACTCGCGGGTCCCAATGGCCATGTGACAGCCGTGGGCGATGATGACCAGTCTATTTATGGCTGGCGCGGTGCGCGCGTCGAGAACATCGTGCGCTTTAGCGAGGAGCTACCGAACACGCAGGTCGTGCGCTTGGAACGCAACTACCGCTCGACCAATGTGATTTTGGATGCGGCCAACGCCTTGATCCGCAACAACACTGGGCGCATGGGCAAAGAGCTGTGGACCGATATCAGCGGTGGCGAAAAAATCTCGGTGTATGCGGGGTTCAATGACCTCGACGAGGCACGCTATATCGTCGATACACTGCAGAAACTCATCAAAGAACACGACTACAAGCGTAGTGATATTGCCATCCTCTATCGCTCCAACGCGCAGTCGCGCGTTATTGAGGAAACGCTGATTCGTTCCAAGGTGCCGTACCGTATCTACGGTGGACACCGCTTCTACGAGCGCCTTGAGATCAAAAACGCGTTGGCCTATCTGCGCTTGATGGTCTCACGCGAAGACGACGCGTCGCTTGAGCGAGTCATCAACGTGCCCGCCCGCGGCATAGGTACCAAGACAGTTGAATTGTTGCGAACACATGCTCGTGACGAAGGCATTTCACTGTGGCAGGCATTGCACGACCTTGTCGCTCACAAGCAGGTCAGCGGGCGCGCCGCTAGCGCGTTGCAGACCTTCGCTAATCTTGTCGATCGTCTCGACAACGAAACTTCGGGACTAATGCTGCACGAAATCATCGACCACGTGATTACCGTGACGGGATTGATTGAGCACCATCGCGCAGAGAAGGGTGAGAAGGGGCAGGCGCGTGTAGAGAACCTAGAAGAGCTGGTCAGTGCAGCACGTGCATACGTGCAGGGAGACATGCGCGGTACCGACCCCTTCGAACCGGCCGGTGAAGCAGTTGGCGACGCTACACTGGAAAACTTCCTTTCTGAAGCGGCACTGGATGCTGGGGATCACGAAGCCGACGAATTCGAAGATGCGGTACAGATGATGACGCTGCACTCAGCGAAAGGGCTCGAGTTCCCGGTCGTCTTCATTGCCGGTATCGAGGAAGGGTTGTTCCCACACAATCGGTCGATAGAAGATCCCGCTGGGTTGGAGGAAGAACGACGCCTCTGCTACGTGGGTTTGACACGCGCCATGCAGCGTCTGTACCTGACCTATGCCGAGATGCGCCGTCTGCACGGCAAGGAAACCTATCAGCGGGCATCGCGCTTCATTCGCGAACTGCCCGAAGACCTGATTGAAGAAGTGCGCTTGCGTGGACAGGTTGCCCGTCCTATGCCGCCGTCCCGCAGCAGCTTTTCATCGAAGAATGCATCGCGTGGTGGGCTGTACGATTCCAAGCGCTCGCTCGAGCAGCAGCAGGCTGAGCACGATGGCATGAGCCTATCGCTGGGGCAGCGCGTTTCTCACCCGGTCTTTGGGGACGGTACTGTGATTGGTGCCGAAGGCCAAGGCAGTCGTGCGCGCGTCCAGATCAATTTCGACGATGAAGGCAACAAGTGGTTGGTGCTGGGCTTTGCCAAGCTGCAACCGCTCTAAGCGCTCGTGCCTTCCGCGCTGAGCGCGGTACATCGCGTTACCCTTATGATGCCGTCGCATTCTGCTCACGCAGGGTGCGCCGGCATTGTTATCCTCGGGTATAAATATCAACCAACAAGGGCCATGTCATGAATGCAATCGATGCCTTACAGCAGGGCGCCCGAATGGTGCTGTCCCCCGGATTGCGTCGTTACGTCGTCGTTCCGGTGGCTATCAGCGCGGTGCTGTACGTTGTGCTACTGGGCTTTCTCTACGCTTACCTGCCTGGCTGGAGCGATGCGCTGACCCGCCATTTTCCTTCATGGCTGCATTGGTTGTCGTGGCTGATATGGCTTTTGATGATGGCTACATCGTTAGTTATCACTTACTTCACATTCACGCTTGTCGTTGCCTTTCTGGCGTCCCCCTTCTATGGCCTGCTGGCGGAACAGGTCGAACGGCAGCTAGGGGGGAGTGGCAGTCAGGACGAGCGGCGCTGGGGGCAGCTGATCACTGATAGCCTCGGGCGTGAATGGCAAAAACTGTCGTTCATCCTGCCGCGGATGGCGCTGCTGTTCGCTATCGGCTTTGTTCCGGGGACACAGCCGTTCATGCCAGTGGCCTGGCTGCTTCTTTCGGCTTGGTGCCTGTCCATTCAGTATCTGGACTATGTGATGGATAACCATCAGGTGAGCTTTGCGGATATGCGTGGCTTGCTATGGAAGCATAAGGGACAGACGCTGCTCTTTGGTCTTATCCTGACGCCTCTTATCGTCGTCCCGATACTCAATCTGATTATTATGCCCGCGGCCGTAGCCGCAGGCGTTATTCTCTGGAGCCACCATTATCGAACGGGGTCTTGATAGTCGAGTGCTTTTGATAAGCCATCTCTGGGGTTTGTAAGTGGTTACAAACTTTGGATGCCGTCAATTGATGCCATGTTTGCCTTCTAAGCCAGTTTTCAGCAGGGCAGGAAGGAGAGTAAATCAGAAGGTGCTACGCTTCATAGAGTGGTGCGGTTCAGTATGAGCGCAGTCCACCGTGTCATATTTCATCGGCTCTGATGGCCAGCGGCTATGACCATCGGGGCATTTTCCCCTTTACCGTCATTCTTGTACCTGAGACCTCATTCATGGCCCGTGAATCGCGTTCGCTTCGCCGTCTGGCGCTGCCATCAGTATTACTGGGAATGGTTATGACGGCAGTGGTGGGGTGTGCTGGCGAGCCTGCCAAACCCACCACGCGTTCTCCCTCACTCAAAGTGGTCGATCATCAGCCGATCAGCCCTCCCGTGTTGCAGGATGCCTTTCCTCCTCGCTATTACAGCCCCGCAGAAGCACAGAAGCTAGAACGACGCAGTGGCTATCGCGTCGATCACAGCCTGCGCTCTTCCGCGGCCAACGCACGTGTGCGAACGCTGGTGATCCACTACACGGGGGGAGACGATCCCGCTGCCATCCGTGAGCTGACCGGCGAACACGTTGGCGTGCACTATCTGATTCCCGAACAAACCGGCATCTACAATAGCCAGCCTGTCATCATGCAGCTGGCCGATGAGGATCTGCGGGCATGGCATGCGGGCGTCAGTTCGTGGAAAGGACGCGACAACCTTAACGACACCTCCATCGGTATCGAGATCGTCAATCCCGGTTTCACGCGGACTGAAACAGGGATGGTGTGGCATCCGTTTTCATCTTCTCAGATTAATCAGGTTGTGGTGCTCGCGAAGGATATCGTTAACCGCTATGGCATCACGCCGACCGATGTCGTAGGGCACTCGGATATCTCGCCGGGCCGCAAGCTGGATCCGGGTCCCTTCTTCCCATGGAAAGAGCTGGCCGATGCGGGGGTGGGGGCGTGGCCTGATAGCGCTACGATCGCTGCCTATCGGCAGCGCTTTGATAGTCTGGGCCTGCCGGCGATTGGTGATCTGCAGAACGCGTTTTCACGCTATGGCTACAGTTTGGTATCCAGCGGGGTAATGGATGAGAAGACACGGCAGGTCGTGGCTGCGTTCCAGATGCACTTCCGACCCGCCGATTACAGTGGCGTTGCCGATGCGGAAACAACGGCCATTCTGTTTGCGCTGCTCGACAAGTATCAAGGGCCTGCCGTTGCCCAACAATTGCTAGGCAGCCGCTTCGCACCTAAGCCTGTTCCTGTGCGTGCCGTCAGACGTAAGTAAGTGATCGCTATCGCTGAATAGATCTTTAAACAAGGGAATAAAAAAGGCGCATCATCATGATGCGCCTTTTTTGTGAGAGCAAAAGAGAGGGTTACAGGCCGTTAGGAATCAGGCGGTCTTCAGGGAAATGTAGGCTGAAGCGGGCACCTTCTCCGGGAGCACTCTTAATGGTCAAATAGCCTTTGTGGCGCAGCATGACGTGCTTGACGATCGCAAGCCCAAGCCCCGTTCCCCCAGTGGCACTGGAACGCCCCTTGTCGACACGATAGAAACGTTCGGTTAGGCGTGGAAGGTGGCGTTGGTCGATACCATCGCCATCATCTGCCACTTCGAGAATGCCGCCTTGAACGCTGCCATGTGCGTCACGTTCCAATGTCCACGTCAGCTCGATAGTGCGCTGTTGGCCGGAATAGCGCACGGCATTCGATACAAGATTGGTGATGGCGCTACGAATTTCGAGAGGGTCGCCGTAGAGGCTGTAGCCCGGTTCGACCTTCATAGTCAACGTATGGCCGTAGGACTCCGATAGTGCGATACCGTCACGGCGCACGTTGTCGATCAGGGCTGCAATATCCATGATGGCGTGAGGCGTGGTGCGGGTATCGTTTTCCAAGCGCGATAGCATCAGCAGGTCATCGGTCAGGTGCTGCATGCGCTCGGCCTGCTGTTGCATCTGGCCGATGCCGCGAGCCAATCGCGGCGGCAATATATCGTTAGCGGCCTGTTCGAACGTTTCCAGATAGCCACGCAGCACGGTCAGTGGTGTGCGTAGCTCATGGGAGACGTTAGCGACGAAATCGCGGCGCATTTGTTCCAGACGATGCAGACGCGTGACGTCACTGACAATCAGCAGTCGCTCGTCGTTGCCAAACGGAGTGATGCGGTACTGTAGCATGTATGACGTATCAACCGGGGACGGACGGACAAGCGGTTCATCGTAGTGCTGATCTTCGTAGTAGCGTACGAACTGTTCGTCGTGCAGTACGTTCGTGATGACCTGACCTCGGTGTTCCTGTGTGTTCAGGCCAAGGATGCGTTGTGCGGCATGGTTCCAGCTATCGAGTTGCCCGTGGCTGTCGATAGCAACAATCGCATCGGTCATGGCCTCGGCGGTCTGTCCCATACGGAGGACAGCATCGTTCAGGCGTTTCTGGCGGCGATGCTGTGCTTGACGGTAACGGTGCAGGCGCGACAGCATGGCCCCCCAGCCGCCGTTAGCCCACGGTACAGGCTGCTCTGGTGTACGAAACCAGCGGTAGACCTGCCAGAGTTGCCGCAGCTGTCGCAGCAGTGCCGCCATGAGGCCAATACACAGCCCCCACAGCCATTGATGCTGTGAGAATCCCAGTATTCCCGTTGGCACGAGCACCAGCGGTAGCATAACCATCAGTTCACGCAGCCAGAACATGCGGCGTTATCCCTGTCAGACGAAGCAGTCAGCAAAAGCGGTGTCCTGAGTGGGCACCGAATGGAATGAGTGTAGCGGTTCTCGCTCGCGTTCAGCGCTGGGCCGAGAAGCGGTAGCCTGAGCCACGGACAGTTTGGATCAGGCCATCGTAGCCTTCTCCCATCGCTTTGCGCAGGCGTCGGATATGAACGTCGATCGTGCGCTCTTCTACAAACACGCTTGCACCCCACACGCGATCCAGCAGCTGTGCGCGACTGTAAACGCGTTCCTGATGGGTCATGAAGAACGACAGTAAGCGATATTCGGTAGGGCCCAGCTCAAGTGGGCGCCCGTCGATGGTGACGCGCTGACTGGTGGGGTCGAGTACCAGGCCGTTCACTTCGACGGTGCCTTGGCCGCTTGGCGCGGCGCGGCGCATAACCGCGCGCATGCGGGCAATTAGCTCGCGCGGCGAGAACGGCTTGGTGACATAGTCATCAGCGCCGGCTTCAAGCCCCTGCACCTTGTTGTCTTCCTCACCTTTTGCCGTCAGCAGAATGATGGGAATTTCATGGGTCGTCTCGTCGCGCTTCAGGCGGCGCGCCAGTTTGATGCCGCTGATATCGGGCATCATCCAGTCCAGCAGAATCAGATCGGGACGATGATCAAGCACCATCTCGTGGCCTTGCTGCGCATTCTCGGCTTCCAGCACCTCGAATCCCGCCATTTCAAGGGCGGTTGCCAGCATGTCGCGGATGGCCGCTTCGTCATCGATGATCAGGATGGTCTGCGCCATAGTGGCTCCTCATGAAACCAGTGGTGGGCTGATGAATCAGGGCCAGAGCGACAGCGCGATACCGCCGAACAGACACACTCCTGTCCAGTGATTGTTGAGAAATGCCTTGAAACAGGCGTCGCGATCGCGGAAGCGCGTCAACCACTGCTGGTACAGGAAGGTAGCGGCAACACCCATTACCCCCAGCCAATAGAATCCCCCCAGTGCCATGCTGAGTCCCAGACCGGATAGCAGCACCAGCATCAACAGTTGCAGCAGCATGATGATGGCGAGGTCGGCGTTGCCGAACAGAATGGCAGTGGACTTAACGCCAAGCTGCTGATCATCGTCGCGATCGACCATGGCGTACTGGGTGTCATAGATCACCGACCATACCACATTGGCTAGAAACAGCCACCAAGCGTCCAGCGGCACGGTGCCCTGCACGGCGCCGAACGCCATTGGGATGCTCCAGCCGAATGCCGCTCCTAGCACGACCTGAGGAAGGTGGGTGTAGCGTTTCATGAACGGATAGATGGCGGCTAGGGCGGCACCACCGAACGACAGCAGCACCGTGAATGCATTGGTGAAACAGACAAGAATAAAGGAAGCGCCTAACAGGATACCGAACAGTGCCAGTGCTTCTTTGGGAGCGATTGCCCCGACGGCCAGGGGGCGTGATCGGGTGCGTGCGACATGGCCGTCGATGTGCCGATCGGCATAGTCGTTGATCACGCAGCCCGCTGCGCGCATCAGATAGACCCCCAGCAGGAAGATCACCAGCACGCGTCGAGAGGGAATGCCCTGGCGGGCCAGCCACAGCGCTGAGAGTGTCGGCCACATCAGCAGCCAGGTACCAATAGGTCGATCTAGGCGCATCAGCCGAATGAAATCGCAGGCGCGGTAGCGAAGGAAGTGGTGTATGGCGTGCAACATGGATGGATCCCAGAGCAGAAAACAGTAAAGAGGCCTTATCCTTGCATGGAGAGTACCCGAATGATGTCTATCATTGCCATGACACATGTGAGTGTGTGACACGACGTGACAAATATATGTATAGCGGACCGGCGCGACTGGCACCGCCTCATATGATGTTGCTACGATGACGCTGGCATTGCCATGACAGAGTCGCATGGCGACAACCGGCTCATCATGTGTAGTTGAAGGCATGATGACATGCACTATCGCGGCATTATAGGCAGGGCATTTCCCCGTGGAGGTGTCATGTCAGTGTGTCCAGGCATGACGGGGAACATTAGCGCACTCGTTGCGTGTTTCCGTCCAGGGATGGGCACGTGTGCCATACTTTTTTCTGTTTTTCAGGAGTTCAACATGCGTAAACCGGAACTTGCAGCAGCCATCGCCGAACGTGCAGATCTGTCTAAGGACAAGGCCAGCCAGGTGCTGAATACCATTCTTGATGAAATCAGCGGTAGCCTGTCTAAAGGTGGTGACGTTACTTTGATCGGTTTCGGTACCTTCACCGTGCGCGAACGTGCTGCACGTACAGGTAAAAACCCGCAGACGGGTGAACCGCTGACCATTCCGGCCAGCAAGAACGTTGCTTTCAAACCGGGTAAGAATTTGAAAGACGCTGTCGCGAAGAAATAACGATATCTTCTTCCTTACAGCAGCATATAAACACCGTGGGCCCTGAAAGGGACCCACGGTGTTTTGCTATGTGTCGGGTCTATGACGAGGAGGTATCGGACGAACGAGCAGGCGGTGAAGAGGGCCGTGCCACTGATGGTGCAGGGCGCGATAGTGGCTTTGTTTCTGGCTGAGGTTGAGCCGCTCGCTGTGGCTGAAGCAGGCCCAACGCCTTCCTACGAAAGGTCTTTCGATATGGCACCCGCCAAGGCTTGATTGTCGCATCAGTGGCAGGCGTCTGTTTTACATGGAAAAGAAGCAACTATGCGTGGGGTATCGCTTGAGGGGTAATAGGAAGGCAGGCAATCAATAGAGATGAAGGATAGATCGTCCAGCGATACAAGCGCTTGAGAACAGAAGCGTGACACATGCTATGCGCAACATAATGGTCTTCCATCTGGCGGTGTCGCCTGAAAGGTTATCTTCGTTGTGTTGTCGCAGTGGTGTCAAAGTGTGAACACCGATAACGACAATATGAATAAGCGCAATGCTCAAGATAAAACGCCAAGAGACCTGCTGCGTTGAAATGAACAGTGACAGCAGGCCCAGCGAGCAAAGCCCCGCTGGGGCAAGAAAGGTTGAACGCAACACCATAGGGATGGCGCGCAGATAAGTGTCACTCTGCTGTTGCCTGTGTTGCGCTGAGCGCTGGCGCAACACAGCCCCACAGACCAGATGAGCCAGATAGAGTGCCATTGCCAACTGGAGCAGTACGATCGCCAGCAGCGAGTTTATCGCAACCCATTTCACCAGCCATAGACAGGCAAGTGTGGTCGCCATCGCCCCTATCAGCTGACCGGCCTTTTGTATGGCTCGGTGGGTGTTTGCGCCTTGTATATGGCTCGCATTTAGCTGTCGGTCCGATACAACACAGATTGAAAGCGACAGAACGGCGGTAATCACCCATTGGGTCAGCAGCATGATCGACACCTTTATACCGGTACGGTATTTATTCTCTAACATGTCTTGCGAAAGGGGTGTGGATAACATGATGGACTGTGTTATCCACACCCTCTGTTATTGTTCCGATGCGTATGCCGCCAGAAGAGCAGGCATCAGTACCTGCTGCAAAGGGGCCAAAGGCAGACGGTCAATATTCCCCAGAGGCACCCGTTCCAGCTGCTCTATTTCAGCCTGCGGAAATACCGTCTGATCAATTCGCCCCCAGAATACATCGGCGACTACCGTCATATCGGCTTCGTTGGCTGCTGGCGCACTGAACTGACCCAGCGGTTTCAGCGTCTGTGGGTCACATTCCCAGTCCAGCTCTTCTTTTAGCTCACGTGTGAGTGCCATGAGATTGTCTTCACCGACTTCGGGCTTGCCTCCCGGCATCATGAAGAGCTGTGTATTGCGTTTGCGCACTAAAAGAAGTTGGTTCTGGTCATCCAGTAGGCAAGCGGCAACGACGCGTATGATGGAAGGAGCCATAGAGTATCCTTTTATTCTTTAGATAGAGCCGAGAGCGCAATAAACCGCATTGCCATCCCATGCAGATGATTCATCTTGAATGTTATAAGGATGAATTCATGGTCGTGCCGTAGGGAGAGATAATGTTTTCGATGGCTCCCTGGCCCTGATATTTCTGGCGAAGATGTTCATATTGCCGTTTTGCGAGCTTGCACGTGCGATTGGCTTCGTTGATGTTTTTCTGGAGCGCTTCGGGAGGGAGTGTATTGTCCACCTCGCCAGCCATATGTTCACAGTCTTCCATGTTGGTCAGAAAGATGCGTATATCCCGTGGAAGCGTTATGGCGGAATCAGCGGCTACAGCGGAGGATGCCAGACTAGCGGCAAACAGCGCACAAATGATCTGACGTGTCTTCACCATTTTCCCCTATGAGATGACAAACGGCCCATGATAGCAGAGTCATGGAAGTGAACCAGCAATCTCTTTTATGACGTTAACGTTATATGAATAGGAGATGGCTTCTTTATCTCTCGGGCGGAAAGCCACGTGCTCATGCTTGCCACTGCTCCCTTTCCAAAGGGATCTTTTAGCATGGCGAGAGGAGGTAATGAGTACTTTTCCTTAGGAATATATGACGTTCACGTTAAGATAATTAAATACATGATGTTGATTTTAAACGATATATTTTTAACTGAATTAACTTATCCTCAAGGGTAAATTCAATGAAACGTCAATTTTTGGCTTCTATCACCAACTTTACCTCAAGGGCAAAAATAATAGATGTGGCGGTGGTATTGGCTTTTCCATTACTTTTATTACGTTTACGTAATGGTTTGGATTGAGCTCAATAATGACGCCCATCAGGTGGCCCGCATCAGCGGGGTTTCATAGGCACAGGCAAGTCTGGATCGCTTTGATATTCGAAAAGGTCTGGCAGCAAGTAACGGTTGTTTCAGGCCTTAGCTGACCATCATGCCGAAAGGGTGCGTACGCAATGAAGGGCGGGTTAAAAAAGCATCTGTCGTTATATTTTTTGCAGGGATAGGAAGTGTCATCAATTGGATTACATGGCTTTGAATAGCTACTTATTTATTCTTATTTGTCTTTATTGTTTTATTTGATGTGTCATTTTAGGCATTTTATAGCTGTTCTTTCAATACGTTACGATTTATATGGGTGTGGGATTTTATATAACAACGCGTGCTCCCCTTAAATATTGGCAATGTCCTCTTGCTTGTCCAACACTAATGGCGTTCCCAAGTGGTAACAAGCGGTCAAGCAAAGGACGATAATCAATGAACGTAGCAACTCGAGTTATGCAGATCGACCTGGACGTCATGTGTTATGGCGATGGTGAAGGGTATGATTACAATGATTTGAAAGACTATATACGGGCTCGTCTGGAAGGTTCTGGGGCCAACGTTGTTTATGTGCAGGTCTTCAGCGAAAACTTCGACAATATCGCTAATGACCGTGATCGAATGGCGGATTACTTGCTGTTTGATCCGGGCCACTCGCTTGGCGCCAATGTCATGAATGCGAACATCTTCAAGGCCGGTGTTAAGATCATTCGCGAACTGCTTCCTGACAGTCGCATTCTTGTCTGGACGCCCAGCATCTATAACGCCTTCCTGATGGCGGACAACACCGTTGTGAAGGCAACGGAAGAAGCCGAAAGCGAGAACTGCGTGTGGTATCGCCGCGCCTCTCCGTTCAGTGAGCTGACCCATACGCGTCTGGCGACGTTCTTCGAGGCGCTGGGACAGGCCAGCGAAGCACTGGACGGTGTGATGTTCCAAGACGATCTGCTGCTGTCGAACTGGGAAGATGTGTCTGATAAGGGGGTCGAGTTGCTTGTTGCCCGCTACGGCCTGACTGACACCAGCGATGATGCCCTGAACGACTTCCTCAACGACGATGAAAATACGCAGAACCAAGACTGGCGTCGTTATAAAACACAGGCGCTGGATCAGCTCAGCCGTGAAATGTTCGATGCCTTCCGTCGCGGCTATCAGCAGGCCTTCCCTGAACGCTTTGCGCAGCGTGAGCAGTCTGACAGTACGCGCCTACTCTTCGCTCGTGACTACTACGATGCCGCTGTGCTGTACCGCGATGCCGTCACGGGGGAATGGTACGCACAGAACCTGGATACGGCACTCGACCTTTACGATCAGGTTGTGGTGATGTCCTACTTCAATATGAGCGCTGGCGGCGATCCGGCCTCTGACGATGCGATGTCATGGCTGCGAAATTTGGCTCAGACGGCGATCGCTATCGCGGACAGCAATGGTCGTCAGCGCTCGCACAAGCTGGTATTCAAGCTGCAGAGCGTGTGTTGGAGCTACTACTCTAGCGGTGAGGACTACACCATCCCCGCTGCCGTTCTGAGTCAACAGGTGCAGGCGCTGGTGGATGCCGGGGCGAAAGGGGTCGGATTCTACCCTGCGTTGCAAGGTAGCGCTCATTTCGATATGTCTGCACTTTGAGCCACTGATATCTCTGACCGGATGACAGTGTCCTGATGGATAGGCCCGTTCTTGTCGGCAGCGATGAGAGCGGGCTTTCTGCATAGAGTCGCTGTCTGATGCAGTCCACTGCCTTCAGGACATGTCGATACAGAGTGAAGAAGAACAGGCATTGCTGACAGGAAAGGGGGGTGACATGGTCGTGATGAAAAAAGGCCTCTATCTAGCCTTGTTGGCGGCGGATAGAGGCATTGTGCTTGCTGAGGCGTCGGTGTGATGGGTTACAGCTGCGTTAATGCTTTGCCGATATCGGCTAGGCTTTTGACGACCGTTACACCGGCTGCTTCCAGTGCTTGAGTCTTGTCGGCAGCCGTTCCTTTGCCTGACGCAATGATGGCACCAGCATGGCCCATGCGCTTGCCTGCAGGTGCCGTCACGCCAGCGATATAGGCCACCACCGGTTTGGTGACGTTGGCTTGGATGTATTCCGCCGCTTTTTCTTCGGCGTTGCCGCCGATCTCACCGATCATCACGATCGCTTTCGTTTTCGGATCCTGTTCGAACAACGCCAGCACGTCAATGAAGCTCGTGCCCGGAATGGGGTCGCCGCCGATGCCTACACAGGTGGACTGCCCCATGCCGATATCCGTTGTCTGTTTGACGGCTTCATAGGTCAGCGTGCCTGAGCGGGAGACGATGCCTACGCTGCCCGGCAGGTGGATATGTCCCGGCATGATACCAATCTTGCACTCTCCGGGTGTGATAACACCGGGGCAGTTGGGGCCAATCATGCGAACGCCAGCCTCGTTGAGGCGCGCCTTGATGGCCAGCATGTCGAGTGTCGGGATACCTTCGGTAATCGTGACGATCAGCTCAATGCCGGCATCAATGGCCTCAAGAATGGAGTCCTTGCAGAACGGGGCGGGCACGTAGATGACCGATGCTGTTGCGCCGGTAGCATCTACTGCTTCCCGTACCGTATTGAAGACCGGTAGGCCTAGATGAGAGGTGCCGCCCTTGCCGGGGGTTACGCCGCCGACCAGCTGAGTGCCGTATTCCAGTGCCTGTTCGGAATGGAAAGTGCCTTGGCTGCCTGTGAACCCCTGACAGATCACTTTGGTGTGTTTGTCGATCAGAATGGACATTATTTCCCCTCCGCGGCAGCGACGGCGCGTTGTGCCGCATCCGTCAGATCGGTTGCTGCAATGATATCCAGCCCGCTGTCGGCCAGACGCTGAGCGCCAAGTGCTGCGTTGTTTCCTTCTAACCGAACAATGACCGGAACATCGACGCCGACCTCAGTAATGGCGCCGATGATGCCTTCCGCGATTAAATCGCAGCGTACAATTCCGCCGAAGATGTTCACCAGTACGGTCTTGACCTTGCTGTCTGACAGGATCAGCTTGAAGGCTTCCGTGACGCGTTCCTTAGTGGCACCGCCCCCGACGTCGAGGAAGTTAGCTGGCGCACCGCCGTGAAGCTTGATGATGTCCATCGTGCCCATCGCCAGCCCTGCACCGTTCACCATGCAGCCGATGCTGCCATCCAGTGCCACATAGTTGAGCTGCCATTCGGCCGCTCGCGCTTCGCGTTCATCTTCCTGAGACGGATCGCGTAGCGTGGCAAGGTCCGGGTGACGGAACAGCGCATTGCTATCAATGTCCAGCTTGGCATCCAAGCATTTGAGATCACCGCCTTCAGTGATAACCAGCGGGTTGATCTCGACCATCGATAGGTCGCAGGTAGTGAACAGTGCTGTCAGCTTCATGAAGATATCGGTGAACTGACGAACCTGCTTGCCTTGCAGCCCGAGAGCAAAGGCAAGTGAGCGGCCTTGCCACGGTTGAGCGCCCAGAAGCGGATGCAAAGTGATGGTGTGAATGCGCTCTGGTGTCTGCGTGGCCACCTGCTCGATGTCCATCCCACCCTCTTGAGAAGCCATAACCACGATGCGCTGGGATTCACGGTCGATCACGATGCCCAGGTATAGCTCACTAGCAATCGCTGTGGCTTCTTCCACGAGCACTTGATGGATGGGCTGCCCCTGTGCGTCGGTCTGATGGGTAACCAGCTGCTGGCCTAGCCAGTGTTCTGCAAAGGCATGCGCCTCTTCGGCGCTGTGAATGAGCTTCACGCCGCCGGCCTTACCGCGGCCACCCGCATGCACCTGACATTTGATGACCCATGGAGCGGGGCCCAGCAGGGCCGTAGCCGACTCAGCTTCGCTGGCGGAAGTACAGACATGTCCTTCGGGCACAGGCAGACCGTGCTGACGGAACAGCTGCTTGGCCTGATATTCGTGTACGTTCATGGTGTTGGAGTTCCTGCTGGCGATAAGTGAAAGGCGTCAATCCTTGCGTTTCAGAAAAGACTCACCGGCCATGGGGTGCGGGCAAACGGTGATGAAGAGCCTATAACAAGGCCGTCGTGTTTTCTGATCATGCCATATCGCAGGAGAGTTCGCAGGCCACTAGGGCACAGGATTCGATCATGGCCTGCGAAATGCAGATTCAGCAACGCAAGTGGGAGGCCGAAATTGCATGCTCCGCTTTAATGTCATGCCCGTGGCATGGCCTTGGGGAAAAGAGGTGACACGTGCCGATGATCGGCTTCTAGTCTGGAAAGAGTGTCCGATGCGGCAGCGATGCTTTAAAACGAATTAAAAGTGCCTTTATATTGTGATAGAGAAAAGGGCGAGGGGAGGAGGCAGCTGTCTCTGGTCGAGTTATGTGAAAGAAGAAGGTATGAACGAGAGCAATAACCTAATCGGTAAAAAAGCAGAATTAAACTAATTGGCCTATTTGTTAATAAAAAATAGCGACAACGAGCGCTACACGGCTTTTGTTGTTAGAGCCAGATATAAGGAGCGCAGGACTGAATTAGGTATGGAGGGCCGAGGTTTATGCCTCATCCTACGGGCGTTGGCGGGAATTTCTTTTTCGATACAGTTCGTATTATAAGTGGTGGGAAAGACATGCGGGGTGGCATTTGGTCTCTCTGCCACTTTGGATGAAGCATTGCTATACCTAATAGAATACGCAGTTTCGGGGCGTTGTTATCCATCAATGTGGCAGGATCGTGTAGTCTTAAGATGACGTTTATATAATGTTTCATCTTGGGCTACTTGCCTATTCTGTCCTCTTCTATATGCCGGAGACCTGCATGCAGAACCGCCTTGCTCGCATTATGCTGGATCATGAAACCTCTATACCGTTATACCAGCAGTTAGAGCAGGCCTTTCGACAGCAGATCCTTGCCGGCCTATGGAACACGGGCGATGTGCTGCCTTCAGAGCGTGTGCTGGCCGAAGTGCTGAACGTGTCTCGCGTTACGGTGCGCAAGGCGTTGGACAGTCTACATACCAAAGGGATGATCGAACGCCGTCACGGCGCAGGCAACTACATCTCCCCTCAGGCAGACCTTATTCGTGATCAGCATACGCTGACACGTTTGGAGGGGCTGACGGAGATGCTGAAGGCGCGCGGCTATCATCCATCCTCTGAATGGTTGGTGCGCGATGTCCGTGTGCCGCCTACCGATTGCCTTGTACGGCTGGGGCTTCAGCCTGAAACTCCCGTTGCCTTCCTAAAGCGCAAGCGCATGGCCGATCAGCAGGTCGTGGCCGTCAACGATCACTATATCGCTGCCGACCTGCTGCCGTGCCCCGACGCGTTGCAGGAATCGCTGTACGGCTACCTTGATCAGCAGGGCACACCTATTACGCGCGCACTGCAGCAGGTCAGTGCCATCAATGCTTCTCCTCCCTTGTCTGCACTGCTTGATGTACCCGAAGGTACGGCACTGCTGAAATCTATCCGTACGGGCTATCTGTTGACTGGCCGCCCCGTTGAACTGACGGAAACGTGGTGCCGTACGGACTGCTATGACTTCATGATCGAAATCACGCGCTGATACCACGTATACGTGGCGGGTGAGGTGCGTCGTCATCATGCGGCACTGCACAACGTCCCAGCTTTGCGCACGGTCACTTTCACTTGCAGGATGAACAGTCATGACATGATGACTCACGTGAAAGGAACGCTATATGCTGCATGCTGCTGCGCTTATCATCCGACGGCTCCGCATTGCAATGGTGGTGGTGCTGGGACTCAGCATTACCCACTGTTCACCCTTGTCTGCTCCCGTGCCTCGCCTTGATCTGAGCGATGAAGAGCACATGCTGATTTCGATACAGCATATGGAGGAGGCGCTGCCCGACGACCAGCGGGAAACGTTCGAGCGAGCCTTACAGCGGTTGGTAACATCGCTGACCCTGCAAGATATTAATCGCTGGGCCGCCGCACCCAGCTCTGCGCCCATATTATCGCTGACTTACCTCAATGGCTTGAGTGCAGAAGAGGTTATGGCAAAGGCAAGGCAGCTTGCGCCTTAACGTGGTGCGCATTTCTCCTCTTTATTCAGCCCCTTCGCAAGACCCGTTCCTCGCGATGTGTCGTTCTGGCAGACCCTGAATATCTCTTCCTCGTCAAGGTGTTAACACTGCTTCATTCCACGTGAAGAGGGTGTTTTTGAGCGCTTATTGCAGCTTTGACATGCTTTCCTTTTCTTTTCGAAAGCACATCTTGTGCACAGTCTTCTAAAAAACGGTCGATATATGTCAGATAACGTCATGTTTTGTCTAGATTAAGGGGGCAGCCTTGCCGTATCATCGTGACTCGCTTAGAAAAATGACCTTCAAGACGGTGTCTTCTCGCATGCTGCGCTTTCTATTAACCAGTACACTCGCCACGCTTATCTGCACGCTTGTTGGGTGCCAGCGAGAACCTGCCATTGACCTGAGTAGCTCTGAGAGCTATCTCCTATCCTTGCAGCGCATCAAGGCTTCTCTGTCTCCAGAACAGAGTATGAAGCTGGACGCAGCCATCGAGTCCATCACGCAATACGAAATCCAGAATGCGCTCCAGCACTGTGCACAGCCACGCCTGTGCACCAAGGATGTCATCAACGCTCGCCTGCATCAGGCCCTTCATGGGCGCACGGCGCATGACATCCTCAACACTGAACATGAATATGCGTTGAATCAAATGCATGCCTAATACGGGCGTTCTTGCCGCAAAGGGATGTGTGGCAAAACCTCGTTCCGTTGTACCGTGATCCTCTGCACCAAGACTGTGCCGCTATTCTTTCCGTTGTTTCCTTCCGTTCGGTAATGCCGCCTTCGTTTGCCTTCTTCGGCCGCCCCCTGTCGTGTTCGCACGCGCCTCATGCTCTACCCGCTGTTCTCTGTTCTGCTCTGATGCTCACCTCGGCCTGTGAAAAAGGCTGGCATGTTTCATGCAATGCCATAAAGGAACAATCGAAACGGTCAAGCCTTCACCAGGCCCAGTGATAAACGACCATAGGCTGCCTGGTACTCATGAGCATGGAGAGTGATACCGATGACCTCCTTTACTGCAACGAGCACTCGACGTCGCGTTCGGCACGCGGCTTCTTCCTCTTCGCCTCGCGAGGATACGCACCTTGGTAATGGCCTGAGCAGCCGCCAAATCACCATGATTTCCATTGGCGGTGTCATAGGCGCAGGCCTGTTTGTCGGGTCTTCCAATGCCATCATGACCGCTGGCCCCGCGGTGCTGCTGGCCTATCTCGTGGCCGCTGGCATCATCATCCTGGTCATGAAAATGCTGGGTGAAATGGCCACGGCATTTCCTACGACTGGTTCTTTTTCTTCCTATGCTGACTGCACGCTCGGACGCTGGGCGGGTTTTACCATCGGCTGGTTGTACTGGTGGTTCTATGTACTGCTGGTGCCAATAGAGTCCATCGTGGCGGGCAATATTCTGGCCAGTTGGTTCGGTGGCCCATCAGCGCTGTATTCAGTCGGAATGATCGCTATCCTGACGCTGTGCAATAGTCTGCATGTCAAGATGTTCGGTGAAGCGGAGTACTGGCTCTCGCTGTTCAAGGTCATCGCTATTTGTCTATTCATCATTCTTGGTGCTCTGGCCATTCTGGGCTGGCTGCCGTTCTCACCGGCTCAAGGGCTGCACAATCTGACCGAACACGGTGGTTTCTTCCCGCAGGGCGGTGTTTCTGTCGTTACGGCGCTGTTGGTGGCTATGTTCAGTTTCCAGGGAACTGAAATCGTGACTATTGCCGCTGCGGAATCGGATAATCCGCGTGGCAACGTGCGCAAGGCTATCCGTTCGGTCGTATGGCGTCTGGGCTTGTTCTATATCGGCTCCATCTTCGTTGTGGTCTGCATCGTGCCGTGGAATACGCCTGAGCTGGCGCAGGGTTCCTATCAGGCTGCGCTCAAGGCGATGAATATTCCTTATGCGGCGGGCATCATGAGCGTTGTTGTGCTTGTTTCGGTAGTGAGCTGCCTCAACTCGGCGATCTATACCGGTTCGCGCATGTCCTTCTCGCTCGCTTCGCGCGGTGATGCACCCAAGCGTTGGGCCATGACGCACGGTGAAGGTGTGCCGCGCTGGGCCATCTTTTCGACGTCGGGTGTGTCGTTGGTCATCACGCTGCTGAATTTCGTGGTGCCAGAAGGAGCCTTCAACATTCTACTGTCGACCAGTGGGGCGATTGCTCTGTTAATGTACCTGGTCATTGCTATCACTCAGCTAAAGATGCGCGTTATGAATGATCGTCACGGCATTACGCCGCCGGTGCGTATGTGGGCATTTCCCTATCTGACATGGCTGGCCATTCTGACTATCGCGGCAATTCTGGGCTTGATGTCGTTCCTGCCCGGTCATCGACTGGAGGTCATTGCTACACTGGTCATTACCTGTGTGACGGCGTGCGTAGGGTACTGGTTGCAGAAGCGTCAGCCGGAAGTGTCGGCGAAGCGCCATGTCTTTTTGGGCGCGGACGAGGCTGTGCTCGCCGATTGACGTTGCTTGGCTATGCACACTATCAAATGCAAAAAGGGAATGTTTCACATGAAACATTCCCTTTTTTGTTGTGGGTATGATCCGATATCAGCGTACCGTTCTTGTTGTGATGGCGGGGCGCTGAGCGTAGCGGATCACGACGGTTGGTATGGGTAGCAAGCGTCATGGGCCTTGTCCATGGTGCCCATGACGCGTGGCGATCAGCTTTCCTTTGCCAGTCGGAAGCGTTCGACGAGGCTGGCCATGTCCGCGGCTTGCCCTTCAAGCGAGGTCATGGAAGAAGACGCTTGTTCCACCAGCGTGGCGTTCTGCTGGGTAACACCGTCCATTTCCGTGACGACCTGGCTGACCTGACGGATGCCCATAGCCTGCTCTTTGGATGCCGCCGCGATATCCGCAATCAGTTGGTTAACTTGGGTGATGCTCTTCACGGCCTCTTCGATCGTATTACCTGCCGTGTGCGCAACCTGGCCCCCAGACTTGATCTGGGTCGTTACGCCGTCGATCAGGGTGCGAATGGAGCGGGCGGAGTCGGCAGATCGGGTTGCCAACATGCGAACTTCGCCAGCCACAACGGCAAAGCCTCGTCCGTGTTCCCCGGCTCTTGCCGCTTCGATTGATGCGTTGAGAGCCAGAAGATTGGTCTGGAACGAAATGCTGTCGATCATGCCAACGATGGACGCGATTTCTTCGGCGCGCGTCGCAATATCGTTCATGTTGTCGACGACCTGACGCATCTCCTGTCCGCCGTTGCGGGCGATATCCGCCGCATCCGCCGACAGTGCCGAGACCTGTGCCGTATTGGTCGTGTTGTGTTCTACCGTCGATGACAGTTCATCAACACTGGCCGCGGCTTCTTCCAGCGATGCTGCCTGCTGTTCGGTACGGCTGGCCAGATCTTGGTTGCGTGTAACCAGATCCCGGACGTGGTCGTGCAGCTTGATGCTGTTGTTACGTACCTGACCGACGATCATGCCTAGATCGGACTGCATATCACGCAGCGTTGAGAACAAGCGACCGATTTCATTGCGTCCGCGGTCATGGATCGGCTCGCTCAGATTGCCCTGCGCAATCTGGCGGAAGCGGTCCTGAATTTCATCCAGCGGCTTGATGATCATGCGGCGAACGCCGATGAAGATGATGCCGCACACCAGCGCACTGAACAGCCCGCTGAACGCCATGATGTAGTAACTCAAGCGCACCTGCTGACGGCTTTTTTGAGAGACATCGGCTTGGTGCTTTTCACGTACGGTCTGAATCGCTTCGACGGATTTGACCAGCTGTGGATCGATGTTCTTTGCACCCAGCGTCAACTGATCGGCCTTGGTGATCTCATTGTTATGCAGTGCCGCAAGGGTGGGCAGAATGGATTGGTCGATCAGCTTCTGACGAGCGGCTACCAGCGAATCCAGCATTTCGGGAGAGTCGTCTTCTTGCTGACGGAAGTGATCAAGCTGCTGATCGGACAACTGTAGCAATTCTTTGATGCGCGCTTCCTGCTGGCGGAATTCTTCCGTGTCTTTCATGACCGCGGCGGAAACAGCACGGTGCAGTGCGATGCGTGATAGGTGCAAATACCCCATGCTGCTTTCTAGGGTTCGTGTCAGTTTCAGCTCTTTTTCCGCGGCCTGGCTTAATTCTTCTGATTCATGAAGTACCACGGAGTTGGTGCCAATAATGAGCGCAAACAGAAGCAAGATGCCCCCCAGCGCTACCGTTAGCAATGTCGATAGCTTCCTGTCTTGCATTTTCATGGTCGGTCTACCTTTGTTAGGCGTGGGCCATTTGTTCTCCAAGTCAACTGCTGTTATCGGCTAGAACATCGTCGTGCTTGACGGGATCAGCATGTAAAAAGCAAGGAAACGACAATAAGTGGCGCCTTCCTGTGCCTTCGGCTCACAACTGGAATCACTAGCGACGTGTTACCTAAAAGAAATAACCTGCCTGCGCCTTCTGCAAAGGGGGTTTGATGTGTTCATTTACTTGTCTTGGGAATAGATAAAATGAAAGGCATGAAAACAGGTATGGCGGCGCTGGGAATGGCCCTTATGTGTGCTTCCATTCATTACGCTTCTGCAGGTCAGGTTCAGACGGCATCCGATGCCAAAATCACGCTCAACGGTGGCAAGTCCTATCTCTACAATAACCAGTGGGGACGCGGTGAAGTGCCGAATGGCACGCAGGAAATCTACTACAACAGTGATAGCGACAACGGCTGGCGCTGGAAATGGCCCAGTTCCACAACGTCCGTCAAAGGATATCCTTCTGCAGTTACCGGCTGGCACTGGACGGCTGGCTATACACCCAACAGCGGTCTCCCCGTCAAACTGTCCGCACACAAACGCGTCGATACCAACGTAAGCTATGCGTTCAAGAACGCGACGGGTGCCTACAATGCGGCCTATGACCTGTGGTTCCACACGACCAATGCGGCAACGTGGGCCAATGCGCCGACGGATGAAGTAATGGTCTGGTTGAATCGCAGCGGTGGCGTTACGCCGGCGGGTAGCTACAAGGAAACCGTTACGCTGGCAGGCACGCAGTGGGATCTGTATGTCGGTCATGTCTCTTCGTGGAACGTCTATTCGTTCGTACGCAAGGTGCCGACCACTTCGGCGTCGCTGAACATGACGAACTTCACTGACTATTTGGTCAACAAACAGTACCTGAGCAAGGACAAGTACCTAAGCAGCGTCGAGTTCGGTACCGAAATCTACAATGGTTCTGGCGCATTCCGCCTGCTCAAACGTGATGTGAATGTCCGATAGCATGTAGTGTTGTGCACGACGATTCGCTCTATCAGGATCTACCTCTGTGTCGAACAGACGGGCCGTTCACTCCCAGTCTGTTACCCTCAAAAAAAACGCCGCCCATGGATGGGGCGGCGTTTCCTGTCATATGACGACGTAACAATCGCGCTCGTTACAGCAGCGAGATATCCGCTACGGCCAAGAACAGCGCATGAAGGCGCGCCAGCAGCGCCAAGCGGTTGTTACGGATCTTCTCATCTTCCGCCATGACCATGACGTCTTCGAAGAAGGCATCGACCGGCTCGCGCAGCGTTGCCAAACGATCCAGCGCTTCGTTGTAGCGTGCTTCCGCAAACATCGGTGCTGTTTCTGCTTCCAGCACGGTTAGGGCGTCCAGCAGCGCCTGTTCGGCCTTGTGCTCGAACAGTGTCGGGTCGACATTGGTCGTCGGTACGCCGCCTTCCAGTTTGGCCAGAATGTTGCCGACACGCTTATTCGCCGCGGCCAGTGCACGGGCTTCTTCGCGTTCGTTGAAAGCCTTGACGGCCTGCAGGCGGCGAGCGAAGTCGAGTGGGCGGGTGACGTTGCGCGCACGTACGGATTGATAGACTTCAGCTGAAATGCCTTCATCCGCAGCCCAGCCACGCAGACGTTCGAGCATATAGTCGAGCACGTCGTTGACCAGTACGGCGTTGTTGTCACCGTCAAGAGAGGTGTGTTGGTCGACGGCGATCTGCAGCAGCTCGCGCAGGTCGAGGTCGTATTCACCCTTGATGATGATGTTGAGTACACCGATGGTAGCGCGACGCAAGGCAAACGGGTCTTTGGCCCCGGTCGGACGCTGGCCGATGCCGAAGATACCCGTCAGGGTGTCCAGACGGTCAGCCAGTGCCAATGCCACACCCGTTTTCGAGGACGGGATGCTGTCCTGCGCGAAGCGCGGCAGGTACTGCTGCTGAATGGCTTCCGCGACGTCGGCCGGCTCACCGTCTTCACGCGCGTAATAGGTCCCCATAATCCCCTGCAGTTCAGGGAATTCGAGCACCATTTCGGTGTTCAGGTCACATTTGGCGAGCTGAGCGGCACGGCGTGCATGTGTCGGTTCGCCACCGATGCGGTTGGCGATTTCGGCGGCGACGACTTCGATGCGACGGCTTTTATCCGCCAGCGTTCCCAGACGGCGCTGGAACACTACGTCTTCAAGGCCGGCGCGGCGGCTGTCTAACGTAGAACGGCGGTCGGTCTCGAAGAAGAACGCCGCATCGGCCAGACGCGGACGAATGACGCGCTCGTTACCGGCAACGACCTGTGCCGGATCACGGCTTTCGAGGTTGGCGATAGTGATGAACTTCGGCAGCAGCTGGCCGTTGGCATCCAGCAGGTGGAAATACTTCTGGTTGGCCTTCATCGAGGAGATCAAGCATTCCTGCGGCACTTCAAGGAAGCGCTCGTCGAAGCTACCGGTCAGCGCGACAGGCCATTCGACCAGACCGGTGACCTCTTGCAGCAGGTCGTCGTCAATGACAGCGTGTCCGCCCGTTTGCTGGGCTTCGGTTTCGACCTGCTGACGGATGATCGCGCTGCGACGAGCAGCATCGGCGATGACATAGCCTTTCTGTTCGAGCACGGTTTCGTACTCGTCAGCGTTGGCCAGTTCGATCGGTGCTTCGCAGTGAATGCGATGACCCAATGTCGTGCGGCCCGAGGTCAGTTCCAACGCGGTAGCCGGAACGACTTCCGTTCCGTACAGCGCAACCAGCCAGTGCACCGGACGAGAGAAGGCCGTGCGGGAAGCCCCCCAGCGCATGTATTTCGGTACTGGCAGGCCTGCAATGGCTTGTTCGATCATTTGCGGCAGCAGGGTCGTGGTCGCTTCCCCTTTGCGTTGGCTGCGATAGCCGATACGCGGGCCTTTGTCCGTTTCGATGGTCATCAGATCATCGACAGTGACGCCCAGAGAGGAGGCAAAACCTTCAGCGGCCTTGGTTGGTTTTCCATCACGGAAAGCAGCGGCAACGGCCGGTCCAAGACGCTCTACATCTCGATCAGGCTGCTGGGAAGCGAGCTTTTCGATCTTGACGGCCAAGCGGCGCGGCGTTGCAAATGCGTGCACGTCGCCATGAGCGATGTCAGCGGCGGCCAAGTTGGCTTTCAGGCTGTCGGCAAAGGCGCGGGACAGAGGTTCGAGTGCGAACGGCGGCAGTTCTTCGCAGCCGAGCTCGACCAGAAATGTGGATTCGGATGACATGTTCAAGCCTTCTGTTCTTCTGATGCCGCGCCTGCGGCGGATTCTTCGGCGGAGGACAGCAGCTGCGCGCGCAGCTCTGGATCGGCCAGCGGGAAGCCAGCGGCCTCACGGGATTCGTAATAGAGCTGAGCGACGTCGCGGGCCATGGTACGTACACGCAGGATGTAGCGCTGGCGTTCGGTAACGGAAACGGCGTGACGAGCGTCGAGCAGGTTGAAGGTATGCGATGCCTTCAAGACCTTTTCATAGGCGGGCAGCGGCAGACGCGCTTCGAGCAGTGCGTTGCAGGCTTTCTCTGCGTTATCGAAGTCGTTGAAGAGGACATCGACGTCGGCGTGTTCAAAGTTGTAAGCCGACTGCTCTTTCTCGTTCTGCAGATAGACGTCGCCATAGGTGACGCGTGTGCCGTCCGGCGCGATTGACCAGACGAGGTCGTAGACGCTGTCGACGCCTTGCAGGTACATGGCCAGACGTTCGAGACCGTACGTCAACTCACCGGTGACAGGGAAGCATTCGATCCCGCCGACTTGCTGGAAATAGGTGAACTGGGTCACTTCCATGCCGTTCAGCCACACTTCCCAGCCCAGACCCCATGCGCCCAGCGTCGGTGATTCCCAGTTGTCTTCGACAAAACGGATGTCGTGGATGGCCGGGTCGAGGCCGAGGTGTTTCAGCGAGCCCAGATACAGGTCCTGAATGTTCTCGGGAGACGGCTTCATTACGACCTGGAACTGATAATAGTGCTGCAGACGGTTGGGGTTTTCACCGTAGCGACCATCGGTAGGACGGCGCGAGGGCTGAACGTAAGCCGCGCTCCACCGTTCCGGCCCGATCGCACGAAGGAAGGTCGCCGGGTGAAACGTACCAGCGCCGACCTCCATGTCCAGCGGCTGCATGATTACGCAGCCCTGCTCGGCCCAATACCGCTGCAGGGCAAGGATCAGGCCCTGAAAGGTTGTCACGTCTGGCGTCGGCTGTGTCATGTGCGTATGTCCGGCTTGTGAAACTTGGAAAAAGGAGGTTGTCATGATTTAACAGACCCACAAGTATACAATTGTCCCCAATGGGGTTATAGGGCCGATTGTCGCCCAATGACGCCCCACACCCGCAGAATGAGGTAGGAAACGCGCGCCTCATGAGTCAAACCTTCACGAAAGAACAGGTTATGCTAAGCAGATATCTGCTGGGTGCCATCGTTTTCAATGTCGCGAGAGTGAGTGGCCGATAACCTTCACTATCGCATTTCATTTAGCTTTCAGGTGTGGGTATTTGTTCAGGCCCATCACGGAGAATGTCTCATGATCGTAGTTACTGGTGGTGCTGGCTTCATCGGCTCCAATATCGTCAAGGCCCTCAACGAGCGTGGCATTACCGATATCATCGTGGTCGACGATCTCAAGGATGGTACTAAATTCGTCAATTTGGTTGACTGCAATATCGCCGACTATCTCGATCTCGACGACTTCCGCGCCCGCGTAGCGCGTGATGAACTGCCGACACTCGACGCCATCTTCCACGAAGGGGCGTGCTCAGCCACGACCGAGTGGGACGGCAAGTACATGATGGACAACAACTACGCGTATACCAAAGAACTGTTCCATTACTGCCAGAAGCATCGTATTCCTTTCTACTATGCATCCTCCGCAGCGACCTACGGTAACACGGCGACATTCCGTGAAACGCCTGAGTTTGAAGGTCCGCTGAACGTTTATGGCTACTCCAAACTGCTGTTCGATCAGTATCTGCGCCGCCATATGGATACGCTGACGGCACCGGTAGTGGGTTTCCGCTATTTCAACGTCTATGGTCCGCGTGAGCAGCACAAGGGCAGCATGGCCAGTGTGGCGTTCCATCACTACCAGCAGGTACTACGCGGCGAATCACCGAAGCTGTTTGGGCCGTACGATGGCTACGAAGCAGGCATGCAGAGCCGCGATTTCATTTACGTCGGTGACGTGGTTGCGGCCAACCTGTGGTGTCTCGATCATCCGGAAGTGTCCGGCATCTTCAACCTGGGTACGGGCCGTGCAGAGCCGTTCCGCGCCATCGCCGATACGGTCATCACGTTCTTCGGCAAGGGCGATATCGAATTCATCGACTTCCCTGAGCATCTGAAAGGACGCTACCAGAGCTACACCTGTGCCGACATGAGCAAGCTGCGTGGTATGGGCTTCGACCATGAGTTCAAGACAGTCGAGCAGGGTGTCACGGCGTATCTCGAATGGCTGACTTCACGTGACTGACATGAGCGGTAGCGAACGTATGGGCAAGCGCATTCTCATCGTCGGGCCTTCGTGGGTCGGCGATATGGTGATGGCGCAGAGCCTGCTGAAGATATTGAAGGCCCAAGATCCCCAGTGCGTCATCGACGTGCTGGGACCCGCATGGTCGGCACCGATCATTGAACGGATGCCCGAAGCACGCCGGGCGCTGACTCTGCGCGTCGGCCACGGTGATCTGGCGCTGAGGGAACGCTGGCGTTTCGGGCGCAGCCTGAAGGGCGAGTACGATCAGGCCATCGTGCTGCCGCGCTCGCTGAAGTCAGCGCTGGTGCCGTGGTTTGCGGGGGTGCCTGTGCGGGTTGGCTTTACGGGCGAGCAGCGCTACGGAATTCTCAACCAGCGTCGCGACCTCGATAAAGCGGTACTTGATCAGACGGTGAAGCGTTTTGTATCGCTGGGCCTGCCAAAGGGCGAGGCCTATCCGCCCCGTGAGATGCCTTTTCCTGCGCTGCGCGTCGATGCCGACAACCAAGCTCGCCTGCGTGAGGCGTTGGATTTTGCGGCAGTCGATCTACTGGATCGCCCCTTGGTTGCACTGATGCCCGGTGCGGAATACGGCCCGGCCAAGCAATGGCCGCTGGCGCACTTTCATGCCACGGCGCAGGCACTGGTGGAGCGGGGTTATGGCGTGCTGGTGCTGGGTGGTCCTAAGGATGTCAACGCGGGACAGCAGGTCGCCGGTGAGCTGCCTCATACGCTGAATTTGTGCGGTAAGACGGCACTTGCTGATGCCGTGGATTTGCTCGGCATGTGCGAGCAGGTCGTCAGCAATGATTCTGGGCTCATGCACGTGGCGGCTGCTGTTGGCGTTCATGTGCAGGGGATCTATGGGTCTTCTTCACCGCGCTACACGCCGCCGCTGACGCACAATGCTGATATCCACTGGCTGGCGCTGGACTGTTCACCCTGCTTCAAGCGTGTGTGTCCCTTGGGGCATACCGACTGCCTTCATCAGCTGTCAGTCACGCGGGTCGTAAAGGCCATCGACACCTATCGGATCGAGCAGTCCACTATTCTCGCGCGGGAGACCCCATGACCTTAACCGTAGCGCTGATCGTCAAGAACGAAGCCGAGCACCTTGAGCGCTGTCTGAGCACGCTCACATGGGCCGATGAAATCGTCGTGGTCGACAGCGGCAGCACCGACGCTACCTGCGAAATCGCTCGTCGCTATACCGACAAGGTGTTCGTCTATAACGATTGGCAAGGGTTTGGTGTCCAGCGCCAGCGGGCCGAGCGGCACGCGACGGGTGACTGGCTGTTGATGGTCGATGCTGACGAGCGCGTAACGCCAGCGCTACGTGCCAACATCGAAGATGCACTGCATGGTGAAGCGGCGATCTACCGACTGCCGCGTCTGACGTGGTGCTTTGGGGCATGGATTCGGCACAGTGGTTGGTATCCCGATCGTGTCGCGCGCCTCTATCCTCGCGAACAGGCCGGCTACGATGCGGCACTGGTGCATGAAAAGCTGGAGAACGTGCACCGGTTGCCCGTGCATGATCTGGACGGAGACCTGCTCCACTATAGCTATCGTGATCTTCGCCACTACCTAGAGAAGTCGGCGCACTACGCACAGGCGTGGGCTGAACAGCGTGCAGCACGCGGCAAGACAGGTAGCCTGCTGGGCGGTGTCGGACACGCACTGGGCTGCTTTCTGCGCATGTACGTGCTGAAAGCGGGCTTCTTGGATGGTAAGGCCGGGTTCCTACTGGCCGTGCTGTCCGCGCACTCGACGTTCGCCAAATACGCTGATCTGTGGATTCGTACCAAGGCTCCGAAGTCGCCAGATCGTTGAGGCGCAGGTCGGGGAGCATGCCTTACGGTCTGCTAGGCGAGCGCTTCGCTTCCTCAACAGACGACACGCAAGTGTGCGTGCCTAGTCTGGTGTTTTTGTCCGCATCGCAACTGATTTTGAGTGATGCTTTCCACCATCGAAAAGGCCGCCCTTTAAAGGGGCGGCCTTTTGTCTGTAGAGCATGCGCTGGGCGCTAGCCTTTAGAACGTTTCCCAGTCATCGTCCGATGAGCTGGTCAACACAGGCTCATCTTTGGCCGGTGTCTTGTGCTCAGCGGAAGGTGCGCTGTGTTTAACGCTGGGCTCGGTCTTGGCATGTGCCTTGGGGCTAGACGTTGTCGTACTGATCTTGCGCGTTGCCATGGTCGGTTTCCCATGACGATCATCTTCGACGTCACCTACTTCAAAAACGCGTACCAGCTCGACCATATCGGCGGCTTGCTGGTGCAGGTTAGCGGCAGCGGAGGCGCTTTCTTCTACCAGTGCGGCGTTCTGTTGTGTCATCTGGTCCATCTGAACGACCGCAGTGCCAACCTGAGATACCCCTTCGCTCTGCTCGTGAGACGCAGAACTGATTTCACTCATGATGTCAGTCAAACGTGTGATGACATCGGTCACGTTGTGCATGGCTTTACCGGCGTCACCGACCAGTGACGTGCCTTCACGAATGCCCGTAACGCTCTCGTTGATCAATCCGCTGATCTGGCGAGATGCATCGGCGCTACGCTGTGCCAGGTTGCGCACTTCTGAGGCGACCACGGCAAATCCGCGACCCTGTTCGCCCGCGCGAGCCGCTTCGATGGACGCGTTGAGGGCCAGCAAGTTGGTCTGGAAGGCAATACTGTCGATCAGTGAAATGATATCGACGATTTTCTGAGCGCCGTCGTTGAGGTCGTTCATGCGATGAACCACGCGTTCAACGACCTGACCGCCATCGTGAGCCACCTTAGCGGCTTCCTGTGCGAGGTTATCGGCGTTCTGAGCATTGCTGGCGTTCTGCTTGACGGTAGAGCCCAGTTCTTCCATGGCAGACGCGGTTTCTTCCAGCGCGGATGCCTGCTGTTCGGTACGAGAAGAAAGATCTTGGTTGCCCTGCGCAATCTGGGCACTGGCCGACGCCACGTGATCCGCGTTGCGGCGTACGGCCGCGACGGTGACGGATAGCCCTTTCTGCATATCATCCATAGCGCGCAGCAGGTCGCCCACTTCGTTGGTCAGATCGGTACCTTCGATCTTGTGGCTGAGGTCGCCACGTGCGATGCGTTGGGATGCGGCAATGAGCTGATCGAAGATCAGACGGAAGTAGCGGCTCAAAAGGAAGCCCGCTGCGACAGCAAATAGCAGTGCGATGATGCTGCCAAGGATCATTACTGTGGTTGCGTTGGACAGCGTGCCGCGCACATTGACCGACACCTCAGTAGAGCGGGCTTTTTCGGCCGCATACAGATCATCGAAGATCTTGTTCATCTGGCGGAACTGGTCGCGCTGCTCACCGATAGCCTTGGCCGATGCTTCTTTGTACTGCTGATGATCCAGCATAGTGATGATGGCCTGGTGATTCACCAGGATGCGGTTCCAGCTATCTTCAAGCGTCTGCAAGCGCTGGCGCTGTATGTCGCTTAGCGGCAGGGCGCGATAGCGGCTCAGTGCCTCAGTAACGTTGGCCGGGTTTTCTGAGAAGCTTTTGAGAAGAGGGTCGCGCATGCGAGCGTCATTCCAGTACTGAAGCGCTTCGATCTCACCAATGCGCATACTTTGCACGGCATTGTTCAGCCGGTTGACGAAGCGTGTACCTGGTACGCGAACATCGAGTATCTCGTTCATTCCCGATCGAACGGAGCTCATGCCGTTCAACACGGTTACCATAAGAATTAGTAATATGCCGAGTAGGACAGCAAATGTTGCACCTAAACGCATCGATAATCGAAGGTTCGCCAGTTTCATAAGAGCGGTTTCCTCAACGGCGGTCATGAGTCCGCATGAGCCAGATAAAAGCTCGTCATTCCCACGGCCATAGGCAGGTTATTGATATTGGGTCCCTGCCCGCAGCTATCGGCAGAAGCAAAGGGTTGCTTTAGTTGCAGGCGTGGCTGCTGGCGTGTTTTCCGAATAGTAATCGCCCACCTATCCCTGCGGAAAATAAGGAAAAGTGGTGTAATGCCATAGCCTTACCCTCCTGTAAAATGCGACTTCTCTTTTACAAATGAAAAGTTTGCCCGGATGTGAAAAACTGTGGGCATTCTCGAAGATTCGATTCGAATGGTGGCGGTGGGCATGAGACCGGTGCTCGTTGCGGCCATTCGCCATGACAGGAAAAGAAGAAGATGTCGATGCCAACCCCCCTGTTGATCAAGGGTGGCATGATCGTCAATGCTGATCGCTCATGGCGCGCTGATGTGCTGTGCGTGAACGGCAAGATTGTTGCTGTCGGTGAAGATCTCGACGATCAGGCACCACCTGGTACTCAATTGCTGGATGCTACGGGTCAATACGTCATGCCGGGCGGCATTGATCCCCATACCTATTTAGCCACGTCTCTACGGGAGCCTGCGGCGGCAGACGATTTTTTCGATGGCACGGCGGCAGCGCTCGCCGGTGGCACGACCACGGTACTGGATACGATTCATCCCTTGCCGGGTCAATCACTGATGGAGGCCTATCACGACCACCGCCGGCAAGCTGAGCGTGCCGTGTGCAGCTATGGCTTCCATGCCACCATCACACATTGGGATAAACAGATGCAGCGCGATGTCGCCGCGCTGACAAAGGAAGGCATCAACAGCTTTAGTCATTACATGGGGTACGATGAGCTGTTGATGTGTGACGATGCCGTGCTAATGCAGAGTTTCGCCTGTCTGTTAGAGCTGGGCGTCATGCCCATTGTGCACGCCGAAAACGGTGTTTTGGCGCGGCAGCTGCAACGTACGCTGTTTAGCAAGGGGTTGCGGTCACCGTCGTGCTACCCATTGGCGCATCCTGCCGCCATCGAAGGGGAAGCCACGCAGCGAGCTATCACCGTTGCAGAGCTGGCAGGCGTACCTCTGTATCTGGCTAACGTTTCTTGTCAGGCCTCTATCGAGGCGATCGGGCGTGCGCATGAGCGCGGGCTGCGTGTGTACGGCGAAGCCCCTGTGGCTAACCTGATGCTGTCGTCAAAAGTGTATGAGAACACGGATCAGATCAAGGCTGCCCTGCACATTACGGCACCTCCTTTCCGTGATCTTGATGACCAGCGCGCTCTGTGGAAGGCATCCGGTCAAGGGTGGCTGCATACGCTGGGGTCTCATCACCAGCCTTTCCATCGAGAAGACAAGACGCGCCATCTTGATGCCTTCGATCACGTGCCCGTGGGCTGTGGCGCGCTCGAAGAGCGCATGGCGCTGTGTTGGCACGCTGGCATTAACAGCGGCCGTCTGACGCCGAGCCAGTTTGTGGCATTGACCTCGACGCGAACCGCCAGGCTGTTCCACCTCTACCCTCACAAGGGTGTGATCTGCCAGGGAGCGGACGCGGATATCGTTCTGTGGGATCCTGAAGCGCATCATTCGTGGTCGGCAGTGACCCATCATTCGCGTAGCGATAACAGTCTTTATGAAGGGCTGACCACTAAGGGCATGGCATCGGTTACGGTCTGCGGTGGCCATGTTGTCTGGCAAGGCGGTCAGTTGCGGGTAACGCGTGGAATGGGGGCTTGGTTGCCGAGAGCGCCCTTTGCCCCCCAGTGTGCGGTCGCCCGAGCCTTCCACCGTCGCCATACTCAGCTTTGATACCCTCTCTCATGCAGAAGCCCCCTTGCTGCCGAAACAGCAAGGGGGAAGGCCACATGACGTTGGTATCTCTATGAGATGACCGAGTCGACACTCCTGACGTTGGGATCCGCTTTATCCCTCTGTCATCGAGACATTACGCGTCCTGCACACGGAAGACCTGTACGGTTTCCTGCAGTTTGCGTGCCTGCTCGTACAGGCTTGCTGCTGCCGCTGCACTTTCTTCTACCAGCGCGGCGTTCTGCTGTGTTGTCTGGTCCATCTGGGTGACCGCCGTACCAACCTGCGTTACCCCTTGGTTCTGTTCGTAACTGGCAGAGCTGATCTCGCCCATGATGTCTTTCAGGTTGTTTACCGTACTGACGACTTCTTCAATGGTCGTACCGGCTTCGTTGGCCAGTTCCGTACCCGAACGGATGCTGTTGACACTTTCGGTGATCAGACCGCCGATCTCGCGAGAGGCTTCAGCACTGCGCTGGGCCAGATTGCGCACTTCGGAAGCGACGACGGCAAAGCCACGACCCTGTTCACCGGCACGTGCCGCTTCGACGGACGCGTTGAGTGCCAGCAGGTTGGTCTGGAAGGCAATGCTGTCCAGCAGCGAGATCACTTCGACGACGCGGTTTGCGCCTTCGTTGATATCGTGCATGCGCGTTACAACGCGTTTGACGATATCACCGCCGTCATTGGCAACCTTGGAAGCATCCTGTGCCAAGCGATCGGCATTCATGGCGTTGTCGGTGTTCTGCTTGATGGTCGCGCTCAGCTCATCCATCGCAGAGGCCGTTTCTTCCAGTGCCGCTGCCTGCTGTTCCGTGCGAGAAGACAGGTCGGCGTTGCCGCGCGAGATCTGCTCGCTGCCCGCGGCTACACCATCAGCGTTCTGACGGACGGCCGCAACCGTGAAGGACAGTGACGAACGCATTTCATCCATCGCATTCAGCAGCTGACCCACTTCGTTGGTAAGTTCACGCCCTTCTACCTGGTTGACCAGATCGCCAGAGGCAATACGACGTGCTGCTGCGATGGCTTGACGGAAGGCATCCAGCAGATAGCGGATCAGGAACCAGCTTGCGATAGCGGCAAAGATGACCGCCAGCAGGCAGCCCGCCCACAGCAGGTGGAAGGACAGCGAGAAGTCCTTGCGTGTAGCAATCGTGGCTTCTTTGGACCATGTCAGTTCGCGTTGGGTAAGCTCGGTCAGCACATCTTCAATGGTCTGGCGCAGTTCGCTACCTTTGCCCAGCAGCAAACGATCCACTTCTTCACTTTTGCCTTCATGCGTCATGGTGATGATCTGAGCATGGAAGGCGCTGATGTTGTCCCAAGACTTATCGAGACGCTCGCCCAGATACTTGCTGTCATCATCCAGCATGTCTTTGTACTGATCGATCGCCACATTGAACTTGTCGATAGTGGTCTGCATGCTCTTTTCCAGTGCCTGCTTCTCAGCGAGAGGCATGGAATAGGTGTACTTGAGTTCGTTGAGGCGAAGGCTCAGGGCATAGCTACGCAGATCGCCGAGCAGCTGAGTGCTGGGCAGGCGTCTTTCTGCAATATTGGTGGTCTGGCTTTCAACGCTACTCATGCGAACGAACGTTAGACCGGCAAGTCCAATCATCAGCGCAAGCAGAATTGCAAACGTCGATATCAAGCGAGTGGATATTTTCATATTGCTGGCATTCATGGGGCGTCGTTCCCTAATAGACAGGAGCAGAGCGCAGTGGGGGTAAACCTGCGCTCTTTATTGCAGGGGATTTGGGGGATGATGACCCTTCTGGTCATGATGATTTATCGACGCTTGTTAACGATTCCTTTACATTTCTACACAAAAAAAATAATTATTTTTTAAATGTCATTGAGAACTTTCGGTTATATGGGTATTTATACATGAGGTATATTTATTAATTAAAGAAATAGCCTGCTATAGATGAGCTGTGCTCAATAATTAAAAAGCGATGATAACCCCGCTTTTATAATGTCCCTAAACTCCCAATGTATTGGATAGAATGGCGCTATGCTTGACGGCCTTATGCAAAAAAATCCCTGCGCCCGTAGGGACGCAGGGATCATCACGCGTTGTTGCTATCGTGTCGTTGTCAGCGCACGCAGGACGTAGACTATGCTGCCGATTCGTCGATGACGAATACCTGCATCTGTGCAACCAGCTCCGCTGCCTGTTGTTGTAGGCTGGCGGCGGCTGAAGCGCTTTCTTCTACCAGCGCGGCGTTCTGCTGGGTCATCTGATCCATCTGAATGACGGCTGTGCCGACCTGAGATACCCCTTCACTCTGCTCATGAGATGCTGAACTGATCTCGCTCATGATGTCGGTTAAGCGCTTGATGACGTTCATGACATTGCGCATGGCACTGCCTGCATCCCCTGCCAGTGAGGTGCCTTCACGAATGCCCGTGACGTTCTCGTTGATCAGATCACCGATCTGGCGCGAGGCGTCAGCACTGCGTTGAGCCAAATTGCGCACTTCCGAAGCCACTACGGCAAAGCCACGCCCCTGTTCGCCCGCGCGAGCGGCCTCAATGGAAGCGTTGAGTGCCAGCAGGTTAGTCTGAAACGCGATGCTGTCGATCAGCGAAATGATGTCGACGATTTTCTGTGCTCCATCGTTGAGATCGTTCATGCGATGAACGACGCGTTCAACGACGCCACCACCTTCTTTGGCGACCTTGGCTGCTTCCTGCGCCAAGCTGTCGGCATGCTGAGCGTTACCCGCGTTCTGCTTGACGGTCGCCCCCAGCTCTTCCATAGCTGACGCGGTCTCTTCCAGTGCAGAGGCCTGTTCTTCTGTTCGCGTGGACAGGTCCTGGTTGCCCTGAGCGATCTGGGTACTGGCCGATGCAACGTGGTCAGCATTGCTGCGAACGGCGGCAACGGTAGAGGACAGATTGACCTGCATCTCCCGCATGGCCTGCAGTACGGCACCGATTTCATCTTGGCGATCATGATTGATCGTGTTGGACAGGTGCCCTTTACCGATGGCGTGCGCCACTTCACCGGCCATGCGCAGCGGACGGATCAGGATGCGTGTCAGCATGACCGCCACCAGCGCGATGATCAGAATGGATAGCAGCGTACAGACAACGATCACAACATACGCTGTCTGGGTGTTGCCGTTGGCATCCTCGGTGATCTGCTGGGCAGCCTTGTCGTGAATTTCCAGTACTGCATCCAGCGCCGGGTTGTAGCGGGCGTCATAGGTGACGGCATCGCCGCTGGCGATCTTAAGGAACGCCGCCGTGTCTTTGCGTTTCAGCGCGTCGAACTGTTGCTCGAACCCTTTCAGCGCATAGTCGTTGAAACGCTCGGCCAATGCATCTGCCTGCAGCTGTTCATTTCTGTCATGAGGCAGCCCCTGATAGTGTTCCATGGCCTTGCGAGCACGGTCGTAGTAGCGCCAGCTGTCAGCCATTGCCTTGTCGAACTGCGTGGTGTCGCTGTCATTGACGTGCGGCAGCGCTGCAAGCAGAGACGTACGTGCGGTGCGCATGAAGTTGGTGGTGTCCGCGATGCCCAGAATGACGGCGTTCTCGTTATAGAGATAGCGGATAGAGGTGTTGGACGAGCTCATGAACAGCGCACTGATGCCATTGGAAAAGAGCGACATCAGTAGAAAGATCAGTGAGCACGCCGCGAGGATGGTGATGATGCGGACTTTTTTGAACATGTCGTGTAACCCCCAATATTCCCTGCCATGCACTGCCTAAGGTTGGCGGAGGGAAGCACATGGTCACGGAATAGTGTCAATTTGAGTGCTTGTAGGATGATGTGAATCCCGCACACATAAGGTGGCCGGTTGCACCAGCACAACCGGCCTATCCGAGCCACTTTTTATGATGTGGTAAGGCAATGTCTGCGAGATGTTACGAGGAACAATGCGGTTCTTGTGCCGCACTTATTCACCGCAGACGATGGCTAAAAGCCTTGTTAGAAGGTTTCCCAGTCATCGTTGCTGTCATGAGACGCTTTGACCGGCTTTGCTTTGGCCGTCGAATGACTCTTGGGCGCAGTCGATGCCTCTGAAGGCGTCTTACGAGTGACGGGCTGGCGGTTGACGGTGCTGAAATCGTGAGAGGTATTGATCTTGAAGACCTTCACGGTGTTCTGCAGTTCGCGAGCCTGTTCATACAGGCTTGCTGCTGCGGCAGCACTTTCTTCTACCAGCGCGGCGTTCTGCTGAGTGGTCTGGTCCATCTGGGTGACGGCCGTGCTGACCTGAGAAACCCCTTGGTTCTGCTCGTAGCTGGCAGCACTGATCTCGCTCATGATGTCTTTCAGGCGCCCGACAGATTTCACCACTTCATCAATGGTGGTACCGGCTTCGTTGGCCAGCTCCGTACCCGAACGGATACTGTTGACGCTTTCGGTGATCAGAGCGCCAATCTCGCGAGAGGCTTCGGCACTGCGCTGGGCCAGATTGCGCACTTCGGAAGCGACGACCGCAAAGCCACGGCCTTGTTCACCCGCACGTGCTGCTTCGACGGACGCGTTGAGGGCCAGCAGGTTGGTCTGGAAGGCAATGCTGTCCAGCAGCGAAATTACTTCCACGACGCGGTTGGCGCCTTCATTGATGTCCTGCATGCGTGTGACGACGCGCTTGACGATATCCCCACCGTCGTTCGCAACCTGAGAAGCATCTTGTGCCAAGCGATCGGCGTTCATCGCATTGTCGGTGTTCTGCTTGATGGTCGCGCTCAGCTCTTCCATCGCAGAGGCGGTTTCTTCCAGTGCGGAGGCCTGCTCTTCGGTACGAGAAGACAGATCGGTGTTGCCGCGTGCGATCTGCTCACTGGCAGAGGCTACGCTGTCCGCATTTTCGCGTACGGAGGATACCGTGTTGGCCAGAGAGGTCCGCATGTCATCCATGGCTTTCAGCAGGTCACCCACTTCGTTGCGGGTGTCACGACCGGCGACCGGTTCCACCAAGTTGCCTGCAGCAATGCGTTGTGCCACGACAACGGTTTCACGGAAGGCATTGAGCAGATAGCGCATCAGCAGCCAGGCCGTTGCGATCGCAAACAGTACTGCGATAGCGCAGCCGATGATGAGGAAGGTCTGCATGGTCGAGAAGCTCTGGCGCACTTCTTGTGACGCATCGGCAGACTGTTTCACTTCGTTGGCGTACACCTTCACCATCTGGTTTTCGAGCGCGGTGCGCGTTGCAATGCCATCGGTCGCCAGCAGGTCATCAACCTTTTTCTCCTGTTGTTGCTGAACCAGCGGCATCAGGCGGTTGTGGAAGTTGATCATGTCCGCCCACTGCTGGCTCAGCTGGTCAGCAAAGCGCTTTTCTTGAGGGTCTTCAGCACGCTCGGTGTAGCTGCGCAGTGCGCCCTCGAACTTGGCAATGTTGAACTTCATATGCTCTTCAGTATCGCGAACCTGTGCAGCATCCTTCAGGTCGACGACGTAGGCATATTTCATCTCATCCGTGCGCAGTGTCAGCGAGCTAGAACTCATGTCGGCGATGGACTGCAGCGTCAGAATGTTGTTATCGGTGACGCCCTGAGAGCGCACCTGGACGGAAGAAATGGAGACGTATATGAACAGAGAGAGTCCCAGCATCAGCGACAGCAGTATGGCGAATGTCGCGATCAGCCGGGTCGATACTTTCAAGTGGCTGAAGTTCATGTGGCGATTTCCTTGGATGTCAGTAGGTGCTCTCAGTTATTTTTCGGCAAGCTGAAGCGGCAGCATGACGCCGAAACTGTTTCTGAGAGCGCTTTCTTGTCGTGATATTGCAGGAGAGTCGGGCTAACGTTATCGACTTGTCCGAGGTGATCTTTATGGAATGGTTTTCATATCCGACCATTCCTTTCGGAATATAACGAATGCAATAAAAGTAATGTGGGTGATTACTTTCAAAGAGAGCGGTGTTATATGCGCTATTAAATTAAAAGTAATACGTGCGGATATACGGATTTAATCTGACCACTCGGGCGTGGTCGAACAACCGAAAATGATGAGAAAGGAAAGGAGAATATGTTTCTTTCTGAAAGGGTAATGATGGAAGTGGAGTGGCCCTACCCTGCTTCTGCAGGACCGAGGTTAGGGCCGTCACTGTGACGTTGGCAGGCCCTTGCGATAATCATGGCTATAGGTCTGCCATTTATCGCTGCGGATCATTTTCACTAGATTGTGAACGGCCTGTGAGCGCTCGTTGGCGCGATGGGCCAGCGCGATCTGCACCTTGAGTTGACCGCCCTTGATCCGATGGTAGGTGACCCCTTCAGCGTGAACGCTGCGGATGGATGCCGGTACAACCGACACACCGAAGCCTGCCGCCACCATATTGACCGTTGAAGGGACCTGCGGGGATTCCTGGCCCAGTGACGGGCTGAATCCGGCCTTGCGGCAGGCGGCAATAATACTGTCGTACAGGCCCGGCCCTAGACTGCGTGGAAACATGATCAACGTCTCTCGCTCGAGGGCTTCCAGCGCGATCTCATCTTTGCCTGCCAGTGGGTGATGGGCCGGTAGCACAATCAGCATCTCTTCTTCGGCCAGAACGTCCATGCAGTAGTTGTCACCGCATTCGTTGAAGGGCAGGCGCACGACGGCAGCATCGATGTTACCGCTGTCCATCCCCTCGACCAGTGATGGGGTGCTGCCTTCGATGGGTGAAATGGTGACGCGCGGGTATTGATCGCGGTAGTAGCGGATCAGCGTTGCGACCAATGGATGAAAGACAGCCGAGCTTGCAAAACCGATACTGATGCGACCACTTTCACCGCGCGCCACACTCATGGCGCGTGCACGGGCGCGCTCGACCTGCGACATGATGCCGCGAGCGTCCTCCAGAAACAGCACTCCTGCCTCTGTTAGTTCGACGCCTCGCGTCAATCGGCGGAACAGCGGAGTCCCCAATTCCTGCTCCAATTTCTTGATCTGCTGGCTCAAAGGCGGCTGAGCAATGCCTAAACGCTCGGCAGCCCGGGTAAAGTGTCGCTCTTCAGCGACTGCGACAAAGTAGCGCAGATGTCTCAGTTCCATATCTTAAATGTCTCAAACGCACCACTTCGATATATTTGATATCGGCTGTATGACATGGCAGGATTTCCACCACTCATCCAGATCACCCTCTCTGCCGATACCTCCCGCAACACCATGCCGGCGACGGTAGTCGGTGGAGTCTTGTCTTCCAACCCTACCCACGGGAGTCACCCACATGGCTCAGCATTCGTCTACCTGCTCTTGCGCAGAAGATGTTGCACGCAGCTTTGCTCGACATGCCGAACACAATGAAGACATGGTGCTCTATCAGACTTCTCTCATGAGCGGCCTGATCGACGGTGTCTACGAAGGCGACGTCACCATCAAGGAATTGCTAGAACACGGCGATTTCGGTCTGGGTACCTTTAACCAGCTCGATGGTGAGCTGATTGCTTTCGATAGCAACGTGCATCACCTGAAAGAAGATGGCAGTGCTCATGTTGCTCGCCCAGAGCAGAAGACGCCGTTTGCCTGCATGACGTTCTTCAAGCCGACTATCGAGCGCGATCTTGACGAGCCGATGACCAACAAAGACGTTGAAGCGTTGGTTAACGAGCTGGTTGGTTCTGACAACCTGTTCTGTGCCGTCCGCATCGACGGTGATTTCGAATACGTGCGTACACGTACCGTGCCACGTCAGGAACCACCGTACAAACCGATGCTTCAGGCGATAGCACAGCAGCCGATGTTCGAATTCGATGACCGTACCGGCATTATGGTCGGTTTCCGCAGTCCCGAGTATGTACAGGGGATGAACGTTGCGGGTTATCACATCCACTTCATCACGGATGACCGTGATGGCGGTGGCCATGTCGTCGAATATCGACTGAAACGCGGACGCCTTCAGATGGGTATCATCTCGAAGATGTTCGTCGACCTTCCGCGTACGCAAGCCTTCAAAAAGGCTCACCTGACGCCGGAAGACCTGGATAAAGCCATCAAGGAAGCCGAAGGTTGATCCTTCGCGGGTCCTTGATCAGTTAGACCTCTCCCCGAGTGATGCGACGGTTCCCCTGCTGGCGCATCACCACGATTCGCATATGCGAGGAAACGATGAGCGAACATAAACAGCAGCAGTGGACATGCGGTGCCGATCTGGTTGTCCGCAACCTCGAAGCACATGGTACTACCCATGTCTTCGGTATCCCGGGCGCCAAGGTAGACCGCGTATTCAACTCTCTGGAAGATTCTTCCATCGAAACCGTCGTCGTTCGTCATGAAGCCAGCGCTGGTTTCATGGCAGGCGCTATCGGCCGCATGACGGGTAAAGCAGGTGTTGCACTTGCCACTTCTGGTCCGGGTATCTCCAACGTCGTAACCGCTGCCGCTACCGCGACTTCCGAAGGTGACCCGATGGTTGCTATCGGCGGTGCCGTCAAGCGTGATGATCTGCTGAAGCAGGTTCACCAGACGATGGACACGACTAACCTGTTCCGTCCGATCACCAAATCCAGCGTTGAAGTAACGGCTCCGGATACCATCTCCGAAGTTATGTCCAACGCCTTCCGTGTTGCGGAAACTGGCCGTCCGGGCGCTACGTTCGTCAGCCTGCCGATGGACATCGTCAACATGCCGGCTACCGGTGACGTCCTGACCAGCACGCGCACACCGAAACAGGGTGCCGCTGACGAAGATGCCATCAAAGAAGCGGCTGCGGAAATCCGCAACGCTAAACGTCCGGTTATCCTGCTGGGCATGATGGCAAGCCGTCCGGAAAACGTCGACGCGATCCGTGCACTGGTCAAAGACTGCAACATTCCTGTTGTCAGCACCTTCCAGGCAGCAGGCGCACTAAACGCTGACCAGCAGCACCTGTTCGCAGGCCGCATTGGTCTGTTCAGCAACCAGCCGGCTGATGAACTGATCCAGAAAGCGGATGCCGTTATCACTATCGGCTACAACCCAGTCGAATACGATCCGCCCCTGTGGAACAAAGTTCTGCGTCCGATCATCCACATCGACGTTGTCATTCCGGACATGGAACGCAACTACCGTCCGACCGTCGAACTGATCGGTGACATCAACGCGACCGTCAAACGCCTGAAATCTGAGCTGCAGCCGATCGACCTGTCGACTGAACTGAGCCAGATTCTGGATCGCGTTCAGAACAACCGCAAGTTCATCGCTGAAAAAGCCCCGACGCTGGGCGGCGCTCCGGTTCATCCGTTCCGCATCGTCAAAGCGCTGGAAAAACTGGCCGGCTCCGATGTCAACGTCTGCGTCGACATGGGTAGCTTCCACATCTGGCTGGTACGCTACTTCAACTGCTTCCGTGCGCGTCAGCTGATGATCACCAATGGTCAGCAGACCATGGGTGTTTCTCTGCCTTGGGGTATCGCTGCATGTCTGGCAAACCCAGGTCAGAAAGTACTGTCTGTCTCCGGTGACGGTAGCTTCATGCAGTGCAGCATGGAACTTGAAACCGCTGTACGCCTGAACTGCAACCTGACTCATGTACTCTGGGTTGACCAGAACTACAACATGGTAGCGTTCCAGGAATACAAAAAATACCAGCGTGTTGCGGGCACCAAGTTTGGCCCGATCGACTTCAAGGCTTACGCAGACGCTTGTGGTGCGAAAGGCTTTGCTGTCAACTCAGCAGAAGAGCTGGAAACTACGCTGAAAGCGGCAATGGACTACGAAGGCACCTCTCTGGTGGCCATTCCGGTCGATTACAGCCACAACAGCAAACTGATGGAAGCCGTCGGCGTAGAAGGCCTGATCTAAGGTCTAGCGCTAGCGTGCGATCCTCAAGGGTGCCGATGTGTTCGGCACCCTGTGGCATCTCCTTACGGATGGTGCCACTATCTAATGACCATTCTTCGGAATGGTCATGTTTCATCCGAGAGGCACTGACACTCAACGTTGCAACCAACCGACTGTCATCCTGCACCTTCCGCTGCATCGCTTCAGCTCATGCAGCCTGACAGCCGTTCCAATAACCCTCATCATTATCGAGGCGATCACCATGCCCTTACTTGCTGGCATGAGTATATTGCTGTTATGCCAACTCCTTGGCGAGACCCTGGAATCTCTCTTTCACCTGCCTATCCCTGGCTCGGTTATCGGCATGGTTATCCTGCTGATCGGTCTGATGGTATATGGGCGAGTGCCGGAAGGACTCAGGATCACCAGCAATGGACTCATGCGCTACCTTGCACTGCTCTTCATCCCTGCCGGGGTTGGCGTTATGGAACGCTGGCCGCTGATCCGCAGCAATCTGTTATCCATTACCGTCACGCTCATTGTTTCTGCTATAGCACTTCAGGCCTCGATCGCGCTGTTCATGCGCTTCATGCTTAAGCGCCAAGGGCTGCTGGAAGATCATGACATAGATCCGACTCTGGCAGGTGCTGAAGCCGTAGAGCAGGATAAGGAAGATCGCTCATGAATGACCTGATGACCAAGATCTGGGTGTTTTCTGAAAGTGCTCCGAAGTTCTCCATCCTCTTTACCATCATTGTGTTCGCACTGAGCTTTGAGCTGTCTCGCCGCGTACGCTTCATGCGTTTTGTTCATCCTGCCATACTGACCATCGCAGCCATCATCGTGTTGCTCAAGGTGACGGGAACGCCCTATCAGAGCTATTTCGAAGGTGCCCAGTTCATCCACCTGTTGCTGGGGCCTGCAACCGTCGTACTGGCCGTGCCGCTGTTTGACAACCTCGATCGTATCCGAGCGATGCTGGTGCCGTTGCTGAGCAGCTGCGTCTTCGGGGTGGTCATGGCTATCGTCTTTACGATGGTGATTGCGCGCGTTACCGGTTCGCCAAGCGAAGTGAGCATCTCATTGGCGCCCAAATCTGTCACGACGCCGATTGCCATGCAGATCGCCGACAAGCTTCACGGCCTGCCTTCTCTGACCGCTGCGATGGTGTTGGTGACAGGTGTCGTTGGCTGCCTGACCGCTCCGCTGGTCTTCAAGGTGTTGGGTATCCACGACCATACGGTCAAAGGCTTTACGCTGGGAATGACGGCGCACGGGTTCGGTACGGCGCACAGCTTTGCCACCATTAGTGCACTGGCCGGTGCTTTCTCTGGCCTGGCTATGGGCGTTGCCGGCTTAGCAACGGCGGCTATCGCTCCACTCATCGTGCCCCTCCTGGCTTAAACGCTTTGGCAGCCGTGCGGCTGGCGATGATGACGTTGCATGCGTAGAATGTTTGGGCACGCTAACGTCAACGTCAGGGGCCCGCATGGCTGTCACTTTCCGCATTTCTGAGTTGGCCGCCGATCTGGCGGTGACAACTCGCACCATTCGCTTCTATGAAGAGCAAGGCCTGATCTCGCCTTCGCGTCGTGGTCACGAGCGCATCTATACCCCTCAAGAACGGCATCTACTGCGCATCGCGCTGACCGGCAAGCAGCTAGGGCTGACCTTGGCTGACTGCCGTGAGCTATTAGCCCTTTTTCAGGCGGATGACCCTGCTACTCCCGATGCCGAGCTGAACGAGCAGTTGGAGCGTGTGGCTCACTACCAGCAGTTCCTGAGCGAGCAGAAACGAGCTATCTCGACGCTGACCTCTACGCTCAACGATATCAAGGCACGTTGCCAGCAGCAGATGACCGGCGCATCGCCTTCCTTTGCCGGGCACTCTGATGATGCCGAGCTGGTATCAGTGACGACCGAAGTTGACTCGGAAGAGGCCTCCCAAGCACCAGAGGTTGTGGCTTTATCGACGGCTCGCGTGGCATCATCATCTGAGCCCTCGGTGCGCAGGACAGTGTCGACTGCTCATGTAGTGACAGAGCCGTCACCGGCGCGCAGTGACGTGTCAGCTACTCGCGTGAACGCGGTGTCCGAGTCCTCAGCGGATCGCAAGCTGGTGTCGGCGGCTTCTGTGTCACCAGCGCCTGATACCTCGGTGGATCGCCGGGAGGCATCGGCTGCTGGCTCCGCTCATGATCTTCCTGCCTCTACTTCGGAAGTACATCCCGAACAGCGTCCGATTGAGCCGCATAGTAGAAAAGTGGCCGTTTCTTCACCGCTGAAGGTAGCGGATAAGCCTGCTAAGGCGGCACCGCTGTCTACGACAGAAAGTGGGGATTTTGATCTGTTTTCATCTCTTGATGAGAAGCAGGGCGATGTGCAGTCTTCGGCTGAATCACATTCCATTGATAATAATGAAGATGATGCGAGCCGCATTCATGTCGAAGATGATGGACAGATGAGCTTCCTGCTATAGCCGGAATCGTTGAAAACGAACGTTTGGAAATACCGATATAAATGCGCTGAACGGCAGTGAATATGCCGTATCTGGCGGCTCCCCCGCGACATCTTGAACCTTGACTGGTGTTATAGAAGGCATATGCTATTCGGGCTTTCGTGTAGCGCCAGTCCTGCGCCATTTCTCCTTATTCCCGCTACTTCATGCTACGGGCGTCCCGGCACAGGACATTCTGTCTCTGGAGTTCTCCGGAGCCGCTATCCCCAAGTAGAGACGTCTGCATCTTCGCTATCTGCGTGGATGCCACACGTCCCGTTGTTATGAGTCAGGCAGCTCGTTTCACGGATTTCCTATGCGGCTTTAAGCTGTCGGCCTGTTTCACCGCTGGGTGAAACCGCCACCGATCAAGACGTCATTACACCCTATCGTGTTGCAGGTTTTTCCTGTTCAGCACATTTGGTCGTGTCGCCTCCCAAGTCCAACGTATAGGACGTCACCTGAACCGAGAAGTGCCTTCAACCGTTCTATTGAGGGAAACTTCTGATGTTGATGCTCTCCAAAAAGGAATGGTTCGGCAATCCAAAGAACGACATACTGGCCGGCATTGTCGTTTCCTTGGCGCTGATCCCCGAGGCAATCGCATTCTCGATCATTGCGGGCGTAGACCCCAAGGTCGGTCTGTACGCTTCCTTCTGCATTGCTGTAGTCTGCGCCTTCACTGGCGGTCGCCCTGCCATGATCTCTGCTGCAACCGGTGCCACTGCGCTGCTGATGGTCACGTTGGTCAAAGATCACGGGGTTGATTACCTATTCCCGATGACCATGCTGGTCGGGATTATCCAGCTGATCTTCGGCCTGTTGCGCCTTGGCACCCTGATGCGCTTCGTTGCACGTCCTATTTTGCACGGCTTCGTCAATGCGCTGGGTATCCTGCTGTTCCTGTCCCAGGTGCACGAGCTCATTCGAGAACGTGGCACGTTGCTGGCCAGAGCGGCTGAAAGCGGTCACATGGCACCGGCGATCTGGATCTCCCCGCTGTTCGTCATCGTGGGTCTGATCATCATCTATGGCCTGCCCCGCATTCCGAAAGTGGGCCGTATCATCCCATCTCCGCTGGTGTGCATCATTGTGCTGACGGCCGTATGTGCTTACCTGCAGCCGGGAATCCTCACTGTTGCTGACAAGGGCAAGCTCCCCGATTCGCTGCCGCACTTCCTGTGGTTCAACGTTCCGCTGAACTTCGAAACGCTCATGATCATCCTGAAACCGGCAATCCTCGTTTCCATCGTAGGTCTGCTGGAATCCATGATGACCGCGACCGTGGTCGATGAGTACACCCATACGCCCAGTGACAAGAACCGTGAATGCCGCGGCTTGGGGCTCGCTAACATTGTTTCTAGCCTGTTCGGTGGTATGGCCGGCTGCGCGATGATTGGTCAGACGTCCGTGAACCTGGCTTCTGGTGGTCGTACGCGTCTGTCCACTTTGATCGGTGGTGTCGGTGTGCTGATCCTTTCCGTCTTCCTGAAAGGTGTGGTCGGTCAGATTCCGCTGGCAGCGCTGGCGGCCGTCATGACTATGGTGGCTATTGGTACTTTCCGCTGGCGTTCGTTCAAAGAGCTGTTCACGCTGCCGAAAACGACCAACATCACTATGGTCGCTACGGTTGTCGTCGTTGTCTCCACCAACAACCTGGTGTACGGCGTCGTGACGGGTATTCTGCTGAACGTATTCTTCTTCACCTATCGCTTCAGCCGTCTGCTGAGCGTCGATGTGCAGGATGTCGAAGAAGGCGTGCGCAAGTTCAACGTTAAAGGCCAACTGTTCTTCGGTTCCGCACTCAAGTTCAATGCCGCATTCGATAGCCTGACGGATGTACGTCTTGCCATCATCGACATGAGTCAGGTGCGTCTGTGGGATCACTGTGCCGTCGTCACGCTTGACCGTATTCGTGCTGAGCTTCAGCGCACGGGGACTACTGTTGAACTGCGCGGTCTGTCACCGGAAAACGAAGTTATGATCAGTAAATACTCCGAACTTCGCCAGCAGGAGGAAGGTCCTGACGGCGAAGAAGGTGAAAAACTGACCACTGCCTGAGCAGTATTGCTGCGCTGAAACGGCGCGCAATATGCACTACGATGCGGCGGGGCTTTCATGAGGCCTCGCCGTTCTTTTACCCCGCCTTTTCGATTGGCGCTCGTTGGCGTTGATATCCCTCGTCTTCTATCCGTCTGCTTTCTTTTGGCGCGCTCCGTGCATGAAGTGAGCGGCTTCCGCTGTGCCGAAGCCCTGTCCCACTGATTTGGAGAGAGCTGCCGATGAGCCGCCCCCTGCTTGCGCTGACCCTGACGCTGATCCTGCCCGCCATTACGACGACTGTTCATGCTGAAATCGACATGACATCGTATGCTGGTAAATACTGTGACACCCCTTCCCGCTGTGTCGATCCCATTGCGGTCAACGGCATGGTCACCTCCTCTAACTACATGGCGACGCAGGCGGGCGTCGATGTTCTGCGCAAGGGCGGCAACGCTGTTGATGCCGCGATCGCCGTTGCGTCGACCATGGCGGTGGTCTATCCGCAGATGAACACTATCGGTGGGGATAACTTCTGGCTGATTTACAACGCCAAGACGGGAGAAGTGAAGGCGCTCAATGCGAGCGGGCGCGCTGGGGAAAAAGCCACAATCGACCACTATCGCGCGCTGGGATACGACAAGATACCGTCTCGCGGCTATCTGGCCGCCAATACGGTCCCGGGTGCCGTTTCCGGATGGGATGCGGCTTATCAGTACGCGGCTACCAGCATGGGGCATTCGCTGCCTTGGAAGACGTTGCTTCAGACGGCCATCGGTTATGCCCAGAACGGCATGCCGGTAACGCCCAGCCTCAATTACTGGGCAACCGTCAATGTCGATCCCAAGGACACTACCTTCCGTGACCTGCAGCGCTTTCCTGAGTTCAAGCGGATATTCCTTACGCAGAACGATACGGCCTATCCGGTGGGTGCGTTGCTGAAACAGCCTGATCTCGCGCGTACGCTCACCATTATTGCTGACAAAGGGGCCAGCGCTTTCTACACGGGAGAGATCGCGCAGCGCATCGTGGCCGATCTGCAGGCGCACGATGGCATGCTGACACTGAAAGACTTTGCCGATCATCGCGCTGATTGGGTTGAACCACTGCACGTCAATTACCGTGGCTATACCGCATGGAACCTGCCGCCGAATACGCAGGGCATGGCCTCGCTGGAAATTCTTAACGTCCTTAATAATTTCGATGTGAAAGCGCAGGGTGAAGGCTCGGCCAACTATTACCACCTAATGGTGGAAGCCACCAAACAGGCTTTCGCTGATCGAGACAAATATCTGACGGACCCGGATTTTAGCCCTATTCCGCTCAAACAATTGCTGTCGCCCGAGCATGGCAAGGCGCAGGCGGCACGTATCGACATGCAGCATGCTCAGGTCAATATCAAACCGCTTGATCCTAAAGGCGATACGGTATGGTTCGGGGTCGTTGATAAAGAAGGCAACGCCGTCTCGCTGATTCAGAGCATCTATCACGACTTCGGTTCAGGTATCGTACCGGAAGGCACAGGCGTGCTGCTGCAGAACCGCGGTAGCTTCTTTTCGCTTGATCCGAAAGACGTTAACCACCTTGAACCGCATAAGCGTACGTTCCATACCCTCAACCCTGCCCTACTGACCCGCGATGGTAAGCCGTACCTGGTTTACGGCACGATGGGGGGCGAAGGTCAGCCACAGACACAGGCGGCTATTGTGACGCGCATCGTCGACTTTGGCATGTCACCGCAGGATGCGATCAATGCGCCACGCTGGCTGCATGGCCGTACATGGGGGGCTTCTTCTAACGACCTTAAGATCGAGGGGCGTGTCGATCCTGCGGTTATCAAAACCTTGAAGGAGCGCGGTCATCCCATCAAGGTCGTCGATGGCTATACCGACACTATGGGGCATGCTGGTGCGATCCTGATCGATCAGAAGACGGGTATGAAATACGGTGCAACCGACCCGCGTGGTGATGGACAGGCGGCGGGTTATTGAGCGAGGGAAGACGAACACACTGCGAATGTTTCATGTGAAACATTCGTGGTAGAAGCAGTTGCTGAAGCGGGGCCTTATGGCTTCGCTTTTTTTAGTGCAGTACTTCCTGTTCATCAAACAAATAGCGGTGCTGACTCACCGTTGGGAAAGACGGCTTCAGCGAGGGAGTGTCTTGTAAAGCGCCATCATTAGCTCGTCCTTTCCCATATTGGCTGGGGCATGGACATAGCCGATCCCCGCTTTGATCAACAGCTCTTTTATGTATCCCTCCAATGGCGAGGTGCTCAAGACAACCAGTGGTAGGAACTGTGCATCAACGATCACCAGTTCGGCGAGCGGAGAATGCATCTGGTGAAGCGTGCGATCTTCCCCGCACGACTCCATCAACGAGGCAAAGGGTACACTGGCCAAAATCATGGCCTGAGAATGCCCCGCTAAGGATAACCCCTTGCGAGCTTCAACGACCTGCCAGAATAACGCCTGAAGGTGGTGAGGAAGCACCGGTTTGGGCTGTAACGACGAGGCCTCGTCGTTCAGATGTTTCACGGGAAACATCGGCGGTGTGGGATAGAGGGCGTCTCGGGTTTTTCTCAGCTGTAATCTTGATAGACCGAGCACGCATAGGGCAAGAAAGCCAACCCATAGCGCGATGGCGAAAGCTGTCATTGTGGGTGGTGCTCACTTGGGATAAGGGGGAGACAATTATATTTTGTATACGATTTTTCATTAGGGCGATAAAAGCCAAGAAAATAGCTGAGTGTCTAGGGTGATATGGTGAAGGCTGTTTCTGTATTGGGTATAATGGTATGAATTTACATAGCATTAAGTTGGGATCCAATAAATGAAAGAATATCTGCTGTTAGATCCTAGTGTGTTTGATCCTCAGCAGTTGTCATCTGCTGAAATACGATTAAATAAAAATACAGGGAAGATTGACACAATAGATAATATTGTTTTTCCTGAAACTATAGAAAGACAGTTGCGATTACAAAAGCTCGATAGGCATGGGGCCTTATGGGCGGAAAGTAGAACTTGGTATGATGATTTATTTGATGATCAGCGATATTGCCTTAGTGGATGGATTTCGTCATCTTTAAATTTATCTGGCCTAGCACTCGCAATAGAGAAAAGCTTATATCAGGAGACCCCTAATGGACGGAAAGGGTTTGTAAGGTTTTTTGATCCCTTTGTATTGCAACACTTGGTTGTAATTTTAAGTGCTTCTCAGATAGGCGCCCTTTTTTATTATGTCGATAAATGGATGTTTTACGATATTAATGGAAAAGAATATTGCCTTGAGATAAGTGATAAATCATGCAAAAAATTGTCTTTTACTTTTGAGCAATGGGAATCACTAAAGCGTTTGGATATAGTAAAGCATGTCATTAGCATCTGGAAAAAGGTAGCGGAAAATCCTTTGCCTTTTGATGCGACAAAAAAAGCTGATGATCAAGTTAGGCAGGCATTATCTTATGGTCTTGTGAGTCAGTTAGATATTACTATTTACTGCTTGATTGGTCTTGTATGTGGCAAGGAATTTGATCGGCTGCCTTCGTTTAAAAAAATTCTTTCAAGGTGTGCTGAGGGTGCAGGTTTTGCAGAAGCTGTGAATATAAAAAATCAAATTGGTTGGTTTTAAACCATTTTTTAACTTGGCAGGGTGAAGGATGACGGTTATAAGCTCATTAGTAACAACGGCAAGCAAAGTATCACAGAATGTATCTACACTCATTCAAATAGCAGCCAAGGAAAGTGTTATAGAAAAATTCGGTATTGGTGGCTGTGATAAGTGCAATAAAAAAGGAATGGTGTTTTTACCTGTTCGTTATGCCGTTGGTGAGATAAATGATTTGGGAGACTATGCTCTCCCTGAAAGCAAGGTGGATAAATTTACCGATATAAAACTAAATGAAAGTCTAAGCAAGTCTGGTCGAAGAACTGCTCGCTCTGCAAAAAGCTGCTATATCTTGAGAAAACTCAGAAAGGGTTATCTATATATATACGATGATCATCCTGGGCTACCTGCTTGGATTTGTTATGGCGTCAATGATAATGGTGAATTGACCGGCTTTCCTGCGGCATCGCCAAAAGCTCTTGATGAATTAAATCCAATGGATAACTGTATTAAAGGAGATGGACACCCTGCTCGAGCATCTTTGGTTTCTTTGCGTGACCCCCACGTTAGTCGCACAGTGCATGTTATGTTTTTGGAAGTTGCTTTGGATGAAGAGCGATTGGATTGGATCGCTTCACAACCTGAGTGGCGAGAAGCGAATATGCAGGCATTTGAAGTATCCTCTCCAAAAAGTAGCCCATACTACTTTTCACGTTTTGAAATACCCAAATTTGTTCCTGAGTATGATGATGACAGAAATACGTATGAAGTTTTGAAGCACCAGATGTGGCAGGGACGGTACGCAGATAAAGTTACCAGTGATATTGCTCGTCAACTTCGAATGGATACGTATGAAGTGCTGGGGCAGCATATGGATTCTGTTGAGTGCATGAATGGTGGTTCAGAAGGGTTTATGTTTGCTGTTAAGGATGAAGTCGGGATTATTGAACAGCTTGATGCACAGCGCGCATACCCTACTGCTGTATTGCGTAAGGACATGCTGCCAGGGGATTCAAAAGACCCAAACCAGCCAGCTAATAAGACACTAAATGAAAGAAATTATAAGTGGTACTTGGCTGTTCAGCAGTTTCAAGCAATTATGCAGTCAATGAAAATAAGGGATGAAGAAGTAGATGAAAATTATATTGTGCCAGGCCAAAATCAGACTTATAAACAAGTTTTGGAAGAACTGGAAGAAAGAAAAAAAGAAATACCCGATATAATAAAACGATATACAAAAATGTATTATAATTATGAAAGTCTATCGGAAGAAGATAAGCAAAAGGTGGTTAAAAATAAAGAAGAAGATTATTATAATTATCTGGCACGTAAAAAAAGATCTTATGAGCGTGAATGGGCAGTTTGCCGAAGAGCAGATATTTCCAAGCGCGATAGTGCAGTAGAGGAGGTAGGGGATTACTATAATGGGGATGATTGGAATTGTATCGATAGTGTAGTTGGTAAATATGTTGAAAGAATAAAAAGAGATACACCTATATTTGATGATGACTATAGTCTTTGGGTAATATTTCATCTGCATAGAGTGATTAATCGTTACGATGAAAATTCATTTATGCATTGTGGGCATGTCGCATCAATAATAGCAGATGTTTTACAGCACGGTGTATTAAGTCCTGCTAGTAGCTGGATGTGGGATATGCTGCAGAATTTTAATGATGAAGGAAAAATTTTGTTGCGTGGCTTTACATTTAATATGCCAACAGTGTTTAGTGATATTGATGAATATTTGGCCCCTGCGGAAGGGAAAAACAAATTAGAAGAACTTAAGTCTATAATAAAAGGAGCTCAAAAGTGCTATGGAAAATTCAAAAAAGCATACGATAAAGCGAAAAGCGACTCTTTGAAGAAAGCGATATGGGATAAAGGGGATCTGCAGACGTACCACGAAGCCGTGCAGAAAATTGCGCAAGTGCATGCCAATGTGGCAACGACAGCTTGGATAAATGATCTTGCACATTCGTTGTCAAAAGAAGAAGCATTTACTAATAGATATGCGGTAGCTTTGAATGGAGAAAGAAGACTATGTACCTTAAATGAAATTGCAAGAAGTGTTTCGCAAGTTTTATCGGAGCAAGGCCCCCCTTTAGTTTCCGTGGAAAAATATACTCTCACATTGGGAGAGTTAAGCAAGTTAGCGGATGCTGTGCAAGAAAATCTGGTCGGTGCTCCTGAAGATAAGGCTAGGCCTATCGCAGAGCATTTCAGTAACTTAAATAAAGTCGGCGGAAATTTCTCTAATGTTGATGTAAGTAGCAATACTAAATTAGATTTTTTTGTCATTGGGCATCGAGATACCATACAAAATTTAAATTACTCATATGGAAAAAGAATGTCTGCTACTAATTCAGTGGTGGATTTTCATGACAAACACCAACAAGCTTTTGTTGATTTGTTTAGCAGCAAGAAAAAATGCTTCGATACGCTTTCTGGTAAAGTGAGTGTGGTCATTGCATGTGTAAAAGCGACTAAAGATGTAATAAATAATAATCGTGATATGGATTTGTGGTGGAAGTGTATTTCGTCATGGTTGAGTGTTTTTCAAATTATTACTGATGTTGCATCTTGGCGTTACACTCGCCTAGCTAGAAAAGAGATAATAAAAGAGGGTGCGAATATTGGTAAAAAATTGCTGGATAACACAAAAGTTAGGGCGGTTTTAGAGCATGATGGGGAGCTCTTGTCGGAACGAGCTGTAAGACGCATAGGTCGATATGTGGTTAACAGTGAAATGTGTATTTTGGCATCGAAAGGAATGACTCATCTTATTACAATGATGAGCGTATATGATGCATGGAAGGGGTTAGTACAGCTTGCTGATATGACTAAGAGGGGAGCTTTGAGGCAAGATAAAATAGCACTGGCATCTAAAATAGTAATTGATCTTGTATCATCTATCATAATTGGCCTGTGTATTACGTCTTTTTTCATTGGTGCATTTCTATCGCTTATAATATTTGGAATTACTTCGTTGTTCATAAAAAAACGCTTAGTGCCAGAATGTATACAAACTTGGCTTAGGCGTAGTAAGTTTGGGAAAGAACAAGATACCGTGCTTGGCAAACCCTTTCGTGATATGAATGAAGAACAAGAATCTTTGCGGTCACTGTTGGCAGGAATTACTATTACTGCTCAAGTAAACAGTGAAGATACCAAGCGAGAAAATTCGAATTTTTTATGTAATCTTCCTGATGGGGGGATTTCTCCAAATTGTAGAGTGACCTCACAAGTTAAGGAGGTAACCCTCGTGATCACTTACCCTGAAAAAACTTGTGGTATTATGAATATTGAATTATCTAGTGGGTATTCAAAAGTTAAAATAGAAAAACCTTCTATTTTCATAATAGTCAGAGGTAATGATTTAGAAAATAATATTGTTATGGCAAAAAATACGAAAATATCTAGCGATGCTGATGATGTTCTTCAGAAAGATTTTTCTACCGAAATCGATGATGTGAAAAAAGAAATACGCGATAAAGGTGGGAGGTTAATAGGAGACAATTTGGTTGTTGATGATAATGATTTAAACTATATACTAAATGTAAAAGATTTCTTTTTAGATAAGGCCGTGTCTTTTAATAAGAATAGTGAACGTGTTGATTGTGTAATTAAGAAAAAAATATTCGTAGATAATGACATAAACAATGCAAAAGATATGGTTATGGCGAGGATAGTTATAAGGACAGATAATAGGGTTTATGATGATGTGTTTAGGATTCCTTTGGTTATTGAAGAAGGGGGTAATAGCTATGCGATTTCTAGATAATAAATTTTTATTTGTTTTTTTATTGGCTAGCTTAATGGGTGTAACACAATCTTATGCTGCAACTGAGGTTGCGCAAATAAAAGAAGGACTAGTTCATGATGACTATTTGGCTTTAAAAAAATGTGCTGATAACGGCGATAGGCTATGCTCAAGGAATATAGGGGTTTTTTATGCTTATAAATTCAGGCTTCCTGATGGTAGCGTAAGTCAAAACCTAAGCAGTGCTAAGGCATGGTTAGAAAAATCTACTTTTTACCCTTCTGCCAGGTTTGTTTTAGGAAATTTGTATATTACAAATAATGAGAATTTGAAAAAAGGAGAAGCCCTTCTTTTATCATCATGTAGTGATTATAATGTAAGTGCTTGTGAAAAACTATACGATCTTTATACCAGCAAAAATGTAAAAGACATTTATTGTAACCAAGATGCTTGTGGAAAACTAATACGTGTTTTAAAAAATATGATCAATATTGCTAGCAAAGATGATTCTTTAGGAGAATTATTTAAGAAAGACTATGTGGGCAGGTATAATATAGAACTGGCTAAGGTATTGATAAGGCGCAATGATCCTAGCGCAGTGCCTCTTTTAGAAAGAGAAGTTTCTAATGACACTGCATTTGCTACGGTATATTTGGCCCCTCTTTACGAAAAAGGCGAACTGGTACCTCGCAATTTCGTGCGTGCCTATATGATGTATGACCTGACAGGTACAGGGTACGCTGACGAAAAAGCTAAGCTGGCGGCGCGGATGACGCCGGAGCAGGTCCGCGAAGCTCAGGAGATGTCGTGGCGCTGGCAGGATGAGCACCGCTCTTATCGTGCAGGCTATCGGGGCAGTGACATGGGCGTCCAGTGGAAGCTGGAGCAACGCTAGCGGATAGGCGTTCAATGAGCCCTCCTGCCAGGGTCGCTTTGCAGGAGGGCTTGGGGGGATTAGATCACGCCTTCCAGCGCGGCAATGCGCTTGCTGGGTTCGAAAGGAATGACTTCGACCTTGGCCAGTCCTTTGGTCTGGAAAGGATCTTGGCTCAAGCGTGCTTCGACGTCTTCGAGGCTATCCTCTTTTACGAGAATGACTCCGCCATTGCGCGGTACGCGTCGCCCTGAAGCGATGAATGCCCCCGCTTGATAGCCTTCTTCCAGCCATGCAATGTGGTCGGCCAAGCAGGCATCGATTTCCTCTACAGGACGGATGTACGTCAGTACCGCAATATAAAGCATAGAGCACTCCTCTTTTGTATACCGACCTTTCATATTGAAGGCCGTGTTCTTGATCATTACACGACGCTGATAAAGCTGCCACTTCTCCCGTGTTATATCGCTGCCGTAAGTGGGTCAGGATGCGTTTGGGATAAAATTGTACGTTTGTACAATTTCGCATGATGTGCGAGGCTGGCACCTTGATGACGTGTAAGGAGGAGTAGGTATGACGGGAAAGCATTGGCAGCAAGATCCCCTACGCAGTGAACGAATTGCTGCCGCTGCGCTTGAGGTGATCGCAGAGTACGGTGTGGCGGGGACGACGTATCGCAAGGTGGCCGCTGCAGCAGGCGTGCCGCTGGGAGCCGTGAGTTATTACTTCACCAGTATGGAGACGTTGCTGACGGCGGCCTTTACACGCCTGGCCGATGAAACATCGCAGGTGTTCGCGCAGCGCATTGCGGATGCCCATTCGAAAGAAGAGGCCTATGAGGCGGTCGTAGACATTATTTTCGGTGATGTAACGTCATCGTCCCGCACGTTGCTGTTGAGCTACGAGCTATATGGCTTTGCCAGCCGTCATCCTGCCATGACGTCGGTGATGAATACTTGGATGAACAAGAGCCGCCGTGCGCTGGCGCGACATTTTTCGCCTACTGCCGTGGTGGCGCTTGATGCATTGATTGAAGGGGTCACCATCCATCGCTCCGTCATTGCGATTGAACGGCAGGATGTCATTCGCATGGTGCAGCAGCTGGCCCAGCTATAGAGGCACTTTAAGAAACTGGCTTCCAATATCGCCCACAGACAAGAGGCATGGTGAATGAAGACCGAGCGTGAAAAGGCACTGTGCGGTGAGCTGTACGATGCCGCTAACGACGAGGAACTGCTGGCCGAGCGCATGGAAGTGAAATACCGCCTGCAGGTCTATAACGCTACCGATCCACGCGATATTGCGCAGCGTACGGCACAGCTGAAAGCGCTGCTGGGCAAGACCGGCAAGCAGCTAATAATTGAGCAGCCTTTCGCTTGCGATTTCGGACGCAATATCGAGGTCGGCGAAAACTTCTACGCCAACGTTAATTTGGTCATTCTGGACTGCAACAAGGTCGTGATTGGCGATAACGTATTGATTGGCCCTAACGTGGGTATTCATACGGCGGGGCATCCGCTCGACGTCGAACAGCGTGTGCAGGGGCTGGAATATGCGCTACCGATTACGATTGGCGACAACGTTTGGATCGGTGCAGGGGTAAACATCGTGCCGGGTGTGTCTATCGGCAGCAACAGTGTGATCGGTGCGGGAAGCGTAGTGACTAAGGACATTCCGGCCAATGTCGTGGCCGCAGGAACACCCTGCAAGGTGATTCGGTCGCTTTGATACCCATTGTTGCATTAGAAAAAGGGAGCGGGCGTGATGTGCCTGCTCCCTTTTTCATTCCTATTCGCTCTTCAGGCGGTTTAATGGAACCTCACCCAAGCATTACTGCCAGCCGTAGCGTCGAACATAGATACGCTTCATGGCCTGAGTCAGGGCCATATAGGCAGCTAGGATCAGTGGCAGGCAGATGAAATAGGTCGCGGGTAGCGGCTGTAGTTTGAAGTAACCTGCCAAGGGCCCCATGGGCAGCCAGACACCAATGATCATGATCAGCCCCGTCATGACCAGCACTGGCCATGCGGCTCTGCTTTGAACGAACGGCACCTTGGCCGTGCGGATTAGGTGAATGACCAGCGTTTGGGTCAACAGCCCCACTACAAACCAGCCTGACTGGAACAGCGTTTGTTGCGAGGGTGTATTGGCCTTGAACAGAGACCACATCATGGCGAACGTCACGATGTCGAATACCGAGCTAAGCGGTCCAAAGAACAGCATGAAACGCCCAATATCAGTGGGCTGCCAGCGCTGAGGTACTTTCAGTTGTTCCGCGTCGACATGGTCGAACGGAATCGACGTTTGCGAGATGTCGTACAGCAGATTCTGCACGAGTAGATGCATGGGCAGCATCGGTAAGAATGGAATGAAGACCGAAGCCACCAACACCGAGAACACGTTGCCGAAGTTGGAACTGGCCGTCATCTTGATGTACTTCAGCATGTTGGCAAAGGTCCTACGCCCTTCTTGAATCCCTTCTTCCAGCACCATCAGGCTTTTTTCGAGCAGGATGATATCAGCCGCTTCCTTGGCGATGTCTACCGCCGTATCGACCGAGATGCCGATATCGGCACGGCGCAGTGCGGGAGCGTCATTGATGCCGTCTCCCATAAAGCCGACCACATGACCGCTCTTTTTTAGGCTGCCTACGACGCGCTCTTTGTGCGCAGGTGTCAGCTTGGCAAACAGCGTATGGCAAGCGACCGCCTTTGCCAGTGTCGCATCGTCCATGCGGTCGATATCGCTGCCCAATATCACAACATCAGCGTGATCAAGACCTACGTCACGACAGACCTTGGCCGTTACGCGGTCGTTGTCCCCCGTCAGTACTTTTACCGTTACGCCATGTTCGGCCAGTGCCTTGAGTGCGGGGGCGGTAGAGGCCTTGGGAGGATCAAGGAAGGCAACGTAGCCCATCAGCGTCAGCTCGCCTTCATCTGATTGGCTATAGGTTTCCTTACTGGGAGGTACTTCTTTTGCGGCTACCGCTACCACGCGCAGACCTTCCTTGTTCAGTGCGTCAGTGACACATCGTATGCGAGCCAACAGTGCGGGCGTCAGCATGTCGGTTGTCTCGCCATGCTGTACATGTGTGCATACTGCCAGAATCTCTTCAACGGCACCTTTGCAGATCAGTTCGTGATGATCTTCACGCTCGCTGACGACCACCGACATGCGCCGCCGCTCGAAATCGAACGGAATCTCATCCACCTTGCGATAGTGAGTATTCGGGGCCAGTGCGCCATGCACTTCGGTATGTTCGAGTACCGCCTTGTCGAGCAGATTTTTCAGGCCGGTCTGGTAGTAGCTGTTGAGGTAGGCCATTTCGAGCACACGGTCGGAGCCTTCACCCCACACATCAAGATGACGGGCCAGTACGATATGGTCTTCGGTCAGTGTGCCGGTCTTATCCGTGCACAGCACGTCCATGGCGCCGAAGCTCTGGATAGCGTCCAGCCGTTTGACAATAACCTTCTGGCGAGACAGGAACACCGCCCCTTTAGCGAGTGTCGAGGTGACGATCATTGGCAGCATTTCTGGTGTCAGCCCGACCGCAATGGAGAGCGCAAACAGTAAAGCCTGAGTCCAATCCCCTTTGGTCAGTCCGTTGATCAAAAAGACCAAAGGCGCCATCACGTACATAAAACGGATCAGCAGCCAGCTGACCTTGTTCACACCGGCCTGAAATGCCGTTGGTGCTGAATCGACAGCGGTGACGCGAGATGCTAGTGCGCCGAAGTAGGTATGACTTCCCGTTGCAAGCACGACTACCGTTGCTGTGCCGGACACCACATTGGTGCCCATGAATACAATGCTATCCAGATCCAATGGATTGATCGTATCGGGCGAGTCTTGAATAACGCGCTTCTCGACGGGCATCGACTCCCCCGTTATGGCGGCCTGAGCCACGAACAGGTCCTTAGCCTGTAGCACACGGCAGTCAGCAGGAACCATATCCCCCGCGGCCAGAACGACCACATCGCCCGGTACTAGCTGATCCATCGGAATTTCTGTCGTGATAAACGATGGTGTTACGTTTGCGTTAACGTTTTGAGCGGGGCGCCGTACGGACGCGGTTGCACTAACCATCGCCTTGAGCGCATCGGCGGCTCGGTTGGATTTTCCCTCCTGCCAGAAGCGCAGTAGCGTGGACAGTATGACCATTGCGCCGATCACCAGCGTGGCCTGCATGTCTTCGGTCAGCCACGACACTACCGCAAGCAGTGTCAGCAGCAGATTGAAAGGATTGCGGTAGCACAGCCAGAGATGTTGCCACCAGTGCAACGGTGCTTCTTGCGCTAGCGCATTCAGGCCGACCTGCGTACGCAGAGTTTCCGCCTGCGTTTCAGTCAGTCCTATAGCGCTGCTGTTTAATTGATGCAGGACGGTGTCGGGTAGCGCATAAGCCGCGCGGCGCAGTGTTTCTGCTTGTTGCAGCCCCATGTCTTGTTTGCGTAAAGGTGAATATTTGTCTGGCAGTAGTAGCCGTTGGAAGTGACGTGTCATATGACGGTTACGCAGAAAGTCTGCGAGCCTAGCTTTGAGCAGTGAATAACGCATTGTGCATACTCCAATGTGCCTGCCCGAGCACACCGGAGGTGGCAGGTCAGGCAGGCAAGGTTGTAGGTCCAGGTTCGGGGTCAGTCATATGTGTTCCGTGAACGTTTAAGTTAAGGGTGCTGCCTTGGCAGCAGGAACGATCCAGCGCGCAGTGGCGCGCCGAATGGTGTAAAGGAAGTAGAGCTGTCCTGCTGCCCTTGCACCGAAGTTGTTAGAGGACAAAAAACGCGTAGGGTTTTGTCAACGAATAAAGTAAAACGTGCAGCGATAATATTATTTTCTCCAGGCTAACCATTCTTTTTCAACTTGACTGCCTGCCATTCTTTCATCATTTGCATGTTTTTCCATGTATTGTTCTTTGAATTTTTTTGCGCTAATAAATATCTGTCCATCTGATAGATTTTCGTTTTCTATTCGGGCTATTATATCCCATATTTTTGAACTTAATTCAAGGTCTGCTTCTTCTTGCATCATCGCAAAATCCAATAGGTGCGATACGGAAGAATCTCCATCTCCTTTTGCTAAAGAAAAATAATCTATAACTGCAACTGGATGCATAACATAGTAGCCATCCTTGCCGTCTGGATTTTTCATAGAATGGACCTTATCCCATGTACAGAGGAGTTTTACAATTTTTGATGGTATGTAATAACCAGATAAATATTCTATTACTCTAGCATCATGCCTTATCAAAACATCGGGTCTTTCTATACCGGCGTTGCATATAAAATCTTTATAAGCTTCAATTTTCTTGTCAAGATAATCTACTGTGAGTTTCTCAGTAGAGAAACTGTACCTAGAAGCAATACTACTAAGTTCACGAGTGACCTTATCTCGAATAGAGAAAAAGGTGCTGTCTGGCATATCTGGGCTAATATCTTTGAGTCTAATGTTAAATACCATAACATATTCTTCAAAATTTATATCAGGATTTTTTTTCTTATAATTAGAGTAGTGGCTCACAAATGCATTTCCGGAATGAGACAAGTCTATATCTTCTTCTATTATATGTTTGTAGTCACGGCAAGCTTCTATAATATGGCTTGCAACTTCTTCCATATAATCGTAAGGAACAATTGCGTTGAATTTGTGGGTTTTTATTAAATTATATAAAGATGCGGCTGATTGAGAAGATCTATTGCCAACTTTTTCGAATAATAATCCGCACACTACAGGAATAAATACGGATGAGTCTATATAAACATTTAAACTTTCGGTTCCGCCTAATGCATTTATAAGATGAGAAGATTTTGTATTTAAGAATGCATCATACAATTTGGCGCATGCTATGTGCTTAGTAAAAGCTGAAGCGGCAAAAAACTCTGAAAGCTCTCTAAATATTTTTGATGCTTTATTTATTCCAAATCTTGATGAGATTATCTCTTGAATAATCTTGTATTTTTCGTTTTTTTTAAGCTCATTATCGTAAGTGCTGTAGCTTTTTCCTGATAGGTAGATTGTCAAATCGAGGAAATTATTGATGAGTAAATTCTGAGTATTGAAATCAATGTCTTCAGAAAGGCTTGTTATTTTTATTTTAAATTCTGATTTTAATGATTCCAGTTCTAATTCAGTGGTTTTCCTTAGTCCTAAAAATTTGTTTTTTTCATTCTCTGATAATTTTATCATGTTTCCATAGGTGGTTATTTTTCTTGTTTGTAGCAAACTGTCTATGTTTGAGTTTATTTGTACAAGCTGATTTTTTTCAATATCAAAGCTCTCTTCTATTTTATCGAAAAGATCTTGTCTTGATAAGCCATCTTGACTTCGAGATAAGACTGCCATAATAATCGCTTTGAAAAAACGCTGTCGAAGGTCTTTGGTATTCTCGTCAAATAACAAAAGTGATGATACTGCTTCATTTTTGGGGCTAAGATATTCTTGCTGTTTTTTCGAAAAAACGGGTTCTTCTATACCCATCAGAATAAATACTTCATTAATTTTGTTGTTTTCTATTAGTCGCGAAGCTATTGCTTGATTGTCATATTTGTTTATAGTGATACCAGACTGTGAAAATATTTCTTCCTTAATTTTTTCGTAACTTCCTTCGGGAATTCTTCTTGAGGAAATAAAATACATGGTATTTGTGTTGAAATTTTTTTTCAATTTAACTGCATCATTTCTAATCTTAGGTTCCCATTTTTTTTCAACAGAAATTTGAATTCCTATGCGAATACCAGTTGCTGGCATTGTTGCTAAACTAAAATCTTTTCCTCCATCGTAAGGTCCATCACAATAATCAGCATCTCTAAGTCCGATTAGTGGAAGAAGAAGCTTAGCTACTATTGAACGGAAAGTAGATACATCTGTTGCCTCGATAAACCTAGAAAGAACATCAATATTCATATGATTATCCAATAACGTGATTTTAAATCAATATAATATTAATACTATGAATTATTCAACATTCTGCACTTGCTCGCGCATCTGTTCGATCAGCACCTTCAGCTCCACGGCGCACTTGGTGGTTTCTGCCACCACTGACTTCGACGACAGCGTATTCGCTTCGCGGTTGAGCTCTTGCATCAAGAAATCTAGTCGACGTCCGACGGGTTTGCTCTGTTTTAACTGATCACGTACTTCTACGACGTGGCTGGTCAGGCGATCCAGCTCTTCTTCTACATCCGCTTTCTGCACCAGCAGGGCGATCTCTCCCGCCAGTCGTTGCTCGTCGATCTCGGCGCGGGCCGCTTCGATGCGTTCTTTCAGCAGTGTCTGCTGACGCTCAATGATCGTCGGCATCAGGGTGCGGACGTGTGCTACTTGGTCGTCAATGGCGTCTAGGCGTGTGGTGAGCATGGTGTCGATGCGTTTACCTTCACGTTCACGCGCACTTATAAGATCGACAAGGCCTTTATCGAACAAGGTGAGTGCGGCCGCTGCGATATGGTCTTCACTGGGTTGGACGTCGCGGATGATGCCGGGATAGTTGAGGATCGCCAGTGCATCGGGGGCGCGTACGCCGTCGACTTCATCCTGAATGGCGGTCAGTGCGGCGTTAAGCTGGCGAAGCCGATCATGATCAAGGGGGAAGCCCTGCGTGCTGCCTTCAATCCCGAGCGTTATGGTCACATCTACCTTACCGCGTGATAACCCCTTGCGCAGCCTGTCTCTTAGGGCCCCTTCGAGTGGCAGCAATGCAGGAGGAAGGCGGAAACCGATTTCCAGGTAGCGATGATTGACGGAGCGAATTTCTAGGGTCAGCTGGCCCCATTCTGTGTGCTGTTGTTGGCGGGTGAAGGCGGTCATGCTGCGGATCATGGGGAATCTCCGGTAAGGCGTGAATGGCGGTCACGGCGTGCTGTGCCAGAAAGAAGCGTGCTTCTTTATAACGAATGTGATCAGACAGTGCACCCGAACGCGCGGCGACACGTTAGAATGGTGGGCAGCTGGATAACGACGGCGGGCCTCTGCAATGTCATGCCTGTGCTTCGTCGTTATCGTCATGATACAACCTGCAGCGCTCGGCCTGAGCGCTGCTCGACAGGAGTTCTTGAATGCGCCCGAGTGGACGAGCGAACGATGCCCTGCGTGAAGTACGACTGACACGCGACTACACCAAGCATGCTGAAGGCTCGGTGCTGGTCGAGTTCGGGGATACCAAAGTGCTGTGCAATGCGTCCGTCGAGGTGGGCGTGCCGCGCTGGCTGCGCGGTCAAGGTAAGGGGTGGGTGACGGCGGAGTACGGCATGCTGCCGCGTGCGACGCATACTCGTGGTGGCCGTGAAGCCTCTCGTGGCAAGCAGGGTGGCCGCACGCTGGAGATTCAGCGTTTGATCGGGCGTTCGTTGCGGGCAGCGGTCAATCTGAAAAAACTGGGCGAGTTCACTATCACAGTGGACTGCGACGTGATCCAGGCGGATGGCGGCACTCGCACGGCTTCTATTACCGGTGCCTGCGTAGCGCTGATCGATGCTATCCATCACATGCAGCGTACGCGCATGATCAAGAGTGATCCGCTTAAGCAGTTGGTTGCGTCTGTGTCCGTTGGTATCTATAAAGGTCAGCCGGTTGTCGACCTTGACTATGCCGAAGACTCCAATGCCGATACCGATCTTAACGTGGTGATGACCGCAGACGGTGGGCTGATTGAGGTGCAGGGCACCGCTGAGAAAGCCGCGTTCTCGCGTGCTGAAATGAACACCATGCTGGATCTGGCCGAGCAGGCGGGTACCCAGCTGTTCGCCTGTCAGCGCGAAGCGCTGGGTCTGGTGGAATAAACCGCACCACAATGACGGGCATGATCGGTTTATCGGTCATGCCTCGTTTCCTCTATGCTCTTGTCGTACGCTGCTTTTATTGATAAGCGTGGTGGTCTGCGTCATATCTATCGGATGTCATTCATCCGTGATGATGCGCTGCTGATACCGCTGCCTTGTTCTTTTGACCTGTCGCTCACGACCTTTTCCACGCAAGGATGCGTTATGAAGATCGCCATTCTGTATGCCTCCCGCGAAGGCCAGACGGCCAGCATTGCCGCTCGCATTACCGAGCTGTTCGAAGCTGCCGGACACTATCAGTGTGACTGCCTTGATCTCGAACATCTGCCCGAAGACTTTTCCCTTGATCACTACCAAACGGTGGTAATGGGCTGCTCCATTCACTACGGACACTTTGCGCCGGTATTTCGCCACTTCGTTGCTGCGCACACTGAGCGCCTAAATGCGATGCCGACAGCGTTCTTTTCGGTCAGTCTGGTGGCGCGTAAGCCGGGCAAGGATACGCCGGAAACCAATGTGTACACGCGCAAGTTCTTAGAGAAGACGGCATGGCAGCCGAGCTACTGCGCGGCGTTTGCTGGGGCGGTGAAATACGATCTGTATCGCTGGTGGGATCGGTTGATGGTGCAGCTGATCATGGCGATGGGGAAAGGGGAAACCGGACGGCATGCCCACGTCGAGTATACCGACTGGGACGCTGTCGCCCGGTTCGTACAGCAGGTGCGAACGGATGTTCTGCAAGAAAGGAGCTGAATCACCCCCTGGCGCATCAGAGGGCGCTGGGGTTCTGCTAAAACCCGCAGCGAAGGATGCGGGTCTTATACAGAGAGCGAGTACTCAACGATAATGGGAGCATATTCTGAGAATGTCGCTTCCGTATCGATCCACGCCTTTTTCACTGCGCGCTGTAGGTTGGGGCCGACGACCTGATAGTCGAGGCGCCAGCCTTCCTGACGGTTGCGCGGTACTTCCTGATCCAGTTTCGGCCAGTAGGTGAACTGGTTTTCGCCGCGTTCGACTTCGCGGAACGTGTCGACGAAGCCCATCGGGCCGAACACCTGATCCATGAACGCACGCTCTTCGGCGCGGAAGCCTGCGGTGAACTGGTTGTCTTGCCAGTTACTGACATCCACCGTGCGGTGCGCGATGTGCCACGTGCCGCAGATGATGTACTCGCGGCGCTTGCGGCGCAGCTTATTCAGGTAGTCGCTGTACTGCTCGATGAAACGCTGTTTCTCTTCCGGCGCTTCTGGCATCAGAAATGAGGCAACGCTGAATCGGTCGTAGTCGGCCTGCAGGAAGCGCCCTTCATGATCACACTGTTCGAACCCCAGCCCATACATGATGGCCTTGGGAATCTGACGACAGTACAGCCCGACGCCGGACATTCCATCTTGTTCGGCATCTAGGAAATAGCCCTCGTAACCTTCTGGGTAGAGGATATTATCGTCCAGCTCAAAACTTTTGGTCTTGAGATTCTGGACACACACGACATCGGCATCCTGTGCGTGCAGCCAGTCGAGAAAACCTCGCTCGACCGCTTCACGAATGCCGTTGACGTTGACGCTGGCAATCTTCATACATGGCCCCTTGTTTTGCGCGCGTGTATGATACCCGAGGTTTATCGTTTTTGGGCAAGGCTACGCTGATTTTTTCACGCAACTTTCCCACCTTATCCCGTCATCCTGATCGGAGCGCAGGCATGCACGATTACCAACGCGACTTCATTGCCTCTGCCATTGAAGCCGACGTCCTTTCCTTTGGTTCCTTCACCCTGAAATCCGGGCGCATCAGCCCTTATTTCTTCAATGCCGGACTTTTCCACGATGGCCGTACCCTGGGTATGCTGGGGCACTGTTACGCCGAAGCCCTCGAACGCTCAGGGTTGGAATGTGACGTGCTGTTTGGCCCTGCTTATAAAGGCATCCCGTTGGTTGCTGCTACCAGTGTAGCGCTTTCTGTCGAGCATCAGCGCAACCTCCCCTATGCGTACAATCGCAAGGAGGCCAAGGATCACGGTGAAGGCGGAACGCTAGTGGGGGCACCGCTCAAGGGTGATGTCGTCATCGTTGATGACGTCATCACGGCGGGTACCGCCATCAACGAAGCGCTGGACATCATCCGTGGTCAGGGTGCTCGTCCTGCGGGTATCGTCGTGGCCCTCGATCGCGAAGAGCGTGGCAAGAGCGAGCGTTCGGCCATCGAAGAAATCAAAGAACGTCATGGCATCCCGGTCATTCCTATCGTCACGTTGAGCAATGTGCTTGACTACTTGATGCAGCACGGTAACAACGCGCTGCAAGCACATGCCGAAGAAATCCGTCTTTATCGTGATCGTTATGGCGTGAAGTCCTGACGCCATCTTGCTGTCATTGCTGAAAGAATCCTTCTTTCTGGCGGAATGGATGCGCAAAAAGATTCTATGCTGGTGCGGTTTAGGGTGAATTTTATTTCTGCCTTGGCCGTTAACAGAGTCAACGCCATTCATTCTGCCATTCACTAGCAAGGGACAACGACAATGCGCCTCCGTATCGCTTGCGGTATTGCCGCCTCTGCCGTGCTGGCGTTCGCCAGCCAGTCTGCCTCTGCGTTCAGCGTCAACGCCAGCGGCACCAAGCACGGCTACAACCTTCAGGCTCGCCAGAGCATCTTGCCGATGTTCTCCACGACCTTCGATTTCTTCCAGAGCAGCGATAACGATGCACACGGTGACAAAGACCGCGCGTACACTGCTGGTCTGATGTTCAACCCGTACGTGCCGTTCGTCGATCTGTCTGCGGGCGTCCGCTATCAGTACCAGACCACCGGTTACGGTGATGGCGGCGGCGTCAGCGTGGGGGGTAGCGCTTACGTGCCGACCTTCCTGCCAATGACGTCAATCGGGGCCTACGGCTTCTACACGCCGAAACAGCTGGCGCACGGCGATGTACACACCAGCAAGGAATACGGCGCGCAGGTGCGCTTCAATCCGATCGCTGACGTGTCCGTCTATGGCGGTTACCGCGTGTTCAGCACCGAGTTCGATAACGAAGGCAGCCATCGCTTGGATCGCGGCCCGTTCATCGGTGCCAGCGTCGGCTTCTGATCTATTGTTGCGCCAAGGCATGACGGGCAGTTCGTTTGCCCGCTTCGTTTGAGGAAAAGGCAGCCCTTTGGGGTTGCCTTTTTTATTGAGCTGAGCGTTATTCGACACGTAAACTTCATCATCCGAGCAGTGATCTACCGTCTGCCACTATCGACGCTATTAAGAGACTGTTTCATAACCTGAGCGATTGCTTTTACCCTTTCCAAAATAGACGGCTTTTACCGCAATTTTGTGGTTTGAAGTTTCCTTCAATGACATGGGTATTAGGGTTATGAAGCACGCTCTAAGGATGAACTTCGATCATGAATTACCTTAAAAAATCAACAAGAAAACGGGCGATATTCAGTGCCATCGCTTTGTTAGGCCAGCTCTTTATGGTGTCGTCGCAGGCGGCTGCGGTAAGCGATGACGCTATCCGCCAGCAAATGATTCAGGAGTCGCTAGACGACTACCCCGGCAACTGTCCTTGTCCCTACAACACTATGCGCAATGGGCGTTCATGCGGTGGACGCAGTGCCTACTCGCGGCCGGGCGGTTATTCACCGCTGTGCTACAAGGACGATGTTTCCGATGAGGACGTGCGCGACTATCGGCAGTCACACGGTCTGACGGCGGCCGCCAAACCTCATGCCAAGGAACGTGCCGCGTCGTCACGATGACGCGTCATCCATCACCCTTTCGTTCGCGCAGTTGGTACACTGAACGCAGTTCTTTCCTACGTTCATGACAGGTAGCGTCTCTCCATGCTCGACATCGTGCTGTACGAACCCGAAATCGCGCCGAATACCGGTAACATCATTCGCCTGTGTGCCAACACGGGTTATCGACTGCACCTGATCCGGCCGCTGGGCTTCGAACTGGACGATCGTCGCTTAAAACGTGCAGGGTTGGACTACCACGAGTGGACTCGGGTGCAGATCCATGACTCGCTGGATGATTTCATCGCGACGGTGCAGCCGACGCGGCTGTTTGCGCTGTCGACGCGTGGGCGCACTCATCATGATGTGCCGCAGTATCAGGTTGGGGATGCATTGGTGTTCGGTCCTGAAACGCGTGGCCTGCCGCAAACGCTGCTGGACAGCCTGCCGCCGGAACAGCGCATCTGTCTGCCGATGCAGGCCAACAGCCGTAGCCTCAACCTGTCGAATGCGTGCGCAATCGTTGTGTATGAAAGCTGGCGTCAACTGGGGTTTAGTGGCGCACTGCATTGAATTGGCGTGGTGTGAAGGGTGTATGATCGGCCGCGGTGCTGCACTGCACGAGAGCGTTCACTCACGTGGCTCTCGCTGAAAGACCAGCGTTGGAAGATACTGAAGAACGAAGGACGCCCTTCCATGATGCACCCCGTAAGAACCCTGCTGTCGGCCACGCTGTTGGCCTGTATGACCCTGCCTGCCTATGCCTCTGAAAGTGCCCACTGGGGCTATACCGGTGACGGTTCTCCCGAACACTGGGGCGATGTGGACACTCGCTTTGCCGAATGCAAGATGGGCCACAACCAATCGCCCATTAATATCCGCCGCAGTGAACATACGCGTCATGCACCGCTGGCGCTGAAGCTCGGCAGTGGCGAGCAGAAGATCGTCAACAATGGCCATACCGTTGAAGTTGTTCCAGAGGGTGGCAAGCCGACCCAGCTGACGCTGGATGGCGACGTTTACACCCTGCAGCAGTTCCACTTCCATACGCCCAGCGAAAACACCCTCGACGGTAAGCAGTTCCCGCTCGAAGGCCATTTCGTCTTTATGCATGACGCTCAACCGCTGGTGTTGGCCGTCATGTATGAGGATGGTGCTCCTAGCAAGGCGTTGGTGCCGTTCATCAATCAGCTGAAGAACGTACCGCATGAAGAAACGGCGCTGGCTCAGCCCGTCGATCTAAAAGCGCTGCTGCCGCAGTCGCTGCACTACTATCGTTTCTCTGGCTCGCTGACGACACCGCCGTGCTCGGAAGGGGTCATCTGGCTGGTGCTTGATCATCACGTCAAACTGAGCTTGGCCCAGTTGGGCGCTTTCGAACAGGCCATTGGTCAGCACAATAACCGCCCGGTTCAGCCGTTGAATGGTCGTGTCATCACGGATTGATGATCCCCCTCTTCCTATAAGGAAGAGAATGTAGCGATAAGCAGAATAAAAAGCGCAGCCATCTCTATCAGCTGCGCTTTTTTTGGCGTCGATTATGGGTGAAAGCCGCATGGTTGAGCTGATATAGCGATACGGTGTGATCTGCGAACTACACCGTTATCTGCTATCAACTTTCGTAGGGTGGGGGCATTATCGTTTGCGTTGCCGGCCTATGCCGAATGGGCTAGGGCACGGTTTTCCCGTCATAGAACAATAACAAGGAAGTGACATGACACTTTTGACTACACAGCGTACTGCCCCGTGGTGGCGCGACAACCTTTGCTACGAAATCTTTCCGCGTTCCTTTGCTGACAGCAATGGTGATGGTGTGGGTGACTTCAAAGGCATTACAGCGCACCTTAAATACCTGGCCAACTTGGGCATCAACAGCATCTGGCTGACGCCGTTCTATCCGTCTCCTCAGGCTGATGCGGGCTACGATGTTTCCGACTACTGCGATGTCGATCCGGTATTCGGTACGCTGGATGATTTCGATATCCTGCTTAAAGAAGCGCATGCCTACGGCATCCGCGTCATCATTGACCTAGTGCCGAACCATACGTCTGACCAGCACCCGTGGTTCAAACGTGCACTGGCTGCCGCACCGGGCAGCGCTGAACGTGAGTGGTACCACTTCCGCGATGGCCTCGGCGAAAACAATGAGTTGCCACCCAACAACTGGACCAGTCTGTTCGGTGGTAGCGCTTGGAAACGGGTGCCAGGCGAGAAACAGTGGTATCTGCACCTGTTCTCTACCCATCAGATTGACCTGAACTGGGACAACCCCGCCGTTCGGGATGCCTTTGATGACATTCTGAAATTCTGGCTGGATCGCGGTGTCGACGGCCTGCGCATCGACGCGGCTAATAACCTAGTGAAAGCCGCCGGTCTGCCGGACGTCACGCCGGAAAACTCAACGATGACCGATCAGCAGTACCGTGGTCCGATGTTTGACCAAGACGGCGTGCACGACATCTATCGTCGCTGGCGCAAGCTGGTCAATACGTATGATGACCGCGTAATGGTGGCTGAAGCGTTCCACGTGCAGCCGATCTCTCGCCTCGTGAACTACGTGCGTTCCGATGAGCTGCAGCAAGCATTCAACTTCGACTATCAGCTGTCGCAGTGGGGAGCTACCAACTACCGTGCCATCATCGACAAGTACCTGACCAACATGGGTACGGTCAACGCACCGTGTAGCTGGGTCACCTCAAGCCATGACCAAGTGCGTATCGCTACCCGATTGGGCCTGACCACTCCGGGCGCAACCCCAATGGGGCTGGATAGCACAACCGAACAGCCGAACGAGCAACTGGGCCTGGACCGTGCGCGTGCACTCATCATGCTGACGATGATCCTGCCGGGAGCGCTCTATCTGTATCAGGGTGAAGAGCTGGGTCTGCCTAACCATACAACGATGGAACCGCGTTTCCGTCAGGACCCGCGCTTCTTCGATTCCAACGGTACGATGATCGGTCGTGACGGCCAGCGCATTCCGATGCCGTGGAAGGCCAAAGCGCCTGCGTTCGGTTTCAGTCCGAGCGACAAAAGTTGGCTGCCTCAGCCGGACAGCTATGCCGGTTATGCCGCTGATCTGCAGGAAAAAGACAAGCACTCCACACTGAGCCTCTATCGTCGCTTGATCGCGCTGCGCACGCAGAACGCGCTGGGGACTGGTTCGCTGCAGTGGTTTGATTCCCCACGCAACGACGTACTGGTTGCACGCAATGGCAGCGTCTGCATCTACATTAACTTCGGCTATGCACCACTGGATCTGCCGGCAGGCCGGGTCATCGCCCAGAGCCGCCCGGGTATCGATAAGGGGACGCAGTTGCCGGGTAACTCCGCTGTCTGGCTGGCACTGGATGAAATGCCCCACACTCAGGCATGAATGAGTGTGTCACGTGAAACACGGATGTTGCGTGACTGATCATTGATCGTATTCGATAGCACTGCCCTCAATTGAGCAGTGCTATCGGCGTTTCAGGACCAGCGTTTGTCCCGCCTTTTCCAATATGCCCTCTTCTTTCTCTTCTCTTTCCTTCCAGCAGTGACGCGTTCCCGCTTTGATGTGACACCTTTTTCATGTCTTTCATGGGGTTGCCGCTGGCCGACGTTCTCATGCCCGTGACGGCTGGGAGGTAGGTGGCCTAACGTAGTATCATGCCCCTCCCAAGTACGAACCTTTCAGGAGGCGGCCTCACCATGCGTGACGAGCTGATGCAGACGCGTCTACAGACACTCAACCCGCGACAGCGTGAGGCGGTCACCTACATCAATGGGCCATGTCTGGTACTGGCGGGTGCCGGTTCAGGCAAGACCAGCGTTATCACGACCAAGATCGCCTATCTGATTCGTGAATGTGGCATGCCAGCACGGCGCATCGCGGCTGTGACGTTCACCAACAAGGCGGCCCGCGAGATGAAAGAGCGCGTTGGCAAGATGCTGCCCGGCAAGCTCGGTCATGGGCTGACGGTGTCCACCTTCCACACGCTGGGGCTCAACATCATCAAGGCTGAACTGAAAGTGCTGGGCTATCGCTCCGGCTTCTCTCTGTTTGACCCTGAAGATGCCAAGGCGCTGCTACGCGACCTGATGCACAAGGATGCCGCCGTTGACGCTGATCAGATCAACCGTGTGCAGCATCAGATATCACAATGGAAGAACGATCTGGTCACTCCTCAGCAGGCCCTGTCGCACGCTGAAGATCAAGACCAGGATTACGCCGCGCGTTTGTACGAAGCCTACGTTCGTCACCTCAAAGCGTACAACGCTGTCGACTTCGACGATCTGATTTACCTGCCGGCGGTTTTGTTTGAGCGTGAACCGGAGGTGCTGGCGCGCTGGCGCAAACGCATTCACTACATGCTGGTCGATGAGTATCAGGACACCAACTCAAGCCAGTATCGACTGGTGCGGTTGCTGATGGCTGAGCGTGAAACCTTCACCGTAGTGGGCGACGATGATCAGTCCATCTATGCTTGGCGCGGTGCTCGCCCTGAAAACCTTGAGCAGCTGCAAGACGATTTCCGCAGTCTGAAGGTCATCAAGCTGGAGCAGAACTACCGTTCCACGGCCGTCATTCTGAAGGCGGCTAACACACTGATTGCCAATAACCCACACGTCTATGAAAAGACGCTGTGGTCGGAGATGGGGCGCGGCGATGACATCCGTGTGATCGTCAATCGTAATGAAGAAGTGGAAGCCGAGCGCGTCGCCAGTGAAATACTGACGCGCCGCCTCAAGCTCAGTGCTAAATGGAAGGACTTTGCCGTGCTGTACCGCGGCAACTTTCAGGCGCGCTTGCTGGAGATTAAGCTTCAGCACTATCAGATTCCCTACAAGCTGTCCGGCGGTACTTCGTTCTTCTCACGCAACGAAATCCGCGATGCGATGGCCTATCTGCGATTGTTGATCAATCCCGCTGATGACAACGCCTTCCTGCGTATCGTTAACGTACCGCGCCGCGAGATTGGCCCGACCACAATCGAAAAGCTAGCCAACTATGCGACCGAGCGTCAGGTCAGTCTTTACGATGCTTCCTGCGAGCTGGGGCTGCAGGAACTGCTGCCCGAAAAAGCGCTGTTCCGGCTGGCGCGCTTCAACCATCTTATTGCCGACGTGCGTAAGCGCATGGATCAGGGCGATGCTCTTGCCGCTATTCGCAGCCTGTTTCAGGAGATCGACTACGAGGGCTGGCTGTATCAAAACGCCAGTGCGCCCATCGTGGCCGAGAAACGTATGGCGAACGTATGGACGCTGATTGACCAGCTTGAACGCTCGATGCAGCGTAACGATGAAGGCGACGATGACGGTAGTGAAGAAACCGATGATGTCGAAGCGGCCATCTCGCGGTTGGTGTTGCGTGACATCATGGAACAGCAACAGGAAGAAGACGATACCGATAAGGTGCAGTTGTTGACGTTGCATGCTTCTAAAGGACTGGAGTATCCCCATGTCTACATCATGGGGCTTGAAGAAGACCTGCTTCCCCACCGCAACGCTATCGAAGCCGGTACCATCGAAGAGGAACGCCGCCTAGCTTACGTCGGTATCACTCGCGCCCGTCAGACGCTGACCATGACACTGGCCCGCCAGCGTAAGGCGTTCGGTGAAATGTTGAACTGTACCCCGAGCCGCTTTTTGGATGAGTTGCCGGAAGATGACATCAGCTGGGAAGGCCGCCCCGACAAGGAAGACCCTGAGAAAAAACGGGAACGCGGAATGGATGCCATTGCGGGACTGAAAGCGCTGCTGCAGTAGCCTTATCTGTTATCGCTATTCAAAAGCCGCGCTCATCTAAGGGCGCGGCTTTTTCGTTATGACGACGGTCTGTTCGGGGAGAACTCGGTTCCACGGCGTTATCCCTGATGGGTGAAGTGTCCTGTTGTCACGATGTTTCACGTGAAACATCGTGACAAGCGTTCACCAAGGAACAGCGCACGCCAGCGCCTGATTTTAAGGGCAACGGCAATACGTTGCGTTCCTCTCGACTGGACACCAGCCCGCTCTTTGCGTAGGATGATGACGCATTTCTCATAATGCGCCTGTAGCTCAGCTGGATAGAGTACTGCCCTCCGAAGGCAGGGGTCGTGGGTTCGAATCCCGCCAGGCGCGCCATAGCACTTCCCCACCCCCTCCCCGCATTTCCTTAGAAGCCAGTCATCATGCGGCTTTCAGCAAGATTGTCTATCTATATAGCCTCCCAAGGCGTCACCAGCTCACTGCATGAATTTTTGTATGCCTATATGTAGGCTGCGCTGCATTCACTTCATTAGCATACATTTTTTGGGGAGGGGAACATCAATGCGGGAAACCTGTTGCCAGCTGCTCAGCGCCATCGCTTTCTGGGCGCCTATCAATTAATGACGGATTTGTATCAGGCAGCTTTATTATGTGTTCGGACCTGTAAGGCCTCTACAAACGTCAGTTAGGCATCTAAGGTGTCTTTTGCGTTATTATCTAACGGTCCTTTTGAAACAAATTTTTTCCAATCTATTAATACTTTTTCAAAGTCATCTAATTTAACATTTATAAAAAAATTCTCGTCACATAATGAATATACTCTAGCCATATTTTCTTCAAATTCAGCTCCCCAGTAACTAAGACACCAGTCAAAGTATTTAACACCTCCTTTTTTAACCAATTCTATTCCATATATTCCACCTTCTAATAATTCCACATAGACAGGATCATCATACTTTGCTCCTCCGCTATCAGAAAACAAACAACCTATAAAATCTAAACCATCATTACTAAGAGCATCTGAGATAGCATAAGGGATTGCATCATCAGAGAATCTCATTTTCCAATGAAACGTTACGTTCACGATGTATATCTCCATTTTTCATGAGAGGATATAGGTATGCGGTGGTTTTAGGTTGAAGATAGCCTTCAGCTTTTACTCAGCTTCTAGTGCGTACTCTGCTATAAAAATATTTTTATTGCCAATATTTTTACTCTCTTCTTTTCTTTTGTTATAGTTATATTTCGTCTTTTGTGTAATAGTTTTATATGATTGTTCGCGTATTTTATAAAATTTATTTTGGTATATAAAACCGTATTCCATAGAGTGCAATTTTTTCAAGTTGGATGGATTAGGGCGAAAATTTATCAAGTTATATGCAGATTTTTTTATATATAAAAATTCTGTGGATAAAAAAGCCCCCACTGCTTTCAGGCGGTAGGGGCTTGATTATCACTCGTCCACTATTTAGGAATGATGGTGGGACGGTGTGGATTCCGGTACAACGAAGGTATCTTCGAAGCTCTCCGGTTGGTCACCGATTTCTGCATCTCTGAAATCAGCTTGGGAGGCTTCCTTTTCGTCTTCTGTCGCTGTTGCTGCCTTGTTCTTTATGAAGTCGAGGCGTGTCTGCGCGGCCTGCAGGAAGTCGGGAATACCCTGTGCCCACTGCTCGATCTTGTCTTGCTGGTTCCAGTCGCTGCCTTCCATGTCGTCTTTCATATCAGCTAGGTTCTGTTTCAGGCTGGCAATGGCTTTTTCGACAACAGGCACATCAACGTCATCTTTACGCAGGCTGCGCGTGATCAGGTTGATGTCCAGCGCCAGCGTATAGACCCAGTGGACATGACGGCGGGCATGGTCATGGCCGATAGTGTCGAGACGTGCCTTGTACCACTTTTCTTCAACTTCGCCGTAGATCTGGAACAGGTCCTGACCTTTGTCAGCGAGTGCATTGAAGTTGTCGACCGCCGCGTCGAACTCTTCCGGCGACATTTTGTGATCGCCGTTGCTGTCGAGGCTACGTGTGACTTCTTGGAAGTTGCGCAGATAGGTTTCGCCTGCGCTGTGCAATTCGGGGATCTTGCCTCGGTAGTCGATGGAGCGTCCGCAGTTGCGCGTGCTGAACATCAGCGGCACGGTAACGCTGCCGCCTTTTTCAATCGTCGGTGATGACTTTCTCATGAACTCCAGCAGCTCATGATGAATGACGTTGCAGTCGAGCGCATTGTTGAGTTCGTCCAGCTGATAATACTGTTTTTCTTCTGTTTTCAGCGTTTCTTTGTTACCGACCCGGTTGCAGCCTTTGATCGCGATGATGCCGACGACCACGATGATACTGCCGATGGTCGATGCAACCTTACGTAGTGTAGAGTTCATGAGCGTTATATATCTCGCATAGATTCCCTGAGAGTGCCACGTGACGAGAATGCTCTCACCATGCAGTATAAATACTGTCTTCGCGGCAAAGTAGGCGGGGATGGTATCACAGGTTTATAACGTTGTTTAAGGAGCCCGTATAAAGTATAGGTGTTTGCAAGGTGCGCTTCCCGTTTTCCCCACTATTATTAATGCTTCAAGTGTATTGCTGCGCGATTATGTCGCTCATTATCTTTCTATAACTATTGAGAGAAGGCTTATCTTTACCCTCCTTTCTTATTTATTGATATGTAACTAGCAGTTTGCGTCATGATGAAATAAGGCGGTCATCCGTGGGGACTCGCACACGTTATCGAGCCCCAAGGAAAAAAGCGTGAGGGCACGGGTGCGGTTCGGCAGAGGCCGGTGCACGCCGTGCCGCTCACGCGGACAAGCGGATGCGATGGGACGTGATGATGAGATGAGCGAGGCTTAGCTCAGTACCTCGTCGACGGGCACCATAGTGCGAATACGGTCGCGTATCAGGGTGCTGGCACCGCGATTGCGTTCGACAACGCGCAGGCCGGCTTCGCCTAGCCAGTGGCGCGCACTGGTATCGACAAACAGTTCGATGAGTACATGGCCCAAAGTGGTGGCATCGCTTACTTTGCGCCGAGCCTGATGCTCTTCCATGACATCGGCGATTTCCTGCAGGTTGTTCAGATATGGGCCGCTGATGACCGGGACACCAAGCGCTGCCGGTTCCAGCAGATTGTGCCCCCCGATCGGCACCAGGGTGCCTCCGACAAACGCCACGTCGCTGGCGGCATAGAGGGCCATCAGCTCGCCCATGGTGTCGCCAAGGTAGACGCGTGTGTCGGCTGTGATGGGTTCGTCATGCGAGCGTCTGGCAACGGCTGAGGGGAAGACTTTAAGGCACTCGCTGGCAACGTCATCGAAGCGCTGCGGGTGGCGCGGCACCAGTATCAGCAAGGCATCGGGTTTCACCTTGAGCAGCTGTGTGTGTGCGGCGAGTGCGGCGTGTTCTTCGCCTTCATGCGTCGAGGCGGCAATCCATACCGGACGCTGGCCGATCAGCGTGCGCAGCGCAGCGCCTTTCTCTCGCTGTTCTTCGCTGACCGTAAGGTCAAATTTCAATGCACCGGCGACCGACAGACGCTTAGGCGGTACCCCCAGCGAGCGGAAACGTTTGGCATCTTCGCCGCTCTTAGCCGCAATCCAGTTAATGCGGATCAGCATGTCGCGCGTGAGCTGCTGGAAGCGCCTATAGCGTGAGTAGGCTTTGTCGGAGAGGCGTGCGTTGATCATGACCACCGGCACATTGTGCTCCGAGGCGGCATACAGCATGTTGGGCCACAGCTCGGTTTCTGCCAGTACCAGCAGCTCTGGGGTCAGCGAGCGCACGAAGCGTTTCATTGCCCCCGGAAAGTCGATCGGCAGAAAGTGATGAATGACCGTGTCTCCGAACAGGCTTTTGACTCGCTCGGCGCCGGTCGCGGTCATGGTGGTGACGACGATCGTGTGCGACGGGTAGTCGGCCAGCAGTTGCCGGATGACGGGGGCCGCGGTGATGACTTCACCGACAGAGGCGGTGTGCACCCATAGGGTCTTTCGCTCTCGGTAGTCGGGAATATGGCCCATTCGCTCACCTGCCGGATGATCCGGCAGGCTCTCGCGTTTCAGACGTTTGAAGATCAGCGGTGACAGCGCATAGAGCAGTGCGCTGTATCCACGTCGGCCAAACATTATGGGGTCTGCCCTTGAATAGCCTTGATCAGGGCGCTGGTCGACACGCCTTCCTCGAAGCCCAGTACTTTGACTTCGCCACCGTTGGCGAGCACGGCTTCATGCCCGGCGATCTCTTCAACCTTATAGTCGCCACCCTTCACCAGCACGTCTGGCAGGATCTTTTCGATCAGGGCCTGAGGGGTGTCTTCGCTGAATGGCACGACCCAGTCAACGGACGCCAGTGCGCCGAGCACGCGCATGCGGCGGTCCAGTGTGTTGACGGGGCGCGTCGGGCCTTTGAGGCGCGCGACAGATGCATCGTCGTTGACGGCCACCAGCAAGCGGTCACCGAGCTGGCGCGCTTCTTCGAGATAACCGACATGGCCTGAATGCAGAATGTCGAAGCAGCCATTGGTCATCACTACGCGTTCGCCGCGCGCCTGTGCTGCGCGCACTTGGCGGATGACGGCGTCCAGAGAGCTGTCGCTGGTGGACGATTGGCCCGCATCCTGAATCGCTTCATGCAGTTCAGCGACGGTCAGTGTGGCGGTACCTGCTTTTGCCACGACAACGCCTGCTGCAAGGTTAGCCAGCCACATTGCGGTCGGCAGCGGTTGCCCGGCCGCCAGTGCCAGCCCCAGCACCCCGATCACGGTATCCCCTGCCCCAGTGACATCGTAGACGGCTTGGGCATGAGTTGGCAGGTGCAGCGGTGCTTCGTTGGCGCGAATCAGCATCATGCCGCGTTCGCTTAGGGTGATCAGCAGTGCTTCGAGCCCCAGCTCTTTGCGCAGGCGTTCGCCTTTGGTGATCATGTCGTCGTCATCGGTACACGGCCCGACGACCGCTTCGAATTCGCTCAGATTCGGGGTGATGATGCTAGCCCCTTTGTAGCGCGAATAGTCGCTGCCTTTGGGGTCGATTAGTACGCGCTTGCCGAGTTTGCGGCCCAGCGCGATCAGCTGTTCGATATTGCTCAGCGAGCCCTTGCCGTAATCCGACAGAATCATTAGGTCTGATTCTGGCAGGGCTTCGGCAACGCGATCCGCGAGTGGTGCGGCGTCTTCGGCGGAGGCCGGTGATTCGAAATCGAGGCGGATAAGCTGCTGGTTGCGGCTCATGACGCGTAGCTTGGTGATGGTCGGTACGGCGTCGCTGACGTGGAAGTGAGTCGTGATGCCCGCCTGTGTCAGCGCAGCGGCCAGACGATCGGCGTTGTCGTCGCGTCCGACTAGACCGGACAAGCAGACATGGGCACCCAGCGATGCGATGTTGAGGGCAACGTTAGCAGCCCCACCCGGACGGTCTTCACTCTCGTCGACCCGTACGACCGGGACCGGCGCTTCGGGCGAGATTCGGGAAGTCGGTCCGTACCAGTAACGGTCCAGCATGATGTCGCCGACGATCAGAAGACGCGCCGAGTCGAAAGCAGTGAGGTCCAGCATCGTGATCCATGTCTCCGCTGAAGAAGATAAAAAAGGTAGCACCGCATTCAGACAGTGCGTGGAATGTCTTTGCCGAATAAAGGGCTGTCGTCGTGATCGCGTATGGCTGTGACGTTTAGAAGCCGATCTAGGTGCGATGTGACATCGTCAATGGTGATCAGTTGCATGGCATCCGGGTGACGTACACGAGCGCCCCAGGTGATGTCGTCCAGCGTGTTGTGCATATAGCGTGTGACGGCATCGGGGTAGCGGTTGACGACATAGTCGCGCCACAAATAAGGCGCAGCGCGATCGGGATTGGTTGTCGCGAACAGGCCTAACACGGGCGTGCCCAGCGCGTTGGCCATGTGCACCGGTCCTGAGTCGGGTGCAATGACGACGCGAGCACGGCGAATTAGCGCCAGCAGTCCCTTAAGTGAGGTCTTGCCCGAGGCGTCGATGGGAACCCCTTCTTCGCCCTCTTGGTGGGCCGCTCTGAGTTGACGCGTGCGTTCGATGATGTCGGCGATCATGGCCTGCTCTTCTTCACGTCGACCACCGGTCAGTACAGTGACCAGCCCTTGGTGCCGATAAGCGTGGTCGATGACCGCAGCATAGCCTTCGGCCGTCCAGTTGCGATAATTGCGTCGCCGAGGTGTGGCACAGGGACTCAGTACCATGTAGCGTGCGCCTCGGGTAATCTCCGCAGCCTCGGCAAAAGCGCTGTCGGGAATGGGAATATGCCATTCAAGACTGTCGCGTGCCGTAAGCTCATCCTGAACGCCGAGTGCTCGGGCAAAGTCGACAAACGACGCCAGCACGTGAGCTTCAGGATGCGGTGCCAGTTTGCAGTTGGTGAACCACGTCTGATGGTCCTTGGCGCGGGCTGCGTCATACCCCAGACGTACGCGGGCTTTCAGGCCCAGTGACAGAATACTGGCTCGGATGGATTGCTGTGCGTGAACGAGTACATCGAAGCGTGTCTTCGACAGCTGGCGCCATAGGGCATACATTCCCTTCAGGCCAGTAGATTTGTCGTACACCACAAGCTCGACCCCATCGAGGCCACTGAGTAGACTGTGCTCCGCGCGGCCGACGATCCAGGTAATACGAGCGTCTGGCCACTGATGCTGCATAGCCCTGATGGCGGGCACCAGGTTGCAGACATCTCCCAGCGCGGATAGTCGCAATACACAGATATGCGTCGGCGAAGCAGGCAAAGGTAGCGTCATGCGAATACTCGAATCCCAAAGTGCGAATGCGCACATTCTATATGATGCCACGGCACTTTGCGGCCCTGTCACCCCGGAACTGTTCACCCGGGCGTACTGGCAGGACCGTGAAGCTATCGTAGGCGAAGCCCCCGGACGAGGTGCCAGCGTCTTCTTCGATCCTGGCGATCACGCCAGCGAAACGACGGAAGACGGTTGGGTGCTGCGCCCGTATCGTCGCGGAGGCATGGTGGCTCGGGTTAGCCAGCAGCGCTATGTCTGGTGTGGCAGCGCACGTACGCGCGCCGCGCGCGAGTTCCGCCTCACCGTTGCCCTGCGTGAAAAGGGCCTTTCCGTTCCGCAGCCTATCGGAGCCTGCGTATGGCATACCGGCCTCTTTTATGAAGGCGCCTTGATTACCGTACGTATTCCCGGTGCCCAGACGCTTGCCGACTGCATCGAATCTTCCGAAGATCTGCCCTATACCTCTCTGAGGGCGGTCGGTGCCCTGATCCGCAAGGCGCACGAGCTTGGTCTTGATCATGTTGACCTCAATGCGCGCAATCTGTTGCTGGATCGTGATGGAAAACCGTGGATCATCGACCTGGATCGCTGTCGTATTCGCAACGGGCACCATTGGCAGGCGCGCAATATGGAACGCCTTGAGCGCTCGCTGACCCGTTTTGCACCTTCCCGTGCGACCGGGTTGATGCACGAGATTCGCCAAGGCTATCTCAAGCCTACCCCATGACGCTGCTTCTTTCGCCGGATTATGCCTTCGACCATGACAACACCTGACCTTCGCGTACTGGTCGTACGCAACGACAAGCTTGGCGACTTCATGCTGAGTTGGCCCGCCCTGAAAACGCTCAAGCAGGCACAGGCGGACATTCATGTCACCGTGCTGGTGCCGGAATATACGGCATCCATCGCGCACTGCTGCCCTTGGGTCGATGACGTCATCATTGATCCCGGTCATGGCGCATCGCGTGCCGAGCGCCGTCACTTGCTCAACCGCATGCACGACAAGCAGTTCGATGCGATGCTGACACTGTTCTCTACGCCCCGCATTGGTTGGTTGGGCTGGCGCGCGGGTATTCCGATGCGCATGGCACCGGCTACCAAGTGGGCGCAGATTTTCTACAACCACCGTGTCGTACAGCACCGTTCTCAGTCTCTGAAACCGGAGTACGAGTACAACGTTGACCTGGCGCTGGCTCTGCTGGAACGACTCAACGTACAAGGTGACGCTGCTCGTCCGCCGTTCTGGCCGATGACCGAGCGTTCGCATCGTCAGGGCCGTGTGGCTCTGGCCAAGGCGTGCGGTCTGTCGCTAGATCGCCCATGGTGGTGTGTGCACGCTGGCAGCGGCGGTTCAGCCGTTAATCTAACCCCCGAGCGCTATGCCGAACTGATCAAGAAGGTGCATGCCCGTCTCGACCGTCCCGTTCACTGGCTGTTCAGTGCTGGGCCGGGTGAAGAGGCTGTGGCCACGTCATTGTGCGATCGCCTGACCGCCGGAGGCATAGACGCTCGTCGCCTGCCGGCCAACCAACGCCTTTCAGCATTGGCCAAGATGCTGGACGCTACCGATGGGCTGATCGCCGGTTCAACGGGGCCACTGCATATTGCCGGTTGCCTCGACATTGCGACCGTTGGCTTCTATCCCGCCAAGCGTTCGGCGACCTCGCTGCGCTGGCAGACCTGCAATCACGACGATCGGCGCTTGGCCTTTTCTCCGCCGCAGGGGGACGACACGGCCACGGATATGAGCCTGATCGACCTTGATGCGGCAAGTGCTGCGATCGCCGATCTCATTATGCGTCGTGGGGCCTACACCGATGTCCATGATGTGCATGAGGACATCGACGACTAGGGCAGCGACACAGTAACGCCGTCATGGCATCGGCCAAAGCCGGAATATTCGCTCTCAATGGGGTTTATTTTGGCGTATGGCCGTTTTCATGCGATATCGTCGAACACATCCATGCGCGGGTGGCTGCTTCTCGTAGCGGTAGCTGGCGCATCAACCGTGGTATTCATTTTTGATGGGAACGTTCATGCCTCGCCCCCTCGTCATTCTCGACCGTGATGGTGTCATCAATCAGGACAGTCGCCAGTACATCAAACACCGTGATGAATGGATCCCTCTGCCCGGAGCGATCGACGCCGTCGCGCGTCTGGCGAAGGCGGGCTACGACGTCGCGATAGCCACGAACCAGTCCGGCATCGCCCGTGGCCTGACACCAATGATCGAGCTGGAGGCGATGCACGAGCGAATGACCTCGCTGGTAGATGCTGCCGGGGGGCGGCTGGCCTATATTGCGTACTGCCCGCATGGCCCCGATGACGGGTGCGATTGTCGCAAGCCGCTGCCGGGGATGTTGCATCGGATCGCGCGTGAGCTAGGGCATAAGCGCCTTGATGAAGCATGGATGGTGGGTGATTCCTTGCGCGATCTTCAGGCGGGCGAAGCAGCGGGCACTCGGCTGGCGCTGGTGCTGACGGGTAACGGGCAGGAGACGCGTCCCAAACTGGACGCTCTTCAGCACAGCGAGGCGGTATGGGTCTGTGATGATCTGGCCGACTTCGTTGATCGGTTGCTGAACGAGGCCGCGTGATCCTTTGAATGGCTGATGACGAGGAAGCCCCAAGGCGATGTTATCGTCCTGGGGCTTTCTTTATCGCGGCATAGTGATCGACGCGATGTGGCTATACCGCGGCTTCCGTGGCGGCTTCTTCCATTTCAGGGGCTGGCATGCGTTCGGGATAGCCTAGCGCAGTGACGATCTGACGGGCCATATCCTCGCGCAGTGCTTCCCGGCGTTTGAAGGCGGCGCGACGCTGGCTCTTAACCTGCTGAATGTCACGCTCGGGTTCCGCTGGCGGCAGTTGGAACCAGCCTCCCTTGATTTCTTCCCCACCATTTTCCGCCCAGAAGCGGTCGTAGCTGGATTTCAAACGCTTGCGGCGCGGATGTGCAGTTTCCGTGATTCCCTTGACGCAGTCGGCCTCAAAGACGAGTGCGCAGGCGTACATGGCCGATACCATCACGTTTTGCGGGCGCAGGCCGTGCAGCGCCTTGTTGTAGCGCTTGATGATGTCACCCTGCTCAGGGCGTGGTCCCTGCAGACCTCCAATCAGCAGCGTGGCGGGGGGGGCCAGCGAGAAGTTGAGCTGGTAAATCACCCCTTCCTCATCGGTCTCCATGAATAGGCCGATTTCACCTTCGCGTGGGAACGTTGCGCGACGCATGACGACACGCGCTTCGCCCTCGCCGTCCTTGAAGGGCAGCGTGGCCAGCAGCAGACCCTTGCCGGTGAAGATGGTTTCGAAGCGGTCTTTCGACAGCACATCGCACAGTCGCTGAGCTGTATGGTGCACGATTGACAGCTTCTGGGCCGCCGTCAGGTGGCGATTCAGGTAGGCTTTGAAGTGGCGATAGGAGAACTGCTCATCGCCTGCTGCTAGCGTACCGAACTGCGGATTGTCTGCCAGCGCGCGCAGCCAGTTTTGCTGGGGTTGACCGATTCTAGCGGATAGAAAAGCGCATTTGAGACGATGTTTCCACTGCTTGAAAGAACTCATGGGACTCCACTGAATCAAGTACAAGAAAATATGATCGTTATAGGTGAGTGGCGGCTTCCGCTGCAGGCGGCGCTACACAGGCACACTGAAAAGAACACCAAACGGCTTATTATGATACGGCAATCGTGAAGATAGTGTGCACAGAGATAACGGCATGGAGTGCCATAGCTTCTGCGTGGTCGTATCCCTGTGCGACGTTGAGCGGCTAGCAAACCCTCGCACGTGCGAGACATTATGCTATGCCTGTCTGTTTCTCATTCAAGGAGAACCGAAAATGACGTTTCGTCTGCTGAGCGATACGCTCAAGGATGGACAGCGCCTGACCAAAGCGCAGTGGGCTGCCTATCCCGGCCTTGAAGGCGACAATCTGTCGCCTGAGTTGCATTGGGAAAATGCTCCTGAAGGTACTCGCAGCTTTGTCGTGACTGTCTACGATCCTGATGCGCCCACTGGTTCGGGCTGGTGGCACTGGGTGGTCGCCAATATTCCGGCGGATGTTACTTCGCTGCCGGAAGGTGCGGGCAGCGGACGTCATCCGCTGCCCCAGGGTGCCGTGGCAGTCTATAACGATTCCTGCACCACGGACTTTGCCGGAGCCGCACCGCCTCCGGGCCACGGTGATCACCGCTACATCTTTACAGTGCATGCGCTGAAGGTCGCATCGCTCGACCTGCCTGAAAACCCGACGCCTGCCCAGGTCGGTTTCCGCGTACATTTCAATGCGTTGGCAAGCGCTTCGTTCACGACGGTCTTCGGTCGTTGAACGCGTCAGGGGCGTGCGCGCGCCCCTGACACATCGCCCGGCTTTGGTGCATCGGTTATGATGGTCGTTCTTTCGTGGCGAAGTCATGTGCGTGTCTTCGTCGCGCTCTTGGCAAGCCGTTGCCGAGAGGTTGCCGCTTCAGGCTTATCTAGAACAATCATTCAAGGCAGACCTCATGACCGAACTTCGTCAGACCGATCAGGTGCTACCTGCTGCCCAACGAGCGTTGAACCGTCAGGATATAACGTGGGCACTCGGCCTCTTTGGTACGGCCATTGGTGCGGGGACGCTTTTCCTGCCCATCGCCGCCGGTATCGGGGGAACATGGACGCTTTTGTTCATTGCATTGTTTGCCCTCCCCGTTACCTACTTCTCTCACCGAGCGCTTACCCGTTTCGTCCAGTCCGGCGCAGACAGTGATCGCGACATTACCGATGTCGTTGGCCGACATTTCGGGCCGCATGCCCGAGCGTTATTCACGGTGCTCTATTTCTTCGCCATCTTCCCCATCCTGCTGGTCTATAGCGTTGCCATCACCAACACCACGCTTGATGTGCTGACCCACCAATTGGGCATGACGTCTCCTCCCCGAGCGCTGGTGTCCTTCCTGCTGATCGCAGTACTGATCGGCATTGCACGCGGTGGTGAGCGTCGTGTCGTCAAGGCGATGAGCTATCTGGTCTATCCCTTCATTGCCGCTCTCGTCATTCTGTCGCTGATCTTGATTCCTCACTGGAGCACGGCGTTCTTTGCGGCATCCGCCAGAACCGAGGCGGCGAGCAGTAGCAGTGCGGTGTGGACATCCATCTGGATGGCGATTCCCGTGCTGGTCTTCTCGTTCAACCACTCCCCGATCATCTCTGCCTTTGCTATGGATCAGCGTCAGCGTTACGGTGCTAACGCCGATCGCAAGAGCTGCCAGATTTTGGGCGGCGCTCACCTGCTGATGGTCGCGACCGTGCTGCTGTTTGTGTTCAGTTGCGTGCTATCGCTCACCCCGGCTGATCTTGCCGAAGCCAAGGCGGACAACATCACTATCTTGTCCTATCTGGCTCGCCACTTTAATACCCGGATCATTGAGGTGGCCGCCCCCATCATTGCCCTGATCGCCATTGCCAAGTCCTTCCTTGGGCACTATATCGGCGCGCGAGAAGGGGCCGTAGGGCTGATCGAGCACGTTTGCCGTGGCAAGTCCTCCTCGCGTCGTCATCGTGTGCTCAACGATGTGGCTGCCGTGCTGATGGGACTGAGCTGCTGGGGTGTGGCGACCCTAAACCCCGGTATCCTGTCGATGATCGAGAAGCTGGGCGGCCCCATCATTGCGCTGCTGCTGTTCCTACTGCCGATGGTGGCCATCTACACGCTGCCCGTGCTGAGCCGTTACCGTCGCAACCCCTCCAACCTCTTGGTCATTGTGATCGGGGTGTTGGCGGTATTGGCGGCATTCAGCCAGATCACCGGTATACTGTCGGCACTGTGGTCGTTTCTGACCCATGCGGTATAGTGCTCGTTCTGTGTGTATGGCTTGTTAAGACAAGGCCCGGCGACCACCGGGCCTTGTCGTGTTCACTTTCGTTTTTTCTGGAGGTCGCGCATGCGCCTTGACGCCACCATTACCAGCGCAGCCAATCCGCGCATCAAAGCCATGCGTAAGCTGTATACCAAGAAGTACCGTAACGCTGAACAGGCCTTTCTGGTAGAAGGCGTGCGGGCCATTGCCGATGGCTGTCGTGGTGGACATGTGCTCCGAACATTGGCGTTTGACGCCGATGCACGTCCCTCTGATGAAGCCCTCAACCAGCTGCTGGTCGATGCCACCGCACAGGATCATGTTGAACTGATCCCCACCACGGCACAGGTGCTGGGGCAGATGTCTGGGCGTGACAATCCTCACCATGCAATCGCGGTGTTTCATCAGCAATGGCAGCCACTGGATAGCGTCGTTCCTGCGGTTGAAGAGGTGTGGATTGTGCTCGACAGCCCGCGTGACCCTGGCAACTTGGGCACCATTATCCGCACCTGTGATGCGGCGGGCGCCCGCGGCGTCATTCTGTTGAATGACAGTTGCGATCCCTTCTCGCCGGAAGCGCTGCGTGCGACGACCGGTGCGCTGTTCGACGTGGTGCTGGTCAAAAGCACGACCGCACCGTTTATCGAATGGGCTCATCAGCACCGCGTCAGCATGATCGGCACGACGCTGGAGCGTGCGCAGGACTACCGCGAGGCTGATTATGAGACGCACGCCTGTGCGCTTCTGATGGGAACGGAGCAGTCCGGGCTGTCAGCCGCGCTGCTGGAAGCCTGTGATCAGCGCGTGAAGATCCCGATGCGGGGCGGGACGGACTCACTGAATTTGGCCGTGGCCAGTGGCCTCATGCTGTACGAGGCCACCAACCGTAAGGCGTAGCGCTATGCGCTAGCGGGAACGGGCCTGACTGATGTCGATTTCAGTCAGGTCATTGATGAAGAAAAGAAAGCACAGTGCGCCCAGTAGGGCGACGGCCCCCAGATAGTACATCCCACCGTTCAGACTCCCCGTCATGTCGCGCACCCTGCCGAACACCAGTGGGGTCAGAATGCCGGCCATGTTCCCACAGATATTGAGAATACCGCCTGCCGTGCCGATCATGCGCTTCGGCAGGATATCGCTCATCGCGGTCCAGCCCAGGTTGGAGCCGGCATTGGCCAGAAAGACCACCGACAGCACACAGATCACCACCAGTGGCCAAGCGCTCAGGAATGGGCTGCAGAAGATCAGCGCGGACACCAGTAGGCCCGATACGATCGGAATTTTGCGCGCCTTGACCAGCGAATGGCCGCTCTTGAGAAGCAGATCGCTCCATACGCCACCGAACAGCACCCCGACCGCCGCTAGCAGGAAGGGCACGCTTTCCATGACGCCCGCCCATGCGCCTTGCAGCTGCAGGCTGCTGCGCAAGAACGGTACAAACCATGTCAGGAAGAAGTAGAGGATGGAGGTGGCGGCAAAGTGCATGAAGCAGATGCCCCAGAAGCGGCCCTGAGCCAAAATATGGCGCAACTCGGGCCAACCAACCTTGCCGCTATCCGGTTCATCGGCGACGGAAGGTGCCTGACGATTGTCTTGCCGAATCAGGGCCAGTTCCGCCGCATTGGCACGGCTATGCTCTGGATCGCGGTAGCCGAACAGCCACCATAGCCCCAGCAGAATGCCCAGCCCACCGGACACATAAAAAACGGAAGGCCAACCGTAACGCACCCCTACGATGCTCAGCACAGGCACCATCAGGCCTGTGACCAGATACTGTCCTGTCGAATAGGCCCCGATGGCGCGCGCTCGTTCATGATGCGGAAACCACATGGCCGCAATCTTGGCGTTGGCCGGAAAGGAAGGAGCTTGCGCCAGTCCAATTACGATGCGGCACACCATCATCAGACCCAGAACGGCCGTTGTGCCGAAGCCTAGCAGTCCGCCAATGCCCATCGCAAAGGTGGCACCGCTCCACAGCAGGATCAGTAGCGCATAGAAGCCTTCCGTGCCCCAGCGGTCTAATAAGCGCCCGCCTGGCACCTGTGCTATTAAATAGGCCACGATAAAGGTCGATTGCAGCCAGCCATATTGAGTGCCGGTCAGCCCGAACTGGTGCTCAAGACTGCCCTGCACCACCGACAGATTGACCCTGTCCATATAGTTGACACCTACGGCCAGAAACAGCAGTACCAGTACGCCCCAGCGCACCCTAGAAGGCCGCAGCCCTTGTGTATGAACGTCGCTCGTCATCGTTTGCGTTGGCCGGATGGCCACCTCCTGTCCAATCCATGGATGATTTCGAAGGAAACATGCCTTGCGCGTCGGGCATAGCCTGCTCGTTATCGTGAAGGCACCGTTACTATTCCTACCCTACTGCTCATTGACCCCCGCTGACCATGCCGATTCTTTCCCTGCTATCTTTTACCGCACCGTCATCGGGCGAGTTACTTTGTGGAAATGATCGTAATTGGCCTCTTTTTTCTTCATAAACGCGAGTTGTTCAGGTAGCATCCCCGCCCTTTCACACGCAACCATGCCACGATGACGATAGGCATCGGGTGGATATACAGTTACCGCACAGCGCTTAATTGCAGATAGGCTCTGTCGATAATGAAAGGATGAACGATGTCCCAGACACTCCACTTCCGTACGGCACATCAAGGGGATATCCCGCGCCTGCTGACGTTGATCAATACGGCCTATCAGGCATTGATTCATGAACCGTGGGCGGAAGAGATCGGTATGCCAGATGAACCGCGGGCGACCGTCGACAGTCTGCGCAGTGATCTGGCGCGCACAGATGGCCGCATCGTGGTCGGCGAACAGGAGGGGCACCTAGTGGTCTGTGCTTGGCTTGGCGAAGAAAAGGACGGTGCTGGCTATTTCGGCATGTTTGCCGTCGATCCTGACTGTCAGGGCCAAGGGCTGGGGAAGAAGATGCTGGATGAAGCGGTGCGCTGGCATGCAGCCGCAGGGCGCCATGCGATCCGGCTGGGTGTTATTCGTCCCCGTCGCGAGCTGATGGCGTGGTATAACCGACAGGGGTTCGAGTACACCGGCGATAGCAGCTCATTCGATCCGGGAGCTGGGCATGCGCCTGTTCCGCTCGACGTGATGGAAATGCCGCTGGCGAAGTATCGACATCAGGCCTGCTACCGCTAGTCGAGGCGGCGTACCATTGATGGCGCTGGCATTGGGCACGCATCGCAGGTATAAGAAATTCAGGCACAAAAAAAGGACCCGCTCGAAAGCGGGTCCCCTTTATCAACAGCCGGCGTTCGCCGGACTAATCAATAATGATTAGTCAGCGAGGCGGATGTTGGAAGCCTGGAGGCCTTTTTTACCCTGAGTGACGTCGAAAGTAACTTTCTGACCGTCTTGCAGGGATTTGAAGCCTTCAGCCTGAATTTCGGAGAAGTGTGCGAACAGGTCGTCGCCACCGTCTGCCGGAGAGATGAAACCAAAACCTTTCTGGTCGTTAAACCATTTAACTGTGCCAGTTGCCATTGTCGAAATCCTCGATTGACTGGGAATAGACGGGACCTATAGATGCGAATCATATATAGGACATGTCGTGGGTAAAACAAGAGAAATATCTACCAGGCTACCGAAGGACTCGATTACAACTGACGATATGACTTGCTAACCTACAAGGCCTATCCTGCGCGTTCACAACAACAGCGTCAAGCAAATTATCAGCCTGCCTGTTCAAAAGCGCAGGGAATCCGTCAACGAGACGAAATGTCACTACAGTTTTCAGCATGGTCTACCGCTGGCTAGGCCTACCCTGCCACAATGATGTCGACTCTTCGCCACTCTCCTGCCATGGATGGAGGACTCCTTCCGATATGACACATCCCCCTGCCCTACATCACCGACGCCTGCTATGGGGCGGCCTACTGGTGCTGATCGCCGTGCTGCTGCTGTTTGGGCAGTTCGACCATGACCTGTGGTCGCCCGATGAGCCGCGCGAAGCCGGTATCGCGTGGGAAATGCTGCGCTCGCATGACTTCATTGTGCCCACGTTGAGCGGTGAGTATTTCATTGAGAAGCCGCCACTGTTCTATTGGAGCGTGCTGCTGGTGAATGCTGTGACGGGATACTTCATTGATCCTGTTAATGTGCTGCGCCTGACCTGTTCGCTCTATGCAGCGGGAACACTGGCATGTCTGTGGCTCGCTACGCGCCGGATGTTCGGTGAGCGGGCGGCATGTTGGAGCGTGCTGTCGCTGGCAACCATGAGTGGTTTCCTCGAACACTTCCATGTGATCCGTACGGATGTGGCGCTGGCCTTTTTCTGTGCCATGAGCCTGTGGACGCTGATCGCGTTCTACTTAGACAACCGTCGCGTGTTTGCGCTGTGGACCGGCATCGCCATTTCGGGGGCCTTTCTGGCTAAGGGGCCAGTGGCTCCGCTGGTCATGATTCCTTTCTGGGGTGCTCTCTTCCTGCATCAGCTGTGGGCACGCGGCAAGACGCACTGGCGGCAGATCGTGCTCGACAACCTTCTGCTGGTTATCGTGATGGTGGTGCTGTGCGGCGGCTGGTGCTGGGCACTGGTCAGCCATAAGGACGGCGAATGGCTGTGGAACGAGTGGTTCTGGCGCAATCAGGTGGGCCGATTGAACGGTACCGCTGGGCTGGGTCATGACGAAGCGACAACCAAGTTTGACTATATCCCCTCCATGCTGTCACTGACGCTGGCGTGGGTGCCGCTGATCGTGGCGTGGCTGGTCACGACCCTGAGCGCAGGTCGCCGTATGGGGTTGCGCCAACTGTTGCTGCTGATCGGCGGTATCATGAGTTTCCTGATCCTGTCGATGGCGCAGACCAAGCGTTCGCTCTACCTGTTGCCGATCCTGCCGTTCTTCGCCATGATGGCGGGCCAATATCTTGCACATCATGCTCCGGCGCGCTGGGTGCGTGGCTATGCCTTGTTCACGCTGTGGGCGGCGCTGGCGTTCCAGCTGGTCGTGCTGCTATTGCCGCTGTATGCGCATCTGCTGCCCACTCGCCATGCCACACCTGAGATGATCGAACTGATCGCTCGCAATCACATGGGGCAGATCGCCGCCGTGGTGCTCAGCATCGCGCTTGTCGTGTGCATGCGCATGACATCGCTTGGCGCCGTGCGCATCTTCTTGGCGGCATTCAGTGTCTTTATCACTTGGACGTTGTTTATGAACGGTATTCAGGGGCCGCGCAAGAGCACGCGTGCCGAGAACGAGGCGCTCTATCAGGCGGTACCCGAGGCCTATCGTGCCAAGACCGCGGGGATGGGGCTGACAGAAGTCGAGCGTGGTGCGCTGGCGTTCTATCATGATTGGCGGGTAGGCGATATTAATGCCGAAGCGCTACAGGCCCGACTTGATGCACGCCAGCCCTTTGGCCTGCTAGTGCACGGTGCGAGCGACTACCAGAAGCTACGTCAGCAGCTGGCGCCGTGGATAGCACAGGAGCATGTTGGCTACTCGCGCAGCGAGCATGTCGACGATTCCACCCTGACGTGGGTCTGGCTGACCTTCCCTGACGCGGTGCCCTCGTCGCAAGGGGCAGCTGTCGCGCCCTGATCCGCACGATCATCGTTATAGATATGAAGAAGGGGTGGCTCGGCTGAGCCACCCCTTCTTTTTCATTTCCGCTGAAGTACCCATGGCAGTGGCACCTCATGCTGCACGGCGGCAATCGCCGGGCGTCGATCAGTTCTGTGTCGTTGTCGTATCGACCAGTTCAGCATCCGGTGCGTGGCGTTTTACAGATTCGATGCCTTTTTTGCAGGCCGCTTCGCTGCTGTAGGCTTGACTGGTGCCAATGACCTCATGGTTGCCCGCTTTGAGCACGAAGTACCATTTGCCGGCTTTGTTTTCCTTGCGCGCATAGCGCGTATCTTCAGGGGCGTTCTTCTTGACAGATTCGATGCCTTTCTTGCAGTTGACCTTCTGCGTATAGGCTTCACTGGCCAGAATGATTTCACCGTTGTTGGTGACCTTCAGATGAAAACGGAACTGCCCTTCACTGCTCTTGTAGATCTCGAACTTGGCTGCCATCTGCATGCGCTCCTTGTCGATGAAAGTGAATCTCATACCCTCGAGAGGCTCGAGAGATATGAGCCGCCACCTCCTGTGGCGATCTCACAGACAACTATAGCCCGTGGTACATGGGCTGCATGGCGACTAGGCTCTCGATGCCGACATTCATCCCGCCACCGTATGTTCAAGGAGAACAACAATGAAAATATCCGGTGCAACGGCAGGTGCTGTCATGGTCATGATGATGGCCTGTCTGTACGCGCCGATGGTCAGCGCTGCCATGACAAGCATGGCTGGCGACGAAATTCAGATCGACGGAGGCAAAAGCTACCTCAACAACAACCAATGGGGTGCAGCAGACGTTGAAGAAGGCTGGCAGCAGGTGTTCTATCACTCCGAGCATGATATGGGGTGGCGCTGGCACTGGCCGAGCACGACAGAGAGCGTCAAGGCCTATCCTGCACTGGTGACCGGCTGGCATTGGTCGTCCAACTATGACCCTCGTAGCCATCTTCCCGCCGCCCTTTCCTCCCTGCATCATGTCCGCACGCATGCCCGGTTCGCGCTGAACGCTGATGGTCGCTATAACGTTGCCTATGACCTGTGGTGCCATACCTCATCGCATGCGCGCTGGTATTCATCGCCTGCAGCGGAGGTGATGGTCTGGCTGCGCAGTATCAACGTTCATCCTGCTGGCGACTATAAGGGCCGGGTGACGATTGATGGGCGCCACTGGGGCTTCTATGTGGGCTCGCTTCCCACCGGTTGGCCGGTGTATACCTTTGTGCTTGAAGAGGGCGCTGATGACCTGTCCATGGATCTCCAGCCACTGCTGGGATACCTCGCCCGTACGGGCCATTGGCGAAGCGATGCGCTGTTCCTGAGCAGTGTCGAGCTCGGCTCTGAAATCTATTCGGGGTCGGGTGAACTTCACCTACTGGACTGGCAACTGGAGATTGATTGAATGGCCTGTGCGAGCGATGTCGGCCTCGCATCGACAGGTACGGGCACGCAAGGAGTAGTTGACACTGGGATCAGGATCGGTACGCTAGGCACCTGACACCGACCCGGTGTTTTGGAAAGCTGGCAGAGTGGCCGAATGCACTTGTTTCGAAAACAAGCGACCTGAGAGGGTCCGTAGGTTCGAATCCTACGCTTTCCGCCAAATTCAGAAGCCCGCACACGTTCTTTGTGTGCGGGCTTTGTCTTATCTGCTTTTCCCCTCGCCCATCTGTTTATTACGGCTTGAATCTTCCCTGCTCTGCTTTCGATATCGTTGATGGGGCACGCCTTCTGTGGCCCGCGTGGTGTTCGCCTGCGTAGATATACGTTGCCCCCTGCGCCAGAGCGGCATCAGGGGGCAATGTGTCTATCATGAGGCGTCTTTTCCGCGGGCTATTTGCGATCAGCGCAGGAAGAGACCGTAAGCGGGATTGTCCGTTTCGCGCCAGTAGCGGTAGCCAATTTCATCAAGGTGCGCATCAAGACCGTCCTGCTCGTCCTTCGGCATCTGTAGGGCTACCAGTACACGGCCATAGGCGGCACCGTGGTTGCGGTAGTGGAACAGCGAGATATTCCAGTTCGCCGGCAGTTGGCGCACGAAGTTGTTCAGTGCTCCTGGGCGTTCTGGAAACTCGAAGCGGTACAGCTCTTCGTGCATGTCATCGGGCAGTGCTGGCAGCATGTGACCGCCGACCAGATGGCTGATATGCACTTTGGCCATTTCGTTTTCGCTGAGGTCGACCACGGGATAGCCCGCCTCTTCCAGCGTCGAAATGAGTGCGTGGCGGTCAGCGTCATCATCGGACGGCGTGACGTTAATACCGACCAGTACCTGCGCGTCAGAATGGTGGGCATAGCGGTAGCTGAGCTGTGTGACCATACGGTTGCTCAGCACTTCGCACAGTGCTTTGTAGGAACCTGCGCGTTCTGGCACCTTGACGGCCAGCATCGCTTCGCGGCGTTCGCCCAGCGAGGTGCGCTCGGTGATGTGGTTGAGGCGGTCGAAGTTGATGTTCGCCCCGGAGTTGATGCAGATCAGGTTCTGGCCTTGAATGCCGTTCTGGCGGATGTATTTCTTGAGACCGGCCAAGGCCACGGCACCGGATGTTTCCGGCAAACCGCGAGTATCTTCGAAGATGTCTTTTACAGCTGAGCACATTTCGTCGGCGTTAACGGTGATAACGCCATCGACGGTATCCTTCAGGATTTCGAACGGCAGTTCACCGATGCGAGAAACAGCGACACCCTCTGCGAATACCCCAACTTGATCCAGCGTTGTCGGTTCGCCTGCTTCCAGCGCGGCTTTCAGGCACGCCGCATCTTCCGGTTCGACCCCAATGATCTTCACTTCCGGAAACAGGTATTTCACGTAGGCCGAAATGCCAGAGATCAGGCCGCCGCCGCCGACCGGAACGAAGATGGCATCAATGGGTCCCTGCTGCTGGCGCAGAATCTCCATAGCGATGGTGCCTTGGCCCGCGATCACTTCGGCATCATCGAACGGCGCGACGTAGGTCAGGCCTTCCTGTGTCATCAATTCGCGCGCGTATTCGAGCGCTTCATTGAAGTTGTCACCGGTTAGCACGACCTCGGCACCACGGGCACGTACAGCGGCTACCTTGATATCCGGTGTGATGCGCGGCATAACGATGACCGCGCGAATGCCCAGCTGCTTGGCTCCCAGCGCAACCCCCTGTGCATGGTTGCCCGCTGATGCCGTCACGACCCCTTGACGGCGCTGAGCGTCAGTCAGTGATGCCAGACGGTTGTAGGCACCGCGAATCTTGAAAGAAAAGACGGGCTGCAGATCCTCGCGCTTAATGGAAATCTGGTTTCCGAGACGCTGGGACAGCATGGGCATGGGGGACAGCGGCGTCTCAATAGCGACGTCATAGACCTTGGCGGTGAGTATCTTCTTGACGTACGCTTCCAGCAACGGGGTATCTTGCATCGGTGATTGTCCAATATCATGTTCGAATTAGATCGCGGGCACAGATAGGCTGTACCGTCTTCATTGGTACCAGTCTACCGAAGGAACAGCAAGCCCATGCGACATAGAGTGGTAGGCACCTCGTCAGCGCTGCGTCTATCAACAGCCTCGTTCCGTCCGCGATTTTCATCCCACGCTGCCATCACTTCTCATGGAGACCTTCATGGCATTCCGCTCCAAGACTGCTGCACAAGACGCTCTCAAGCGCGCCGTTGCCAAAGCTGCGCTGGAAGAGATTCGTCCGCTGCTCACGCCTGAAACCGTCATCGGTGTCGGTACGGGTTCCACGGCCAACATGTTCATTGATGAGCTGGGCACGCTGGCGGGCACGTTCAAAGGTGCCGTTGCCAGTTCCGAAGCATCGGCCGAGCGCCTGCGCGGACACGGCATCGATGTGTTCGACCTCAACAGCGTGGGAAGCATGCCCGTCTACGTCGACGGCGCTGATGAGATCGACCCCGGTTTCGCTATGATCAAAGGCGGTGGTGCTGCCCTGACGCGCGAGAAGATCGTCGCGGCCTGTGCCGAGCGTTTTGTGTGTATTGCCGATGAATCGAAGGATGTGGCGGTGCTGGGTCAATTCCCACTGCCCGTTGAGGTCATTCCGATGGCGCGCTCCTATGTGGCGCGTGAGCTGGTGAAGATGGGCGCTGACCCGATCTATCGCCAAGGCGTTATTACCGATAACGGCAACCAGATTCTCGACCTCTACGATTTTCCGATCGAGCACCCTGTCGAGATGGAAAGCCGCATCAATCAGCTGGTGGGGGTTGTCACCAACGGTTTGTTCGCTGCCCGCGGAGCCGATGTGCTGTTGCTGGGCCGCAAGGATGGCAGCGTAGAGCGTCGAGAAGCCTGATCCATCCCTGACTGGCCGCGAGTTTCACTACTATCATCTGGCGCGTGATGATGGGTATGAACTTGCGGCCAGTTCGTTATCTTATATAGGGCCCTTCTTTCCTTATCATTTTCCCTATCATCATTTCTCTTTAATACTGTCATGCTTGCCTGTCTCGGTATGCTGTTGCCCTAAAGGCCTTGCAGCACGCTGTTTCTGATATATCCGTTACGCTCTCTCTTCTGTTAAATAGATATAAGAATGCCGTGGAACAAGATGGCCCTAACGGTATGTCATCCGTATATTTTTAGGATGTCTTATTTATAGCCTTAATTACCTGTTCAACTAATGATGGATCATTTTTTATGCATGGCTTGGCATGTGAAGTGGCCTGGTAGTGTCATGCACGTTGACGCGATGCAGGCGGTTCAGCAATCGCCTGAAGGAGATAACGTACGGCGGATTCACTGACGCAGCGGGTAGCCTCTCTGATCGTTCATGCCCAACCTGACGATGCCGCCGGTTTGCGGGCTCGACAGGGGCTGGTGGACTACCTCGCCTGCACGTTTCCCGTGCTGACGCGGGCGTTGCCGGATCGGTACGTCAGCAGTTTCCTCCGACGCATGCCGCGTACTGAGCGCTGCTGTTGGGCTACGCAAGCCATGCACTTGATTACGATGACTTCCATGCCTATCTGCGGTGTTCCCAGCTGCGTGAGCGCATCGCCATCTACGGCCAGGCCCTGCGGACCTAATGCCGTGTAGGTGCTGATAGCACCGTTGAGGCTGCCAACCAGTACGCGGTCCTAAATCTCGCTCAGGCGTGTTAGGTGACGCAAGAACTCATCCAGCCACACTGCCACCTTGAAGCCGAACGTGGTGGGCAGCGCCTTATGTCCACTAATCGGGGTGTACTGATGGTGCCGCGCCAGCGGTGCTAATATCCGCGCCACTTGCCACGACTGGCGATGAGCGGGTACCGATAGCATCTTTGTGGCGATCATTCGCTGGACGGGTCTTGTTCAATGGCCCCATGACCGACTGCAAAGGCATTTAAACCTTGTTGCATATATAGCGTGTAATGACGCCCAAGTATGCCAATGTTCTGCTGACCGTTATTTATCGATACGGATATATCGGCGATGCATATCCTAATGGGCGTTACTATTTGGACGTTATGCACATTAGATCATTGACGACGATAATCGATATTGCATGATAAGAGCGATGCGCATATCACCCCATCAGCACAAGCAGGGATGTCATCTGTCGCCGTATGGCGTGATGAATAGCGCTGTGCGGCGGTTCACCGCGCGGGCATAAAACGAGGGGGCAAGTATAGAATCGGGGGATAAAAGCGCTCGGAAAGCTGTTCTAAGCGAACAGCTCTCTCAATAGAGCACCCTGATCAATATTCAGGCAAAAAAAGCAATTCGATATTGGAAGACCTGTCGGGCTTCTTCACCGGTCTGCAAGAAAAAGCGCTCGCCGTCATAAGTAGCAAGCTGCCACTGATCTTGAGCTGTCAGTTTGACTTCGTAGATTCCGGTCATGCGTTACGATCCTTGTGACTCCATGATTCGATCGTAAGCAGCATATACATTAATCGTGGCAACAATGTGACGAGTAATCGACTATTAGTGAGGTTATTTCTTTACGATAGCTCCACGGAGCGTCTCGATAGAAAGGTGAAGACCCCACGCCATCGCGTTCGTGAGGTGCTTCTCTGGACATCCGATAGTTCGATCAACGGCTCGTCATGCTGGCATTCATTCGACCAATGTACTGGCTTCTGACACGGTTTCATTCTGCTCGCGCAGTTCTGGCCAGATTTGCCACCAGTCGTCCGGGCGCAGTTCGCGGCGGGTGACGTGACCGTTAGTGGCCTGTTCGATGCCGGTTGCCGCTTTGGCTGACGGCTGTTTGTGACCGTAGCCGATCAGGCGCAGGTAGCTGTAAGTGACGCCTGTGCGTTCGATGGTTTCAGCATCAGCATTGCGCAACCATTCAAGTAATTTAAGATTCTTCATTGTCTTCTCCTTTTGAGAATCATTTGTGTTTCAATCAATCGTATGGTCTGCCACGACAAGAACGCCGCTTCCTTGCCGTGGCAACGATGCCAGGCATGAAATTCACTGCAGAACATGCGGTACATCCAGAGATGTGATGTCCCTGCGAAGGGCACCATCGACCCGGTCACGAACGAAGCGCCAGAAAAGGCGTCATTCGGTTGCCGAGAAAGCGTGGTCACCAGAGTGACAGGCACCGGATCGCCTTCTTCGAAAATGAAGACGCCGTGTTTCGCCCACGACAGGGTCGTACAGCAGTCGCCATGAACAAACTGGCAATTCTGTCAGTTAGGAAACAGAAACTGGGTGACGGCCGATAAATCGGGCGCGATGCGACATCCTCTGACACCTCATCCGACTACTTCTGTCACCCCCCAAGTGCCTTCGTTTATTTGTCTGTCCTGTTATAGCGGCTGACAAATGAACAAGAACCTTTTTTTAGACACTTAGACGCCATACTCTCGCCTTCAGTGCCGTTAGGGGATCCCCTTGTTCAACGTTTTACTTCACTTTCGTGCAGGAGTGACTGCATTGGGTGTTGTCGCAACGAGACATACAATATCCCGATGGCATTGTGTGTCAAAGCCACAACCGATGCGCTATTGCGGCTCATTTCACTGACTAAAATGCCTATGGAACACTATGTTACCTGATCTTTGGGTCAGGTTGGCAAATATTGTGACCCCGCTATGTTTCTATCGCAATAATGTCTAAAATTTTTTACAAATGCCAGAGCTAAATGATCACTGATGGCGTCCAAATAAAAGTGTTAATCGATATATGAATGATTTTGGAGCGGCTTTTATTTTTATTTCGTGCGGCAGTTCGCGGCATATATAAGCCTTATTTAAGGGGTTTGGGCCAATATGTGCCGTGCATGTGATTCGCTTAATCGAAGCTGTTGTGAGGCCTTATGACGCATTAGGGCAGGATGACGCATCCGGTGAAAAAGCGCCCTTCGCAGTCGATATCGACCGTTTTGGCCTCGTTAGGTCGATTACGAGCGCGGCACGCCCTTTATCCAGTGACTACACTGCTGTTGCTATATGACTTTTTTAGGCAGCGGGTAGAACGCTGCTCCACGGACAGGGCGTGAGGAGAACAGGGATGATGTCTTCTTCCAAAAGCGTACGTGCGCTGATGGGCGTAATGATGGGTGCCGGGATAATTGCGGTGTCTCTGGCGGGGTGTCAGAAGACCGATACGGATGCACTAAATGCGCAGGTCGCTGAGCTGCGCAGCCGGGTCGACATGCAAGCACGCCAGATGGATATGGACCGCCAAGCACTGTTGCAGCACGATATGGTGGTGTCTCGTTTTGAATATACCGAATTTGATCCGGCCCAGGTGCGCTACTTCAGCCTCAACAACGGCGTGGTCAGCCTGATTGGTCAGCTAATACAAGTAAAGCCACTGCCTGATGGTAAAGGCAGTGCATTGACGCTGCGCGTTGCCAACAACGGTAGCGTTGCCGTCTTCAATCCGGGATTCATGGCTCAGTGGGGGCCGACTATGCCCGTAGGCGACAAGATCGCGCCGGAGCAGGTCCAGCAGTGGCGCAAGGCACTGCATTCATCTGAATTTCGTGGTCAGCTACAGTTGGCACCCGGCAATTGGACCGAGATCACTTTGTCGCTGGATGGCGTACTGCCCGAGCAGCTGCACTACCTGCGTTTGACCATGCTGATGGATCAGGTGGCCTTTGGTGGTGCGCTGGCCGCTGTACCAGCCGCTCCGCAGGCCCAGATGCCCGCACCTGCACAGGGCAGCGCGCCGGCTCATCGCTAGATAGCCCGCAGAACCAAAGAAGCCTCTCTCGTGTGGTCCACGAGAGAGGCTTTCTGTATTGGTTTACAGTGTTGCAGTGGGCCTATGCGGTGACGACGCGCCAGCGTAGCGTTTCACCTGCGCGGAAGGGATGCAGGTCCTGCCCGTTATCCGTAATGCGCTCCGGTACGGTGTGATCGTTGCGCTGCAGCGTGATTCGCTCTTCGTTGAGCGGCAGGCCGTAGAAGCGAGGGCCGTTTTCACTGCAGAACGCTTCCAGATGATCAAGTGCGCCTTCGTCTTCAAATATCTCGGCGTAGGTGGATAGCGCAGTAGGGGCATTGAAAATTCCTGCACAGCCGCAGGCGCTTTCCTTGGCTGTGCGTGCATGCGGTGCGGAGTCGGTACCGAGGAAAGCGCGTTCGAAACCGCTGGTCGCCAGCGCGCGCAGGGCCTCGGTATGTTCGCGGCGTTTGAGGATGGGTAGACAGAACAGATGTGGACGAATGCCACCGACCAGCATGGCATTGCGGTCGATCAGCAAATGCTGTGGTGTCAGAGTGGCGGCCGTACGTGGTCCAGCTTCACGCACGTAGTCTGCTGCTTCGCGGGTCGTGATGTGTTCCATGACGATGCGTAGTGCTGGATAGGCCTTGCGCAGCGGCTGCAGGACGCGGTCGATGAACGCGGCCTCGCGATCGAAGATGTCGATATCCGCATCGGTGACTTCACCGTGGATCAGTAGCGGCATGTCGATCTCCTGCATGGTATCTAGCAGGTCGGTGATGGTATGCCAGTGGCTGACACCAAAAGCGGAATTGGTGGTGGCGTGTGCAGGATAGAGCTTGGCAGCGGCAAACAGCCCCGATAAGAACCCTTCGCGCAGCACCCGGGGGTTGAGCCCTTCAGTCAGATAGCACGTCATCAGCGGGACGAAAGTGTCTTTTGGCGGGATGGCCGCCAGAATGCGGTCACGGTAGGCGAGCGCTGCTTCCACGGACGTGATGGGCGGTACGAGGTTCGGCATGATGATGGCGCGCCCAAAATGAGCGGAAGACCACGGCACAACGGCCTTCAGCATGTCAGCATCGCGCACGTGCAGGTGCCAGTCGTCCGGTCGACGCAGTGTCATTGTTTGAATCGTCATGGAAATCTCTCATTGCGGGTCTAAGGGGGTGCGCCTTGGTACAAAATGCCGCACCGCGAAGAGCTCTGGAGAAAAATGCTCAACTTTCAGCGAGATATACCGAAGTCAATAACTGACGTGTTCACAAGATTGAGTTCAGTAACGACAGACTTATTGAGTAACCCCATTCCAGAGCGTTATTCAAGGGAATGAGCCTGTTGATACCAAGTGAGTACGCACTCTATATTTACCGGCGGCATAACGACACAATGTGTCGCGTGTTTGCTGTCAGTCAGTCGCATCACATCATGGAGAGTTGCGGATGAAGCGCCGTCGTAAACCGGATCTGGTCATTAGTCTTGTCTTTGCCTTCGGCATCGGGCTTGCGGCAACAAGCTATGCTCAGGCGCTATTGGGCGGCTGACACTCCCTGATCCAGTGCTGTTCTTCCGATTCGCCATCGGTCTCTGTGGTGCCCGCCCTGTCTTGGGTGGGCACTGTCATTTCGGGGCTGTCATTGTGGGTACAGACAGCGCGTTCCCGTTACGATCATGTCCAGCGGCACATCCCACGCTTCCGTCGGCAGTGCAGCTACTTCCTGCACATCATGCGCCAGTCCGATGAGTCGGGGCCTTTTGAAGGCCCGTTCGGCGTAGCGTGCACGGCTGAAGGTACGGTCATAAAAGCCGCCCCCCATTCCTAATCGCGCACCTTGCGCATCAAAACCTACCAGTGGCATCAGTACGATGTCGAGTGCCCAGGCGGAACACTTGTGCGCGGGACAAGCGTGATGAGGCAGCACGGGTTCAAGAAGCCCGAAGCGATTGCGTGTCAGACGTGTATGGCGCGTTAGCTTGATAAACCAGAGCCCCGGGGTCACGGACGGGCGCAGTACTGGTACATAGACGCTGATATTGAAACGCTGTAGCCAATGTATCAGCGGCATGGGGTCTAGCTCACCGTCAGCGGGCAAGTAGAGAGCGACGCGCTGCGCACGACGCAGAGCTCCATGACGAAGTAGCTGAGCAACCATGCCACGCGCAGCCTGACGTTGCTGTCGAGACGTAAGATGACGACGTCGTTGGCGAAGTTCGCGGCGCAGCGATGCACGGGATTGGGCGCAGGATGATGTTGGTATCGACGGACAGATGGGGGAAGCTACAGAAGAATGTATGCGAGCGATGGGACGTACAGGGACAAGACGATCATGAATCAGACGGCCAGCACGCTGGGGACGATAGCGTAGGCGAGGGACAGCGCGAGAAGAGCGCAGGGGCATATAAGAGTTCTCCAGAATGCCGCAGTCGTCAGGGCCCTGAACCTACAGGTTCAGGTGGGTAACCTCAAAGGGCGCGTTAGGCGTTCCGACGCACGGACATGCACACGGCTCCCTCATGTTGGCTTCCCGGGGATAATGCATAGGCTCGAGGGACAAATGACGTCCGGCGAACACCCCAGAGAACACATTAAGTTTAACAGACATGAGGGGCATTTAACAAAGCGCTTTGATGTCATTCTTTCGGGGACAACTGGCGGTCAACGCGTGCCAGTGCTCCCTCCAGACGCGAAATCATGCCTTCCACTTGGTGCTTCTGATCCTTCAGCGTCGAAAGGCAGTCCAGCAGCTCATGTGTAATGTTGAGCGCCGCCATCAGGGCGATCTTTTCATTGTCGTGTGTCTTGATACGCGACTTGATACCTTCCAGTGCGTTGTCGAGGTAGCGCGCCGAGCGCAGTAGCGCTCCTTCTTCGCCGGGTCGGCAGCTGATGGTGTAGGTATGCCCCAGCAGGGTGATGTTGGTCGTGGTCGGCGAATCGCTCATTCAAAAGGCTCCTGCAGGAATCGGGCGGCAGCCAAGGGCGCTGAATCACGACAGATACGCTGTTGGCTGCAGACTGGCTGGAAGCATGGCTCCGGCCTTGTACAGTGGGCCTTATCTTATGCCAGTTACCCTTTGGCCTCTAGGGGGCGAGTGCTATCGATCACTTTGGGGTCGGCCTACAGAGGTCGTGCTACTGAGGGGAAAAGCGTATTGATGCCCCGGATTTGAAGAAGATGCGAGAGGAGTCTGGCCGTGTGCCACCAGAGGATGCCGCTGACCTGTACCGATAGAGAGGGGCAAGCGCGGGTTGAAAACGTGATGGCAAGAGAACTTGCTGAGACGTGCAGTAGTGACGGTGTTCTGTGGGAAAGACGGCAGGTGTCGTGCGGAGAATGCGCCGCAATTTCCTGCGGGCATGCGGTGCCATGCAATGGAAATCACTATAAGATACTGCCATATTTTATCGTGCTAAATGCGCCATTCCCCTGCCGTTGGAGTCTTCATGGTCACTGAATTCGTTCCCAAAGAAGCCCCTCTCGATTTCTTCGAAATCGCTGATCTTTTCCTGAGCTATGGCACTTTCACTTCACCGGCTTTCTACGATGGGCGTCTGGTGGCGTCACTGGCGCTGTCTGCAAACAGTGACGATGCCGAAGCGGCAGAACAGTGGCTGATGAGCATCTGCGAAGTATTGAGCGTGGAGTCCCCGCGTTCGCGTGAAGATGCCGAGCTGCTGCTGCGCTGGCGCGCTCAAGATCGCGAGGGTCTTGCCAGTGATGACATGAGCTTCGAGCCGCTGCTGCCGGACAGCCTCTTTTCTGTGGCCGAGCGCGTGCGGGCATTGCAGGAGTGGACGCAGGGCTTCGTTGAAGCACTCGACGACTACGGCATCGAAAGTGACGAGCTGGTCTCGGCACCGCTTAAGGAAGCGTTGCAGGACATTCGCAAGATCGCAGAATCGGATATCGCCAGTGAGTTTGAGGAGATCGGTTTCGACGATCAGGGCGAACACGAAGGCGATCTGTTGGCGCTACACGAGCACGTGCGCGTGGCCTGCATTCTGCTGTGGCTGGAACACCATCCGGGTCGTCCTACTGTCGAAAATCCTGATGAAGGTAGTAGCTCTCCAGCACCGACGCTGCACTGAGCGGCCTTCCGCCGTCGTCTTCTAGTTACAGGGAGTGGTGATGACCGACACAAGGCCCATTCAGGTGGATATCGCAATCGTAGGGGGCGGGCTGGTGGGGTCGAGTCTGGCCTGCGCCCTTGCCCCGCTGGCCGAGCGTCAAGGGTGGCAGGTGGCCATCATTGAGGCCATGCCGCTCTCTAGGTCAGGCGAGCGCTCTTATCAGCCGAGCTTCGACGAGCGTTCCAGCGCCATTGCGTTGGGATCTCGACTTCACTTCGAGCGTATCGGCATCTGGGAGGCGATGGCGGAACATGCCAGCCCCATTCGTCATATCCATATCAGTGAACGTGGCCGACTCGGCTCCACGCATATGCATGCGCAGGACGTGCATGCTGAGGCGTTGGGCTATGTCATCCCCAATGCCTGGATGGGACAGGCGCTGATGGCTCGGCTTGATACGCTGCCGCTGCAGCGCTTTTGTCCTGCACAGGTAATCAGTGCCGAACCATTGCCTGAAGGCTATCGGCTGGCGCTGGACAGCGGGCAGATGATCGACGCGCGCCTGATGGTATTGGCCGATGGTGGTCGCTCCCCGATCAAGTCGCTGCTGGGTATCAGTGATCAGGTGCATGATTATCACGAGCATGCGCTGATCGCGAACGTTGAGATCAGTCGCCCTCATCAGGGCATTGCATATGAGCGTTTCGATAGCGCGGGACCGATGGCGCTGCTGCCGCTCGAAGGTCAGCGCATGGGATTGGTGTGGACGCGTGCCCCCGATGAACTGGCGGCGCTGCTGGTGATGAGTGATCGAGAGTTTCTGGCGGCATTGCAGGGCACTTTCGGTGAACGCGTCGGGCGTTTCCGCAAGGTCGGCTCGCGCCATCATTACCCGCTGTCGAAGCGGCAGGCTTGCGAACAGATCCGCCCTCACCTCGCCATTCTGGGCAACGCTGCGCATTCCCTGCATCCGGTGGCTGGGCAAGGCTTCAATCTAGCACTGCGCGGTGTGATGGATCTCTGCGCGGCGTTGGAGAATCAGGCTCTGCGTGGCGAACCGCTCGGCAGCATGGCGGCACTCAGCGATTTCGAACATCGCCGCAGCCAGGATCGGCTACAGGTCGCAGAAGGCAGTCATTTGCTGGTATCACTGTTTGGCATCGACAATATGCCGCTATCACATCTGCGCAGCCTAGGGCTGGCCACGCTGGATAAGGTCGGGCCGCTGCGTCGTGCCCTGATGCGCCGCGCCATGGGAGTCGTACGATGAGGCATGACGTTAAGGAATCACCGCTGACGGCGACTCGCTACGATGTTGCCATCGTTGGTGGTGGCATGGTCGGCGGCACGCTGGCCTTACTGCTGGGTCGGCAGGGCTTTCGAGTGGCGGTGATTGAAGCGGGCGATATGTCGCCGCGCTGGCAGCCGGAGAACGTCAACGCGCGCGTGAGTGCGCTGACAGAAGCTTCTCGTCAGCTGTTCGAGACGCTGGGACTGTGGCCGCATATGATCGCGCGGCGCGTGACGCCTTATACACAGATGACCGTCTGGGATGGTGCTGGCAGCGGTGAAATCCACTTCAATGCCGAAGATGTTATGGCGCCTGCGCTGGGGCATATCGTCGAAAACAGCGTTATCACGGATGCGCTGTGCGAGGCACTGCAGCAGCAAGACACTATCTGTTGCTGGCCTTCAGCGCAGGTCACGCAGGTAAGCGAAGCGCGTCCAGCTGCGCCGTACGGTACTGTTCGAACCCTGACGCTGAACGATGGGCGTACCCTAGAGGCCGCCGTCGTAGTGGCTGCTGACGGAGCACGTTCTCCGCTACGTCGCATGGCGGGTATTGGCACGAAGACGTGGGATACCCATCAGCAAGCCGTTGTGACTGTCGTGACGCATGAACGTGCTCACCAGCAGCAGGCACAGCAGGTGTTTTTGCCGACCGGGCCGCTGGCATTCCTGCCCTTGGAAGGCGAGCGTGCCGAAGGACATATGTCTTCCATCGTGTGGTCGGCGGATACCGCTGAGGCTGAGCGCCTGATGGTGTTGGAAGATGACGACTTTGCGGTCGCCTTAGCTGAGGCGTTCGAACAGCGCCTGGGGAGTATCACTTCCGTGGGCAAGCGGGCCATTTTCCCGCTGGTACAGCGTCATGCCGCGCAGTACGTGCAGCCTTCTCTTGCACTGGTCGGAGATGCGGCGCATGGCATTCATCCCTTGGCGGGACAAGGGGCCAATCTGGGCTTTCTTGATGCCGCCGTGTTGGCGGAAGAGCTAGGGCGTGCGTATCGGCAGGGTGCTCCGATCAGCGATCAACGCGTGCTGGCGCGCTACGAGTGGCGGCGACGCATGGATAATGCCACTATGCTGAAGGCAATGGAGGCATTTTGCCGAGGGTTCGGAGAGCAAAATATTTGGGTGAAGTGGGCGCGCAATGCGGGGCTGCGTGCGGTTGACCGTTGCGCACCCCTCAAGCGCTTCTTCATTCGTCAGGCGCTAGGTGATCGGCCCGATTTGCCAGAAACGATGAAAGCCTAGCCACGGCTGTTGCCCGTCGGGCGCAAGAACCCCCTGTGGATATTGAATTATCCACAGGGGGTTCTTTGTTATGCGGAAGGAGTCGGTTCGTCCAAACGAACGTGTATGACCTGAGCGGCTGCCATGCGGTCGTGCAGCGCCAGCTTGCTGCGTCCGCAGGCCATCACATAACCCAAACCCAACAGCTGCAGCGATAGTCCCTTCGAAAACTGTCGGCCTAAAGCCCGCATAAAGGTGAGCCAGCGTCCATGAGTGTTCGTGACCTGAAGCTGGCAGATTCTCTTGCCGAGCGTGGCCTGCCTAGGCGATGACTCCAGTATGGCATGGTAGAGCGTTGTGACGATTGTCAGCACCAGTATGAATAGCAGATGGAGCACGATCAGCTTGAAGTGGCCCCAGATGACAATTTCTTCGATCACGCTGTACGTATTGTGCACGGCGCGCAGCATGATGCTGAAGAAGGCCAGTGTGAATAGCGAGTATGTGCCGACTGTAAGTAAGCACTTGTCAATGGCAAAAGCTCCGGCTCGTCGCCAGAATCCAGCACGCAACATCGGTTATCCCCCCTCCTGAAATGCCAGAACTGTCGTCTAGCTAACAAACGTGCTGGTGCGGTTATCCGCATCGGCTGCCTGACGATTTTTATCGTTGTTGACGACGAATGAATCGGTCACCAGATCGTGCAGCGCTTGTTTGCGACGCGTAAAGGCAGCCATCAGATACCCGATGCAGAAGATAAAACCGGAAACGTATTTCGCCAGTGTCCGTGCGACAGATTGCAGAAGCGACACACGCTCACCGTTGCGGTTGACGACCTTGATGCCGAGCACGCGCTTGCCGAGTGTTGCCTGATAGCGAGAGGCTTCCTGTAGGCTGAAGTACAGGGTCTCGACCACTAGCATGGTCGGTGATAGTGCGCTGACCATTTCCGACGTTAGCGCCGAGAAGGCGCGCTGGGCGTATTCGATATCCGCACTGGCAAGCGCTTGTTGATAGGTGAGGAGGAACGGTTCCAGCCTAGGCATGTAGAAGATAACGATGGGAATGGTGAGGACAGAAATAATGAGCATGTCGATCAGGCGTGCTGCCAGTCGTTTCCAGAAACCTGCCGGTATCATAGGACGTATTCCCCGTAGCAATAGGCGCGGTGCCATCGCCGACGTCATTGACGATGATGGCTATTTGTTTGTTCCGGTGCGTTCGTTACAGACGCAGATGATAACGATTAACCCTGAGGGCAGGAAGGCGGCGAGGAAACACAAAGCGGGCTGCTGACAGGATGGCACGCACACGGTGTTCTCTGGCACCGTGTGCGTGAGAAGATCAACTGGTATGCGATGGCGTGTTGAGGTGCTTGAATACAGCCATACCCTTCAGCAGTTGCAGTGCTTCCTGCACCTGATAATCATGCGCCAGCGTACCCGTCGGAGCCGCATCTTGATCGGCTGTCGCACCTTGCTGTGCATTGGCGAAGTGCCCTTTCAGATCGGCTTCCTTGCGGATGGGGGCTTTGGTCGCCAGCGGCTGTACGTTGGCAGGCGCAACGGCGATGTCGGGCTGGATGCCTTCGGCCTGAATTGAGCGGCCATTGGGCGTGTAGTAGAGCGCGGTGGTCAGCTTGAGCCCGCCACCGTTTTCGAGCGGCAGCACGCTTTGAACTGATCCTTTGCCGAAGCTGGTCGTTCCCATGATGACCGCACGATGGTGATCCTGCAGGGCACCGGCCACGATCTCGGCTGCCGATGCGGTGCCTTCATTGATCAGCACCACCATTGGCGTGGACGGCAGCATGGCATCGTGGGCCGTACTGTAGCGCATGTTGCTTTCCTTGAGGCGGCCCTGGGTGTACACGACCAGTCCATCGTTGACGAACGCACTACTGACATCGACGGCACCCTGCAACACCCCGCCTGGGTTGTTGCGCATATCGAGCACGATGCCCTCCAATGCCCCCTGTTGCTGTAGATGATCAAGTGCCTGACGCAGTTCCTGTCCTGTACGTACCTGGAACTGACTGATGCGGACATAGCCGATCGAGCCCAGTCGCTGTGCGCTGATACTGGGCGTCTGGATGCTGGCGCGCTTCATCGTGACCGTTCGAGATTCGCTGCTGCCCGCGCTTTGGACCGTCACCGTTACCGATGAGCCAATGCTGCCGCGCATCATGGTGACGATGCTTTCAAGTGGTATGCCGTCCAGACTGCGGCCGTTAACGTTCAGCAGTACGTCGTGCGGCTTGAGTCCTGCCTGTGCGGCTGGGGTACCGTCGATCGGTGAAATGATCGTTGGGCGCCCCTTCTCCAACCCTACTTCCAGTCCGACGCCACCAAATTCACCTTCAGTGGCTTCGCGCAGCTGGCGCAGCGCTTCGGGATCAAGATAGGACGAATGTGGATCGAGCTGCTGCACCATGCCTTTCATGGCACCTTCCAGCAGTTCCTTGTCGTTTGTCGGGTGAACATAGGCCCGTTTGATACGTTCGAAGACATCCGCCATCGCACTGATCTCCTTCAGTGGCAGGGCGTCGGGGGCTGTCTCCCGAGGGGCCTCTGTCTCGGCTGCCCACGTCGACAGGGGCAGCATCAGCACTATGCTGCCGAGCAGTGCTGAGCGGAGGAGGGAAAGCGCGTGCATGGAATCTCCTTGGATGCAGGCTAGGCATGTAACGAGGGTGGTTATCCTGACCAACCCATGGGGTCGATGGGACGGCCCTGGCGTCGTACTTCGAAATGCAGCGCCGGACTGCTGCGCCCACCGGTATCGCCGACCGTGCCAATGATGGTGCCTTTGCGGACCCGATCGCCGGTATAGACGCTGTTGCGCTGATTGTGTGCATAAACGGTCATGGCGCTGCCGTGATCGACGATGACCAGATAGCCGAAACCGTTGAGCCAGTCTGCGAAGACGACCTGGCCCGCCGCCATGGCGTGAATCGGCGTACCCGCAGGGGCTGCGATCAGCATACCATTCCTGTCGATGCCGTCGCCCTGACGGAACGACGCGATAATACGTCCATCGACCGGCCAGCGCCCATTCCATGAGGTGTCGAGACGTGGTGTCGCAGCCTTGGGTGACATTGCCGCAGGGGGCGTGTCATCGTCGGGCGCTTCCGCGTTCAACTCTTCATCAGTGAGGCCGTCGGGTTCTTCCGTCGAGGGCGTGGACGGCGTGCCTGACTGCTGTTGCTGGCGCCGTCGCTCGGCGGCAGCTTTGCGTGCTTCTTCGGTGCGAGTGCGTTCGGCGGCAACGGCTCGTTCGATCTGTTCGATGACGGCTTCGGCCTGATCGCGTTCCTGCGTCAGCGATTGCAGGCGTACCTGATCGCTCTGGAAGCTGTGCGCCAGTTCATCCAGCGCCTGCTGGCGCGAGGACTGTTGCTGCACGAGTGTACGTTCGCGCGCCTTTTGGTTATCAATGAGAGTGGCGAGCCGCTTACGTTCTTTTTCCGCTTCGCGGCGGTTGGTCGCAACTTCACTATCGAGGCGTTGCAGCGTTGCCAGACGCTCGTTACGCGCTTGATCCAGCGCATTGAAATAGCGCTGGTAGCGTTCGAGGCGTGTGGGGTCGTGCTGTTCCAGTAGCAGCTTCAGCTGCGGCTCATGACCGAGACGGTAGAGGGCCGCCAGCTGTTCGGCCAGTGCCTGCTGCTGCCGCTCGCGTTCCTTCTGCAGTCCACTGGCCTGCTGGTCGAGCTGATTGAGGCGCTGTGACACCTCACGTTGCTGGCGCGCCAGGTCGTCCAGCTGCGCGTGGGTATCCGCCAGTGCCGACTCGGCATCTTTGATGGCTTTGCGGGCAGTGCTTTGCTGCTGCTGAGTGCTGTCGAGCTGACGGCGAGCCTTGAGGATGTCGGCATTGATTTGACGCAATTTGGCGCGCGACACGCCGGGGGAGGATGGCGTAGCCTGCACAGAGGTGATCGAACTGCCGATGAACATTGCAGCGAGCAGCGCTGTCAGCCAGTATCGCTTTCCTGCGACCGTACGGCGTGAAGGGGAAGAAGGAAATGCATTACCTTGCATATCGGCGGAATATCCTTTGCGCAGTGGCGATTCGCTACGTTATCACATGACGCGGTCAGTCTTGTGTCGACGGCACCACACGGTCAGCGCGCAGCCCATCATCGGCGGTCACGGCAGTGCATCAATAGGTCGCCGCAAACGAGAGGCGCGCGATCGAGTGGTGTATACTGGCGGCGCTGTATGACGGCCACCCATTCCGTATGCCTTGGCGCATACATCAGCAAGAGTATGTCAGTCTCATGAACATCGATCACCTTCTCGAATTTGCGCTCCATCAGCACCCGATTCTCGTCGGCCTGTTCATCGTCCTGCTGCTGATCTGGCTGGGATACGAAATCGGCCGCAACAATGCTAACGCAGTGACCATCCATCAGCTGACGTCACTCGTCAACCAGCACGAGGGCGTGGTAGTGGACCTGCGCGACGCCAATGCGTTCCGCAGCGGTCATATCTCCGGGGCCATCAACATTCCGGCGGCTTCCCTTGCCACGCGCACGAGCGAACTTGAGCGTTTCAAGGAACGCCCCATCATCGTGGTCTGCAAGATGGGCCAGCAGTCAGGGGCCGCAGTGGCTACCTTGAAGAAGGCGGGTTTCAAGCATGTGGCACGCCTGCGCGGTGGTGTCGATCAGTGGCAGGCCGAGAACCTTCCGCTGGTCAAGAAATAAACGCGCCTTTCTGTGTGTCAGCATAGCGGAACTCGCTGCAGCGCGCGGACTGACGACGCTCATCGGACGATAGAATACGAACGATAGCACGTCGCTGTCCGTGCGTTATCGGCAGGTGATAATCATCATCCGCCTGCCGTTTCAGGTGTACACGTTTTCACTTTCATCATCAGGGAGAAGATTGATGTCTCAGGACAATATTCAGGACGATCAGGGCCAGCAGTCGGAAGTGCAGTTCGCCCTGCACCGCATTTACCTGAAAGACGCATCGTTCGAATCGCCGCATTCACCGGAAATTTTCCAGCAGTTCCAGCCGCAGGTCGCGCTGGATATCGGCACCTCTGCGCGCAAGGTTGCTGACGATTTCTATGAAGTCGTGATCAGTATCACGGCCGATGCCAAACACACCGAATCCAGTAACACTATGTTCCTGGTGGAAGTGCAGCAGGCCGGTTTGTTCCAGATCACCGGAGTGAACGAAGGCCAGCTTGATCACATGCTCAATACGTACTGCCCGAACATGCTGTTCCCGTACGTGCGTGAATGTATCGACAGCTTCGTAACCCGCGGTGGTTTCCCCGCGCTGATGCTTGCCCCGTTCAACTTCGATGCGCTGTACGCGCAGAAGTTGCAGCAGGCCAGCGAACAGCAGCCGAACATCCAGTAAGACGTCTTACGTCATAGACCGCTTACTCACACGGCGCGGCATGTCTTTTCTGGCATGTCGCGCCGTGTGCATGGCGGGTTGAACGATTCAACGAACAGCACGAAGGAGAGTCGCATACCGATGCGCATCTACGTCGATACGGACGCTCTGGCAGCAGCTTCCGCAGGAATGATCTTTACCCTCCCTGACGCACAGGCCCATCACGTTGGACGCGTCATGCGTCGTCGCGTTGGTGATGCCGTACGTCTGTTCGATGGCCGCGGTCACGAGTTCGAAGGCGTGCTGTCGGTCGTGGACCGTAAGTGTGTGTCGGTAACACTGGGCGAACCCGTGGCAGTGACGCCGGAATCGCCGCTGAGCGTGCATCTGGGACAGGCTATCTCCAAGGGCGATCGCATGGATATTGCCATCCAGAAATCGGTCGAGTTGGGAGTGACGGAAATCACCCCGCTGTACACTGAGCGCGGTGACGTGCGCCTCAAGGGTGAACGTGAAGAGCGCAAGTGGCAGCATTGGCTGGCGGTCGCGGCCAGTGCCTGCGAGCAGTGTGGGCGTGCCACGCTGCCGATCATCCATGCGCCGATGGCGCTGAGCAGCTGGCTTGAACAGCGCAATGAACCGATGAAGTTGATGCTTCAGCCGGGCCGTTCTGCATTGGAAGACCACGAGCACAACCCGGGGCGAGCCGCCTTGCTGATTGGGCCGGAAGGCGGGTTCACGGCAGACGAGATCGACCAAGCGGCCGCGCAGCATTTCGAGATCCTGTCGCTGGGACCTCGTATTCTGCGCACTGAAACGGCCCCGATCGCGGCCATGACGTTGCTGCAGTACCGCTACGGCGATCTTCGCTGATCCCTCTATCCCTTCTCTTTGCACATCCTGCCCCACCTTCCCTCTTGGTCGAGCATGACCTGTTGCGCCATACTGAGCCGATAGGCCATGCTCGGTATGGTCAACCGCATTCATCAATCCTGTTCGAGGTATGTCATGGCGCACGCGTTGAAGATCGGTATCGTGATGGACCCCATTGCGAACATCACCTATCGCAAGGATTCTTCCCTTTCCCTGCTGTGGGCGGCAAAGCAGCGCGGATGGTCGCTGTACTATCTTGAGCAGGAAGACCTTTATCTCGACCAGGGGCGTGCTTTCGGGCGTGTACGTGATCTGGATGTATTCGAGGATCCTAAGCACTGGTTCGAACTGAGCGAGCCGCGGGCGATGCCGTTGGCAGAGCTGGACGTAATTCTGATGCGTAAGGATCCGCCGGTCGACCGTGCCTTCCTTGATGCCACGCACCTGCTTGGGTTCGCCGAACGCGAAGGCGTACTCGTCGTCAACCCGACGACCGTGCTGCGCGAATGCAATGAAAAGCTGTTTGCCCAGCAATTTACGGATTGCATTGTGCCGACCGTTGTTTCAAGCAACAAGGAGATCCTTAAGGCGTTCCATCGCGAACATCGCGACGTGATCTTCAAGCCGCTTGATGGTATGGGCGGCAGCGGCATCTTCCGCATCACGGAAGACGGCCGCAATCTGGGATCCGTCATCGAGCAGCTGACCGAGCTGGGGCATTACCAGATCATGGCGCAGCGCTTCATTCCTGAAATCACCGAAGGGGATACCCGTATCGTGGTGATCGACGGTGAGGCCGTGCCGTTTGGTTTGGCGCGCCTGCCTGCTGAAGGAGAAGTGCGTGGCAACCTGGCCGCGGGTGGCCACGGTGTTGTGCGTGCGCTCAACGACCGCGACCGCGAGCTGGTCGCGCGCGTGGCTCCTGTCCTAAAAGAAAAAGGCATCATCATTGCGGGGTTGGATGTGATCGGTGGCTATATCACCGAAATCAACGTCACCAGCCCGACCTGCTTCCGTGAAATAGACGCGCAGGAAGGCACCGATATTTCTGGACGCGTCATGGATGCTATCGCACGCAGGATGGCGGCGCGCGCCTAAGCGTTCCGAGTCCGATGCCCATGATGCGCCAAGCAGGTGGCTCCACATCGGTCAGCGGTTCTCCTTTGCGGGGGGCCGCCTCCGGCCGGGTTTATCGTCTCTGGTGCGTAGCGGGGGTCATCGTGCTGCATGTCGGCATTGTAGCCGGGCTGTGGACGATGCCGCTGCCGACACTGACCGAGCCGTCTTCACCCATCGTGATTCAGCTGGCGACGGTTGCTGCACCACATCCCCGCGTTCAACCGTCGCCAGCGGACGTTGTGCCGCCGCCCCCTCCTCCGACTAAACCGACATCGCCGCAGCCGAAGACCGCACCAACGCATCGCAGTGCACCTTCTCGTGCGAGCAGTAACGGCGCGGTTCATCACGCGCAGCCGTCGGTCGCCCCAACGCCGCCTGCAGGAGGCGATATGCTCGGCAACGCCTTGGCGGACGTGCACCAGCAGGCTTGGCAGAGTACCAGTCAGCGTTACGCGCAAGACAGCGCTAGCAGCGTACAGACGGCCCTGTCGCGTTATCGTCAGGACTGGGTGCGTGCTACGCAGACCTATATCGATCTCCACTTCCCTAGAACGCGTCGCGATGCCCGCCTGGAGTTCAACGTTACCGTCGATCGCCAAGGCAGGCTGCTGGGGTTGGACATGGTACACTCTACGGGAGATGCCGCTCTGGATGCGCAGGCCTTCAAGGCCATTCGTGCGGCAGCGCCTTTCAGACCTTTCGATGCGGGAATGGGTAATCGGCAGACGCTGACGTTCCGGCAGGGATGGGTATTCAATCAGGGCGCATTACTGGAACCTTGACGAGTGGAGTCTGCATGCAAGGAATGCGCGATCATTTCCTGCTGGCCATGCCGCAGTTAGAAGATGAGAACTTTGCCGGTTCTCTGGTCTATCTGTGTGACCATGACAGCAAGGGGCTGCTTGGGGTGATCGTCAATCGGCCACTTGCACTGACGCTGAGCGATCTGTTTGGTCAGCTGGATCTCGACGATCACGATGCGTCGCTGGCCGTTCGCCAGCAGGCGGTACTGTTCGGTGGCCCTGTACATCACGATCGAGGATTCGTATTGCACCGCGGTCGCGCGGCAGAGTGGTCCTCTAGCTTGCAGGTGACGGATGAGGTGGCACTGACTACCTCGCTGGATATTCTGCAGGCACTGGCCGAAGGCAATGGGCCAGAGGATTTCCTTGTCTGCTTGGGTTGTGCTGGCTGGGAAGAAGGGCAGTGGGTCGATGAAATGAAAGCCAATGCATGGCTGACACTGCCCGCGGTTTCATCTGTGCTGTTCGACACTGAAGCGGACGAGCGATGCGAAGCGGCTGCTCTGGCGCAGGGCATGGACCTTGCGCGTTTGTCACAGCAGGTGGGGCACGCCTGATGGCCATCGCTCCGGAAAACGATCCTCGCATCCAGCAGCTGCGCCAGACACCGGCACAGACTGAGATCGGACAGCGCCAGTTGATGGGCTTCGATTTCGGTAGCCGTCGCATTGGCGTCGCTGTTGCGCATGAGCGCATTGGCGCTGCTCGTCCCCTTCCGCCGCTGACCGCGCGTGATGGCATCCCTGACTGGGATCGTGTCACCGCCTGCGTGTTGGAATGGAAGCCCGACATGTTCATCGTTGGCTTGCCGCTCAATGAAGACGGCAGCGAGTCAGAAATGAGTCGCCGAGCTCGTAAGTTCGGCAATCGACTGCATGCGCGCTACGGACGCCCCGTGGAATGGATCAACGAGTACGGTTCGACCCGCCAAGCCAAGGAAATTGCGCGTCAGCGTGGTCGCCGAGCGGGTAGCTACCGAGACAACGGCGTCGATGGCATTGCTGCCGAAGTGATACTCAACAGCTTCATGCAGCCGGACCTAGGATTCGACTTCTAGCTTTCTTCTCTTGCTTATGAAAAAACGTCGCAGCGTCTCGCGCCGCGGCGTTTTTGTATCCTCAGTGCTTTATCGCCATTACGCTGATGCCACACCCACACCCACACCCACACCCACACCCACACCCACAAAATCATTTCGATAGAAGTGGTCACTTCGTTTTTTCAACATTATCAGCTTGTTATATAGCAGTGGCCTATATGCCTTCATTGCTGTGGGTGATTGCGCCTGAAAACGCGTTTCTGTCCTTGCCATGATTTTTGCGTTAGGTGTGGTGTGTAAACGAGGATTTGCCTGTTTTTGAGTCCATTGGGTGCTGCCAAAGATAGTTATTTTTAGTAGCGTGCTTATTTTATCGGAAAGGAAAAGAAATTATTATCTTATTATTACGTATTGGTGTAATTGCATGTAAATCAATTGCTTGCAATTTATTTTTGTTGTGATTTTATGATGCGCCGAACGCCGAACGCCGAACGCCGAACGCCGAACGCCGAACGCCGAACGCCGAACGCCGAACGCCGAACGCCGAACGCCGAACGCCGAACGCCGAACGCCGAACGCCGAACGCCGAACGCCGAACGCCGAACGCCGAACGCCGAACGCCGGAAGGAAGTGTCAGGGTGAAGGGGTGGGTGAGATAGGGCGTACGAATAAACGTTCATTTCTGCCCCATACAAAAACGCCGAGCCCCGGTGATGGGGACTCGGCGTTGAGGGCGTTGCGTCTATTCGGGTCAGGAATACAGGACGCGCACACGCAGTGTGTTAGGCACTTGACGCAGGGCTTCCAGCGCTTTCGGGCCGTAGGCCTTGTCGACGTCGATAACGACGTAGCCGACATCGGCATTGGTCTGCAGGTATTGCGCGGAAATGTTGATGTTCGCTTCGCTGAGGACGCGGTTGATCTCGGACAGTACGCCCGGCACGTTGGTATGGATGTGCAGCAGGCGGTGGCGATCCGGGTGTGCAGGCAGAGCGACTTCTGGGAAGTTGACAGAAGACAGTGTCGTACCGTTATCGGAATAGGTGACCAATTTTTCGGCCACTTCCAAACCGATGTTTTCCTGGGCTTCCATCGTGGAACCACCGATATGCGGTGTCAGGATCACGTTGTCGAAACGGCGCAGCGGGGATTCAAATGCTTCTTTGTTGCTCTTCGGCTCGACCGGGAACACGTCAACGGCTGCGCCCAGCAGGTGGCCGCTTTCCAGGGCTTCTTCAAGCGCCTCGATGTCAACGACGGTACCGCGAGAAGCATTGATCAGAATGGCATCCTTCTTCATCTTGGCCAGTTCGTCGCGGCCGATCATCCACTGTGTCTGCGGTGTTTCCGGAACGTGCAGGCTGACGATGTCGGATTTGGACAGCAGTTCATCAAGACTTTCGACCTGATGAGCATTACCGAGGTCAAGCTTAGTGATGATGTCGTAATAGATGACGTTCATGCCAAGCGCTTCGGCCAGCACGGAAAGCTGGGAACCGATGCTGCCGTAGCCGACGAGGCCAAGGGTTTTGCCGCGTACTTCATGGGATTTTGCAGCGGACTTATCCCACTCGCCGCGGTGGGCGCGGGCGTTCTTCTCGGCAACGCGGCGGGCGAGGCAGATGGCTTCTGCCAATACCAGCTCGGCAACGGAGCGTGTGTTGGAATACGGCGCGTTGAAGACGGGAATCCCGCGTTTCAGTGCGGCCGTGAGATCAACCTGATTGGTACCGATGCAGAAACAGCCGACGGCGTTGAGCTTTTCTGCTGCTTCAAATGCTGCATCATCCAGCTGGGTGCGGGAACGGATACCGACAAAATGAGCGTCACGCAGTTTTTCGTGGAGAGCTTCTCCACTCAAGGATGTCGTCAGGTATTCGATGTTGGTGTAGCCAGCACTCTTGAAGTGCTCTACTGCTGACTGGTGTACTCCTTCCAACAACAGGATCCTGATCTTGTTCTTATCCAGTGACGTCGTCTTGGTCATGTCCCAGCAACCTCTCGCTATTCAAATCAATCGAAATAATGACGAAGAAGGAGGCATGGGCCATGTACGTGCACCAACATGGCGAAGCCTCCTTCTTCTGACAATACGCTTTGGGCGCATGCCGCACAACGCTTGATCTTCGGTTATAAAAGTGCACCGCGCGCAAGGCCTTGAAGAGCGTGCCATGGGCTATTCTGGCATATGCTTAGTACCCTTCTGGCGTTGTCATCATTCCCAGTCAGCGGGGTGAAGCACGAGGCAGGGTTGGATGTCACCATGGCGCACTTCCATGTCGATCACCTCCGGCTCAATGCGAATGCGCGGGGAAACTTCATCGATATCCAAACGAATGCCTACTTCTACATCGCCGTGTCGCTGTTGTACTTCTTCGAGACGTCGAATTAATGTCGCAATCTTCATCGTGTCCTCTAAGACTTTTCTTCTGAGCGCTTCAAGCAGGGTGGTAGACAACGCTCATACATACTGCTGTGGCGTCGGGCTGGCAAGATATGAATAGCATGCTGCATCTCCCTCTGATGGTTCCTTACGTTGTCACGGGTAACGTGACGCCAAAGATGCTGCTCTAGCATGGGGGTTGCGCACGAATGGGGGGCTGAAGAAGCTTCTAAAAAGGCGCGGCTTCTTCACTGTGTGGGGCTGGGGGCATGTGTATAATGCGGTGTAACGTCACTATGACTTTCCGCCCTGTCCGCGACCGAGTGCTCATGCGTTGAGCCATGGATGGGGCGCTTTCCCTTTCGTCATCTTTTCTCTAATGGAGACGTCATGGCCGAACAGCAACAGCGCGGCGCGAACGCCGCTCAGGCGCATGGCTCGAGCTCAACGGACGAGCAGCAGGACTTCGCTTCCACTCTGGCCGCGCTTGAACAGATCGTTGAGCAGCTGGAGTCGGGCAACATGCCGCTTGAAGCCTCGCTTACGGCTTTCGAACGTGGCGTTCGTTTGACCCGCGAGGCACAGAAGCGCCTTGAAGAAGCCGAACTCAAGGTACAGACCCTTCAGACGCGTCCCGATGGGTCGCTATCGCCATCCAACGGTCAGGAGGGCATGTAACGCATGGATATCACCGCTCTCTTGAATACGGGACGCCAACGCGTTGACCTCGCGTTGGCCCGTGTGCTGGATCAGGCTTCTGGCCCATCCACGTATCTCGCTGATGCCATGCGCTATAGCGTCATGGGCGGCGGCAAACGGCTACGGCCGGTATTGGTCTATGCGGCAGGGCAGGCCCTTGGCGTTGATGATGAGCTCTTAGATGCTCCTGCAGCAGCGGTTGAGCTGATCCACGCTTATTCCCTCGTACACGATGATCTGCCGTCCATGGACGATGATGATCTGCGCCGCGGTCGTCCCACTTGCCATAAGGCCTTTGATGAGGCGACAGCGTTGCTGGCTGGCGATGCGTTGCAGACGTTGGCCTTCGAGCACTTGGCGTCTCTGAACCATCCTGCGGCTGCCCGGCTGGTGGCTTGTCTGGCGAAGGCGGCTGGTCGTGCGGGCATGGCCGGTGGGCAGGCGGTCGATCTGGCGTCGGTTGGGCAGCAGATCGGGCTTGAGCGCCTGATCGAAATGCATGCCCACAAGACGGGTGCTCTGATCGTGGCATCGCTGGAAATGCCGGGCCTGCTATGTGAGTCATCACAGGGCGAGCGTGTTCAGGCATTGCGTGCCTATGGGCAGGCCATCGGGCTGGCCTTTCAGATTCAGGATGATGTACTGGATATCGAGGGCGATACGGCAGTGATCGGCAAGACACAAGGTGCCGATCTGCGCCTCAACAAGCCGACCTATCCTGCATTGCTCGGGTTGGAAGGGGCGCGTCAGCGTGCGTGTGAGCTGGTCGATGAGGCTTGTCATGCCCTTGCGCCTTTGGGCGATGCCGCTGCGCCGCTGAATGCGTTGGCCCGTTTCATGATCGAACGCGATCACTGACCTATCGAGAGCAACGCCATGAAGATTTTTGAAGCGATGCCTACGGAGCGGCCGCTGACGCCGCTGCTGGATCAGGTCAATACCCCTGCCGTGCTGCGCCAGATGGATGACGCTGCTGTGCGGCGTGTAGCCGATGAACTGCGGGCATGGCTGCTGTACTGCGTGGGACAAACCGGGGGACATTTCGGTGCGGGGCTAGGCGTTATCGAACTGACCGTTGCGCTGCATCGTGCCTTCAATACTCCCTACGACCGTATTGTCTGGGATGTCGGGCATCAGAGCTATCCGCACAAGATCCTGACCGGTCGCCGTGAAGCCATGCTGACCATGCGTCAGCACGGTGGGCTGGCCGCATTTCCCAAGCGCAGTGAGTCTGAATACGATGCCTTCGGCGTTGGGCACTCCAGTACGTCAATTTCCGCTGCGCTGGGCATGGCGCTGGCAGCGCGCGCTAAGGGCGAGCAGCGACAGGTGTGTGCCGTTATCGGTGATGGCGCGTTGACCGCAGGTATGGCCTTTGAGGCGCTGGCTCATGCCGGGCATGAAGGGGCCAATATGCTGGTGGTGCTGAACGATAACGAGATGTCGATTTCACAGAACATCGGCGGACTGGCCACCTATCTGTCCAAGATTCTTACCAGTTCCCCATATGCCGCGCTGCGCGATCATGGCCGCAAGGTTTTGTCGAAGTTGCCGGGTGCGCTGGATATCGCCCGTATGACCGAAGGGCACGTCAAAGGGCTGCTGAGTCCTTCCACGCTGTTCGAAGAGATGGGCTTCACATACACCGGCCCGATCGACGGGCACGATCTGACGGCCCTGCATCAGGTACTGACACGGCTACGTAGCAGCAAAGGACCGCAGTTCCTGCATGTGGTGACGCGCAAGGGGCGTGGTTTCCTGCCCGCAGAGCAGGACCCGGTGGGCTATCATGCTATTACTAAACTGGAGTCGCCCAAAGCGCGCCCGAGCGTTCCGCATCTCAAGTACTGTCAGGTCTTTGGTGAGTGGATCTGCGATATGGCGCAGGCGGATGCCCGCCTGATGGCGATCACGCCTGCGATGAAGGAAGGCTCTGACCTCGTGCATTTCGCACAGCAGTATCCCTCACGCTATTTTGATGTCGCTATCGCTGAACAGCATGCGGTCACGCTGGCCGCGGGAATGGCCTGTGAAGGGTTGAAACCCGTCGTGGCCATCTATTCGACGTTCCTGCAGCGCGGTTACGATCAGCTGATTCACGATGTGGCGGTGCAGGGGCTGGACGTGACGTTCGCGGTAGACCGCGCTGGGTTGGTCGGCGAAGACGGGCCGACGCATCACGGTGCGCTGGATATCTCCTTCCTGAACTGCGTGCCGGGCATCGTGCTGATGGCACCGAGCGATGAAGCCGAATGTCGCCAGATGTTGACGACAGCCTATCGCTTTGAAGGGCCTGCCGTGGTGCGCTATCCGCGCGGCGTTGGTCCTGGGGCAGCAATATCTCACGATCTGGATGTGTTGCCGATAGGGCGCTCGCGTCTGCTGCGTGAGGGCAAGCGCGTTGCACTGCTGGCATTCGGTAGCATGGTCACGCCCGCGCGTGCCGTTGCAGAAGCACTGGATGCCACCCTGATTGATATGCGTTTCATCAAACCTTTGGATCGAGACGCCGTTCTTGAGTCTGCTGCGCAGCATGAATTGTTAGTGACGCTGGAAGAGAACGCATTGATCGGTGGTGCGGGAAGCAGCGTTGCTGCCGTACTGGCCGAGCAGGCGTCATCCGCTGAGCTGTTAATGCTGGGATTGCCCGACACGTTTGTCGACCAGGGCACGTCAGCGGAACTGCTGCACGACTGTGGGCTGGATGCCGAAGGCATCGAGGCTGCCATTCGTCAGCGTCTTGATGTTAGGTAAGCATCGTTACTGACGTGAGAACACACGAAGCAGGTCTGGCCTTTCAGGCCTGCTGTTCATTCTGTCATGTTCATGACTCGGAGACGCCATGAGCTATCTTCACATGCTGTTGGATTTTATCCTGCATATCGACGTTCACCTGACCCAACTGGTCGCTGACTACGGCGTCTGGACGTACGCTATTCTGTTCGCCATTTTGTTTTGCGAAACGGGGTTGGTGGTTACACCGTTCCTCCCTGGCGATTCGCTGCTGTTCATGGCGGGCACCCTGGCGGCGCGTCCCGACAACGGCCTCAACATCCACCTGATGGTGTTGCTGATGTTGGGCGCTGCTGTGCTGGGGGATGCGGTCAACTATGCCATCGGGCATTTCTTTGGTGAAAAGCTGTTTAGCAACCCTAATGCCAAGCTGTTCAAGCGCAAGCATCTGGAACGCACGCAGGCGTTCTATGAACGCCACGGCGGCAAGACCATCATCATTGCTCGTTTCGTGCCCATCGTGCGCACCTTTGCGCCTTTCGTGGCGGGCATGGGGGGCATGCGCTATAGCCGATTCTTGGCCTATAACGTCATTGGGGCGGTGATGTGGGTGCTGTTGCTGACCTATGCGGGCTACTTCTTTGGTGGGACCCCGTGGGTTCAGAGCAATCTCAAGCTGGTGATTGTCGGCATCATCGTGGTGTCGATCCTGCCGGCCGTCATTGAGTTCTTGCGCCATCGCTTCAGTCGCTCAAGCGAGACCCACGCCGACTGATTGATTCGCCATTTTTCTATGTGCGTGCTCTACCCGCTGCCGGATAGCCTTTGAAGGGGCTGTCCGGCAGTTTGCTATCGGATGAAAAGCGATGGTGCGGGGGTGGCGCTGAGGCCATATCAGATGATCCGGCCAATGACGACTTCACAGCGCCCAATGATCTCGATCTTGTCCAGTTCTTCTGGGCGCACAAGTTCGGCAGAATAGCGGCTGTTGTCGCTCAGTATGCGCAGAGCACCTCCTGCTGCACGCTGCAGACGCTTGATGCGTAGCTCGTCATCCATCCGAAACAGGAAGACGCCATCCGGTTTTACTTGGGTGCGATCAACCAGTACGCGGTCGCCGTCCTTCAGTGTGTCGTTCATCGAATCGCCGCTGACACGAGCCCCTATCAGGGTGTCAGCGCAGAGGCCGCGCTCCTCAAGCAGTGCCCGTTCGAAATACACCGTGGACTCTACCTGCTCATGTTCTAGCAGGCGACCGTTGCCTGCCGCGGCGTCTATATCGTAAAGATCAATGGCGGCATATTCCCTGTCGGGCGGCAGTTGAGTACCGTTCAGCGTAATAATGCCAGGCGATGTGCCGCGCCCTTCCAGTGGCGATATGCCCTTGCCGAGCACCAGCCAGTTCAGGTCGATGCCCTGGGTTTCCGCCAGCAGTACGCACTCCTCATAAGGTACGCTGCCCCGCTGACGCTTGCTGGTGATACTGGTTGTGCCGTATCCGAAATGACGTGCCATTTCGCGATCACTGCGCAGATTCAGCACCGCCTTGATTCTATCGATGACTTCCCCGGCCCGTTTTTTTGAATCCATTTCAGCACCGTCCTTTTTCTATTGAATCCTTTTCGGATGTCCGTGGATACCTTTAACGATGTTTCATCAAAAGGATAAATTTCAAAAAGAGTCTAAACAATACAATATGTCAGCATGAATTGCTCATGAATCCTTGTCGACATGTCAAGACAATAAGTAGAAATAGCCCCATGCAATGCAATAAGGCGAGACAGAACGCATGGCGTTCACGCATCCTGAGCGTTACCAACAAGGTATAAGATAAAGAAAAAGGGGCGTCGTTCGACGCTCCTTGAATATTGAAAGAAAGGATGGGCGTCGCTAGCGGTCAGGTCACGTAGCGCGTATGGGGGCGTTGTGGTGCGAGGCTCAGCGTATCGGCTACACGCTGGATCAGCTCTTCTGCGCTCATGCTGGGGGCTTCTGCCTTGGCCGCTTCCTTTTCTGGTTGCACGGCTTCGATTGATGCGTGGCGCAGCAGCTGGGACAGCATGGTAATGTCGTGGGCAACGCTGTGCATGTTGTCTGCCGTATGGGACGACAGGCGGCGCATGGCCTGCGATATCTGGGCGAGCTCACGTCCCTGCTCGTTGTTGCGCAGGGCGTCCACCGACGAGTTGATGGACAGCACATTGGCTTGTTGCGCCATATGATGAATGCGACGTGACAGGGTGGATGCTTGCTGCATCAGGCTCTGCAGTTCGTTCTGCATCTGCTGCGTATCGTCCAGCAGCGGGTGACGTTTGTGGTGAAGGTGCTCCTCCGAGCCCGGCGTTTCTGAAATACAGGCGTGATGTCCCACGACCATGAATGACATGATCTGCCCTTGCTCGTTTTTGACCGGCACGTAGGCTGCACAGAGGCTCAGTACGTGGCCGTGCGCGTGCAGGTAACGGAAGCAGCCTGTCATAGAGTCGTTATGGGACAGCGACGTCCAGAAATCATCATGCAGGCGACCCGCTTCTGGAATGAACAGCTCCGTATGCGGTGTCCCTATCAGCTGATCTCGCGTATACCCCATCACCTGCATGAACTGTTCGTTGGCGTCAATAATGACCCCTGACGGCGACAGTGTCAGCGTTGACATGGCGTGCGCGGACACTTCGTTTTCTTCCTGCAGTGGCGGAGCCATAACGGGCGCCAGCTGTTCGGACAGCGGTGTGGCGATCTTGATGATGCGCGTGACCTGCCCGTGAGAATCGAGAATGGGCGTATAGGCCGCCTGCAGCCAGACCATGCGGCCGGACTGTGTCTGACGCTGGAAATGCCCAGAGATGCTCACGCCCTTGCTGAGCTGCTGCCAGAATGCGTAGTAGGCGCGGTGACGCGCATAGCTGTCACTGCACAGTACGGCATGGTGGTGATCGAGCAGCTGCGATGCATCATAGCCCATGAAACGCTGATAATTGGCGTTGACGCTCGTGATGTATCCCTGAGGAGTCATTTCCATCACCATCGTGGCGCGCTGAATCGCCTCCATGGTGCTTTGGGTTCTGCGTATCTGTTTCATCATGCCAAGCATGGTTATCGATCCACTGCCGTATGAAACCGTATGGTGTTGCCTGAAGGCGTGTTCTGCACTTTCAGCGTCAATGCTGTATCCCTGTGCAGTCATGCGCGTCCGTGCCGTCTTGGAATCAAGTGCTGGACGTGCAACGGCAAGCTGACGACCAGTCTACGAGTGTCATCTGCATTCTTTCCCTCGGAATGACGCTGCTTCGCATGTGTGCTGTTCGTTTGAGACGGTTGCAATGCAGAAAAGGGCATCGCTGAAGTCTCCCTCGTGGCTGGCCGATAAGAATGTCGGACGCGGTTTCGGTTAACGAATGCGTACAGAACAAGAGTGGAATACGTTGGCCGCCCGAGGACGAATGTTTGGTGTTTCACAAGGGTGTTAGACCTAAGCCCGGATGATTTATCGGCAGGTCATCGTATTTCATGCGTTTTATCTAATTTGCTGTTGTCACAGACATGAAGACATATACGTATGAACTGCATCTTGCTGTTATCCGAGATGTCGTCTCTGACAAATCCTTGAATGATAATGAGGCGCGGTTGTAAGAACTTACTTTGGAGATATCTCCCGCCGCACCTAGGGTTATCTTTCGTTCTAAACGCACCGTCTTAGGGATACTAGCATAGCTATATACGTGGATTTACATGTGATATATCAACTTTAAAGAAGTATTCTTATTTTTGCCATATTTATCCAGGGGGTGTTTCTTTTCAGGGCAATTAACGTGTTTTAACGAGCTTTCATATAAATATAAAGTATTATTTTTGACATTTTTTTGCTTTTTTCAATACAGCTTGCTAGCACCCCATTTTCATATATTCCAGAGCTAATTTTAATTTATTTTTCCTATCCCACGCCTTGTTTCGATAATTTCAGGAAACGCTGTCTCTGGCCGTAAATAAATGGATGGCAAGCCGCTAATTCCCGTGTTTTCAGCGGGTTTTGGCTGCTCCTGGATTTTTAGTCCAGAAGATACTATTGGTAAAAAAAGAGCAGTAAACAAGTATTGAAAAGGCGGGGGCTAGTAGTTGGTGCTAACTAGTAATTACATGATGTTATCGAAAAAAAGGAAATTCAGGTTGAATTCCTTGGAGTATTCGCGCCTCAATTGTAACTATGTGAAAATAAGTGTTTCATATAGTTATGAGGGTGGTCGATCTAGACGCCGGCTAACGGCAAGCAGGGTATGGCAAGCGTTAACCACTGGAATCGCTGATAAGGAATCTATCTTTCCTTTCGATTACAGTAAGTTACAGTACATCCGAGGTGAAAACGGGCCATGAAGACATCCAGCATGACTATTGCGGCAGCAGTTTCCACATTAAGCCTCGCAATGCCGATCGCGGCAGCAGCGGAAGGTGTTCTCGGCGGGGGAACGATTACGTTCCAGGGTGCAGTGACCGATACAACGTGCACGATCAACGGTCACAACAGCAGCAGCCTAACAGTGTCGTTGCCGCCTATCAGTGTGGAACAGGCAAATACCATGACGCAGCGCGGACTGATTCCCGTCAATCGTCAGCCGTTCCAGCTTGATCTTTCCGACTGTGCTCAGGCCGGCAGCGCGCGGTCAGGATGGTCGCCGACCATTCGTATGTCCTTCAGTGGTCCGCAGATCTCGTCCGACGGCAAGTATCTGCGCAACGAAATGCCGACACGGGATGGGCGTCCCAGCAACATCGGCATTGCGATCACTGAACAGGGCCACCCTGACGAACTGATCAAGTTGAATACGCCGTATGACACGCGGATCACGGCGTCATCGACGGCCAAGACTCCTCAACCTCTACGCTTCTACGCCAATTACTACAAAACGGGTAATGACGAGACGCGCGCAGGGGGGGTCAGGACCTTGGTGACGTATGCACTCAGCTATAACTGATATGAAACATGTCAGAGCCGGTAACGATGCCAAGCGTCGTTGCCGGCGACTGCGCTTAAGCAAGGGATACAGTCATGATCGGCGCTAGAGGGGGATGTTATCAGTCCTATCTGTCGACTTTATTGAAGATAAGCGGTGTGTTTTTGCTTCTAATGACGAGGTATGCAGAGGCAAATCTCGTCATCAACACGACGCGTGTCATCTACAACGGCGCTGCGCGCGATGTGACGGTCAATGTCACCAATGAAGGCAATCAGCCCTCATTGATGCAGTCGTGGATCGACAATGGCAATCCTGATTCCATTCCGGATGAGGAAGACGTGCCGTTCTCTCTGATACCGCCCGTGGCTCGCGTCAATGGGGGCATGTCGCAGGCATTGAAGATTGCCTGGAATGGCGATCCGCTGCCGACCGATCGAGAGTCGGTATTTTATCTCAACGTCATGGATATTCCGCCGGACCCGACCAGCCCGGACAGCAACTATGTGCAGTTCGCCATTCGTACGCGCATCAAGGTGTTCTTCCGCCCGAAAGGATTGAGCGGACGTGCCGACAGTGCGCCGCGTCAACTGGTATGGCAGCAGGTGGGGCCTGCCATCCGACTCAGCAACCCGACACCCTTCCACGTGTCGGTCAACCAGATCATGGACACTAAGGGGCTTCGGCCGATTTCGCGAGATATCGGTATGGTATCGCCTTTCAGCGCCCATGATTTCAAGACAGAGCCGACAGTACGTGCTGTCAAGCGCGATGATCTACAGGTCGAAACGATCAACGACTATGGCGGCAACACGGTCTCTGTCATACACGCACGCTGAGCGTGCCTCGGTGTCTTGTCCGCGCCCGTTTAGTGATCGCGTCGACGGGTAGCGGCGGGTAAGACACCTAGCTTTTGGACATCTTCTGCGCGGGTCCTTTTGGGGCGCCGTGCTTCTTTGCGTGCCATTTATCTGGGGTAACAGGTGCCATCTGCCCGTAGTGGGTAGCAGATTTTTTGTGCGTTGACTGTGAAGATGATTGTAAACGTGGGGTATACGATTCTGAAGGATATCAACGGCCTGCATCGACGTGGTACTTGTTTGTTCTCCATAGAAATAGTGGGAGTAGCAAACAGGTTCACAGCAGAACGGACACTGCTGCCGATAGGAGAATAGGCGAGTGCGGGCATTTCAGGGTTGTTGCTTGTAGGGAAATAATCAATTTTCTTCCTGAAGAGTATGGCGCTTTCTGATGAATGGCAGAGGCAATGTCTCCTCGTGCTATCTCTTATTGCTGCTCTTCACACCTGAACGGGAAGAACTATGTACACAGGTGTAAGAATGCGAGGTTTTCATGTGTCTAGTGTGTGGCTAGGCATACTGCTGCTGGCCGTGTTGATGTCCGGGCATGCCAAGGCATTGGTGTGTCTGCAACGCGGAGAATTGCCGACGGCGGAGAGTACTCACGCTTATGAGGGTGAGTTGCCACTGCATTACAGAGATAAGGAGCGCGGTAATGGTCTGATCTGGCACATTCACATGGATGTGCCTATCGAATGTGCGTGGAGTGATGAGCGAGGGGGGGAGCTGGCAGCGGAGCAGCAATCTTCTCAGGCGCTCCATGTCTACCTTGATCCTGCTTGGCAGGATCCGGCGCTGAACGCCATGGATCTGGAGATTTCCGTGGATCATGGGCGTTCGATCTACCCCATGGGTAAACGGCTGCACGTATTGAAAAGCGATCAGCACATGCCTACTTTCTCGCTGCTTCGCATCTGCGATCATCATGATGAGTGGGGTTGTCGGCACTGGCGTAATGCGCCGAGCCAAGACTATCGTGCGCCGGTAATGATACTGCTGCCGATCGACCTCTACTTAAAGCATCCGTTGCCTCAAACGACCTTCTCCAGCCGTCTTCTGCTGCAGGTCGGTAACAACCAGCAACGGCCTGATGTCAGAACGCGCATCAACGTGCCCGTTCACTTGCCCGGCAGCGAGCGTTCCCCGTCTTCGGTGCCGGACACGTCCCAGAAGCCGTTTCCTACCCCATTGCGCAAGATACTGCGCCACTCGCTGACGTTGCTGGATAACGCTATGTAGCTGTAAAAAAAGAAAAGCAGGCGTAATGCCTGCTTTTTGCTGCGGATGCGTTCGCGCTCGAGGGCGCGAGATTCCTGGGGCTTAGCGCCCCGGAGCCTGATCTACAGGGCCGTTGACCGGCGGTTGTTCAGGCTGCTGCTGTGCGCGGTTACGGTCCGGTGCAGGTGCCTTGTTCTGATGTTGCGGCGCTTCAGCATGCGGTTTCTTAGCCGGTTTGGCTTCGTGATGCGGGCGTGCAGGTGTCTTCTGATGGTTGGCAACGCAGGTGCCACCTTTATGGTGAGGACCAGTGCCGCCTACCGGATGCGTTCCAGGAGGGCATGCCTGAGCACCCAGTGAAAATGCGCCAGCCAGGCAAACGGCAGCAACGAGTATTTTCTTCATCTGTCCATCTCCTCTACATGTGGCACGGCCTTGCTTGCCGAGCCTACATCACGTCAAACGGCTATCGCTGTAATCGCGGTACTTTCGTATTAGAGCATGGCACGTCTCGAAAGTGCCGTGTGCTGTTTGGCTTCCTTTCTGTATGTCTTTTTATTCACGCCAATTCAACTTTAAGTTGATTTTTCGCTTTTCGAACCCGTTGTCTTCTTTCGAGATAATAACTGGTTAAACAGTAGGTTATGTCCAGTAGCGGCTAAATTATAAATAGCATCTATTTTTATTTTTCTCTTGTTTTTCATCGTCTTAATTGAAAATTGGGCTTTCGTTCAAGAATGCTTATCGGCAGAGGGCGGATAACGATTAATTAAATAAGCGTCTACTTTTTTTCAATCTTTTGCTCGTTTCATGCCTTGTTTCTTGAAACGGCAATGATTGTGACTATCTTTTGAATTATTGGGAAAATAAGGCATCGTCTTGCATTTTTTGTGATTTTTTGCCTTTAGCCTCAAGCATTTCCTGCATTGCTTATCAGCATGCTTTTCTGCTGTCACCACTGTGAACTTACTTGTTGGCCTTCGCGTGTCCTTAGGTGCACGCGGCTTGCCGTTCCCTTTTCGACCGAGCCGGCCATTACAGCGAAGCAGAAAAAAAGATCAACGGATTGATCATAGAGGACCAAGGGATGAACAGGGTATATCGGGTAATTTGGAATAGTGCGCTGGGTGCATGGGTCGCTGCATCAGAGTTGGCATCACGCCGAGGGGCTGAATCTGTGTCTTCAGGTCAGACACGTCGCGTATGGCAGGCACCTTACTTACTGATCTTGCTGGTAGGCGGGATCATCATGTCGATTGTCCCTTTAGCGCATGCCTCACAGTCGTCGTATTACGAGATCCCCCTATGTACTAGCAGCGCCGACTGTAAGTCTATTGTTATAGGTCATGATAATGGCTCTAACGGTGCTAACGTCGATACCAGTAAAAAAACGGATATTGTTCAGCTTCGTACCGACGGTAAAGGCGCCACTAGTAAAGCAGACAGCAGTAGCAACAATACTTGGATGACTGGCAACTATGGCGTTGCAATTGGCCAGAATGCTCAATCAAAAGGATCTGCTGTCTCCTTCGGGTCTAACACGACAGCGGCGTCATTGAGTGAAGCCATCGGTACATCTGCCAGCGCTGTGGGACAGGCAAGTATGGCGATTGGTAGTGCTTCTTACGCTTCTGGACTAGCGAGTATTGCGCAAGGTCACTTGTCTTATGCAGGCGCAATGCATTCCATTGCCCTGGGCACAGTGTCAACAGCCGATGCCGAAAGTGCAATGGCTTATGGTTACTCTGCATCGGCCACTGGCCTTCGCTCTATTGCAATGGGGACACCTTCTACCACCGGAGGGGTCAAGCAGGATACGAGTAATAACACTCAAGCCTCAGGGCAGGATGCTATCGCGCTGGGTACCGCAGCAAAATCTACGGGAATTTCATCTATTGCACTTGGTGAAAGCTCGAGCTCAACGGGCAATGGCAGTGTTGCCACCGGTCAGAGCGCGAAGGCCAGTAATAACAATAACTCTGCGTATGGTTATAAGGCTTCTGCATCAGGGGATAATGCGTCTGCAATTGGTTCTATGTCGACGGCCTCTACGGGTGGCGCGCAGGCGTTTGGTTATCAGGCCAATGCGTCTGGTGCCAATGCTATTGCCTCTGGTACAAAATCAGTCGCAAGTGGGCAGGCTGCTGTGGCAGAAGGTTACAATACTCAATCCACCGGCAATGGCACGGTTGCGTTAGGTAATGGCGCTAAAGGTGTTGCTAACGGTGCGATTGGTATTGGGAGTGATGCTAATGCTTCCGCCAATAATAGTACGGCGTTAGGGTATCAAGCGGCTGCTTCTGGCGTGGCTTCTATCGCTGAAGGGAGTACTGCAAAATCTTCAGGTTTTAGCTCGATCGCATTAGGTAACATCAGTACTGCATCAGCAGACAATGCCAATGCACTAGGCGCGTCAAGCAGTGCTTCTGCGACTTATGCCAATGCACTAGGTGCGTCAAGCAATGCTTCCGGCGCTTATTCATTTGCGGAAGGCAAGGATAGTAAAGCCTCTGGTTATAGCAGCACAGCAATTGGTAATGCCTCTAAAGCATCCGACCAGCAGGCTATTGCGATGGGATTAGCTGCAACAGCGAGTGGCCGTCGTAGTATTGCGATTGGTGCCCCATCAGAAGAAAGCCCATCCAGTACATCAACCAATGACAGTGAACGTATTGCCTCCGATACGACGTATGGCACACAGGCCACTTCTCCTGATGCAACCGCTATTGGTTCGGGTGCTAAAGCGACCAGCCAATACGCTACTGCATTGGGTACTAAAGCGACTGCTTCTAGCAAAAACACGGTGGCAATTGGTAAAAATGCTGCGGCATCAGGTACTTCTGCGATTGCCATTGGGTACGATGCCAAAGGGTTAGGTAACTACTCTGTCACGATTGGCGAGGACAGTACCTCAAAAGGTGATTTCAGCACTGCGTTGGGTAATTACGCCTCTTCAGCGGGAAACCAGTCTGTTGCCAACGGGTATCAAGCGAGTGCTTCGCAATCGAATGCTACGGCGCTTGGTTCTAACACTAAAGCTTCCGGTGCAAATAGCGCAGCTATCGGTAATCTGGCGGCCTCTTCTGGTGAATCGAGCTTAGCGGCAGGTACTTCTACCAATGCCTCTGGAGCAAAATCAACAGCGCTGGGCTCTTCTAGCCAGGCAACCGCTGAGAACGCTACGGCTGTAGGGCGTAATACCAGCAGCAGTGGTGCTAATGCATTGGCTGCAGGCTACGGTGCGAGCGCTGCGGATCAGAGCGCTATTGCACTGGGTGATAGTGCTTCAGCTGCTAAAGAAAATGCGCTGGCGGTTGGCCGTGGTGCCCAAGCGAGTGAAACGGGGTCAATGGCGTTAGGTCAGGCTGCAACATCATCAGAAACAAATGCTATTGCGCTGGGAAATAGCAGCGCTGCTTCTGGTGATAGCGCTGTAGCACTGGGTAATGGCGCTAAAAGTTCTAGTGCCAGTGGCGTAGCACTTGGTGAAGGCGCTACGGCGAGCCGTGCGGGCCTTAATAGTGGTACAGAAGTCTTTTCTGGAACGGCAGTTAAATCTCAGAAAGGGGCTGTGTCAGTAGGTAGCACTGATAATGAGCGTCAGATTATCAATGTGGCTGGCGGTACGCAGGACACCGATGCTGTCAACTTGCGTCAGCTGAGGTACGTCGGTAGTAACCTTGCCTCTAGCTTGGGCGGCGGCGCTGCATTTGACAGCTCTACCGGTGCGTATACCGCACCGACTTATGCCAACAATAATACCTCGTTCAATAATGTTGCGGATGCACTGAAGGACGTCAACAAAGGTGCTTTGAAATACGACCGTGACAGCAACGGCAAAATCAATTACATGCGCGCTACGTTGCAAGGTGACCTGCCTAACGAAGATGACCCAAACCACGAAGGTTCTGGTCGAGGCACCGTTATCGACAACCTTGGCAAAGGGACCGTATCGTCAAGCAGTATGGAGGCGATCAATGGTAGCCAGCTGCATGGCGCTAGCAGCAGCGTGGCGAATGCGCTGGGCGGAGGCTCAACCGTTAATTCTGACGGGACGGTAAGTAATCCTTCCTACACCGTGCATAACGCCGATGGCTCCGCGACCACAGCCAATAATGTGGGCGATGCGTTGACCAACGTGGATAACCGCACCGCGGGCAACACAGACGCGATCAATAACATCAACAGCGGTAAGACCGGTCTGACGCAACAGGCTGCTGCGGGTGAGAAGATCACTGTTGGTAAGGATACGGACGGTACGGAAGTGTCGTTTGCTGATAAGAACAGCGGCACACGTAAGCTGACCAATGTGACGGATGGCGATATCTCCGCTAACAGCAAGGATGCCGTGAACGGCAGCCAATTGAACACGGAACGGACGCAGCGTCGTACGGCAGATAACGGCCTAGCAACGGCCTTAGGTGGCGGTGCGGCTGTCGCCGATGACGGCACAGTGACAGCGCCGACCTATACCAATAACAACAAGTCTTTCAATAATGTGGCCGAGGCGTTAAGCGATGTAAACAGCGGTGCTGTGAAGTACGAACGCGGCAGCGACGGCAGCATCAACAAGGATAAGGCCACACTGGAAGGCGGCAGTAACGGCACTACGTTAGATAACGTCGCCAACGGCACAGTGTCTTCATCAAGCAAACAGGCGATCAACGGTAGCCAGCTCTATGGCACTAGCAGCAGCGTAGCGAATGCGCTGGGCGGAGGCTCAACCGTCAATTCTGACGGGACGGTAAGTAATCCTTCCTACACCGTGCATAACGCCGATGGTTCGACCACTACCGCCAATAACGTGGGTGATGCGTTGACCAACGTGGATACCCGCACCGCGGGCAACACCGATGCGATCAACAACATCAACAGTGGTAAGACCGGGTTAACACAGCAGGCTGCTGCGGGTGAGAAGATCACTGTCGGTAAGGATACGGATGGTACGGAAGTGTCGTTTGCTGATAAGAACAATGGCGCTCGCAAACTGACCAACGTAGCAGCCGGCGCGATCAGTTCTAGCAGCAAGGATGCCGTGAACGGCAGCCAATTGAACACGGAACGGACGCAGCGTCGTACGGCAGATAACGGCCTAGCAACGGCCTTGGGTGGTGGTGCGGCTGTCGCCGATGACGGCACAGTGACAGCGCCGACCTATACCAATAACAACAAGTCTTTCAATAATGTGGCCGAGGCGTTAAGCGATGTAAACAGCGGTGCTGTGAAGTACGAACGCGGCAGCGACGGCAGCATCAACAAGGATAAAGCCACACTGGAAGGCGGCAGTAACGGTACTACGTTAGATAACGTCGCCAACGGCACAGTGTCTTCATCAAGCAAACAGGCGATCAACGGTAGCCAGCTCTATGGCACTAGCAGCAGCGTAGCGAATGCGCTGGGCGGAGGCTCAACCGTCAATTCAGACGGGACGGTAAGTAATCCTTCCTACACCGTGCATAACGCCGATGGCTCGACCACTACCGCTAATAACGTCGGTGATGCGATTACTAATGTGGATAACCGTACCGCAGGTAACACCGATGCGATCAATAACATCAACAGCGGTAAGACCGGGTTAACACAGCAGGCTGCTGCGGGTGAGAAGATCACCGTCGGTAAGGATACGGATGGTACGGAAGTGTCGTTTGCTGATAAGAACAATGGCGCTCGCAAACTGACCAACGTAGCAGCCGGCGCGATCAGTTCTAGCAGCACGGATGCCGTGAATGGCAGCCAGCTGTATGCGGGTAATCAGAGCCTTGCCGATGCCTTGGGCGGTGGTTCGACGCTGAACCCTGATGGCACGGTGACGAAGCCGACATATGCCAACAATGGCACTACCTACAACAACATCGGTGATGCGCTGAAGGACGTGAACGATGGCGCGGTGAAATACAACCGCAACAGCGATGGCACGATCGACAAGAGCAAAGCCTCGCTGGAAGGTGGCGATAACGGCACCACGCTGGATAACGTTGCGCCGGGCACGATCGCCTCTGATAGCAAACAGGCAGTGAACGGTAGCCAGCTGCACAGTGAGCAGACACAGCGTCAGACCGCGGATACAGGCCTAGCGAATGCGCTGGGTGGCGGTTCCAAAGTGGCTGATGACGGGACGGTAAGTAATCCTTCCTACACCGTACATAACGCCGATGGCTCGACCACTACCGCCAATAACGTGGGTGATGCGTTGACCAACGTGGATACCCGCACCGCGGGCAACACCGATGCGATCAACAACATCAACAGTGGTAAGACCGGGCTGACGCAGCAGGCTGCTGCGGGTGAGAAGATCACTGTCGGTAAGGATACAGACGGTACGGAAGTGTCGTTTGCTGATAAGAACAGCGGCACACGTAAGCTGACCAATGTGACGGCGGGTGCTATTACGTCTACCAGCACGGATGCTGTGAATGGCAGCCAGCTGTATGCGGGTAATCAGAGCCTTGCCAATGCACTAGGTGGTGGTTCGACGCTGAACCCTGATGGCACGGTGACGAAGCCGACATATGCCAACAATGGCACTACCTACAACAACATCGGTGATGCGCTGAAGGACGTGAACGATGGCGCGGTAAAATACAACCGCAACAGCGATGGCACGATCGACAAGAGCAAAGCCTCGCTGGAAGGTGGCGATAACGGCACCACGCTGGATAACGTTGCGCCGGGCACGATCGCTTCTGACAGCAAACAGGCAGTGAACGGTAGCCAGCTGCACAGTGAGCAGACACAGCGTCAGACCGCGGATACCGGCCTAGCGAATGCGTTGGGTGGTGGCTCCAAAGTGGCTGATGACGGTACGGTGACCAACCCAACCTACACCGTACATAACGCCGATGGCTCGACCACTACCGCCAATAACGTGGGTGATGCGTTGACCAACGTGGATACCCGCACCGCGGGCAACACCGATGCGATCAACAACATCAACAGTGGTAAGACCGGGCTGACGCAGCAGGCTGCTGCGGGTGAGAAGATCACTGTCGGTAAGGATACAGACGGTACGGAAGTGTCGTTTGCTGATAAGAACAGCGGCACACGTAAGCTGACCAATGTGACGGCGGGTGCTATTACGTCTACCAGCACGGATGCTGTGAATGGCAGCCAGCTGTATGCGGGTAATCAGATCCTTGCCAATGCACTAGGTGGTGGTTCGACGCTGAACCCTGATGGCACGGTGACGAAGCCGACATATGCCAACAATGGAACTACCTACAACAACATCGGTGATGCGCTGAAGGACGTGAACGATGGCGCGGTGAAATACAACCGCAACAGCGATGGCACGATCGACAAGAGCAAAGCCTCGCTGGAAGGTGGCGATAACGGCACCACGCTGGATAACGTTGCGCCGGGCACGATCGCTTCTGACAGCAAACAGGCAGTGAACGGTAGCCAGCTGCACAGTGAGCAGACACAGCGTCAGACCGCGGATACAGGCCTAGCGAATGCGCTGGGAGGCGGTTCCAAAGTGGCTGATGACGGTACGGTGACCAACCCAACCTACACCGTACACAATGCTGACGGCTCGACCACTACCGCCAATAACGTCGGTGATGCGTTGACCAACGTGGATACCCGCACCGCGGGCAACACCGATGCGATCAACAATATCAACAGTGGTAAGACCGGGTTAACACAGCAGGCTGCTGCGGGTGAGAAGATCACCGTCGGTAAGGATACGGATGGTACGGAAGTGTCGTTTGCTGATAAGAACAGCGGCACACGTAAGCTGACCAATGTGACGGCAGGAACGATCAGTTCTAGTAGCACGGATGCTGTGAATGGCAGCCAGCTGCACAGTGAGCAGACACAGCGTCAGACCGCGGATACAGGCCTAGCGAATGCGCTGGGTGGCGGTTCCAAAGTGGCTGATGACGGTACGGTGACCAGCCCAACCTACACCGTACACAACGCCGATGGTTCGACCACTACCGCCAATAACGTGGGTGATGCGTTGACCAACGTGGATACCCGCACCGCGGGCAACACCGATGCGATCAACAATATCAACAGTGGTAAGACCGGGCTGACGCAGCAGGCTGCTGCGGGTGAGAAGATCACCGTCGGTAAGGATACGGATGGTACGGAAGTGTCGTTTGCTGATAAGAACAGCGGCACACGTAAGCTGACCAATGTGACGGCGGGTGCTATTACGTCTACCAGCACGGATTCCGTAAATGGCAGCCAGCTGTATGCGGGTAATCAAAGTATCGCCAATGCACTCGGCGGTGGTTCGACGCTGACCCCTGATGGCACGGTGACGAAGCCGACATATGCCAACAATGGCACTACCTACAACAACATCGGTGACGCGCTGAAGGACGTGAACGATGGCGCGGTAAAATACAACCGCAACAGCGATGGCACGATCGACAAGAGCAAAGCCTCGCTGGAAGGTGGCGATAACGGCACCACGCTGGATAACGTTGCGCCGGGCACGATCGCTTCTGACAGCAAACAGGCAGTGAACGGTAGCCAGCTGCACAGTGAGCAGACACAGCGTCAGACCGCGGATACAGGCCTAGCGAATGCGCTGGGAGGCGGTTCCAAAGTGGCTGATGACGGTACGGTGACCAACCCAACCTACACCGTACACAATGCTGACGGCTCGACCACTACCGCCAATAACGTCGGTGATGCGTTGACCAACGTGGATACCCGCACCGCGGGCAACACCGATGCGATCAACAATATCAACAGTGGTAAGACCGGGTTAACACAGCAGGCTGCTGCGGGTGAGAAGATCACCGTCGGTAAGGATACGGATGGTACGGAAGTGTCGTTTGCTGATAAGAACAGCGGCACACGTAAGCTGACCAATGTGACGGCAGGAACGATCAGTTCTAGTAGCACGGATGCCGTGAATGGCAGCCAGCTGTATGCGGGTAATCAGAGCCTTGCCAATGCACTAGGTGGTGGTTCGACGCTGAACCCTGATGGCATGGTGACGAAGCCGACATATGCCAACAATGGCACTACCTACAACAACATCGGTGATGCGCTGAAGGACGTGAACGATGGCGCGGTGAAATACAACCGCAACAGCGATGGCACGATCGACAAGAGCAAAGCCTCGCTGGAAGGTGGCGATAACGGCACCACACTGGATAATGTTGCGCCAGGCACAATCGCTTCTGGCAGCAAACAGGCAGTGAACGGTAGCCAGCTGCACAGTGAGCAGACACAGCGCCAGACCGCGGATACCGGCCTAGCGAATGCGTTGGGTGGTGGCTCCAAAGTGGCTGATGACGGTACGGTGACCAACCCAACCTACACCGTACATAACGCCGATGGCTCGACCACTACCGCCAATAACGTGGGTGATGCGTTGACCAACGTGGATACCCGCACCGCGGGCAACACCGATGCGATCAATAACATCAGCAGCGGTAAGACGGGTCTGGTACAGCAGGAAGCAGCAGGCAAACCGATCACGGTGGCAAAAGATACAGACGGCACCGAAGTTACCTTTGCTGATAAAAGCGGTGCCGCGCGTAAGCTGACCAATGTGGCGGCAGGAACGATCAGTTCTAGCAGCACAGATGCCGTAAATGGCAGCCAGCTGTATGCGGGTAATCAGAGCCTTGCCAATGCACTAGGTGGTGGTTCGACGCTGAACCCTGATGGCACTGTCACAGCCCCAACCTACAGTGTTCACGGTCAGTCTTACCAGGGCGTTGATAAAGCGTTGGCCGCAGTTGATGAAAATGCTGTGAAGTACGACCGCAACAGCGATGGCAGTGTCAACAAAGACAAGGCCACGCTGGGAGGCGAAAGCAACGGCACCACACTGGATAATGTTGCGCCAGGCACAATCGCTTCTGATAGCAAACAGGCGGCGAACGGTAGCCAGCTGCACAGTGAGCAGGCACAGCGTCAGACCGCGGATACAGGCCTAGCGAATGCGCTGGGTGGCGGTTCCAAAGTGGCTGATGATGGCACGGTAAGTAATCCTTCCTACACCGTACATAACGCCGATGGCTCGACCACTACCGCCAATAACGTGGGTGATGCGTTGACCAACGTGGATACCCGCACTGCGGGCAACACCGATGCGATCAACAACATCAACAGTGGTAAGACCGGGCTGACGCAGCAGGCTGCTGCGGGTGAGAAGATCACCGTCGGTAAGGATACGGATGGTACGGAAGTGTCGTTTGCTGATAAGAACAGCGGCACACGTAAGCTGACCAATGTGACGGCGGGTGCTATTACGTCTACCAGCACGGATGCTGTGAATGGCAGCCAGCTGTATGCGGGTAATCAAAGTATTGCCAATGCACTCGGCGGTAGTTCGACGCTGAACCCTGACGGTACGGTGACGGCACCGTCGTATCAGCTGCACACCTACAACCAGCACTCTGGCGAGCAGCCTGCCGTGACCTACAGCAACGTTGGTGAGGCACTCAGTAATGTTGATGGCCGTACGATCACCAATACGGATCAGATCCGTGAGATTGCGGCTCGCGTCAATCCCGCTGGTGAGTACGGCTATAGCGTGAATGGCCGCAATTTTGACCGTGTTGAAGAGGCGATGCGCGATATTGACGCTGGTGCGGTCAAGTACAACCGCAACGCTGACGGTACCATCAATACCAGCAAGGCATCGTTGGAAGGTGGTGACAAAGGCACCGTGCTCGACAACGTCGCTAATGGTGCCGTGACGGCAGACAGCAAGCAGGCCGTGAACGGTAGCCAGCTCTATGCGACCAACCAGGCCATCAGCGATATCACCGGTGGTAAGACTGGCTTGACTCAGCAGGCTGCGGCTGGTGAGAAGATCACGGTGGGCAAGGATACTGACGGTACAGAAGTGTCGTTTGCCGACAAGAACGGCGGCACGCGTACGCTGACGAGCGTTTCAGACGGTAGTGTCAGTGCTACCAGTAAGGAGGCAGTGAACGGCAGCCAGCTGCACAACGAGCAGACGCAGCGTCAGACAGCGGACACCGGCCTAGCCAACGCGCTTGGGGGCGGGGCCAGTGTGGCGGATAACGGTTCGGTTACGGCGCCTTCCTATACGCTTCACAACGCAGATGGTTCCACAACAACGGCCAATAATGTGGGTGGCGCACTCACCAATCTTGATGACCGTACGGTGAACAACACCAATGCGATCAATCAGATGGCAAGTGGGAAATCGGGTATTGTTCAGCAGGAAAGCAACGATGCAACCATCACCGTTGGTAAGGACAGCAACGGTAAGGCCGTAACCTTTGCGGACAAGAACGGCAATGCTCGCAAGCTGATGCAAGTAGCCAACGGCGATATCAACAGCACGAGTCAGGATGCCATCAACGGCAGTCAGCTCCATGCCAGCAACATGAGCATTGCCAACAGCCTTGGCGGTGGCTCTACCGTTAACGCAGACGGTACGCTGTCTGTACCGGTATATACCTTGAACGGTAAGCAGTACGTTGGGGTCGATCAGGCGCTGCAAGGACTGGGACAGAGTACGGCCTCGAATTCCGATAGCGGCAGTTCATCGGCGACCGGCGATCACAGCTCGGCAACAGGCGCAGGGGCCAATGCGTCAGGTGTGGGCGCTACGGCCAACGGTGACAAGGCCTCCGCTACAGGCAACGGCAGCACGGCGGGTGGTGCTAACAGCGTTGCTTCCAATACCAACAGCACGGCGCTGGGTAATGGTGCTAAAGCCACGGGTGAAAACGCTTCTGCAACAGGTGCAGGTGCCAGTGCCGGTGGTAAGGAAAGTACGGCAACCGGTACTAATTCCTCCGCGAAAGGCGACTATGCAACGGCCAGTGGCGTGAATGCTCAGGCGTCTGGAACAGGGTCTACTGCCTCTGGTCATGGCGCCAAAGCGAGCGCCGATAACAGCTCCGCTTTCGGTAGGGATGCCGTTGCTTCCGGCACCGGCAGCACTGCTGGCGGCAACGCGGCCAAGGCCTCTGGTGACGGCTCGACGGCTTATGGCCAGAACGCAACTGCGAGTGGCAGTCAGAGTGCGGCCTTCGGTCAGAATGCGACGGCTGATGGTCAAAACTCTGTTGCGTTGGGAGCAGGCTCTTCTACGGACGGCCGAGACAATACCGTGTCGGTCGGCAGCGTAGGCAGTGAGCGTGCCATCAGCAATGTCGCGGACGGTACCCAAGCGCACGATGCCGCTACGGTGGGGCAGATGAGCCGAGGTTTCAGTGCCATGGACCATCGTATCGACAAGGTCGAACGTCATGCTAAGGCGGGTACGGCGTCGGCTATGGCGATGACGGGGCTGCCGCAGGCCGTATTGCCGGGCCGCAGTATGATGTCGGCGGCAGGGGGTACGTATGAAGGCCAGTCTGCCGTTGCCGTAGGTCTTTCGACCATGACCGATAATGGTCGCTGGATCATAAAGGGCCAGGTTTCAGGCAATACTCAGGGTGAAGTGGGCGGCGCTGTGGGGGTCGGTTACCAGTGGTAAAGGACTAATAAACATGGAAATTAAGTGCAAGGTTTGCGGATGAGGTAAGCTGTCGTCTGCTATTTTGGAACGCATGGGGTGCGACCTTTTTACAGGGGGCACCCCGTTTTTTATCGGGGGGAAGTGCCATATGGTAACACTCGACCCTGCTGTGGGTATTTTGCCTAGCAAAAGCGCGGGGCCCCGACTGGTACTGGTTAAGACGTTCGTTGAATTTTATTCCCGAGTGAACAATGCGGGTTTTTATCGAGCGTCACAGGTGATATTTTACCAATGATAAAAACCGCTGGTCGGTCGATTCTCATGACATTGCACAAGGGATAGTGGCATGCAGGAAAAAGTGGAAGACAAAGTAAATGCGTCGGGCAAGGATGCCTTCTATGAAGAAATCTTTTCGACACTGACCGAAGCTCTGAGTGCACTAGGCCTTGATCAATTCGCCTACTATTCACTGCCTCGGGAAGGGGCTGTCCAACCTGAGATCATTTCGAATTTCCCGCGTGAGTACTACGAGCGCTACTGTGCAGAAAAGCTGTACCGGATCGATTCCGTTATCGAAACGGCACGACATCGGGTGACGCCGTTTGCATGGGACACGGCCGCCACGATGGGGGCGGAATGCAGCAACATCTTCGATATTGCCAAGCATTACCGTATTACGGCGGGTTATACCTTCGTGGTGCATGATCACTACGGCAACATGGGGACGTTGCACATCTGCAATCACAGCCATGATGCTGACACGTTCAACCATCTCATCGTCAAGAATCGCGCCAGTCTGCAGATGCAGTTGCTCGATACACACGAACGCTACGTGGCGCATTTTGGGGCAGCAGGCTTCCTCTTTGCCCGCGATCTTCGCAATCCGTTGTCGGAACGTGAAAACGAAGTGCTGCATTGGGCGAGCATCGGCAAGACCTATGAAGAGATTGCCGTGATTCTCAACATCTCCGAGCGCACGGTGAAATTTCATATGCGCAACGTGGTGTCCAAGCTCAAGGCCGTCAATGCCAAGCATGCGATCAAGAAAGCGTCCGACATGCACCTGTTAGCCGAGAATCCTGCCTAGCGGATGAGCGCAATGAGGCAGTAAAACGAAATTGTGGCCTGCCAAAGCCCCTCACGACATTGACGAGTCGCCGAACAGGTACAATGCTGTAGGCAGTTGCTTTGAGGAGATAACGCAATCATGGCGAAACAACGTTTGATGTTCACAGGGGCATTGGTTGCAGCATGCCTTTCTATCGGGGCAATTGCTGGCTGCAACGGCGGTGATTCCGATGCCAGTAAGACGGCCACACCGGGCCAGCAGGAAGCGAAGGCGGGCGTACAACAGCGCTTTGCAGGTACGGCGCCGTGCGCTGACTGCGATGGCATTCGCAACGAGCTGACGCTCAACTTCACTCAAGACGGTCAGCCGGATGGCTTCACCCTGACGCAGAACTATCTGGGGGCCAAGGACGATGGCAACAACCATACGTTCAACGTCAAAGGGTTGTTCGCCGTGCTGACAGGGTCTTCTGAAGATCCCAAGGCCGTGGTGTACCACCTGATGCCGGATGACGATAGCGAACCTGCATCTTACTATCAGCGTACCGATGACAATACGCTGAAGCTGCTGGAAAAACAGGGTAGCGGTGAGTCCATTACGCTGACCCTCTCGAAAAAAGACTACTCGATGACGCGTGTCACTCAGTGATGCGTTCACCCTCGTGTAATCGAAAGGCTGCCCCAGAAAGGGCAGCCTTTTCTGTATCCAAGCATTGATTTTGGGGTGCTAAGTGCAGGTGGAGCGTCTTCATTGTATCAACCGCAGTAGAGCCACCGTACGCACCTTTCTTTCTCCTTGTCGGGACTTTTCTCTAATTTACTCTTTCCATATCATCGAGTTATGTTGATGGTGTTGTAGGTCGTGGCACATGAAACGGTTAATCTTGCTGAGCGATGCCAGCTAATGTGAGGGCTGATAGCTGTGAAAGCCGCGTCTTTTGGCACTTCGTTTGCGTGTCAATAGGCAGAAACAGTTATGATAGAAAGCCATTACCCTTATTTTTTCACCCAGTAACGCTGGCCTTGCTTTGCGCGGGCCGGTGCATGGTTACCAAGGATTTCTCATGACCGACCGACCATCGTCTGCAGTGGATGCCGATCAGGCACCACCGCAGGAATTGAAAAGGACCCTGACCAACCGTCACATTCAGCTCATTTCTATCGGGGGCGCCATTGGGACCGGCCTTTTCATGGGGTCGGGAAAGACCATCTCTCTGGCGGGGCCGTCGATCCTGCTTGTGTACGCCATCATCGGTACCATCCTGTTCTTCGTTATGCGAGCGCTGGGTGAGCTGTTGCTGAGTAATCTTGAATACAACTCCTTCAGTGATTTCGCAGCGGATCTGCTGGGACCGTGGGCGGGGTTCTTCACCGGTTGGACCTATTGGTTCTGCTGGGTGGTGACCGGCATGGCTGATGTAGTGGCCATCACCAACTACATCCATTTCTGGATGCCAGGATTGCCGAGCATCATTCCGGTACTGGGCAGCATCGGGTTGCTGCTGGGGCTTAACATCATCGCCGTAAGAATGTTCGGTGAGTTGGAGTTCTGGTTCGCACTGATCAAGATTGTTGCCATCGTGGCACTTGTGGTTGTGGGTATTGGGATGCTGGGTTTTGGCTTTACTGCGACTGATGGAACCCCCGCCTCTGTCGCCTATCTGTGGGAGCGCGGCGTCTTTCCGAAGGGGATAAGCGGGTTCCTCGCGGGCTTCCAGATTGCCGTGTTCGCGTTCGTAGGGATCGAGCTGGTGGGAACGGCAGCGGCAGAAGCCAAAGACCCCGAAACGGTGCTGCCCAAGGCCATCAATGCCATTCCGATCCGCATCATCATGTTCTACGTGTGCGCACTCGCCATCATTATGAGCATCACGCCGTGGTGGAACATCAACCCTGACGTCAGCCCGTTCGTAAACTTGTTCTCCATGCTGGGGCTGCCGGCAGCGGCCAGCATCATCAACTTCGTCGTTTTGACGTCCGCAGCGTCTTCGGCCAATGGCGGTATCTTTTCGACGAGCCGCATGCTGTATGGACTGGCCGATAAGGGGGATGCCCCGCGTGCTTTCGGTCGTCTGTCGCGCGTTGCCATTCCCGCCAATGGGTTGCTGTTCTCCTGTGCCTGCTTGCTGCTGGGCTCGATTGCCTGCCTGCTCAGTTCCAGTGCCATGAAAGCGTTCACGCTGGCCACCACGATTTCGTCGCTGTTGTTCATTTTTATCTGGTCGATCATCCTGTGCTCGTATCTGGCCTACCGCCACAAGCACCCAGACCGTCATGCCCGTTCCATCTACCGCATGCCGATGGGCGTTGTTATGAGTGTGGTCTGTCTGATCGGTTTCGCTGCCATCATCGTGATGCTGTGGCTGCAGCCGGATACGCGCCAGGCGCTGCTGATCACCCCCGGTTGGTTTGTCCTGCTGGGTATCAGCTATCTGGTCATCCGCCTGCGTCGCCGTTCCGCAGCCTGATGGCTATGGTCGTGCGTCAGGCTTCACGCATCGCTCGACAAGCCGATATTCAATGGAGAGACCTCGTGTTCATCGGTCCGAGCGTGCACTAATTCGTTGCATAGGGTGCGAGGCAGTGTCATATATCCTTATCCTGCCGGTACGGTTTTCATGCCGCAGGATAAGGATGCCAGTGAAGGGAATTCTTTCTTTGGGCGGGCTTGTCTGTGCGAGCCGTTCCACGCGGCACTTCTGTGCTGTGGCGCCATCGGAAGACGAAGCCCTCTGTCCGGCATCAGCGGTATTCGTGTGATAACCTGAATGCATGACCGAATCGCCAGCTCGCGGCAATTTCTGTGCAGCCTACAATAGAGTTGACCCCAACCGTCCGGGATACTGACTGTATGAAATCATCTGTCTTACGTTTCTATCTTTCCTTTAGCGGCTTGCTGCTGCTGTTCTATCTGGCCTTTGCCTCGTGTTATGCCTTGTTGCAGGCGTGGGTAAAGCAGGTGGTTGGATTTACGCCACAGCAGATCGGTACGATCTATACACTGGTTGCTCTCGTCGCGCTCTTTAGCGCACCGCTGTTCGGGGTACTGCAGGATCACTTGGGTACCTCCAAGAAGCTTCTGATGTGGCTGGGCGCCGGGATGATTCTCTGCTCTCCGGTCATGGGCTACCTGTTTGTATTCCTCGCACGCGACGTGTCGTTTATTGCGTCGGCCATTCTGCTGGCGTTCTATCTCGGGATCGTGATGGTTGGGGGGGTCGGGACGGTAGAGTCCTACTGCGAACGCGCTTCGCGCCATATCGGTTTTGAATACGGCAACGCTCGTCTATGGGGGTCGCTGGGCTATGCCTTCTCTGCCAGTACCGTAGGTTTCTTCCTCGATATTAACCCCCAGATCTGCTACTACATCACCTCTGCGGCCGGTGTGCTGTTCGTCCTGATTCTGATCTCTCTCGACACTCGTCAGCTTCAACCGGATCAAGAGCGTCGCTACGCAGAGCGTACCAACTCGCTGGTGCAGAGTTTTGGGCTGTTCAAGCTGTCTCGTTTCTGGTTGCTGACGCTGTTTCTCTTTGCTGCCAGCGGCGGCTTCATGCTGTACGACCAGCAGTTCCCCAACTACTTTGCCAAGCTATTCGTCACGTTCTCGGCCGATCAGCTGACGCATGCGCGTGACCTGTTAGCACATACCGTAAGCGGTACGAGCGAGCAGCTTCAGCAGGCGCAGAATATGGTGAATCTGGCAGACCTTCAGGAAGGTAGCGGTAAGAAAGTGGCAGGTATTCTGCTGGCCATCCAGCTGTGCTGCGACGCTTCTGTACTGTTAATCATGCCGTGGATCATCAATCGCATCGGTGCGCGTAACGGTCTGCTGTTGGCCGGCGTCATCATGGCTTTCCGTATCTTCATGTCAGGTTTGGTCACGGTCTTTTTCCCGCATCCGGATCAAACGCATGCACGCATCATCATGGCGGGTGCGCTCAAGCTGATGCAGGCTATTGACGTTCCAATGCTGATCGTCTCGACCTTCAAGTACATCGCACCGTCGTTCGATAGCCGTTACACCTCTACGGTCTACTTGGTGAGCTTTCAGTGCTCCCAGCAGATTTGTGCAGTATTGCTGTCCACGCTGATGGGCTTCAGCTACGAAACCATTGGTTTCGAGCCGACCTATATGATCATGGGTGTGTTCATCATCGGTATGACGATTCAAGCGCTCTTTACTTTGCCCCGTATCGAATCGCCACAGCAGAAGGTAGCCAAGGCCTGATCCTGTCGATCTGACCTGCTCTTCATAACAAAGCCCCTGCCATGCATGTCATGGTAGGGGCTTTGTTCTATCGGGAGTGGCTTGGTGCTGTTTGGGGTCAGCGCAGGCGTACCAGCGTGCTGTCCGCCTGTTGTTGGTCAAGATCTGCCGTATTGCAGATCTCGTACCGCTGGGCGGTATCGTTGCGGTAGCAGTGAGTGAAGCCCATGTCGGTCGTCATGATCAGCGCCATTTTGTCGGCACTGACAACGCCTTCTTCGTGGGCGTAGCGATGCATCTCCTCAAAGGAAATTACACGAAACGAATCATTGTCATAGTCTTCACGCATATGCAGGTTGTCCATTCGTTGGCTGATGGATGGAGGCGGAGCGTGTGAAGGCTGCCCTTGCAAATGTACCGCCCGTTGAAAAGAGCTGCTGATGCTCTGGCAAGTGTCCAGCGCTACGGCGTTGTGGCCTTCATGATACGCGCTTCCAATGCCAGCAAGTGACGCTTGATATCCAGTCCCCCATTGTAGCCGACCAGCCCGCCATCGGCAGCGAGTACGCGATGGCACGGTACGACAATCGGCAGGGGATTGTTGCGGCAGGCCAGTCCGACGGCACGTGCGGCGCGGGGCGAGCCTACCTGCTGTGCAATGCCGCCATAGTGACACGTTCTACCATAAGGAATGGCTAGCATTGCATCCCGAACGGCCCGTTGAAAAGGGGTGCCGAACGGGGCTAGGGGGAGCTCAAAGTGCGTACGCTGCCCTAGCAGCCATTCTTCCATCTGCCTAGCGGCTTCGCACAGTACCGGCGTGTTTGCTGCCGTGCCGAAAGTGTCGTCTGTTACATGGGCCGTCGAGAGGACGATGCGGTACAGCTGATCGTCTTCGGCGATAAGGCGCATGTCGCCCAGTGGCGTCGTGATATCCAAATGCGTGCGCATGGTGAGCTCCTGAATGACCGTATGGGCCAATGGGATACCATGAATCATAGTGGGGAAGAAGGCAAAGATCATGCGGCCGACCGATGCACTGGCTGCTGGAATGTTGCAGTGGTGCATCGGAGGGCTGGAGAGGAACCGCGAACGTGGGCCTACTGTTCGCGAGAGGCGCTGCTGATGAAGTCGATGAAGGCCTGCAAGGGCGGTGATGCCGGCGCTTCGTTTGAATAGAACAGGTGGAAATGATCCGTATCCTGGTGCCATTCACTCAGGACCTCGATTAGCTCACCGTGTTCAATGAACGGCGCCGCAATCGGGCGGTGAACGTAGGCCAGTCCTGCCCCGTCGAGGGCCGCGCGCACCATCAGTACGTCGTCGTCTAGCAGCAATGGGCCCTCTACCTGCATGGCGATGGTTTCATCATCCTTGGTGAATTCCCATGCATACACGACCCCGCTCGGGAAGCGGCGGCCGATGCAGATATGGCGTGCTAGGTCGCGAGGGTCTTCTGGATAGCCAACCGCAGCCAGATAGTCCGGCGCGCCGACTACTACCATGCGTGGCGTGGGCAGCAGCTGGACAGCGGTCATGTTTGATGAGACGCAGTTGCCGAAGCGGATGCCTGCATCGAAGCCTTCCTTGGTGATATCAGTGGTTGCGCAGTCGGTCACGATTTCCAGCTGAATATGCGGATAGCAGCGGTTGAATTCGGCCAGACGCGGGGCAAGAACAACCTGCGCTGCCGCGCGAGGGATGCTCAGGCGCACCAGGCCGGACGGTGTGTCACGGAATTCATTGATATGGTCGAGGGCTTCGTCGATTTCCTGCAGCGCTGGACCAAGCCGTGCTAGCAGTTGCTGACCGGCGGTCGTGGCGCTGACACTTCGCGTGGTGCGATTGAGGAGGCGAACGCCAAGCCGATCTTCCAGATTTTTCAGCGAGTGGCTCAGGGCAGAGGCAGAGACATTGCGTTCCTGAGCCGCCTTACGGAAGCTCTGATGCCGCGCCACGCTGGCAAAGGCATGTAAGTCATTGAGATAGGTGCTCTTTATCATGAAAATATACTCTTGGGTCTGTGCACGTTGCCCATTGCCGATGTGCTGACGGCGTGGAGGGCATGCCATGCTGGTCTCGTACACGGAGAGGGAGAGGCGTTCATGACATGAGCGTGCGATGTCTCGAAAAGAGAAGGCCCCTTGAGTCACTATCGGCGTCGGGGGCACAGCTGTTCACTACGTTTATCGAATATCGTGGAATGAAAGCGATATCGCTGTGCTTCCACCACTCGCCACGGCGGTACCCGAACGCGAGATACTGTACCGCCCCTTCTGCATACCGCCTTCCTAGCAGTCGCAAAGGCAGGAGGCAGACCCCTGGCATCCTTGCGTTGGGGCATGGCTGCGGCGCGAACGGATACAGTGGATTTTCTTCCAGACTATATCGGTAGGTATTAAGGAAAAATGAGGGTTTTTTCCGCTCCAGCGCCCGTATGACGGCGACCTGACGGAAGATTCAGGTGAATATTCCTCAACAAATGCCGTTGTCATATAAGGAAGCGTTGGTGGAGAAAGGCTTCCATCTTTTATCCCTGTGCGATGGCTATCGGCCGTCGTCGACCATGAGTGAGCGCCCATGATTTCAAGCTGGACTCTTCGTCATATCGTGCGTGAGGATCTGGACACCATCATTGGCTGGATTCCCAGCGAAGCGGCATTGAAATGCTGGGCGGGTTCTGGCTGGGCATGGCCTATCGACGCCGACGCGCTGTGGGCGCAGGTCGACCTTGAGGAGTCGCTGCCTTTGGTCATGGCGACTGATCATGACGTGATGGCGTTCGGTCAGATCCTGCAGCAGGAGCCTGGTATGTTGCACGTCAGCTTGCTGGTCGTTAACCCCGAATTTCGTGGGCGACGTCTTGGTGAACGTATCTGCCTAGCGCTGTTCAAGCGCGGCATGTCGCACTGGATGGACGCTTCTCATGTCACGCTGGATGTTTGTCGTGACGATAAGGCAGCGCTGGCGATGACGCGTCGACTGGGTTTCAAGGAGCAGGAAGACGTACAGGAAGATACAGCGGGCCGTATTCGTCTGATTCACGAGCTGCCAGAGCTTCTGGGATAGACAGTGGCAGGTAGGCGGATAAGGGCAGGAAAGAAGTAGTGTTGAGAAGTTGTAGTACGCATCAAGCAGGAATGTGGGTTCCCTAGTAGTTAGTAGCACGACTATGTAGCAGCAAGACTATGGCAGAACAAAACGGCAGCCGACTCTTAGGAACGGCTGCCGTTTTCATTTAGGGTAAAGCGTGGCTTGTCAGATGTGCGTGATGATCTGTTTGGCCGGCAGGCGGGATTTCGGCAGCTTGGCGTTGAAATCGTCTTCGGCATGATAGCCGAGCGGCAGCACGACTAGGCTGCGCAGCCCTTTCTCACGCAGTCCGAGCAGCTCGTCGAGGCGGTCGACATCGATACCTTCGATCGGAGTGCTATCGAGGCCCAGTGCGGCCGCGCCCAGCAGGGTATAACCCAGTGACAGATAGACCTGACGTGCCATCCAGTCCTGCATGCGCGGTTTGTTGAGGCCGACGAAGAAGTGGCGGCCCTTGTCCATCGCACTGCGCGCATCTTCGGTCGAGAAGCGGCCGTCTTTGTCTTCCTGATCCAGAATGGCTTGCATGTGCGCTTCGTCCATATCGTCACGCACGCAGAAGACTACGACGTGTGAAGCGCGGCGGATCTTTTCGAAGTTCATGGCGTAGTTGCCATCGGCCGCCTGCGCGATCAGATCGCGCCCTTGCTCGGTGCCGGCAATGATGTAGTGCCACGGCTGAGAGTTGACCGACGACGGTGCCGTGCGCAGCAGCGTTTCAACTTTATCCATCGTTGCCGCATCGATCCTGCGACTGGCATCGTATTTCTTGGCGGTAAATCGCGCTTCCGATGCAGTAACAACATCCATAGACATAAAGGCAGCTCCAAATGATTCGTGCATCACGCCACGGCAGACGGACATCTGCCGTGGGAATAGTTGGTATACACAATAATTAACACGCTATCGAGTTTATGGAAAGCGTTATTTCCCTAACGTAATGTTTGGGCACTGTGCCTTCCCATGCGACGTCACGCTCATTCTACGCTGACGTGGCATTCCACCTTGCGGTATGACGTACGTTCCCACGGCTGCTGATAGGTGAAGACCAGCGTGTCCAGCCCTTTCTGGCGTGTGGAGAACTGCCATTCATGCACGCCCGGTGCGCCCACCATTGGTGGTTTGCCGTCTTCATTGCGTGGCTCGACGAAATGGCTGCCTTCGAGCTGGAGGATCGACGACTCCTGCAGCAGCGACCACTGATAGCCCGTGGACGGGTTGCTTTCAAAGCGCACGACCAGCGGTTGGCCTTGCTTCAGGCTGACGTTCTGGCAGTTGTCCTGACCCGTTACGACAAGTGGGGTGAGCTGTGCGGGCTGGCTCGCACCTGTATCGGTGCCAGAGCTGCTGCATGCAGACAGCAGTAGTGCACTGCCGATGATACCTGTCGCTGAAAGAAGTGATTTGATCATGATGAATATCCTTGTCGCTTGGGACAGCAGTGCTGCCGGTGATATGCCCGTTCTGACGCGCGATTGCGCGATCGGTTCCCTGTGCGGATAAGTGCTACCGCACTCGACACGAGGCTGAACGATGCTTGACGCAACGGCCGCCTCGCTGTCATCACAATAGTGACGTTGCTGTTATGAGAATAGCAGGCCACTGCAGTAACCGGATTTGGTAATAGCGACTCATGTCTGTTGCCAGATACGGCGGGTGCTCCCAAACTTTTTACCTACCTACCTACCTACCTACCTACCTACCTACCTACCTACCTACCTACCTACCTACCTACCTACCTACCTACCTACCTACCTACCTACCACGACGTTACATTGCCGTTGCTTTGGTTGTTCAGGTGTCGTCAAGGTGGTTACTTCGCGCTGATTCGCATGGCCCACTAAATGACAGCCCGTGCATGCTGTTTTATAACCAAAAGCGATAGCGATGGAACTAGACGGTGTTTCAAACTAAAAGTGTCAAGAATTAGGCTATTCCGTTCTCAAAAGTATGTCGCCCAAAATGGGCCATACTCCTGTTATCAAGGATGCGTCATCAAGAAGGGGCTGGGATTCGCCATCAGTGCTTTCTTATCCGTTGCTTTTGGAACGATAGAGGTTGCCATGCTTATTATCTTGTACTGCCTGATTTTCCTGCTGCTGATCTATGGGCTCTATCGCTGTCAGCGGTCGGGACTGACGCTGGGACGTCAGGTGCTAATCGCGCTGGTGGTCGGGGTACTGTATGGCGCGGGGCTACAGGCGCTGCACGGTGCCGATTCGCCCATCATCAAGGACACACTGGCTTGGGTCGGCGTGGTTGGTAGCGGTTACGTTAGCTTGCTGCAGATGATCGTCATGCCTCTGATTATGGTGTCAATTCTCGGCGCGATTGCACGTTTGAACGATGCGCGGGCGCTGGGGCGCATCAGCCTGTCGGTGCTCGCTATGCTGATGATTACCGTTGCCATCTCGGCGGCGATTGGTATTGGCATTGCACATGTGTTTGGGCTGACAGCGCAAGGGCTGGCAGATAACGCACAGGCCTTTGCGCGTGGTCAGGCGTTGGTCGCCAAAGCGGGGCAACTCGGTGATCAGAGCGTGCCGCAGATGCTGGTCAGCTTCATTCCGAGCAACCCTTTTGCCGCGCTGACCGGGGCCAGCCCGACGGCCATCATCAGTGTCGTGATCTTCTCGGCCTTTTTAGGCGGTGCCGCGCTGATGCTGCGTCGTGACGAGCCGGAAGCCGGTGAACGATTGATGGCGGGTATTCAGCTGGTACAGGCGTGGATTTTGCGGCTGGTGCGCATCGTTATTCGTCTGACGCCCTATGGGGTGATGGCGTTGATGGTGCATATGGTTGCCGTTTCGCACTGGCAGCAAATTCTTGAGCTGGTGCGCTTCTTGGTCGCGTCTTATATCGGGCTGGCGCTGATTCTGGTCGTGCATGCTGTGTTCCTGCTGTTGAGCGGCATTTCACCGAAACGCTTCTTTGGCCGTGCATGGCCGGTACTGAGTTTTGCGTTCACCTCGCGTTCCAGTGCGGCTTCTATCCCGCTCAGCATTGAAACCCAAACCGAGCGTATGGGCATTGCGCCAGCTATTGCCAACTTCGCTGCGACCTTCGGCTCGACCATCGGGCAGAACGGTTGTGCCGGGCTGTATCCGGCGATGCTGGCGACGATGATTGCACCGACAGTCGGCATCGACCCGATGACCCCCTCCTTCTTCTTCACACTGGTCGGCGTTGTGGCTGTTTCGTCGTTCGGGATTGCCGGTGTGGGCGGTGGCGCGACATTCGCGGCTATCGTGGTGCTGTCGACGATGAACCTGCCGCTGGCATTGGCTGGGGTGCTGATCGCTATTGAGCCGTTGATCGACATGGGGCGCACGGCCGTCAACGTGAACGGGGCGATGACCGCAGGGGCTGTTTCCAGTCGCTGGTTGGGCATGACACGCAAGGTCGAAGAGGACTGACGCAGGTTGCTGTCTGTCGATCGGTCACGCTTATAAAGCAATACCTACAGGCCGTCCGTAAGGGCGGCCTTTTCGTTGCGGTGATACGGAACTCCTGTACGTGTAGGCAGGCGGGGAAAGGTCTATGCTGGCAAAACAAGGGTGTCGCCGTGGTTGGGACGGCATCGGTGAGCGGCTTGCAGTCGCTATCGCTTTCATTGGATGAAACGAGGTAGGGCAATGACGACACGCAACAAGGTCAAATCATGGCTGACGGATATGGATGGCGTGCTGATGCACGAGGGCGAAGCCATCCCAGGAGCCCCGGAACTGGTCGCACAGTGGCGGGCTCAAGGCATACCGTTTCTGGTGCTGACCAATAACTCCATCTATACGCCGCGCGATCTTAGCGCTCGTCTGCGTCGCTGCGGTATCGACGTGCCGGAAGACAATTTGTGGACATCGGCGCTGGCAACGGCCGATTTTCTCAAGGATCAGGCACCCGGTGGCTCGGCCTATGTTGTCGGCGAGGCGGGTCTGACCACGGCAATGCACGAGGCGGGCTTCATCATGACGGATGTCGATCCCGACTACGTGGTGTTGGGCGATACGCGTACCTACTCGTTCGAAGCGATTTCCAAAGCGATCCAACTGATCAACCGCGGTGCGCGTTTTATCGTGACCAACCCTGATGTGACCACGCCCAGCCCTGAAGGTGATCTTCCGGCCACGGGGGCCGTCGCGAAGCTGATTACGGCGGCCACCGAACGTGAACCGTACGCTGTCGGCAAGCCGAACCCGATGATGTTTCGCTCGGCGCTCAACAAGCTGGGTGTGCATTCGGAAGGCACCGGCATGATCGGTGACCGCATGGATACCGACGTGGTAGCGGGGATGGAGGCAGGGCTGTACACCGTGCTGGTGCTGACCGGAATTTCATCACGTGACAGCATCGACCGCTTTCCCTTCCGTCCTAAAGAAGTGCTGAATTCCGTGGCCGATCTGCTGGATGAAGGTAATCGCAAAGGCGCACGTCAGAACAAGGCGGAAAAGATGACCAAGGAAGAATGATCGTCCTTGCCTGATGGCGCATCACAAAAGCGGCGGCTCCTTTCGGGGGCCGCCGCTTTTGTATGAGACCTATGGGTGCGGTGTGAACACCTGCGCGGCGTCGGCGCTTCTGTCCCTTCGGGGTGCGGTGGCGGTGGGATCGGAGAATACTTGCCGGGCTGCACTGCTGGTCGATGTCTGTGCGGGTGGTCCGCTTGGTGTAGTTTCCGCCGGGGCTGCCGGGGTTTCAACCTGCACGGGTTCCGGCGCGGGCTGTAGCAGCGAGAGCACCGCTCGGGCGATCAGCTTCTGGCCTGTCACCGTGAAGTGTGTGCCGTCATCGCTGCGCAGCTTCACCTGACGGCCGTTTAGCATGACCGGTTCGCTGTAGCGGTGGTCCTGATAGCCAAACAGATCATCGACAGCGATATAGGATGCGCCTGCCGCTTCGACTTCACTCTGATAGAGCGTGTCGAGGAAACGTACGCCCTCTGATAGTGCGACGCGCTTCATGGCGGGAGGACCGATCCAGATCACCGCAATATCACGCGCCTTGGCTTGTTCAAGAATACTGCGGATGCGCAGACGGTATTCCGCTTCCCATGCAGGGCTCTTGAACTTCAGGTACGGGCCGCGAGCGCGGCTCGGCATGTCCCACGGGTCGTTCGGGCCAAGGAACACCACCAGCACCTTGATGTCCGTGGCACTGGACAGTGTTGAACGCAGCGTGCCCGGCCAGTCGAATGCGCCGGGGTATGCCAAACCGGTGCTTTGCAGACTGAGATTGGTGCTCTGAACGTGGTACTGCTTCAGCAGCGTTTTCATGACGTGAGGGGCGACCCCCTGCATCATCGAGTCGCCGATGAATAGGACACGGTCCTGCGGTGTCAGCAGGATGGCATGTGTATGCTCATCGCGTAGGGCCGGTGTGGAGGACGGTGGCACTTGCTGCGCCACGGGCTCTGCCGGCGTCGTCACCGGAGGTGTCGGTGTCGTCTGCGGCGCTAGCGTTGAACCCGCATGAGGCACGGACATGTCCAGCGGAGTGCCGTCGCGAGCGGGCTGTCCGCCGATATCGTCCATCGCCAGACCATTCGGTTCGATAGCTGGCGCGGTGGGTGTGGCGTCAGGCAGATCGCCGTTGCCATCGTCGCTGTCGGTTTCGGTGCTGTCTACCAGCGGCGTATCTGCGGCAATATCCTGTGCCGGTGCCAGCCACTGTTCGGCCCGCTGAAGATGGCTACGAAGTGCGTCTTCAAGCTGGGCGCCGATCTGCCAGCCTGCTAGCGATATATCGCTGAAGGGTGACGGTGCATGGCGCGTCTGTTGCCAGTAGCGTTCAATCGCCTGCTGGTTGAGCCAAAGCAGGCCGGCGCCGGTGGTAAGGGCGATACCCAGTATTCCGGCTGCTCGTTTCAACGTGCACGCATAAGCGCGGCGTTGGTTGCGGTCAGAAGTTGGCATAGATGAACCCCGGCGTTCCTGCTGGTGCAAGCATGAAGATAAGCGTGATGGTGACAATCAGGCAGGGCGGATACGCCCACAGCGGCAGTCGGGACAGGCCGTTCCACAGTGCCAGCTTGCCTTTTTCCAGCCAGTGATAGCTCATCACGATCAGCAGTAAAGCCCACATGATCAGTGCGCTGGGATGAACAAGCATGCTTGGCGTGATGTGCCCGATGTTATCCAGCAGAGTGGTGGCATCGTCCATGTTGCTGGCACGGAAGAACACCCACGTCAGACAGATGAAGGCAAAGGTGAACAGGCGTGCGATGGGGGCAGGGAAGGTCAGCCAGCGCTTGCCGTGTGGTCCCTTGCGGCCCTGCTGGAACAGATTAACCACTACCAGTCCTGCGCCGTGGAGTGCTCCCCACAGCACGAAATTCAGCCCCGCCCCGTGCCAGATGCCCGATAGCACCATCGCGATGAACACGTTGGCGTTCTGGCGCAGCAGGCCGCAGCGGCTGCCGCCCAGTGGGATATAGATGTAATCGCGGATGAACTGCGACAGGCTGATGTGCCAGCGTCCCCAGAACTCCTTGAGATCAAGCGCCAGATAAGGAGCATTGAAGTTACGTGGCAGCTGGAAGCCCAGCAGCAACGCGATCCCCGTCACCAGATTGGTGTACCCCGAGAAGTTCATGTAGATCTGCCAAGCGTACGCCAGCACAGCGGTCAGCGAGGCTAGCGGTGACGCATTGGTCGGCGCGCTGAATACGGGCGCGACCAGATGTTTGTCGAGATAGTCACTGATCAGGAACAGCTTGAGCAGTGCTAGCACGATCAGACCGATGGCGCGCGCAGGCTGCTCAATGCGGCGTAGCTGCATCGGCAGCAATTGGGGCATGAAATGAGCCGCTCGGTTGATGGGGCCTGCGACGATGCTTGGAAAGAAGCTTAGGTAGAGCAGCAGAGCGAAGAAACTGTCAGGGTTGCCATTGATGTGCTCGCGGGGAAGCGCGCCACGGCCCTTGTCTTCTTCCGTGCGCTGAAGCGACACAATATAGCTGATGGAATGGAAGACATAGAACGACAGCCCCAGCGGAGCCAGCATTTCCATGATGGGCAAATGAACGCCCAGTCCCACCGCTGCCCGCCAATGATCAAGGGTGTCCTGCATGGCATGGTAGTACTTGAAGACGAAGAAGAACCCCACCACCATGCCGATCAGCAGCGCATTGGCGATACGCCTTCGTCCCCCGTGCCTTATATAGAGGCTCAACAGCCAGATCAGTGCTGTCCAGGCCAACAGAACGAGCAGTGCTTCCGGCGATGCCAGAGTCATGAAGCCAAGGCCTGCCAGAAGCAGCACGATATTCTGAAGCCAGGAGGACGGCTGCAGCAGCCAATAGCCTACGAAGAAGAGCAGAAAGTATCCTGCAAAGTCGAGTGAAAGCAGATTCATTGACGTTTGTAATCTATAGGAAATGAATGACTGAGTGCAGTGGCAATCCACCGATACGGACGATCATGGAGCATGGCATTTTCGCACTCATCATGTCGAAAAGGTGACGCTGGCTATCCCTGTCTATCCGTATGGTGTGCGCGTCGCCTGATCGTTGTACGTGAATCATACCTGAATGTATAAGCCGCTGGCTTTCCCGACGCGCTCATCTGTTTAAATTCATTAATGAACGATGTCCGGCACGTGCACGCCCATGACAAAAACCGCCGCTCCCGGTGGGGAAGCGGCGGCCATTGATGACGCTGATTCAGATGATGCGGGGGCTTCAAGGCGTCAATTTCAGCGCTTGCATGAGATCCTGATAGAGTCGGTTAGCACTGTTTTCATAGCCCGGGCGCGTCAGGTGAACGAAGTCGGGGCGGGCATCGCCACGGGCCTGCCAAGTTCTGATCGAGCATTCGCCGCCCATCTGACGGCGCCAGTCCCAATACAGGGTATGTTCGGTGCGGGCGACGTCCTGCTGGATGCGGATAACGCTGTCCAGCATGGTGGGCTTGCCACAGCTATTGCCCGAACGATCCTTCATGCTGTCGCTCGGCCCTACCAACAGAATCACCGCGTCGGGCATCTCGCGGCGAATCTGGCGGATACGTTGCTGAAGCAGCGAGCGATAGTCGTTCAGGTTGAGGGTATCGTTGAAGGCTTCGTTGGTGCCGTATGCCAGAATCACCATGTCGGGCTGGATAGCACGCAGCTGACTCTGCCAGCCGTCCTGCCAGCGATCCATCAGGGACAGCGAAGCCCCGTTGCTGCCCAGCGTAGACAGGATGACCCCCTGTTCAGGGCCATCAAGGTACCAGCCGCCAATGCGCGTTCCCATTGCACTGCTGGCTAAGCTCAGCGAAGCAGGCAGTGCCAGATTGATGGGGTAGCTGAACCCCCACTTGCTCTTGGTCGGCGGTAGCGCGATGACGCGTCGATCTTGGCCGCTGGCCCCGATCAGCGTGTTCTGGCGTTCACTGTTATACAGCAGTCGAACGCGCGACTTGCCTGCGACGGGAGTGAACGGTTCTAAGGCCACCGTACGATTGTTGCCCTTCGGCTGCGCTACGCTGCCGCCCAGCGGAAAGTCTGGGCGTTCGTCACGACGGCTGGTCGCGAGCGTCCAATCACGCGACGTGCTGCGTAGGGCAATGTTGCCGTAGCGCTGTCCGGGCAGACCCAGAGGGCTGACAAAGCCGATCCCACCGTTGCCGAAACGCTGCTGTAAGCGGCTGCGCAGTTGGCCGGAGAAGAAATCCGCGGCGGTGTGGGAGTCGCCGAACTGCACGATATGCACCGAACGCTGGCGCGCATTACGCAGCTTCTGGGTCAGGCGGTTGAGGTTGGGCTCACCATTGGTGGCCAACAGCGAATCGGAATGCGGCGATGAAGCGCTTGTACGAGAAGACGATGCGGGACGTACCTTGGCCTCGGCAGAAACCTGCTGGCAGCCGGCCAGCAGTGCGATGAGCGTCAGCAGCGGAGCCAGCCGTCGTGTAGGGTGGGTCATGTAGCCTATTCCTTGCGAGTCATTTCCTGAGGGCTGTAAGCGCATCTCGACATATGCCGTGCATGACGAGGACAGCATTCCTGCACACGAGTATAAGGTAGAACATGCTGTCTTCTGTGATCTCAGCGGGACGCTTGTGCTGTCTTTGTTTTCGAAACGTATCGTAGCGGAGGTGGCGGGCACAGAAAAACCCTGTCTGTTACCTCATCATCATAATGAATGCTCGGTGGTGTGACGATGCCGTCTGGCCGTTGCGGCACTTTTTACACCGCGATTCGTTGGTATTTCGATGAATTTTCCATCAATGGCGGCTCATAGCGTGGCCCACTGTGGGTATCTTGCATTTGAATTTTCCCTTTTCGCGCGACTTTCCCCTGGCTGCCGATGAGCGTGCCTTGTGAGGCCAGACAGCGATGAACAGCCCGTCATCCGTAACGATGCACGATTATGATGAACGACAGGGTTTTATTTCTTCATTTATATGAAGTGTCGTATTATTTGCATGCCATACAATTATTATAAAAATAGCGCTTTTGATGAGTAACGGCATTATTAATATGTCATTAGCATTTGATTAATTTTGTGTTAAGCCGCTCCGTCTTCCGACAATAAAGATACGCAGTAGCGCGCCGATAGGGGGTGAAGGCGATGGTTCACAGCGCTTGTATACATTAGGGGTGGCCAATACGGCTGACATGCAGAATCTGCTATATAAGGGGCCGAAATAAATGGCACAAGTAATAGCAACGAACTCGCTTTCTTCTCTCGTTCAGAATAATTTGAACAAATCACAGAAAGCATTGAACCAATCCATCGAACGTCTTTCTTCCGGTCGACGAATTAACAGCGCAAAAGACGATGCCGCCGGGCTGTCTATTGCCAACCGCATGACGTCGCAGGTCAATGGCCTGAAGCAGGCCAACCGCAACGCCAACGATGGCCTTTCCATGATGCAGACGGCGGAAAGCGCGTTGGGCACGGTGACCGACAACATCCAGCGCATACGCGATCTGGTTGTACAGGCGAAGAACGGCACCTACAGCGATGAAAACCGTCAGAGCATCAATAACGAGATCGATACCCGCATCAGTGAGATCGCCCGTATCAGCGGCGACACGTCCTTCAATCAGAAGACACTGCTGGGCAGCTCCAGCGATACACAATCGGTCAATATTCAGATCGGGGCGTTCGATGGTCAGACCCTGTCGCTAAAGCTGATGGACGTCAGCACGATTAGTAAGGCGCTAAAGGGGGGAGATGGCACGGACTTGGCCAGTTCGGGCAACGCACTGATTGATGCCGATGGCAAGCTGAAGGACAACGCCTTGACGCTGATTGACACTCAGCTCAAAGCGGTTGACCGCACGCGCAGCTCGCTCGGGGCACAGCAGAATAGCCTTGAGTCGATCATCAACAGCAACGCAACCTCGGCAACTAACCTGTCGGCGGCCCGCTCGCAGATCGTTGATGCTGACTATGCCGCAGAGGTCTCTGCCATGAGCACCGCACAGATACAGCTTGAGATGGGGCAGAAAGTGCTCGCTCAAGCCAACTCGTCGCAGCAGAACGTGCTCTCGTTGCTCAAATAGCCCTGTGGTGCGAAGCGTGGACCCGCTTTCACGCTTCGCCTTTCTTTCATTGCGAGCGTTGCAAAGCGTTGTCGCTCACCCGATGACCGACCTGCCGACCTTGCCTATCGCATGATGTGCTTTTGCTACGGCCTATAGGGTGGGAGCAGTAACCCTCTGTTTTCCCGAGTGTCGCTTTTTCATCGTGAAGGGGTCCCACAGTAAGCACGCAAGGCATGACAAGAATTGAAGGGCTTTTGCCACTCATATTGTCAAATTCCGATACCTCTATATTCATAAAGGTCTGCTGATCGGGGCCGATAATTTGGGAGCAAGGTAGTGAATGCTTACCTTTATATGAAAAAGCACTTAATAAGCTTTGATAACCAAGAACCTTTATTTCTAACAGGACGTCCTTCACATGGCACAGGTAATTGCTACCAACACGCTTTCCCAGCTGACTCAGAACAATCTGGATAAATCCCAGAAAGCACAGAACCAGGCGATTGAACGTCTGTCTTCTGGTCAGCGCATCAACAGCGCCAAAGACGACGCTGCTGGTCTGGCGATCTCTGACCGCATGACCTCTCAGGTCAATGGTCTGAAACAGGCTAACCGTAACGCCAACGATGGTATGTCTATGGCTCAGACTGCTGAAAGCGCTCTGAGTGCAGTTACCGACAACCTCCAGCGTGTACGTGAGCTGGTCGTACAGGCGAAGAACGGTACTTACACTGACGAAGACCGTCAGAGTATCAACAACGAAATCGACGCTCGCCTGCAGGAAGTGGACCGTATCGGTAAAGACACCACGTTCAACGGCAAGCAGCTGCTGGGTAGCAGCGACAAAACTTACTCCGGTACTGCTCAGACTGACGCCCAGCTGACTACCAAACTGCAGATCGGTGCCTTTGACGGTCAGACGATCGACCTGAAAATGACGGACGTCCGCTCTGCAGCATCTACCCTGAAAGGCGGCAGCGACCAGACGATCAGCGGTAACGCACTGATCTCTTCTGCTGGTGTCGTCAGCGACTCTGCACTGACCACCATCGATGCGCAGATCAAGTCCATCGACAGCACTCGTAGCACGCTGGGTGCGCAGCAGAACCGTCTGGAATCCACGGTAGAAAGCAACGCGGCAACGGCAACTAACCTGTCCGCTGCTAAATCTCAGATCTCTGATGCTGACTACGCATCCGAAGTATCTGCAATGAGCACCGCTCAGATTCTGCAGCAGGCTGGCCAGAACGTTCTGTCCCAGGCCAACTCTGTACCGCAGAACGTACTGTCTCTGCTCAAGTCCTAACGGCAACGTTTTACTGTATTGCTGTCGTTATGCGGGTGGCGGGCATGTCCCGTCATCCGCAGGAAGTAGTGGAATTACCAATTTTTATGTGTGTGATGGTGTTGTTTTTATCTTTATATGTAATGTGTTACTGCGCTGCTTGATGTTGATGACGATAGTTGACGGTATTGTGTGCGGCGCTTGGATAATAATGATGTGTATACGGTATGAGTGGCATCTGCACGGGCTCGGTATGTTGAGTCTGGGCAGATGCCTTTTTCGTTATGGCGTAATGACTATCTGGCAGACCTTCTGACATGGAGCATTGGTCAGTGCACGGTTTATCTTGTCGATATAGTGGTGCTGGTTCACCGGAATATTGGCCTTGGCTTCGTCGACGGCAGCTTTGAGCTGTCCGCGGGTGTCGAGAGGCAGCACGCGGGCGATGTTGGGCATTGCCGTCAGCATCGACTTCAGCAGCATTTCTCTATTCGCCGGTTTCACGGACGGGTCCTGAACGGCCGTCAGTGTACCGGTAAGGGACTGAACGATGCTTTTTCTGAACAGGACAATACCTGTGCGCTGTTCCTCGGACATGTCCTGCGGTGCGGGGCTAGATGTCTGGAAGTAGCGGACCATGGTGGGCATCACATGGCTCATACACGACAGAGAGAACGATTGTATTGCCGATACTTCATCCTGATAGATCTGGCCGTTTTTGTTCAATCCCTCCATCACCTGGTCACGGTTGCTGTCAGACAGATCGACGCCATGGCTCAAGTACGTCAGCAGTAGCTGGTTCGCGGTCGCGCAGGGTCCTTGCATGGCACGCATCGACACTAGATCGTTATTGAAGTCGATGCGGTCGAGTACTCGCTTCTGATCTGTTAGCTGGCGGATCAGCGCCGCAGTGTTTTTATCGCTGAACCGTGGCAGTGCTTGGCCGGTCTGAGCTTGCTCGGCAAAGGCCTGAATGTTCTTTTCGTAATCGCTGAACGCGTCAGCGTTAGCAGCGCCGACAGCACCCAGAGTGGCTACAGTCGCGAGTCCAAGGACTGTGCGCTTCATCCAGCGAGAAGGTGAGGCGGGCATAGGCGGTATCCTGTATCAGGGAAAGTGGGCAGGGAAGCCTGCTAACGAAGTATCGCGATGCACATCCGGCATTAGCCATGAGCGCCGAATATTTCGCGTGAGGTGAATGGGACTACGATGCCTATTATCGACCTGCAAAGAAGGCTTTTTTAAGCCTTCTTATGTCAGACCGCAGTGCTTGAGTGAAGCGCAAGGTGTGTCAGCGGTAGTGCTTGGGGGCATGTGCGCGCTGTAGTTCACATCATGCTGGGGTGGGCGCGTCCTCGCCGCGGGCCATGCCGATATGCGCAATGCCGTCCTCATCATAGAGGCCGGTTACGGGGACGAAGCCAAAGTGACCGTAGAACGCCTGTAGGTGAGCTTGTGCGCTGATGTGAATGGCCTGTTCCGGCCAGTGACGTTCGCAGCTGAGGATGGCCTGTGTCAGCAGCTGATAACCAATTTTCTGTCCTCGTGCCTGCGGGGCAACGATGACGCGGCCGATGGCAACAGGCATATGATCGTCCTGACGTTTGAGCAGGCGCGCATAGGCCACAAGCTGTTGGTCACGCCAGCCTAGCAAATGGCGGTTGTCGCCCAGCAGGTCTTCACCGTCAATATCTTGGTAAGGACAGTCTTGTTCGACAACGAACACCTCGTTGCGCAAGGCCAATAGCGTATAGAGGCTAGATGGCGTCAGTTGAGAGTGATGGAGATCCTGCCATTCGATCACAAGCGTACTCCTGAGCTGCGGAAAAGCGGCCATTGCTGATTAGGCCATGCCGTCAGTCAAATCCTAACGCCTGCTTTCAAATAAGCAATATGGGGAAATGACGCTTCTTGAGGCGAAGCGTTCAGTAATGAAAAAAGTACGGGAAGAAAAGCACACCGAGCGACGCCCGGTGTGCGGTAACGGTTACAGATGACGTTCTACAGTGGTGTTGTCGTCGACGCTGTAGTCCGTCGCGCCGTACCAGCGGGAGCGCCACAGGTCCATGAAGCTTGCCGTGACGCTAGGTGCGTCCGTGATGACCACAACGTTTTCGCTGTTCATGCTGAATGCGGAGTAGGCGTAGTTGAACGAGCCGGTCTGAACGGTGTTTTTGTCTGCGATGATGACCTTGTCATGCAAGGAGCGGTAGGCATTAGTGACGCGAACAGGGATGCCGGCACGCAGCAGTGCCTTGAGGCATTCTTGGCTCTTTTCGCGACTCTGGTTCACGTTGTAGTCGGCAACGACCAGAATGTTAACGCCTCGCTGCTTGGCGGCGATCAGTGCATTGACGATGTCAGGTGAGGTCATGACGTAGGACAGCATGCGCAGACTGCGCTTGGCGTTGTTGATGACGTCCAGCACCAGTGCGCTGGCCGTGCCTTCTGGAGAGAAGCCCACTCGGATGGTCGGCATCACTGTGCTTGTCGTTTCGGTCGTGGCGGCGGCCGTCGTTTCCGCGTGGGCCGAAACGAGAGGGGCCGTCATCATGCCGGCAAGAGCCATCGTCAAAAGGCGTTTGGATAAGTTCATGATAGTACTCTTTTTGTTGTTATTATTTTTGAGTGAGAAAGTCATGTTTAGATGGCTTCCGGGACTCAGTGTGCCCCAACGATGGCGCGGATTCATGCTGCAAGTATTGTAAGCAAGGTGCTGATGACCTCGGCTGGAACGGTATGGGCTGTGGTGTTTTGACGCGCCAGGTCGCGGCTGGTGGCGGTGGAGCGTACTCGTTTTTGCCGCTGACTCAACATGTTCTGCACGGTACGCAGTGTCTATTTATCCTTTTGTAATTAAAGCAGTTATTGACCTGTTCTTAGGTTCAGTTTTTGGGGTTTTTTGCCCTTTTCCATAATCCGATGGCCGGATATGTCCAGTAGTCAATAATGGGATGTTATACATTAGCGGCATTGTCTCTCTTTAAGAAACTGATAACGTCAAAAAGGCGAGCGGCTTGGTAGGAAAGAATGACTGCTGAAGTCGCCCCCGAATTTTCTCTTCAAGGAGTGAGACGATGAAGACCCGTTTCAAAGACAAGGTCGCGCTGATCACTGGCGCTGGCGGTGATATCGGTCTGGCAACAGCGCTGCGTCTGGCGGAAGAAGGTGCTTCCATCGCCCTGCTGGATATCGTCGAAGACAAGCTGGCGGCATCTAAGGCCAAGGTTGAAGCCAAAGGTGTGCGTGCCGAGTCCTATATCTGTGACGTTACCGATGCCAACGCCGTCAAAGATGCTGTTGCTCGCGTCATCGCAGATTTCGGTGCTATCGACCTGCTGTTCAACAACGCAGGCTATCAGGGCGCTTTCGCTCCGGTACACAAATACGATGTCGAAGACTTCGCTCGCGTGATGGATATCAACGTGACCGGCGCGTTCAGCGTCCTGAAGGAAGTCTCCGCACACATGGTCGAACGCAAGTCCGGCAGCATCGTCAACATGGCGAGCATGGCGGGTGTCGGTGGTCCTCCCAACATGGCCGCTTACGGTGCGTCCAAGTTCGCGATGGTGGGGCTGACCGAAACCGCATCCAAGGACCTCGCGCCGTACAACATCCGCGTCAACGCGGTAAGCCCTGGCTTGATGGGGCCTGGTTTCATGTGGGACCGTCAGGTCAAGCTGCAGTCTGAAACCAACACGCAATATTTTTCTACCGATCCGAAGCAGACTGAGAAGCAGATGATCGGCGGTGTACCGCTGCGTCGTTGCGGTAGCATCGACGAAATTCCGGGTGCGGTCAGCTTCCTGCTGAGCGACGACGCCACTTACATCACGGGCGTCAACATCCGCATTTCCGGCGGCGAGTGATCGTCACCGGCGCGTGCGTTAGCGCATGTGATCGCTAGATGTGATAACGAGGGCATGGGGCCAGTTCCCATGCCCTCGTTGCATTTGTGCTGGCAAGTAGTGAATGAGTATCCGTTAATCTGTTGCTGCCTGCTGCCTGCTGCCTGCTGCCTGCTGCCTGCTGCCTGCTGCCTGCTGCCTGCTGCCTGCTGCCTGCTGCCTGCTGCCTGCTGCCTGCTGCCTGCTGCCTGCTGCCTCAGTCCGGACGCTCAGGTGGCGGCATCATTTGGGTGAAGGCATGCAGTTGCCGTGTCTGGGCATCGTGGCGCCAGACCAGCCAGGTGGTGATCCACCGCCAGGCGTCACTCAGCGGCCACGCGTTAACCTGCGAGCTGCCGGGCATGATCTCCAGCATGCTGCGCGGCATCTGGGCAACACCCGCACCCGCTGCGACGCAAGCGAGAATGCTGGGATAGGATTCCATCTCGTAGATACGGCCAGGAGCGGCTTCGTCGGCAGCAAACCACGCTTCAAAATGATGCCGGTACGTGCAGTTGTTGCGAAAGGCATACAGCGGTAGTCTATCGACCTGTTGCGCGCGCTTCACGGGCGCAAGGCTGCTCGGCGTGACGATCATCATTTCTTCATCAAAGACGGGGATGCCTCCGAGTGCCGGGTGGGACAGCGGGCCATCGACAAAGGCGGCCGAAAGCGAGCCATCCAGCACCCGCTTGATCATCTCGCCCGATGGGCCGGTGGTTAGATCGAGCTGTACGCGCGGATAGCGTTGATTGAATTCGGCCAGAATGGCAGGAATGCGCACGGCCGCGGTGCTTTCCAGCGCGCCTAGTCGCAGAGTACCGGAGGGTTCTTCACCCGTGATGGCCTGCTTGGCCTCCGCGATCAGGGCCAGTATGCGCCGACTGTAAGACAGAAAATCGTGCCCAGCGGGCGATAGACGCAGCCGCTGGTGTTCGCGAATGAACAGCTGGACACCGAGCGATGCTTCAAGCTGCTGAATACGGGTGGTCAGATTGGATGGGACGCGGTGAATGCGCCGCGCAGCGGCGCTGATGCTGCCGGTATCGACGATGGCAACGAACATCTCCAGCTGGGTCACGTCCATAGTGTTCTCTTTTCGTGAATGATCCTTTCAGTGTTATTCATTATACAGAAAGAAGTAGGCACGCTACGCTGGCCCTATTCGTTTCGGCAGTGCTGTGAATTGACCGCTGCTTTGGCCTTTGGAATGCCGTATGGAGTCCCGCAATGACCGTATCCACTGATACCCACGCCGTTTCACGTAATCCCGCTACGGGTGAAGTGCTTGCACAGTATCCGTACGCCAGCAGTGCCGACACCGATCAGGCGCTGGCCCGTAGTCATCATGCGTTTCGTGAGTGGAGAGAACGTTCCATAAATGAACGCGGTGACGCCCTGCGCGCCCTAGGCAATGCCTTGCGTGCCCGCAAGGAAGAAGTGGCGCAGATGATGACGGCCGAGATGGGCAAACCGGTTGCTCAGGCGCGCGCCGAGGTCGATAAGTCTGCGCACCTGTGCGATTGGTATGCCGATAATGGTCCAGCGATGTTAGCCACCGAGCAGACGACGGTCGACAACGGTCACGCGGTGCTTGAGTACCGTCCACTCGGCCCCGTGTTTGCCGTCATGCCGTGGAATTTTCCGCTGTGGCAGGTGTTCCGTGGGCTGGTGCCAATCCTACTGGCCGGTAACACCTACCTGCTGAAACATGCCCCCAGCGTGATGGGAAGCGCCTATCTGATCGACCGCATCGTGAAGGATGCGGCGTTGCCAGCGGGCGTATTCGAAGTGCTTAATATCACCAACGATGAGTCCAGTCGCGTGATCCGAGATGACCGCGTCGCAGGGGTCACCGTGACCGGCAGTGTACGTGCGGGGGCCGCCATCGGTGCTCAGGCCGCTGGTGCACTCAAGAAATGTGTGCTTGAACTGGGCGGCTCCGATCCCTTTATCGTATTAGAGGACGCGGACCTTGATGCCGCTGTCAGCGCTGCGGTCGTTGGGCGCTTCCAGAACAGCGGCCAAGTTTGCGCAGCGGCCAAACGCTTTATCATTCATCAGAATATTGCAGAGGCGTTCACCGAAAGGTTCGTTGCAGCAGTGAAGGCACTGAAAGTGGGCGATCCACGTGATGAGGCGCATTACGTGGGCCCGATGGCCCGCTTCGACCTGCGCGATGAGCTAGACGCACAAGTGCAGAAAACGGTGAGTGAAGGGGCAACTGTGTTGACCGGCGGGCATAAGGTGGAAGGCAATGGTAACTACTACCAGCCGACGGTGCTGGCCAATGTGACGCCGGAAATGACCGGCTTTCGTCAGGAGCTGTTCGGCCCTGTCGCAACCGTCACCGTTGTCCGTGATGATGCTCATGCGCTGGAATTGGCCAACGACAGCGAATTCGGTCTCTCTTCCACGCTGTTCGGCAAGGATGAAACGCGTCTGAACTGGATCGCCAACCGCCTAGAATGTGGAGGCGTGTTCATCAATGGCAGTGGTGCCAGCGATGCGCGTGTCGCATTCGGCGGCGTGAAGAAAAGCGGCTTTGGACGCGAACTGTCGCGTTTTGGTCTGCATGAGTTCTGCAATATTCAGACGGTGTGGAAGGATCGTCGTTGATACAGATACGCATTGCTTTATGCCAATGACGTATTGATGGTGTTATTATCATTCACTAATAAGCCATGTTCGGTTTTATCGAGCATGGCTTATTTATTGGAAAGGATAATTACATGATTGATGATGTCGCTAAGATATATAACCTTGTGCAGGGAAAGGGTGTTTTATTTTTGGTGTTTCTCTCTTTCATATTCATCGTGAAGTATTATGAGAATGTAGGAGGACTATTATCCATCATCAGGAACAGGGCCATAGACCGGTATGAACGATATGGTGCCTTGTACCTTGCTATGAAGACTAACGATGAGATGGCAATCTCCTTTATTGAACAGCGCAAGGCAGAAATACTACTAACTCGTCTTACAGGAATATATGACCCGAGATTACGAAAAATCTATATGCGTATTTACGCGCTTTGCTGAGCGCATGGCGTAGTGGAGAAATATATAAGATTGTCTTCCAGATTCATTACCGAGCGGGCAGGGACGCTTCGTGTGGATTACAACCTCTTTAAAAGAACACGCAGAAAGAACCGCTGGACACAATTGGGTATTCTCATCGGCATGATGGTGATGGTTATTCTTTCCTTTTGGGCCAGTACATATCCATTGGGCGGGTTACCATTATTACTTTTTGTAATCGCCCTTTTGTTAGAAATCATGTTTCTTGTTTCTGTCGAACGAAATATTTCCTTAGCTACGTTAGAAAGAGTGGATCGAATCATCATGGAGATCGGTTAGCGTTCCCCTGAATTATTATCGGTAGACGCTATCTAGCTATTTCATGGCATATTCGGAAAAGCAGCGGGGCAGTGCGATCCTTCTGTAGCTCATCAGGATATCCTTTATATTTTCTCTACTTGGTGGCGTGCAGGGCATACCCTGAGCGCAATATGCCATGAGGCGATAGGCGCGGTGCGAGCAGGATGCGTATAAGCGCCTATGCTTCGTGCACGCTACATAGTTTGGGAAGGGAAGTGAGCGATGAAAACAAGGTTGATACGGCAGTGTCTAGGTGCAGTAGCTATGACCGTACTGGGGTGTTGCAGTGTAGGTGTGTCCGCCTGGGCAGCATCCTTGCCTAAGGTAGCGCCTAGGCTGTCCTGCGAGCAGCTGGCACAGCAGGATTTTTCCTCCGTATTGGGTGAACAGGTCACGATTAACGCTGCTGCGCCGATGGCAACGGACAAGGGCAGTTTTTGCAAGGTTTCTGCTACGATCGCGCCGTCCATAGGTGTTGAGGTAGCGCTGCCCGCCGAACACTGGACGCAGCGTTTCTTGCAGGTGGGCTGCGGTGGACTGTGTGGCAGCATCACTCTGAATCTTTCCAATGCGAGCAGCTGTGTACCCGCCCTGAACGGTGAGTTTGTCGTGGCGGCAACGGATATGGGGCACAGCGGAAGCATGATGGATGCCTCGTGGGCCGAGCAGCCGCAGAAGCGTATCGATTTTGCCTATCGCGCCAACCACCTGACGGCTGTACTGTCCAAGGCGCTATCGGCAGCCTATTACGGGCAGGCACCGCGCTACGCTTATTTTATGGGCTGCTCGGATGGCGGGCGTGAAGCGCTGATGGAAGCGCAGCGCTATCCCGATGATTTTAATGGCATCAGTGCCGGTGCCCCGGCGGCGTTCTTCCAGTTCCAGAATTCTTTCTATCACGGCTGGAGCGTTGCCGCGAATCAGCGCGCCGATGGCTCGGCTATCCTGCTACAGAAGCATTTGCCTATTCTGCACAAGGCCGTACTGCAACACTGCCCAACGCTGTCTGGTGTCAACGATGGGCTGTTGCAAAACCCGTATGCCTGCCGTTTCTCGGCGGACTGGGTCAGGCAGTGTGCCAAAGGCGACAGTGAACAGAAGGACTGTTTGAGCGCAGAGCAGATCAATGCCGCTCGTCGCTTCTATGAAGGCGCATCCGATACTGAAGGGCACCAGTTCGTACTGGGCGGGTTGCCGCTGGGATCAGAGCTGCGCTGGGCTGTGCCAGCAAGCGAAAAGGGAAACTCTTCGGCTGAAGCGATGGTGCTGCCTGCGTTGCAGTCGGTGCTGTTGCCGGGCGGACATCAGAACGTTCAGTCGATGAAAGATTTTCCGCTGACGCAGCAGAATTTCGATCGCGTGGCGCAGTTGGCACCGCTCTACAATGCCGCGAATACCAACCTGCGTTCGTTCCAGCAGCAAGGAGGCAAGCTGATCATGTGGCACGGTCTGGCCGATGACTCTGTCAGCCCTGCCTTTTCGCTGGCCTATTACCGTGGCGTGCAGGCACTGATGGGGGCGCAGACGGTTGATGGTTTCCTGCGTTTGTTCCTGCTGCCGGGGGTAGGTCACTGCGGTAACGGTGAGGGCTACGATCAGGTTGATCTACTGACGCCGCTGATGGCATGGACCGAAGATGGCCAGGCCCCTCAACAGCTGATCACCGGCAAGCGTGAACAGGTCGATGCGGGGGGGATGCCCCCTGCACCGGTCAATGCCCCCATGGGTGATGACACAGCCCCTGCCGAAGCGCAGTTCCACGGCGTGCAGCGCCCCAGCTCACCGATTGCGATGCCTAACAAGCCGGTCACGGCAACGCGTCCGGTCTTTCCCTATCCGTATATCGCACGCTATATCGGTAAGGGCGATATCAACGATGCCAGTAACTACGCGCCAGTGAAGTCGGCCGCTTTCGAGCGCCTGTTCTTCCGGCAGCCTGCGGCTTCGTTTGTCGGTCCTGACAACCAGCATGTCTATCGCGTCGAAAACGGCGTGCTGGTACAGCAATAGCCCAGCGATATTGCAACGGCTAGCGACAGGCATGACGTGCCCGCCACTGGTTATAGGCGAGAATATATTAAAAAGGCCGCCTCATCTTTTAGGGATGAGGCGGCCTTCGCCGTTTCAAGGACACAAAGTACGGCCTCGCCACTCTTTGGGCTGCGGCAGTGCACTCGCGCGATCAGAACTCTTCGTAACGAGCGGGGTCCTGATCGGCAATACGCCCGTCTGGGCGGGCCAACGTCGCGATTTTCGCCATGTCGTCATCGGTCAGGGTGAAGTCGAACAGCGACAGGTTTTCTGTCTGGCGAGCGTCTGAAGAGGCTTTGGGAATCGGAATGGCGCCCAGCTGAGTGTGCCAGCGCAGAATAATTTGCGGAATGCTCTTGCCATGCCGATCGGCAATCACTTTCAGCGTGGGGTCTTGCAGTACGGCGCTAGCGCGCCCCAGAGGGCTCCACGACTCGGTCACGATGCCGTGCGCGGTGTCCCATGCCCGCTGTTCTGCCTGCGGGAAATACGGGTGCAGCTCGATCTGGTTGATGCTGGGAGTGACGCCGGTTTCGTCGATCAGGCGCTGCAGGTGCTCGGGCAGGAAATTGCAGACCCCAATGGAGCGCACTAGTCCGCGCTTCTGTACCTCGATCATGGCACGCCAAGCCTCGACGTAATGGTTCTGAATCGGGTTGGGCCAGTGGATTAGGTACAGGTCGAAGTAGTCCAGCTCCGCGCGATACAGCGATTCTTCGACGGTTGCGATCGCTTCATCGTAGGCATGGTGGCGGCCCGGCAGCTTCGATACCACACGCAACTCTTCACGTGCTACACCGCACTGTGCAACGGCACGCCCTACGGCGCCTTCATTCTCATAGTTGAACGCGGAATCAAGCAGGCGATAGCCATTGTGGATGGCCTTGACCATATCGACGACGCCTTGGCTGCCGTTCAGCGTGTAGGTACCGAAACCCACGGCGGGCAGCGTGGTGCCGTCGTTGAGGGTAATCTGCGGAATATCGGAACGAGTGCTCATGGATCTTCCTTATGCAGCGATGAATGAAAAGCCGGATGCGGCGCCAGCTACGTGACGAAAAGTGGTGAACGAACGCACGTGTCTTCATCACTATAAGACTACCGAATGGTAAATGCGTTAGCTGACGATGTGTGGCGCACACGAGGTACATACGGGACGAAGGCGACGGGCATTCACTCTGGTGTTATAGCGTCTGCTTGGTCGATGGCGTTTGCTTGCAGAGCACGCTTGTATATTCTCCATTTTGGCTACGCTTCAGCGCTTGCGCATGCTGTACGCGGTGGCATTTTCGAGTAGGTTGAAGTCGGTCGCCAGCACGAGCGGTTCATTGGTAGCGCTCATCCCCCAGTAAGAGGCATAGAAACCGTCGCCAAAGCCGCTCATGAATACGGCGACTCCCGGTTGATCTGGCAAGGGACGATGCAGTACATGGTCTGCTGGCGGTTGCTCGATATCGGGGAAAAGTATGCCGTTGACATAGTCGCCATCGTATTCTGGATCCTGTTCCCATTCGAACGTTTCTCGCGCTTTTAGTGCTCGATAACCCATGATATCCATGAAGCAGCCATAGCCAGTATCTACGGGATAGCCGTAGTACTCGCCTGGCTCAAGATCGGTCATGTTCTGCCCCGTACATAATGCCATTTCCCAGTATGCGACGGTGCCTACCGCAATGCGAAGGGTGGCAAGTGCGATGCCTCCGTCGGCTCCGTATAGCGTGATGGGATAGCGCCCCGGTTTCACGGTACGAACGAATGGCCTTTCATCTGGCTGCATGAACGGGTCGGCTGCTATGATCTGCCCCGTCGGGCATTCCAGTTCTCCCATGCTGAATGTGCTTACCCCGCGTTTCGAGCGTTGCTCTTCCTGCATTTCAATGATGGCTAGATTTTCCGTGTATGCCATAGCCTTCCTCTTCTTCTAGGTATCGTTTCAGTGGTCAACGCGATAGTGGCAGATGTGCCCCTTTTCTGCCGTGCAGTGTATCGCATTACGTCTGGCCAGCATGCTTGAGTTTGGTTGGAGAACGCTTGCATGCTGCATGACTTAATGTTCTAAAAATAGTTATGATACAAGTGATTATGATTAATGCTATGCGTGAGCGCTCTTGCCGGGACAGGGACGAAGAAATCATGAAGATGAAATGGGGGAGTGGTTTTCGTGCTGAGCATACTGGCCGTGCAGGCTCAGGCACAGTGGAAAACGCGCGTTGAGTCCGAGGTGTTTCCAAGGGCGACATACGCGACCATGACGGGAATGGATGGCAAGGATCGCGGCATCAAAATCAGCTGTGAGTCCGGCACCACGACGCTTTCGCTGCTCAAGCAGCAGAATAGCCAGCCCTATGGGCATACGAAACAGGACTCGCGTGAGACCTACGCCATGCGGCTTACGACCGGTAAGGAAACGCTGGAACTCGACTTCGCACTGGCTAACCAGCGCAACGACGACTATATCGCCTTCGAAGATCAGGACTACCTCACTACACAGCATGCGCTGTAGTTGATTCGCAACGCGAAAGCGCCTATTGAGCTGGCCGTACAGCGCGATCTAGGGCCCGTGCGCGAGACCATACCTGCTGCTGGTGCCAGAAAGGCTGCCGATGCGCTGAACCGCGTGTGCCATGACGCTCTGCGATACGGTTCCTGGAAGCTTTGAGCCGTGTGAGCCGAGCGGTACCGCGATGCGGTTCGCGCTTCATACGCATAAATGAAAAAAGCCGCCTCCTTTCGGAAGCGGCTTTTTCGGGAATTGGTGGAGGCGGGGGGAGTTGAACCCCCGTCCGCCGGCACTCGTCTATCAGCTCTACATGCTTAGTTCCATCTTTTGGTTTAGCCATCTGAGCGCCGATGGGCAGGCTTTCAGACAGCGGTCCCTCGTAGATTTAACACACGACGCGAGAGCTACGCCGTATGCGGTCCTGTCAATCGTGGCTCTCCCATTGGAAATGAACAGGCACATTCCCGCCGGGCCGAACAGGGTCTAACTGGTTTTACGCAGCCAGAGCACCTTTCTGAGCATAGGTTTCGTCGTTTGCGACTATATCAATTGCAACGTTGGTATTTACGAGACACGTTACCATCTCGGCATGCACCTCAAGATCTGCAACCGGCGTCGAATCCATAACGCCCCCGTAACAGATGAAGTGTTCCAGCCAGTGTGCTGAATGTATATTCAGTACACGCTTGCCGGACTCCATACAATAGGGGTTGCGTTGCCGAATTTCAAGCAGATTCAGTTCTGCGATCGCATGATTCGGCCTTTTTGGCGTTCCCAATCGCGATTCTTCTCGTCTGCGCGCTTATCGTGCAGCTTCTTACCGACAACGAGAGCGATCTCGCACTTCACCAAGTGCCCTTTCCAGTACAGGCGCAGAGGAACACAGGTATGGCCCTTGTCCTGAGTCTTGGAGAAGATGCGGGCGATTTCCTTCTTGTGCATCAGCAGTTTGCGCGTGCGGTCGGGTTCCACGACCGTATGCGTGCTAGCGGTGCTGAGCGGAGTAAAATGCGACCCCAGCAGCCACGCTTGCCCGTTGCGGATGTGGATGTAGGTGTCCGTGAGCTGGCCCTTGCCCGCGCGCAGGCTTTTGACTTCCCAGCCGGCCAGTTCAAGTCCCGCCTCGAACGTTTCTTCGATGTGGTATTCGTGGCGTGCCTTGCGGTTCTGTGCGATCAGATTGCCGCCGGGCGCTGCCTTTTTCTTTTTGCCCATAAATGGTTCCTGTCTAAAGAAGTGACCACTCCTGTGATGAGGGTAGGTCATGCTATCATCAAGCGTAATAGATAACGCTGGAAACGGCCTAGCCTCGCGTGAGGCTCATACCGTATGGAACCGAGATGATACGCGGTTTGCGAGTCATCGTCAGGAGAAGAGGCGCATGCCTGTAGTCGACAAGACCGCCTTTGTACGGCATTCCTGCCAGAAGATGTTCGATCTGGTCAATGATTTTGAAAGCTATCCTCAGTTTCTGCCCGGCTGCAAGGCAGCCCGTGTGCTCGAACAAGGTGACGACTTCATCGTGGGAGAGATCACCCTGGGGAAAGGAGGTATCACTCAGGCCGTCGCGACGCGCAATCAGCTAACGGCACCTGAACGGATAGACCTTTCGCTGGTGAAAGGGCCATTTCGCTCGTTTTCGGGCTACTGGTCGTTTACTCCAGAGGGCGAAGGCTGTCGCGTACACCTGCATATCGAATTCACTTTCGGCAACATGCTGCTGGGCATGGCGTTTGGGCAGTTGTTCAGTCAGGCAGCGGCGCAGCAAGTGGTCAGCTTCACGCAGCGTGCCGACCAGCTGTACGGGGCATGACGATGCGCACTGCCGAGCCCACATCGCCAATGCTGGCGATCGAAGTGGCCTATGCTTCGGAAACGGAACAGGTGTTGCTGCGCTGCAAAGTGCCGGTCGGCACGACCGTGCGCCAGGCCTTCGTGCAGTCAGGTATCGACCGCCATATGGAGGCCCTGACGCTTGATGACTTGGCTTCCGTGCCCTTGGGCATATTCTCTCGTCCGGTGCATGATCCAGATACGCAGCAAGTGCAGCACGGCGATCGCATTGAGGGGTATCGTCCCATCACGTGTGATCCCAAGCAGATGCGACGTATGCGTGCGGCACAGCGGCCCTTGCGGCAGTAACGTACGGCATGGTGCGGTTTTGATTGACGATGCGGTATAACCGATTATCGTTATAGGAAAAGCCATATCATCACGGTCAGACAGCGATGAATCAGGTAATCGTGGCGGGAGGCTGGCAGAATGAAGGCTGTCTGCCGAATGTGTCCGTACAGACAGCCTTTGGCGATCAATCGCTGATCTGGGGAGTGACGCTGGTGCTTTCCGTCGCGGCGGGTCGTTCGTTGACCGTGATGGTGCTGTTGTCGACGCCTTCCTTATCAATGGCGCCGATAAGGCCGTTATGGAACGTGATGCTGACGCGACGAGAAACGACTTTACCGTCAGCCTTGTGTACCTGATAGATGTAGTCCCACTCGTTGGCATCGAATGCATTGTCCAACAAGGGATTGCCCATGACGTAGACGACCTGCTCGCGGGTCATGCCCACTTTAAGCTGGGACACCATGGACTCAGATACTAGGTTGCCCTGCGGAATATCACGCTTGTAGACGCTGAAGAAGCTGCAGCCAGCGAGAAGCCCTAGCAGGCAGCCCATTACTACGATCCTGATCGAGTTTTGCATTTGATTTCGACTTTCCCTATCGTTTGCCTAGCTTGATCATACCCGATACCAAGAGTGACTGCGAAGGTCAACCCATGTCCGACAAGAATCATGAACTGCGCCAGGCTGGCCTGAAGGTAACGCTCCCGCGTCTTAAAATCCTTCAGATTCTCGAAGCTACGCGAGAAGAAGAAGAGCTGCACCTGAGCGCAGAAGACGTTTACAAGGCGCTGCTGGATGCCGGTGAAGATGTAGGGCTTGCCACGGTTTACCGTGTGCTGACTCAGTTCGAAGCCGCCGGTTTGGTTGTGCGTCACAATTTCGATGGCGGGCACGCTGTCTTTGAAATGTCGCCCGAAGATCATCACGATCATATGCTGTGTCTTGAAAGCGGCGAGGTTATTGAGTTTTTTGATCCTGAAATCGAGCGCCGTCAGCGCGAACTGGCCGAAGAGCGTGGCTACGAACTGGTCGACCATGCGCTGGTACTGTATGTTCGCCCGAAAGGCTCCAAGGTAACGCGAAAGTCTTCTCTCCGTCGAACACCGACGTCTTCCTGACCCCATCTACGATCTGCACGCACGTGCGAGCGTTCTGAACAACTCTTTGCTCAGCCGAGCTGCCCTTGCCGGAGGGCATCGCTGTACGTACCCATAATGCGTTGATATGCATGGCATCTCATGGCTGAGCTGGAATTTTACTAAACAGTAACTTCGCGGTCGAGCCGTATCGCCGTACTTGCTAAGGAGAACGTATGAAAACCATTCTGCTCTATGTCGTGACGGCGCTTGCTGAGATCGCAGGATGCTATCTTCCAGCGCTGTGGCTAAAACAGCACGGCTCTCCTTGGTTGCTGGTGCCTGCAGCGGTGAGCTTGTCGCTATTTGCATGGCTGCTGACGCTGCATGATGCAGCTTCTGGGCGCGTCTATGCCGCTTATGGTGGAGTCTATATCGGGGTGGCGCTGCTATGGCTGTGGGGCGTGGATGGCATTCGGCCCAGTGTGTGGGATATCGCTGGAGTACTGGTGGCGCTGGCGGGAATGGGCATTATTGTCTGTCAGCCGCGCTGAGCCTATGGTTGGGGCGATGTTTCTGCTTCGGGTCATGCTCGGTAGGCGGTCGACATCGTTTCTGAACGCGGTGAGTAAGGCCAATAGTGTGTTCAGCACGATCAATGAAAGAAAAGAACGGGCAGCTACACGGCGTAGCTGCCCGTTTGCGCATAGAGCGAGGGCTGTTGCGCAAGGGGAACCCTCACCCATAGGGTGTTAGGTGAGGCTGACATCAAGGATGGGGCGGTGCTACTGGGCCTGCTTCTGCTGACCGCTATGGAGCATCTCGCGCGCGTGCGCCAGCGTGTGCTCCGAGAGGTGAATGCCTCCAAGCATGCGTGCCAGCTCTTGAATGCGGCCGCTTTCGTCGAGGCGAGCCATGTGCGTACGCGTTGTGTTGCGGTTGCTGTGCTTCTCAATATGTAGGTGCTGATGCGCTTGAGCGGCCACCTGAGGCAGGTGAGTCACGCAGAAGATCTGGCCGTTATGGCTCAGCTGGCGCAGTAGCTGGCCGACAATCTCAGCCGTCGCACCAGAAATACCCACGTCCACTTCATCGAATACCAGAGTCGGCATCGTGCTGTGCTGCGCGGCAACTACCTGAATGGCCAAACTGATGCGCGACAGCTCGCCGCCGGAGGCAACGCGCGCCAGTGGCCGAGTCGGTTGGCCGGGGTTGGCGCTGATCAGGAACTGGACGTGATCCAGTCCGTCGGCCTGTGCGATTTCTAGCGGGGTGACGCTGACCTCGAACGTGGCCTTGTCCATACCGAGAAACGCCAGTTGCTGCTGCACTTCACGGCTGAAGGCCGGTGCATGGCGCTGGCGCTGGTGGGACAAAGACCGTGCGAGCTGGCGCCACTGATCTTGCATATCCTGCGTGCGCTGCGTCAGCTGTTCGATATCGTCATCGCCGCCTTCCAGTTCACTGAGTTCGTGCTGTAGACGACGGTGCAGGGCCGAGACTTCATCCGGCATGACATGGTGCTTGCGGGCGATGCGGTAGACGTCGCTCAGCCGCTCGTCGACGATCTGCAGTCGAGAAGGGTCAAGCTCAACATTGCTGGCATGATGATCCAGTTCGCTCTGCGCTTCTTCAAGCTGAATGCGGGCCTCTTCAAGCATGGTCAGAGTGTTGGCCAGCGCTGCGGCATCGTGCTCTGGTAGTTCCGCCAGGCAGGCCAGCGCCTGATTAAGGCGTGGCAGTGCGCCACTATTGTCGTCCGTGCACAAGCGGCTGGCAGCTTCGATCTGAGCCAGTGTTTGCTCGGCGTGCGCAAGGCGCGCCTGTTCGGCTTCCAGTGCATCCAGCTCGTCATCCTGCAGCGCCAGCGTATCCAGCTCTTCTACCTGATAACGCAGCAGTTGGCGGCGGGCCTGCAGGGCATCGCCGTCGTCCTGTAGCTGGCGCAGCCGTTTCCGTAGCCGCTGCCATTCCTTCCATGCCTCGCGCACCTGCGTGAGCTGTTCATCGGTGCCCGCGAATTCATCTAGCAGCTTGAGGTGGTGCGAAGCGTGTAAAAGCGACTGTTGGGCGTGCTGGGCGTGAATGTCGATCAGCATGCCGCCGAGCGCTTTCATGTCGGCCAGCGTACACGGCGTGCCGTTGATCCAAGCGCGCGTGCGCCCCTGGATGGAGATCACGCGGCGCAGCAGGCACTCGTCAGTGCCCAGTTCTCGGGCATTCAGCCACGCCTTGGCATCAGGCAGCCGTGCGATGTCGAAACGTGCGGTAAGCTCCGCCCGTTCCTTGCCGGCGCGAACGCTACTGGCATCGGCGCGAGCGCCCAGACAGAGAGACAGGGCATCCAGCAGAATGGATTTCCCGGCTCCTGTTTCGCCCGTGATGGCCGTCATGCCCGAGGCGAAATCCAACTCGAGGTGGTCGACGATGGCGAAGTGATGAATGGTCAGCTGCGTCAGCATAGGGCTCTCCCGACGAGGCAGTGGTGATCGTGACACGCACCCCGCGGCGGCCGACGGCCTATCCGTGCTGGGGCGGGGCATCTGTCTGTGCAAACAGGTGCCGTGGCATGAACTGTATCGACCACCATTATTGTATCTTTATACAGTATTTTCCAGTGCCTTCTGTTGCTTTTATTGACTTGAGATTGAAGAGCGCTGCCCTCATTTATGGGCCAAGATGGAAGTGTTGATCACTTTCCTTTCATTCGTACCTTTGGGATGGGCATCCACCGCAGCAACTGGCGGGGCTGGATTGTCCTCCTGCAGTCAGGAGTAGGCTCATGTCTCGTGATTCCAATACCGAGAACGAACAGGAACGCAATGAAGTCCCGGCAGAGGACACCGTAGAGCAGGCCCAGCCCGCTGACGCCGCGGATACGGAACAGGCTGATTCACCGGAAGCACGCATTGCGGCACTGGAAGAAGAAGTCAGTAAGGCCAAGGATCAGGCGCTGCGTGCTGCGGCCGATGCCCAGAATGCGCGTCGCCGTGCCGAGCAGGATGCCGAAAAGGCACGCAAGTTCGCATTGGAGCGTTTCGTTAAGGAATTGCTGCCAGTCGTCGACAGCCTTGAAAAGGCACTGGAAAGCCTCCAGAACGACGAAGGTGCTAGCGTGCACCGCGAAGGGCTGGAAATGACGCTCAAGATGCAGCACTCCGCGCTTGAGAAGTTCGGCGTCAAGCAGCTTGAACCTCAGGGCGAACCGTTCGACCCGCAGTATCACGAAGCCATGACCATGGTGCCGAATCCGGCCATGGAGCCCAATACCGTCATGGATGTGCTGCAGAAGGGTTACACCCTTAACGATCGTCTGGTGCGCCCGGCGATGGTCGTCGTCAGCAAGGGCGTCGACGCCTGATATGACGGGGACGGTCGGTGTGATCGGCAGAATCAGAATGGTTGACAGCACTTTTTGACAGGTTGTCCCTTGAAAGCCAACCGACCGCCCTTATATAGAAAGACAACAGAACATGATCGCCGGTACGAAGCCTTCGATCGGCGCGATCCACGGATATCGAATGGCCTACGCTAAGTAGGTTCATTCAAGAGAATCGAGAGGTAATACTCATGGGACGTATCATCGGTATTGACCTGGGGACCACCAACTCCTGTGTCGCGGTACTCGACGGTGACAAGCCGCGCGTCATCGAAAACGCAGAGGGCGGTCGTACTACCCCTTCTATCGTTGCATACACTGACGACGGCGAAATCTTGGTCGGTCAGGCGGCCAAACGTCAGGCGGTCACCAACCCGAAAAACACGCTGTATGCGGTAAAACGTCTGATCGGCCGTAAGTTCGGCGATGACGTCGTACAGAAAGACATCAACATGGTGCCGTACGACATCGTCAAAGCAGACAACGGCGACGCGTGGGTAGAAGTCAAAGGCAAGAAAATGGCTCCCCCGCAGGTCAGTGCTGAAGTGCTGAAGAAAATGAAGAAAACGGCCGAAGACTACCTCGGTGAAGAAGTGACCGAAGCGGTCATCACCGTACCGGCCTACTTCAACGATTCTCAGCGCCAAGCAACTAAAGACGCTGGCCGCATCGCGGGTCTGGACGTCAAACGTATCATCAACGAGCCGACCGCTGCCGCTCTGGCTTACGGTATGGACAAGTCCCGTGGTGACAAAACGATCGCGGTATACGACTTGGGTGGTGGTACCTTCGACGTATCCATCATCGAAGTAGCTGACGTTGACGGCGAAACCCAGTTCGAAGTGCTGTCCACCAACGGTGACACCTTCCTCGGTGGTGAAGACTTCGACAACGCGGTCATCAACTACTTGGTTGAACAGTTCAAAGCTGACAGCGGAATCGACCTGTCTGGCGACTCTCTGGCTATGCAGCGTCTGAAAGAAGCCGCTGAAAAAGCCAAAATCGAACTGTCCAGCGCTCAGCAGACCGACGTCAATCTGCCGTACATCACGGCTGACCAGACCGGTCCGAAACACCTGAACGTCAAAGTGACTCGCGCCAAACTGGAAGCACTGGTTGGTGATCTGGTTCAGCGTTCGCTCGACCCGTGCAAAACAGCACTGGCTGATGCCAAACTGTCCGCTTCCGACATCGACGATGTCATTCTGGTCGGTGGTCAGACGCGCATGCCGCTGGTACAGCAGAAAGTCAGCGAATTCTTCGGTAAAGATGCGCGCAAAGACGTCAACCCGGATGAAGCCGTAGCACTGGGTGCTTCTATCCAGGGTGGTGTTCTGGGCGGCGATGTCAAAGACGTCCTGTTGCTCGACGTTACCCCGCTGACGCTGGGTATCGAAACGATGGGTGGTGTCATGACGCCGGTCATCGAGAAGAACACGACGATCCCGACCAAGAAAACGCAGGTCTTCTCTACCGCAGAAGATAACCAGACGGCCGTGACCATTCACGTGCTGCAGGGTGAGCGTAAACAGGCGACCCAGAACAAGTCGCTCGGTCGTTTCGACCTGTCCGACATTCCGCCGGCACCGCGCGGTGTACCGCAGATCGAAGTTGCCTTCGACCTCGACGCCAACGGTATCCTGAGCGTGTCTGCGAAAGACAAAGCGACCGGCAAAGAACAATCCATCGTCATCAAATCGTCTGGCGGTCTGTCCGACGAAGAGATCGACCAGATGGTACGTGACGCTGAAGCGCACCAGGACGAAGATAAGAAATTCGAAGAAATGGTGCAGCTGCGCAATCAGGCCGATGGCATGATTCACGCAACGCGCAAGACGCTTGAAGAAGCGGGCGACAAGGCGACTGCAGAAGAGAAAGAGAAAATCGAATCTGCTGCCAACGCTCTGGAAGAAGCGCTCAAGGGCGATGACAAGGATGACATTCAGGCCAAACTGAATGCTCTGACCGAAGCTTCCGGTTCTCTGGCCCAGAAACTGTACGCCGAACAGGCGCAGCAGCAGGGTCAACCGCAAGGTGCTGGCGAACAGGGTGCTCAGGGCAACAGCCAGGATGAAAACGTCGTTGATGCCGAGTATGAAGAAATCAAAGACGACGACAAGAAATCCTAAGGTCGTTGATGCCTTTGATGGCTGACAGGCGTAAAGGCCGCACGGTAACGTGCGGCTGCGCATGGCGCGGGAGTTCGGCCTTAGGCCGGTAACGGCTCCCGCGCCGTTTCATGTGGAGATCCACCGTTCTGCTTGGTCAGGCGGAACGGGTACAGTCCGGGTATCATCTGCACTGACTGTACGAAAGAATCCAGAAAGGGCTGGCGGGGTGTGCACCCTGAAGGCATGGCCCGACAGCAACCGGAGGTCGAGAGACTGATGTCCAAACGTGACTATTACGAAGTGCTTGGTGTCGAACGCCAAGCCGATCAGCGTGAGATCAAGAAGGCGTACCGCCGTCTGGCCCAGAAGCTTCACCCTGACCGCAACCCGGGAGACGAGTCTGCCGCGGCGAAGTTCCAAGAGGTCTCCGAGGCGTATGAGGTGCTATCCGACGAAAGCAAACGTGCGGCTTACGACCAGTTCGGTCACGCTGGCGTAGACGGTCAAAGCGGCGGCTTTGGCGGTGGCGCGGGCGGTTTCGGTGGCGGCTTTGGTGAAGGTGGCTTCGGTGACATCTTCGGCGATGCGTTCAGCGAGTTCTTCGGGGGTGGCCGCGGAGGCCGTCGCGATCCGAACGCGCCGCGTCGCGGTGCTGATTTGCGCTACAACCTTGAGATCAGCCTTGAAGAAGCGGTCGGCGGTACTAGCGTCGATATTCGTATACCGCGCATGGCGCAGTGCGACCACTGTCACGGTGACGGTGCCGAGCCGGGCAGTAGCCGCAAGACCTGTCCGACCTGTAACGGGATGGGCAAGGTGCGGATGCAGCAGGGCTTCTTTGCTGTGGAACAGCCGTGTCCGACCTGTCAGGGGCGCGGTGAAATCATCGAAAAACCCTGCACGAAATGTCATGGTGAAGGGCGCGTTCGTGAAACACGCACGCTGTCAGTCACCATTCCGGCAGGTGTCGATACCGGCGATCGTATCCGTCTGACGGGTGAAGGTGAAGGTGGTCTGAACGGTGGGCCGGCAGGTAACCTGTTTGTTGAAGTGACGTTGCGCCCGCACCCGATCTTCCGCCGCGATGGTACTCACCTGCACTGCGAAGTGCCGGTCAGCTTTGTCGATGCCACGCTCGGAACCGAGCTGGAAATTCCCACGCTCAACGGTCGCGTTAAACTGAGCGTGCCGCCAGAAACCCAGACGGGCAAAGTGCTGCGCCTGCGCGGCAAAGGCGTGCGTTCTGTACACGGCGGTGGACCGGGCGATCTGCTGTGCCACCTGGTACTCGAAACGCCCGTCAACCTGACGGAAGAGCAGAAAACGTTGCTGCGCCAGTTCCAGAGCAGTCTGGAAGGCACTGGCGACCGTCACTCGCCGCGTAAGGAAGGCTGGTTCGATAGCGTGAAGAAATTCTTCGAAGATCTGCGCGGTTGAATGGTTCGCCGTAGACCTCGTCGCTGACGAAGGATGCGGTAACGAAAAGCGCCGTACGAGCATGTTCTCGTACGGCGCTTTTTTTGTTGGTGCCGCCATGACGCCAGTTGATCAATAGCATGCAAACGTTTGAATAGCCGCCATAAAAGGCCTCTGTTCAATTTATGATCAGTTTGCGCGAGCCTGCGCCAGCTGCAGGATAGCGCCATCCGTCCTCAACTTATCCACACCTCTTTTCGCAGCAGATGGGGATAAGCGGTCAATCCCGCATGTGGATAACTAGCGCTGAGTTTCGGCGTCCAGCAGCACTTGGCGTACTTTGGCGACTGTGCGTGTGTCGTTAGGTGTTGTGCGGCAGCATCCACCGATGATGCGTGCACCCGCAGCGTACCAGCGCTGTACCAGCGATGCATGGCTGCCCAGCGACTGTGCCGTTTCGCACGGATACCAACGTTTATCAGTGGGGTCGTAGTGCTCGCCGGCATTGGGGTAGATCACAATGGGAAGTGTGGTCGCTGACGCTAAACGTTTCACCATACCTTCTACGTGCTGCATGCCTGTACAGTTAAGGCCGATGGCCTTGATCTGTGGGTGCTGGCTCAGCCAAATCGCGCACTCTTCGATGGGCGTGCCATCGGCGATATGGGCGTCATCCTGAACGCTGAAAGCGATCCATGCGGTTGCCTCGGGGAATTCTTCTTCCAAGAGGTGCGTCAGTGCTTGGGCTTCGGCCAGCATCGGGATGGTTTCGCAAGCCAGAATATCCACACCCTCTTCCAGCAGTGCAGCAATGCGTGGGCGGTGGAAATCTTTCAGTGTCCGTTCGTCGTGGGTGTAGTTACCCACGTACTCGGAGCCGTCGGCCAGCCATGCGCCGTATGGACCGACACTGCCAGCTACCAGCATGGGGAGCGTGTGGTCGGGGTGTGCGTCTAGATAGTCTTGACGCGCCTGATTCAGCAGCGTGGCAGACTCGGCCATCAGCTGGCGGGCGCGCTCGGCGTTGATGCCGGCCTGTGCATAGCCAGCCAGCGAGGCTTGATAGCTGGCGGAAATGTCGATATCAGCACCGGCATCAAAATAGTCGCGGTGAACCTGAGCAATCAATGCAGGCTGCTCGGCCAGTACGCGTGCAGACCACAGGGCATCGTTGAGGTCGCAGCCTCGGTTTTCCAGCTCGCTGGCCAAGGCTCCATCCAATATGGCAAACGGGACGCGGGCCAGCAGGTCATCAAGCGGGTGTGTCATGGTCGTGAGCCTTTCAGTTGTTCTTCTCAAGAGCGGGGCAGCATCCCCGCAAGCAGCGTGCTGATAGATAAACGTCCTAGTGTGCCGCAAACGCTGCCAACAGGAAACCGTCGTATAGAGAGCCGATATGAATAAGAAAATGCCCTTCCTAAGAAGGGCATAGACGATATCGATCATCAGATACTTTTGCACTTGCGAAAGCATCTGACCGTGTAATAGGAGAGGTAACACAGAGCGGTGAAGGATAGGCCGCAATAGAGTGAAGGGCGCTGTATTGGGTCGAAGGCCATGCCAAGGAAGGCAGCTACGCATGCGAGGAATGAAATGGCCGGTACCCACGGATATCCCGGAGAACGGTATTCGAGACTGTGGCTGCTCTTGCCTTCACGTGCCAGAGATCGACGGAACATGATGTGGCTGACGCTGATACTCATCCATACGGCCACGACTGCAAAGGCGGCTAAAGAGGTCAATGCGATGTAGACGGTGCCTGTCGGATAGTACTTTGTCAGTAGCGCTGGCAGGCCGCCCAGCATGCTGAACATTATGGCCACGAGCGGAATACCTTTGGCCGTCTGCCAGCTGAAAAAGCGCGGCAGCATCCGGTGCTGGCTGACGGTCCACAGCATGCGTGATGAGGCGTATAGCCCTGAACTGGCGGCCGACAGCATCGCGGTTAGGATAACGAAGCGCATGATGTGATCGGTATAGGGAATGCCGATGTTTTGAAAGACCATCACGAACGGGCTATCGGTCAGCCCTGCCTGCTTGTACGGCAGCAGGGTCGCGATCACGAATATTGCCCCTACAAAGAAGATGATCAGGCGCCACAGGGTCATGCGGATGGCCTTCGGCACTGTTTTGGAGGGATTGGCCGTTTCGCCAGCGGCGATTCCGATCAGCTCAGTGCCCGAGAAGGCAAAGGTGACGATCAGTAGTGATGACAGTACAGGCATTAGGCCGTTGGGGAATATGCCGTCTTTCACTAGCTGATGGAGGCCGGGAGAAACGACGCTCTGGCTGGGGTGAATAAGCCCGGTGATGGCGGCCATACCTACCATTAAGAAGACTACCACGATGATCACTTTCAGCAGCGACAGCCAGAACTCCGACTCGGCGAACAGGCGAGTGGTGAAGATGTTCATCAGAGTGATCGCGACCCCAAACAGTAAGCTCCAGTGCCATACGGGAATGCCGGGGAACCATTGCTGCATCAGCTGACCGGACGTTGTCAGTTCGGCACCCAAGGCCACCGTCCACGTCATCCAGTAGAGCCAGGCCACCGTATAGCCGGTCGCAGGGCCGATGTAGCGCGTCGCGTAGGCGCTGAATGCTCCCGTTTCCGGCATGTGAACGGCCAGTTCGCCGAGGCTCATCATGACCAAGTAGGCGACGAAACCGCCGATGACATAGGCCAGTATGGCCCCGATGGGGCCTGCCTGGCCGACGGTGGCGCCGCTGCTCATGAATAGCCCCGTGCCGATGACACCGCCCAGTGACAGCATGACGACATGGCGCATCTTCATGCTGCGCTGATAGCCAGCGGTGGATTCATCCGATGGGAGGGGGTCGTGCGGGGGGATGTCGCTCATGCGTCCTCCAAGTAGTTCTAGTGCGCAGTTATCGAAAAATGGCGCATCTGTGTAGTGCCTTGATAGCAAGACACTATTAGGTATGCGGTCAAGACGATGCTCGTGATGGGCTAGGGCGCAGGAGAAGAGATTCACATCCCGGCCTAGCCGTGGCAGGGCTGAGCAGAATATCATGCCTTCATGATTGACGTGATCCCTGAGATAAGGAGAACAGATGACGCGTATAGCCATCTTGGGCGCTGCTGGGCGCATGGGGCGGATGCTGGCACAGGCCACGCTGCAGACTGACGGCGCTGAGCTTGGTGCGGCCATCGTCCGCCCGGGCAGTTCGTTGATCGGTGCCGACGTAGGTGAACTGATTGGTGCCGGGAAGTGCGGTGTTGCCGTAACGGACAGCCTCGACAAGGTGATCGATGCGATCGACGTCGTCATCGACTTCACCACACCTGCCCTGACCGAGCAGGCCGTCGCGCTGTGCAAGGCACATGGCAAGGCGATCGTAATCGGTACGACCGGGCTTGATGAGGCTCAGGAAAAGACCTTGGGCGAGCAGGCCAAAGCGGTGCCGGTTGTTTATGCCGCCAACATGAGTACCGGTGTCAACCTATCGCTCAACCTGCTGGCGACCGCTGCGCGCGCACTGGCTGACGCTGGTTACGATATCGAGGTTATCGAAGCACACCATCGCCATAAGGTCGATGCCCCCTCCGGTACCGCGCTGATGATGGGGCGTGCCGTGGCAGAGGCCTGTGGACGTGACCTGCGTACGCAGGGTGTTTTCTCGCGTGAAGGGCGTTGTGGTCCGCGTACGGACGATGAAATTGGCTTTTCCGTGGTTCGTGCTGGTGACATCGTCGGTGAGCACACTGTTATGTTCGCTACTGAAGGCGAGCGTATCGAGATCACACACAAGGCCTCCAGCCGCATGACGTTCGCGAACGGTGCTGTACGTGCCGCGCTATGGGTAGCGCAGGCGCAGCCCGGTCTCTATGACATGCAGGACGTGCTTGGACTTAGAGACTGACGGCAGGGTGTATCTCCTTGCGTCATGGCGTCGGTGCCCTTCGTATACAAAGGCATCGACGCCATGACGTTTTCGTGACCAACCAAGCAAGGATTGATGATGGCGCAGCGCGGCAGACCTCTGTGGACAATGGCACTGAAAAGCCTGCTGGGAGGCTATCGGTATCGCGGCCCTCGTACGGGGCACTTCGACGGTGAGCGGTTCGGCAATCAGCCTGGACTGCGCCGCATCGGCTTTCGCGATCTATGGCAGCTGCGACGTGAACGTCGGCACATGACCCCGTGGTCGTGGGAAGAGATTCCCGCTGCGCCAACGCCCGTGGCACGTGTCGAAGATGACAGCGTTCGCATCACTTTCATTAATCACGCTACGTTCCTGATCCAATTCGCAGGCATGAACCTGCTGACCGATCCGGTATGGTCGAAGCGTGTCAGCCCACTGCGCTGGGCAGGGCCGCGTCGTTTCCACGCCCCCGGTATTCCGCTAGACAGACTGCCGCTCATTGATGCGGTGCTACTCAGTCACAACCACTACGACCATTGTGACTTTCATACGTTGCGCGCGCTGCTGCGCCGCAACCCTCGCATGCGCCTTATTGCGCCGCTGGGGCACGATGTCATGGCAGAAGAATTAGGGTTCTTGCGTCAGGAAAGCCTTGATTGGTGGTCGTCGTGTCGACTGAAAGGGCGTGCCATCACGCTGGTGCCAGCTCGCCACTGGGGCGCACGTACGTTGTGGGACAAATGCCGCACGCTGTGGGGCGGCTTCGTGATCGAAACGCCGCAGGGGCCGCTCTATTTCGCCGGGGATACGGCTTATAGCGATGGTTTTCAGCGCATCCGCACGCGCATGGGGCCGATGTCGCTGGCGCTGCTGCCCGTTGGGGCCTATCAGCCACACTGGTGTATGGAAGACGTGCATCTTGAGCCGCATGAGGCCGTCCGAGCGCATCACGAGCTGGGATGTCAGGCCAGTATGGCCTGCCATTTTGGCTGTTTTTCGCTCGCCAATGATGGGCAGCACGAGCCTCAGGGTGTCGTAGAGTCCCTGCGCCATCATGGGCATATCGACGCCCAGACCCTGCATCTTCCGACGCCGGGAGCACCGATGATCTTCCGTGATGGGCAGCTTAAGCCGCTCGCAGATGCCGACAGGGGGTAGTCGGTTCACGGCTGACACCGTATACTCGAAGAGATTACGGGTAGGTGGTCTCAGCATCACCGATGGCTGTACCGGAATCCAGGCGTGTCGCTGAGAGCGTGCTCGCAGTGGCCGAACCTAAAGAGCGGGAGCGTATCCTTCAACGGACGTCCCCGTTTTTTTACAGCCAGCACATTGCCCGTGCCCCCAACACCCGCTGCACGGGCGCTATACAAGAACATCCAAGGTTGTCTTCGGGAGGGCACAGCATTGATTACCCCTGCGATACTGGCATTGGAAGACGGCAGTATATTCCATGGTATTTCCATCGGCGCTGAAGGACATACCCATGGGGAAGTCGTTTTCAACACCGCCATGACAGGCTATCAAGAAATCCTTACCGACCCCTCCTACCTCCAGCAGATCGTCACGCTGACCTATCCTCATATTGGCAATACCGGTATCAACCACGAAGACGTGGAGTCCGACCGTGTGTGTGCCGCAGGATTGGTAATTCGCGACCTGCCGCGTCTGGCCAGCAACTTCCGTAGCCAGATGGCGCTTGATGACTATCTCCGTGAGCAGAATGTGGTCGGTATCGCAGATATCGACACACGACGATTGACGCGACTGCTACGCGAAAAGGGTTCACTGAAAGGCGCGATTCTGGCAGGAAGTGAAGCGCAGGGCGATGACGCCGAAGCGCGCGCCATTGCACTGGCGTCCAGCTTCCCCGGCCTAAAAGGGGCCGATCTTGCTCAGGTGGCAACAACACAAGAACGCTTGGAGTGGCATCAGGGCGAGTGGCAACTGGCCCACGGCTACTCCGACGCCGAAAAGCAAGAACGTCCGTATCACGTCGTCGCCTACGACTTCGGCACCAAATACAACATCTTCCGCATGCTGACCGAACGCGGCTGCCGCCTGACGATCGTCCCGGCGACCACGCCAGCGGATGAGGTGCTGGCACTGGCACCCGATGGTGTCTTCCTGTCCAACGGCCCGGGTGACCCCGAGCCCTGCACCTACGCGATCGACGCGATCCGTACGGTCATGGCGCAGAAGATTCCGACCTTCGGCATCTGTCTTGGCCATCAGCTGCTGGCACTGGCCAGCGGTGCGCGTACGGCTAAGATGAGCCACGGTCACCACGGGGCCAACCACCCGGTGCAGGACCTAGATTCCGGCAAGGTGCTCATCACCAGCCAGAACCACGGGTTCGCCGTAGATGAAGAGAGCCTGCCGGCGCACCTGCGCGCTACGCACCGATCGCTCTTCGACGGCACGCTGCAAGGCATCGAACGCACCGACTGCCCGGCCTTCAGCTTCCAGGGTCACCCTGAAGCCAGTCCGGGGCCGCACGACGTCGCGCCTCTGTTCGACCGCTTCATCGAGCTGATGAAGGCCAATAAAACGGCCTGATGAACAGCCCGGACGGCCTTGTGCCGTCCGGTATGAACCGGATCACATCTTGAATCTTCGCCACTGCCTTGCAGGCGGTGGCCGTTCACTGCGGACTCAGTCATGCCAAAACGTACTGACATCAACAGCGTTCTGATTATCGGCGCCGGCCCCATCGTTATTGGGCAGGCGTGTGAATTCGACTATTCCGGCGCACAGGCGTGCAAGGCGCTGCGCGAAGAAGGCATTCGCGTCATTCTGGTCAACTCCAACCCTGCCACCATCATGACCGACCCGGTCATGGCGGACGCGACCTACATTGAGCCGATCACCTGGCAGGCGGTTGAGCGCATCATCGAACAAGAACGTCCCGATGCACTCCTGCCGACCATGGGCGGTCAGACGGCGCTTAACTGCGCCCTCGATCTGGAACGCGAAGGCGTACTGGAGCGCTACGGCGTCGAAATGATCGGTGCCAACGCCGATACTATTGATAAGGCCGAAGACCGCGACCGTTTCGACAAGGCGATGCGTGCCATTGGCCTCGAGTGCCCGAAAGCGCGTATCGCGCACTCCATGGATGAAGCGTGGGAAATCCAAGGCGAACTCGGCTTCCCTTGCATCATCCGCCCGTCCTTCACCATGGGGGGCTCTGGCGGTGGCGTGGCCTATAACCGTGAAGAGTTCGAGACCATCTGCACCAGTGGCTTCGATCTGTCACCGACACGCGAGCTGCTGATCGACGAATCGCTCCTGGGCTGGAAAGAATACGAGATGGAGGTGGTGCGTGACCGCAAGGACAACGCCATCATCGTCTGCTCGATCGAGAACTTTGATCCGATGGGGGTTCACACTGGTGACTCCATCACGGTCGCGCCTGCACAGACGCTGACCGACAAGGAATACCAGATCATGCGTGACGCCTCTCTGGCGGTACTGCGCGAGATCGGTGTCGAAACCGGGGGCTCCAACGTACAGTTCGGTGTCGATCCTGAGACCGGCCGCATGGTCGTGATTGAGATGAACCCGCGCGTATCGCGTTCTTCTGCGCTGGCGTCCAAGGCGACGGGCTTCCCGATCGCTAAGATCGCCGCGAAGCTCGCGATCGGCTACACGCTGGATGAGCTGGACAACGACATCACCGGTGGTGCAACGCCGGCATCGTTTGAGCCGGCCATCGACTATGTCGTCACCAAAATTCCGCGTTTCACGTTCGAGAAGTTCCCGCAGGCCAACGACCGTCTGACCACCCAGATGAAATCCGTCGGTGAGGTCATGGCGATCGGCCGGACTTTCCAAGAATCACTGCAGAAAGCGTTGCGTGGTCTGGAAACTGGCGTTGATGGTCTGGACCCGCGCATCGACGAACTGAGCTATGAAAGCGAGCAGCAGCTCCAGCGCGAGCTGCAGAGTGCCGGGCCAGAGCGCATTCTGTATGTTGCCGATGCCTTCCGCTTCGGTTACAGCGTCGATCGCGTGTTTGGCTACACCAATATCGACCCGTGGTTCCTCGTTCAGCTCGAAGAACTGGTTGCCGCTGAAAAATGGGTGACAGAACATACGCTGGCCGACCTAGACTACGCGACGTTGCGTCGTCTCAAACGCCAGGGCTTCGGTGATGCCCGTCTGGCCACGCTGCTGAACATCAGCGAACAGGTTGTGCGTGATCATCGTCATGCACTGAAGCTGCGTCCGGTCTACAAACGCGTTGACACCTGTGCGGCTGAGTTCTCTACGTCCACGGCGTATCTGTACTCTACTTATGAAGAAGAGTGCGAAGCCGAGCCGACCAGCAACCGCAAGATCATGGTGCTGGGCGGTGGCCCGAACCGTATCGGGCAGGGGATCGAGTTTGACTACTGCTGTGTTCATGCGGCGCTGGCGCTGCACGAAGACGGCTATGAAACCCTAATGGTCAACTGCAACCCGGAAACGGTTTCTACCGACTACGACACCAGCGATCGCCTCTACTTCGAGCCGGTCACGCTGGAAGACGTACTGGAAATCGTGCACAAGGAACAGCCTGAAGGCGTCATCGTGCAGTTTGGTGGTCAGACGCCGCTGAAACTGGCACGTGCGCTAGAAGCCGCGGGCGTCAACATCATCGGGACGACGCCGGACGCCATCGACCGTGCCGAAGACCGCGAGCGTTTCCAGCACATGATTGACAAGTTGGGTCTGCGTCAGCCGCCGAACGCGACGGCACGCAGCTTCGACGAAGCCTTTGCGAAAGCTGAAGCCATCGGCTATCCGCTGGTCGTGCGTCCGTCGTACGTGCTGGGTGGCCGCGCGATGGAAATCGTCTATAGTCCGTCCGAGCTTGAGCATTACATGACCACGGCTGTGCGCGTATCCAACGACAGCCCGGTACTGCTGGATCACTTCCTGAGCGCTGCTGTCGAAGTAGATATCGACGCCGTTTCCGATGGTGAACTGGTTGTGATCGGCAGCGTGATGCAGCACGTCGAGCAGGCAGGTGTTCACTCCGGCGACTCTGCTTGCTCGCTGCCGCCGTATTCTCTGCCGAAAGACGTGCAGGACGAAATGCGTCGCCAGGTCAAGGCAATGGCGGTCGAACTGGGTGTTGTCGGTCTGATGAACGTGCAGATGGCATGGCAGGACGGTCTGATCTACATCATTGAAGTTAACCCGCGCGCATCGCGTACCGTGCCGTTTGTATCCAAGTGCATTGGCCGCTCGCTGGCGCAGGTTGCGGCTCGCTGTATGGCGGGTCAGACGTTGGCCTCGCAAGGGTTTACGGAAGAGATCATCCCGGCGTTCTACAGCGTCAAGGAAGCCGTCTTCCCGTTCAACAAGTTCCCGGGTGTCGACCCGATTCTGTCGCCGGAAATGAAATCGACCGGTGAAGTCATGGGTAGCGGAACCACCTTCGCGGAAGCCTTCTACAAGGCGCAGATCGGTGCCGGTGCGCCGCTTCCGCAGAAGAACGGCCCTCGCACGGCATTCCTCTCAGTACGCGACCCGGACAAGAAAGGCATTATCGAGGTTGCGCATGCTCTGATAGCATTGGGCTTTAAATTGGTTGCCACACGCGGGACGGCGGATGCGCTGTCATCTGCGGGCCTGCCTGTGGTCATTGTTAACAAGGTTTACGAAGGACGTCCGCATATTGTCGATATGCTGAAAAACGGAGACGTCGATTACATCGTCAATACCACTGAAGGGCGTCAAGCCATCAGTGACTCGTCTGAGATCCGTCGTACGGCATTGGCCCGCAAGGTGCCTTATGCCACTACGCTGGCAGGGGCTCAGGCGATCTGTATGGCGCTTGAATACGGTGATCGACTGAACGTGCGGCGTCTTCAGGATTTGCACGCAGGAGCAACAGAATGAATAAAGTGCCGATGACGGTTAATGGCGAGACACGCCTGCGCGAAGAGCTGGTCCAGCTCAAAACCGTAGCGCGTCCTCGTGTCATCGCGGATATCGCAGAAGCGCGTGAGCACGGCGATCTTAAAGAAAATGCCGAATATCACGCTGCGCGAGAACAGCAGGGCTTCATCGAAGGCCGCATTCAGGAAATCGAAGGCAAGCTGTCCAACGCGCAGGTCATCGACGTCACCAAGCTGACGAACACCGGCAAGGTGATCTTCGGTACGACGGTCACGCTGCTGAACCTCGATACGGATGCCACTACGCGCTACCGCATCGTGGGCGAAGATGAAGCCGACATTAAAAGCGGCATGATCTCGCTGACGTCTCCGATCGCCCGCGCGCTGATCGGCAAGGAAGAAGGCGATATCGTCAACGTCCGTACGCCGGGCGGTGATGTCGAGTTCGAAATCAGCGACGTCGAATATATCTGATGCCGTGATCCACCAAAGCCTCAGGCCTTGAGTGGATGATAGGAGCCCGCCCGGCTATTGCCGAGCGGGCTTTTTTTATGGAAGAAAGTGAAGAGTGCCGCAAGGCATTGAGGGATAGGTACGGGCCGGCGCGCCTCGCGTTCATAGCGGTGGCCGGTTTCGGGCATAATGGACTATGTGCGAGAGGCTACTGTCGGCGAGCGGACAAGAACAACAGCACGCAGAGGCGTCGGTTCCGCGCATTCTTATGACAATATCACGATAGGAGAGTCGCTCATGGCGCTCATATGGTATCTGCTGGCAGGCGTCTGTTCTGGATTGCTGGCCGGCATGTTCGGTATCGGTGGAGGCATGATCATTGTGCCCGTGCTGGTCTACTGTTTTACCGCCCTTAACGGTGTCGAGGCCGGCGTTGCCATGCACGTTGCGTTGGGCACGTCACTGGCCATTATCGTCTTCACTTCACTCAATGCCGTTATTGCCCACCAGCGCAAAGGGGCCGTGGAGTGGGGTGTGCTGAAAGGCATGACGATCGGAATTGCCATCGGTGCCGTGCTGGGGGCCGCTACGGCCTCGTGGCTATCAGGTGCCGCGCTGCAGGTGATTGTCGGGCTGTTCTCGCTGACGATGGCGGCTCAACAGGTCCGTGAGATCGTCAAGGGCAAACGCCAGACCGGCAATGAGGCAACGCAGGCCGACTACCCTTTGCCGTCGCGGATGTGGCAGTACGGTAGCGGGGCGGTGATCGGATGGGCGTCAGCGTTGTTCGGTATTGGTGGAGGCTCGCTGACGGTACCACTGCTGACGTCCAAAAAGCTGAGTATGCACCGCGCCGTTGCGACCTCTTCAGCTTGTGGACTGGCCGTTGCGCTGTTCGGGGCAGCGGGCAATATGGCCTTTGGGTGGGGCAAGGCGGGACTGCCTGCGTGGAGTATTGGCTATGTGAACCTGCCGGCGCTGTGTGGCGTGGCTGTCGCCAGCATGTTGTCTGCTCACCTAGGAGTGAGGATCGCTCATCGAGCATCGGGCGTACAGCTGAAGCTGGGCTTTGCACTGTTGATGCTGTGTGTCGGTATCGACTTCCTTTACAGCGCGTGGTGGGGCTAAGCGCTGCCACTGCCGCTACACTATGACCATGGATGTTCCGGAAACGACAAAGGCGACCCTTCGGTCGCCTTCCGTGGTCTGCATGGCGCATGGTTAGCGCATGCGAAGACTCAGACGCTGTAGCGTGTCACGTTGGACAGCTTGCTGCCGTCGCGGTTGCGACGATACAGCAGGGCGATCTTGCCGATGGTCTGCACCAGTTCCGCACGCGTCTGCTCAATCAAAGCTTCGATCTGAGCGGCGCGTTCGTCACGCTCGCCAGACATCAGCTTCACTTTGATCAGCTCGTGATCCGCCAGCGCACGCTTGGCCTCTTCGACCGCTCCGGCGCTCAGACCGTTCTCTGAGATCTGTACGATAGGGGAAAGATGATGGCCGATGCTGCGGAACTGCTTCTTTTGTGCCGATGTAAGAGGCATGGTATGTTGGTCACCTAAAAATGTACGATAGTCGACCTCCCAGTCTACCCTATCTGCTGGCATGTTGACCAACCTCTGTCATGTGTCACCTCTGGCACCGGCGCATAGTGGTTGACGGGACAGTACGAATGATCTCTTCTCTCTTCAGGTGGTCCCTTGGCTCGTTCCTCTTCTCGATCAGGCGGTTCCGATAACGGTTCCCAACGCACCTCCCGTAGTCGCAGCAGTGCAGGCTGGCTCAGGGAGCATTTCGACGATGTCTACGTCCAAAAATCGTGGGTCGATGGTTATCGCTCGCGTGCCAGCTACAAGCTTTTGGAAATAGACGAAAAGGACGCGCTGCTGAAGCCAGGTATGCGCATCGTCGACCTCGGTGCGGCACCGGGTGGGTGGAGTCAGGTCGTGACTCAGAAACTGAACGGCAATGGAACGGTCGTTGCATCGGATATCCTTCCCATGGAACCGCTCCCAGACGTAAGCTTTATTCAGGGTGACTTCACCGAAGATGCGGTACTTGATGCCATACTGGCAGAAATTGCCGGACGTGAATTCGACGTAGTGCTGTCGGATATGGCACCTAACATGAGTGGGCAGACCTCCATTGACCAGCCGAGCGCAATGGGACTGGTTGAGTTGGCGCTGGATCTGGCTCGTCAGATTCTGAAACCCGGTGGTGACTTTCTGGTCAAGGTGTTTCAGGGCGAAGGGTTTGATGCCTACCTTAAGGACATGCGGGGCTCGTTCGACAAGGTCGTTACGCGCAAGCCCGGAGCTTCGCGTGCGCGCTCGCGAGAAGTCTATCTGCTAGGACGCGGTTTTCGTGGCTGATTGAGCTACCTGGCCGTTAAAGCTGTGCAATACTTGTATTGCGATACCGATGGCCTCATCTCTGGATAAAGCAGCATGTCCTGAATGAGCATGTCTGGAAAGAAGTAGTCGCCCGACGCACTTTGAGGTGTGTTGGCCTCAGAATCATGCAGTGAGGGTAATCCCTTGAACGATACGACCAAGAACCTGAGTCTATGGTTGATCATCGCAGTGGTGCTGCTGCTGGTGTTCAACAATTTCAGCGTTGACTCAGCGCCTCCGGCGGTCAGCTATTCCGACTTCGTCCACAATGTGCAGGACGATAAGGTCAAGAGCGTTACCATCGATGGCTACGTCATCCATGGCAAACAGCAGGATGACACGTCTTTCCAGACTATCCGTCCGAGCGTGGGCGATGATCCTCAGCTGATCAATCAGATGCTGCATCACGACATCAAAATCGACGTCCGTGAGCCGCAGCAGCCGAGCATCTGGAAGAGCCTGCTAATCAGTGCCTTCCCGATCCTGCTGACGCTGGGTGTGTTCTTCTTTTTCATGCGCCAGATGCAGGGTGGTGCCGGTGGCAAGGGCGGCCCGATGAGCTTCGGTAAATCCAAGGCGCGTCTGCTGTCGCAGGATCAGATCAATACCACGCTGAAGGATGTGGCGGGCTGCGATGATGCCAAGGCCGAAGTGGCTGAACTGGTCGACTTCCTGCGTGATCCGGGCAAGTACCAACGTCTGGGCGGCAAGATTCCACGCGGTATCCTGATGGTCGGCCCTCCTGGGACCGGTAAAACCCTGCTGGCTAAGGCTATTGCGGGTGAGGCGAAAGTGCCGTTCTTCACTATCTCGGGTTCTGATTTCGTCGAAATGTTCGTCGGGGTTGGGGCGTCGCGCGTGCGCGACATGTTCGAGCAGGCCAAGAAGAGCGCGCCGTGCATCATCTTCATTGACGAGATCGATGCCGTAGGTCGTGCGCGTGGCGGCAGCATGAGCGGTGGCGGCCACGATGAACGTGAGCAGACCCTCAACCAGCTGCTGGTCGAGATGGACGGTTTCGAGAAGAACGATGGCACCATCGTGATTGCGGCAACCAACCGTCCCGATGTGCTGGACAAAGCGCTGCTGCGTCCGGGCCGATTTGACCGTCAGGTCACCGTCGACCTGCCCGATTTCAAAGGGCGCGAACAGATCCTCAACGTGCATCTGGCGAAAGTGCCGTGTGCCGATGATATCGACGTCACTAAGCTGGCACGTGGTACACCGGGCTTCTCCGGGGCGCAGCTGGCCAACTTGGTTAACGAAGCCGCACTGTTCGCTGCCCGTCGCAACCTGCGTCTGGTCGGCATGAAGGAGCTCGACGATGCGCGTGACAAGCTCATTATGGGGCTTGAGCGCCGCTCGCTGATGACCGATAAGGAAAAGTTCAGCACCGCCTACCACGAAGCGGGTCATGCGATCGTGTCCCTGCATGTGCCGGAATACGACCCGATTTACAAAGTGTCGATCATGCCGCGCAGTGGTGGTTCGCTGGGTGTAACCATGTTCCTGCCGGAAGAAGCGTACAGCGAATCGCGCCGCAAAATGGTCAGCCGTATCTGTGTCGCGATGGGTGGCCGTGCTGCCGAGGAAATTCTGCACGGGCCGGAAGGCGTGACCTCCGGTGCTTACGGTGATATTCAGCAGATCACCCAAGTGGTCTACAACATGCTGTCGCGCTATGGTCTGTCCGACAAGCTGGGCATGCTGCTGTATGATGATCCGCAGAATCAGTACATGGACAGTCAGGGCGCTAAGCGCTTTATGTCTGAAGAAACGCGCCAGCTGCTGGACCGCGAAGCGCGTCGCATCATTGATGAGTGCTATCAGGAAACCACGCGTATCCTGATTGAGCACAAGGACAAACTGGATCTGATGGCCAAAGCGCTGGTGGAATACGAAACGCTCGATTCCGATCAGGTTGCTGAAATCATGGAAGGCCGTTTCCCGTCTCCGCCTAAATCCACCGGTGGCGGTACGCCGCCGAACGGTGGTCAGGTGATCGACGGCACGGCCACGCCGGTCAACGGTGGTGGCGATGTACAGCCGCCGCCCAGCGAGCCTGGCGACAATGTCCGTGACGAACGCTCCAACGATGATCCGCAGGACCCGCGCTCATGAGGTCACTGTCTGAGTGATTCCGTGACGCCATGACGGGCAGGTAGGGGAAACCCTGCCTGCCCGTTGTCATTTGTTACGCTGGCTGGTTGCATGTGCGGTCGTGATGCTTCGGCATGATGGTTCGCCTGATCCGGTATAGCTTGAAGAACAACGAAGGTAATGATTAATGCCTCAGTCTACCTCCTCTTTCCCAATGGCATCGTCCGCACTGGTCTGTGGGCGAAAGACGCTCGACCTGACCCGCCCCCATGTCATGGGGGTGCTCAACGTTACACCCGACTCCTTTTCGGATGGGGGGTGCTACAACACCGTTGATGCTGCGTTGAAGCGCGCAGAATCCATGCTGGCGGAAGGTGCCGACATCATCGACGTCGGGGGAGAGTCCACTCGCCCCGGAGCGGCACCGGTAACGGCGCAGGAAGAGCTGGATCGTGTCGCGCCGGTGGTTGAGCGCTTGGTAGGCGAGCTGGACGCACTGGTGTCGCTGGATACCAGCTGCCCAGTGGTGATGACGGAAGGTGCTCGCCTAGGGGCAGGCATTATTAACGATGTGCGCTCTCTGACTCGTGAAGGAGCCCTAGAAGCAGCGGCTGCCACATCGCTGGCCGTCTGCCTAATGCACATGACCGGTGAGCCGGATACCATGCAGCTGTCGCCCCATTATGACGAGCCTATCGAAGCGGCCGTGGCACGGCAGCTGGCGGAGCGAATGCGCGCTTGCGAGGCGGCTGGCATTGCAGTTGACCGTTTGATCCTTGATCCGGGTTTTGGCTTCGGCAAGACCTTGGCGCATAATCTTCGCTTGATGCAACAGATGGATATGTTGCAGGTATTCCGTCGCCCGCTGCTGGTGGGGGTGTCGCGCAAAACTATGATCGGGCAAGTGCTCGACCGTCCGCTCGCACCGCTGGGTGAAGGGCGCATCATGGGCGGATTGGCATTGGCCGTCATGGCGCTTGAGCGTGGCGCGACCATCATTCGCACTCACGATGTGGCCATTACGCGTGATGCCATGGATATGTTCCAGGCCGTACAGCAGGCATGACGAATTTTTCAGGGTCGCTGGATGGCGACCAATGATCGTCTTGATCAAACAAAAGACAGTGAGGAGAGAAGCGTGTCAGCCAAGACAACAGCACGCCGTTTCTTTGGAACCGACGGTATCCGCGGCACAGTAGGTGAATATCCCATTACGGCCGATTTCGTGCTCAAGCTGGGATGGGCCGCCGGCCGCGTTCTGCGCCGCAACGGGGCCGCGAAAGTGGTCATCGGTAAGGACACGCGTATCTCCGGCTATATGTTCGAAGCCGCTCTGGAAGCCGGTTTCTCCGCGGCGGGCGTCGATGTGATGCTGTTGGGGCCGATGCCTACCCCCGGCATCGCGTATATGACGCAGACTTTCCGTGCGCAGGCCGGTGTAGTCATCAGTGCTTCGCACAACCCGTATCAGGACAACGGCATCAAGTTCTTCTCTGCCGATGGTCGTAAGATTCCCGACGAGATTGAGCTTGAAATCGAAGCAGAGCTGGAACGTCCGCTGACGACGGTCGTGTCCAACGAACTTGGCAAGGCCGTGCGTATTAACGACGCTGCTGCGCGCTATATCGAGTTTTGTAAGTCCTCAATGCCCGAGCGCACGGGCCTGCAAGGGCTGAAAGTGGTGCTCGACTGCGCCAACGGCGCAACCTACCACATCGCCCCTAGTGTCTTCCGAGAACTTGGTGCCGACGTCACAGTCATCGGTGCGTCTCCGGACGGCCTCAACATCAACCGCAATGTCGGCTCGACGTCTATTCGTGCGCTCAAGGCGAAAGTGATCGAAACTGGCACCGATATCGGCGTGGCATTCGACGGTGATGGTGACCGTGTCATCATGGTAGATGAACACGGCCGCGAAGTTGACGGTGACGAACTGCTCTATCTTATCGGTAACGATCGCCATAAGCGTGGTGTGCTGCACGGTGGCATTGTCGGTACCGTGATGAGCAACCTCGGTCTTGAAAATGCGCTCAAGCGCAAAGGCATTCCGTTCGAGCGTGCACAGGTCGGCGACCGCTACGTCATCGAACGCCTGCAGGCCAACGGCTGGGAACTGGGCGGTGAGTCGTCGGGTCACATCGTCTGTGGGCACGTTCAGACCACTGGTGATGGTATTGTTGCCGCGCTTCAGGTGCTGTCGATCATGATGCGCGAAGGTCGCACGCTGGATTCTTTGCTGCAGAATTTCGAAAAAGCGCCGCAATCACTGATCAATGTGCGTCTGGATAGTCGTGCAGATCGCAAGGCGCTGATGGAAGCCGAAGCCGTTCAACAGGCCGTCACAGCCGTCGAAGCCGAGCTGGGCGAAGAGGGTGGTCGCGTACTGCTGCGCCCCTCCGGTACCGAGCCGTTGATTCGTGTCATGGTCGAAGCGCAGCCAGCATTCGATGCCCATGCGCTGGCAACGCGTATCGCGGATGCTATTGAGGCAGCGCGCGCCGCGTAATGCTTCGATGACCGGCAGGGAGTGCTGCTCGCGCCCTGCCGGTTGTATTGGGCACGGTCGTCCATTACCATTTCGAGCCAACACGTGAGGGCGGGTACTGAAATGCGCAAGCCCATGATCGCGGGTAACTGGAAAATGAACGGTACTCGGCAGCTAGTGGCTGCGTACCGCAAGGCCTTTATGGATGCGGATATCACCGATAAGGTCGATGTTCTGCTGATCCCTTCGTTTCCTTATATCGGTGAGATGGTACGTGCCCTGCTGGGTAGCGGCGTCAAGGTGGGTGCTCAGACGCTCAACCCTCGCGGTGCCGGTGCTCACACCGGGGAAGTCAGTGGCGTCATGTTGCACGAACTGGGCGCGGAATATGTGCTGGTCGGGCATTCCGAACGTCGCCGGCTGTACAAGGAAAGCGAAGACGAAATATTCGCGCGCGTGAATGCGGCGGTAAGCGAACAACTTCACCCTATCTTGTGTGTGGGCGAAACGCTCGAACAGCATAAGTCGGGTAATGCACTGGCAACGGTGCTGCATCAGGTTAGCTCGGTGATGGAGCGCCTAGATGCGCGCTACCTTTCGTGGGTGTCGATTGCCTACGAACCGGTCTGGGCTATTGGCACTGGACTGACGGCAACGCCAGAGCAGGCGCAGGAAATACACGCGGCCATTCGGGAATATCTCCATGAAATTGATCCCGAATTGGCTGAATCGACCCGGTTGCTCTACGGTGGCAGCATGAATGCGCACAACGCGCGTCGCTTGTTGGCCCAGCCGGATATCGACGGCGGTCTTATTGGCGGTTCCTCATTGAGGACCGAAGATTTTCTTTCAATCTGTCATGTTGCAGGTCAAAACTGATGACGTATCTGACTCTTGTGGTTCATATTCTCCTGGCGATCAGCCTGATCGTTCTGGTTCTGCTGCAGCAAGGCAAGGGGGCCGAAGCTGGCGCAGCCTTCGGTGGTGGCGCGTCCCAAACTGTATTTGGTTCCCGCGGTAGCACAGGCTTCCTTGCTAAGCTGACCGGTCTGTTGGTTCTGCTGTTCTTTGTGACATCCTTGGGGCTGACGGCCTTTGCCCATCACGCTCAGAAAGTCGCGACCGAAGTGCAGACGGCACCTGCCACCACCAGCGTGTCAGAGCCTGCTGCGGCGACTGAAGAAAACAATTCTGCCAAAGCCGTTGACGAAGCACCGGCTACCGTGGATAATGCAGCGCCTGTACAGGATAAAGCGCCTGCTGCTGAACAGCAGAGTACGCAGCATCCTGCACAGTGATGCAGTGAAACAACCTGTTGATAGATCAACAAGGTTTGTGTAAAGTACACTGCATATCCCCTGATGCCGAAGTGGTGGAATTGGTAGACACGCTATCTTGAGGGGGTAGTGGCCGTAAGGCCGTGCGGGTTCAAGTCCCGCCTTCGGCACCATCTAAGCATCTTCTTTATGATGCGGGTACGGTTGGAAGCAAGAATAAGCAGCATGCATCGTTTTCTGATTGCTTTAGTGAAACGATGTCTCTACAATGTTGCTTGATGATGCGGGGTGGAGCAGTCTGGTAGCTCGTCGGGCTCATAACCCGAAGGTCGTTGGTTCAAATCCAGCCCCCGCTACCACTTATTTTATACGGAAAGCCCCTTCCAGATAGAAGGGGCTTTTTGTTACGAGGTAGCCACGGCATGCACCCTGCATGACGAGGATGCACCTCGAAGGCGATGCCAATCGGCCACCTCTCGATGTTCTGTCCGGCCAGGTGCCAGTCAACCTCCGCTAGGTACCCCTGTATGCCGACCTGATATAGCACGGCGCTTTGGCCTTGCATCGGGAGCAGGTGCCCGTTTGGCACCTGCCATCGGAATCCATACAGAGGAGCCTTGCTAGTGGCTACCAAGGAAACAGCAATTCAGACACTCATCGGGCCTACCATTTCGGCCATGGGGTTCGAACTGTGGGGAATAAGTCATATCTCCCAGGGACGCAACTCTAGGCTTGTCATCTATATCGACAGTGACAAAGGCGTCACCGTTGACGATTGTGCAGATATCAGTCGTCAGGTCAGCGCGCTGCTCGATGTCGAAGATCCCATCTCAGGACATTACGATCTAGAAGTGTCTTCTCCTGGAATGGATCGTCCCCTTTATACGCTTTCGCATTACGAACGCTACGCTGGACACCAGATTCAGTTGCGGCTTCGCGTTCCTTTCGAAGGTCGCCGCAAGTTCCAGGGATTGCTGGCTGGCGTTGAGCAAGACGAAGTGCTCCTGCATGTCGATGGTGAGGAATATGCCTTTCCCATTGAAGGTATTGAGCGTGCCAACGTGATGCCAACCTTCGAAAACAAGAGATGAAAGACTAAGCGTCTGCCCTCGATATCGACGAGGAAAGGGTCGCTCACAGGGATGATGACGTGAGCAGCGGACGTGGTAAAAACGATTTTTCTGGCGAGGCAAAGACATGAGCAAAGAGATCTTGCTGGTCGTTGACGCAATTTCGAATGAAAAAGGTGTTCCGCGCGAGGTCATCTTCGAAGCTGTAGAGGCCGCATTGGCAGGCGCTTCGAAGAAGCGTCTCGAAGGACAGGACGTCGATATCCGTGTTCATATCGACCGTGATACCGGGGATTACGAAACTTTCCGTCGCTGGACAGTCGTGCCCGATGAAGACTACACCACGTCCCACCGACAGATTCCGTATTCTGCGGGTCTGGAGCGTGAGCCTGCACTCGATATGGGTGACTGCGTCGAAGAAAAGATCGAATCGGTCGGCTTCGGACGCATCGCTGCCCAGATGGCGAAGCAGATCATCGTACAGAAGGTTCGTGAAGCCGAACGCGCTGAAATCGTGCGTCAGTATCGCGAACGTGAAGGCGAAATCATCAGCGGTACGGTCAAGAAGATCACGCGTGACGGTCTGATCGTCGACCTTGGCGAGAACGCAGAAGCCTTCCTGCCGCGCAATGAAATGATCTCTGGTGAACGCTATCGCATGAACGAGCGCGTACGTGCGCTGCTGTGGAAGGTCGATGCCGAAGCGCGTGGCTCACAGCTGATCCTGTCTCGCTCTCGTCCAGAATTCCTGATCGCACTGTTCGAAATCGAAGTACCTGAAATCGCCGAACAGCTGATCGAAATCAAGGGCGCTGCGCGCGATCCGGGTTCCCGTGCCAAACTGGCCGTGAAGACCAATGATCGTCGCATCGACCCCGTCGGCGCTTGCGTCGGCATGCGAGGCTCTCGTGTGCAAGCCGTTTCCAACGAGCTGCGCAACGAGCGCGTCGACATCGTATTGTGGGACGATAACCCCGCTCAATTGGTTATCAACGCTATGGCACCGGCTGACGTCGCTTCCATCATGATGGATGAAGACGCTCACGCTATGGATGTCGCCGTAGCCCAAGACAATCTGGCCCAGGCTATCGGCCGTGGTGGTCAGAACGTTCGTTTGGCATCCGAGCTGACCGGCTGGTCGCTCAATGTCATGACGGAAGAAGAAGCGCTTGGCAAGCGTGAACAGGAAATCGACAGTCATGTCGATTACTTCATGGAGCACCTCGGCATCGAAGAGGAGCTGGCGCGCGTACTGGTCGAAGAAGGCCTGACCTCGCTCGAAGAAGTGGCCTATGTGCCGCTCGACGAAATGCTCGAAATCGAAGGGCTGGATGAAACGCTCGTCGAAGAGCTGCGGTCACGTGCCAAAGATGAGCTGCTCAATCTTGCCATCGCGACAGAAGAGAATCTGGACGGCGCTCAGCCGGCAGATGATCTGCTCGAAATGGAAGGTATGGATCAGACGCTGGCCCTTACGCTGGCCGCGCGAGGCATCTGTACTATGGAAGATCTGGCCGAGCAGGCCATCGAAGATCTCAAGGATATCGACGGCGTGGATGAAGAACGCGCCGCCGCATTGATCATGACGGCCCGTGCGCCCTGGTTCGCAAGCGAAGATTGATCGCTGTATGGCTGCCGCTGGCACATGAGTGCCCGGCAGCATCATGTCGCAATGGGCAGCAACGGGTTCAGGAGGGTCGAATGGCAGAAATGACGGTTAAGGAATTTGCACAGAAAGTGGGCCGTGAGTCGGCACGCTTGCTGGAGCAGATGAAGGAAGCAGGTCTCGAGCACGCGTCTGAGAATGATGTAGTGTCTGAAGAAGACAAACAGCGTTTGCTGGAGCATCTGACTCGCCAGCACGGCGGTAACGCTGGCCCAGGCCGTAATCGCATTACCCTGACGCGCAAGACGAAAAGCCGTCTGCGCACAGGTGATCGTAACAAGACGATCGAAGTGCAGGTACGCAAGAAACGTACCTATGTAAAACCGGAAACCGAAGAACAGGCTCCGGCAGAAGAAGCCGTCAAGCAAGAGCAGCCGAAGAAACAGGATGCTGTTCGCTCTGAAAGCAAAGCGAAGCCGCGTGATGAAGCGCCTCGCAATGCCAGCAAGCGTGAAGAAGCTCCCGTTGTTGACGTTGATGCCGCGGCTCCGGCCGTCGTTGATGTCGAAGGCGCTGCAGCGGCAGGCGATGGCGCTGATTCCGGTGCGGTAAGCCCGCGCGGTGAAGGCGCTCGTCGCAATCGCAAAGACCGTAAAGAAGCGAGCTCCGAACGTCGTGAAGACAACGAAGAGCGTCGCGAACGTCGTCGTGGCGGTGCCAAGAAAACGCGTCGTTCCGAACGTCGCGGTGGCCGTCGCAGCGGTGGCAACCAGAACAGCAACAATGCACACGGCTTCCAACGTCCTACTCAGCACATCGTGCGTGAAGTAGCGCTTCCGGAATCTATCAGCGTTGCAGAACTGGCCGACAAGATGGCCGTCAAAGCGGCCGAAGTCATCAAAACCATGTTTACCATGGGTGCTGCCGTTACCATCAACCAGACCATCGATCAGGAAACTGCTGCGATTGTCGTGGAAGAGATGGGCCACACGCCGAAACTGGTCAATGAAAACGCCATCGAGCTCGAAGTGCTCGAAGCGAACAACTACGACGGTGAGAAGGTCAAGCGCGCGCCGGTCGTTACCGTCATGGGCCACGTTGACCACGGTAAGACCTCGCTGCTCGATTACATTCGTCGTACTAAGGTCGCCACAGGTGAAGCGGGTGGTATCACCCAGCACATCGGTGCCTACCACGTCGAAACCGACAACGGCAACATCACGTTCCTGGATACCCCTGGACACGCGGCGTTTACCGCCATGCGTGCTCGCGGTGCGAAAGCAACCGACGTGGTCATCCTCGTTGTTGCGGCCGATGACGGTGTCATGCCGCAGACGATCGAAGCGATCGAACACGCGCGTGCCGCAGAAGTGCCGATCGTTGTTGCGATCAACAAGATCGACAAGCCGGGCGCTGATCTAGACCGCGTACGCAACGAACTGTCACAGCACGGTGTCATCTCCGAAGAATGGGGTGGCGATACCATGTTCGTGCCGGTCTCCGCGAAGATGGGACAGAACATCGACGGCCTGCTCGAAGCAGTCCTGCTGGTGTCTGAAGTCCTTGAGCTGGATGCCGTACCGTCCGCACCGGGTAAAGGTGTCGTTGTCGAATCCCGCTTGGACCGTGGTCGTGGCCCCGTGGCAACCGTACTGGTCCAGAACGGTACCCTGCGCAAGGGCGATACCGTACTGGCTGGCCTGCACTACGGTCGCGTCCGTGCGCTGATCAACGAACTGGGTCAGCAGATCGACGCTGCCGGTCCGTCCATGCCGGTCGAGATCATCGGTCTTGACGGTACGCCGGATGCCGGTGAAGAGTTCACGGTTGTTGCTGATGAGAAGAAAGCGCGTGAAGTCGCCAATTTCCGTCAGGGCAAATACCGTGAAGTCCGCCTGGCTCGCCAGCAGAAAGCCAAGCTGGAGAACATGTTCAGCCGCATGAGTCAGGAAGAGAGTGCAACGGTCAACGTCGTACTCAAAGCGGACGTACAGGGTTCTCTGGAAGCGATCCGCAGCGCGCTTGCCGACCTGGCCAACGACGAAGTCAAAGTGGCTGTCGTTTCCTCCGGCGTGGGTGGTATCACCGGTACTGACGCGAACCTGGCTGTGGCATCCGATGCCATCGTCATCGGCTTCAACGTCCGTGCGGATGCCAGTGCGCGTGAGATCATCGAACGTGAAGGTCTCGACCTGCGCTACTACAGCGTCATCTACCAGCTGATCGATGAGGTCAAGCAGGCGATGAGCGGTATGCTGGCACCGGAATGGAAAGAAGAGATCGTTGGTGTGGCTGAAGTCCGCGATGTCTTCCGTGCGCCGAAAATTGGTGCGATCGCTGGCTGTATGGTCGTCGAAGGGACGGTTTACCGCAGCAAGCGTATCCGCGTTCTGCGTGACAACGTGGTTATCTACGAAGGCGAGCTGGAATCCCTGCGTCGCTTCAAAGATGACGTTAACGAAGTCCGTAACGGTATGGAATGTGGTATCGGCGTTCGCAACTACAACGACGTTCAGGTCGGTGACAAGATCGAAGTCTTCGATCAGGTCAAAGTCGAACGTTCACTCTGATCGCCTTCTCATTGAAAGGGGCTATGCATGCGTGAATTTAAGCGTACCGATCGAGTGGCAGAGCAGCTCCAACAGGAGCTGGCTCTTCTGATCCAGCGCGAGGTGAAAGACCCTCGCCTGGGGATGGTCACCATCAGTTCGGCGAAAGTCAGCCGAGATCTGGGTTACGCCGATGTCTATTTCACCCTGCTGGGCGATAACGACGCCGTGAGCATCAAGGACAACCTGGCGATTCTTCGCCAGGCCTCCGGGTTCTTGCGTAGCCGTATCGCACGCACCATGTCGCTGCGCCATGTGCCGGAACTGCGTTTCCACTACGATGAAAGCGTCGTACGTGGGCACCAGCTGTCGGCATTGATCGATGAAGCCGTGAAAAGCGACCAGCAGCACCAGGGTGATGCTGACGCGAGCGCAGAAGATTCAGGCGAGGCGTAATCGTCATGGCAAGACGTCGGAAAGGGCGTGCCTTGGATGGTGTGCTGCTGCTGGACAAGCCCAAGGGCTTGAGTGCCAACCAGGCCTTGCAGCGAGCACGCCGTCTCTTCCAAGCGGCCAAGGCAGGACATACCGGAACGCTGGATCCCATGGCAACGGGCCTATTGCCTGTCTGCTTTGGTGAGGCAACCAAGTTCTCGGCCTACCTGCTGGACGCCGACAAGCGCTATCAAGCGCGTGTGCAGCTTGGCGTGGCGACCGATAGCGGCGACGCTGAGGGTCAGGAAATCGCTCGTGCTGACGTGCCCGTGCTGGATGAAGTAGCGCTTGAGGCGGTACTGACACGTTTTCGCGGCGAGATCGAACAGGTGCCGCCGATGTATTCGGCCCTGAAACACCAAGGGCGCCCGTTGTACGAGTTGGCGCGCCAGGGTATTGAGATCAAGCGGACACCGCGTCAGGTCACCTTGTATGACATCACGCTGATGGAATGGGATCCTGATACGCAGTCGCTGCTACTGGATGTGACGTGCAGCAAGGGAACCTATATCCGGACGCTGGCGATTGACATCGGTGCTGCCATTGGGTGTGGTGCGCACTTGACCATGCTGCAGCGCTTGCAGACGGGCCCTTTCAATAGTGAAGGTATGCTGAGTCTGGATGCACTGGAAACTACGGAAGAAGCGGCGCGCGACGCTCATCTGCTGCCGGTCGATGTGCTAATAGAGCACCTGCCGACCGTGAATGTGGATGCTGCATCGGCTGAGCGGCTACTGATGGGGCAGAAGGTGCATGCCGACACGGCAACGCATGACGACGACGTCATGCTAAGAGCGTATGAAGGTGATCGCCTGCTTGGGTTGGTCACTGTCGTTAAGACGGGTGTAATTGGTCCTCGGCGTCTGCTGAGAACTGTGTTATAGTCCGCGGCTGAACTGGATGACTGCAAATATGCGTGGTCATCTCTCACATGCTGTCAAAGCATATTGATACTGGAGAATATCATGGCTCTGTCTACAGAACAGAAAGCTCAGATCATCAAAGAATTCGGTGCCAGCGAAACGGATACCGGTTCTTCCGAAGTACAGGTTGCACTGCTGACTGCTAACATCACTGGTCTGCAGGATCACTTCCAGTCCCACAAACAAGATCACCACTCTCGTCGTGGTCTGATCCGCATGGTTAACCAGCGCCGCAAACTGCTGGACTACCTCAAATCTCGCGATTTCGACCGTTACCAGTCTCTGATCCAGCGTCTGGGTCTGCGTCGCTGATATCGGCGGTGTTGCAAGCATCGTGAAAACAGGCAGCCTGAACAGGCTGCCTGTTTTTTCATATGTGTACATCTGGAAACAGCGTCTCGCACGCTGTGCCTTAAGGAAAGTGGCTTTCCTCGCTGTCACAATTCCGATGACAGATTGGCAGGAAGGCTCTACCATTGAGGCGTAACCAAAGATGCCTATATACAAAGTTTATCGAAGGACTTCAGATTGAATCCTGTCAAGAAGACATTCCAGTACGGTGGCAAGACGGTCACCCTCGAAACCGGTCGTGTTGCCCGTCAGGCTACCGGTAGCGTTCTGATTTCTATCGACAACACCGTCGTACTATGTACGGTCGTTGCCAAGAAAGAGACCCGTGAAGGTCAGGACTTCTTCCCGCTGTCCGTTCACTATCAGGAAAAAACCTACTCCGTAGGTAAGATTCCTGGTGGTTTCTTCAAGCGTGAAGGCCGCCCGACAGAGAAAGAGACGCTGACGTCTCGTCTGATCGACCGTCCGATTCGTCCGCTGTTCCCGAAAGGCTTCATGAACGAAGTACAGGTTATCTGTACCGTCATGTCCGCTGATCGCAATCAGGATCCGGATATTGCTGCCATGCTGGGTACGTCTGCAGCGCTGGCCGTTTCCGGCGTACCGTTCTCCGGTCCTATCGGTGCCGCACGCGTTGCCTTCACCGAAGATCGCGGCTATTTCCTCAACCCGTCCCAAGAAGAGCTGGCAGCGTCCGAGCTTGACATGGTCGTGGCGGGTACCGAGAAAGCCGTACTGATGGTGGAATCCGAAGCGGCCGAGCTGACAGAAGACGAAATGCTGGGTGCCGTACTGTTCGGTCACCAGGAAATGCAGGTTGCTATCGAGAACATCAAGGCGTTCGCTGCTGAAGCGGGCAAGCCGAAATGGGACTGGCAGCCGGCAGCCGTCAACGATGCGCTTAAACAGGCCGTAGCACTGGGCTTCGAAAAAGCGATCGGTGACGCTTACCGCATCACTGACAAACTGCAGCGTCAGGATGCCGTTGCCGAACTGCGCAACAAGGCTGTTGAGCAGCTGGCTGGCGAAGGCAGCGAGTTCTCTGCAGAAGACGTCAGTGGCGCATTCGGTAGTCTCGAAAAACGCGTCGTTCGTCGCCGCGTCATCGCTGGCGAACCGCGTATCGACGGCCGTGACCGCACTACCGTTCGTCCGCTGAGCATCGAAGTTGGCGTTCTGCCGCGTGCGCACGGTTCTGCGCTGTTCACTCGTGGTGAAACGCAGGCAATTGTCACGACCACGCTGGGTACGCTGCGCGATGCACAGCTGATCGAAGGCCTGGGTGGCGAACGTCATGACCGCTTCATGCTGCACTACAACTTCCCTCCGTATAGCGTAGGTGAAGCAGGCTTCATCGGTTCTCCTAAACGTCGCGAGATTGGCCACGGCCGTCTGGCACGTCGCGGTGTTTCCGCAGTACTGCCAGCAGAAGACGCCTTCCCTTACTCCATTCGTGTCGTCTCCGAAATCACCGAATCCAACGGTTCCAGCTCTATGGCATCCGTTTGCGGTGCTTCTCTGGCACTGATGGATGCGGGAGTCCCGTTGAAAGCACCGGTTGCCGGTATCGCGATGGGTCTGGTCAAGGATGAAGACGGTTTCGCTGTTCTGACCGACATCCTCGGTGATGAAGATCACCTCGGCGACATGGACTTCAAGGTGGCCGGTAGCGCTGAAGGTGTTACCGCACTGCAGATGGACATCAAGATCGAAGGCATCAACGAAGAGATTATGGAAGTGGCGCTGGCTCAGGCCTATCAGGCTCGCCTGTCTATCCTCTCCCAGATGAACGAAGTGATCTCGCAGAGCCGTAACAGCGTTGCCGAGCATGCTCCGGCTATGGCATCGATCAAGATCGATACCGACAAAATCCGCGATGTCATCGGTAAAGGTGGTGCCACCATCCGCCAGATCTGCGAAGACACGGGTGCATCCATCGACATCGATGATGACGGTACCGTCCGTATCTACGCTGATACCCGTGAGGGTCTTCAGCAGGCCATCAATACCGTTGAAGGCATCACTGCCGAAGCGGAAATTGGCAAGCTGTATCGCGGTAAGGTTGTACGCATCGCTGACTTCGGCGCATTCGTCAACTTCATGCCGGGTACCGACGGTCTGGTACACATTTCCCAGATCGTGCCGGAGCGCGTCAACGACGTGAAGGATTTCCTGAGCGAAGGCGATATGGTCGTCGTTAAGGTGCTCGATATCGATAACCGCAACCGTGTGAAACTGTCCATCAAGGAAGTAACACCGGAAGAAAAAGCGGCGTTCGAAGCTAGCGAAGCAGAATGATGTGAGGTGTGAGCGGGGTCTGTTTGGACTTCGCTCTCATCGGCATTGAAAAGCCCCCGTACTCAACGAGTGCGGGGGCTTTTGTATATATGGCGCGGCCATAAGTAGTGTACATGACGCAGTGCGGGTCAAAGCGGCGCTCTGAAGGCCGATTAGTATCGAGCCTGCTCCTAGCATGGCTGGCCGTTGTGAGGCTCTGGCAGGCCCTGATATGGCTGTGGGTGCTAATTCGGATCAGGCGACAGGAAGCTCTACCTTCAGGTTATCCAGCAGGCGTGTGGTGCCGAGATAGGCAGCGACTAGCAGAATGCCTTCACGGGTATCTTCCGTTGCGGGCACCAGCGTGTGGCGATCACGCAGCTCAAGGTAGTCTGCGGTGAATCCCTGGGCATCCAGCTGACGGATGCCTTCTTCAAGAGCCTGTTCGTGACTCAGTCCCTGCTCCAGCAGTTCTTTGATGCAGATAAGGGTTCGGTACAGTGCCGGTGCCGTAGCGCGCTCGACGTCTGATAAATAGCCGTTGCGGGATGACAGTGCCAGCCCGTCATGGTCGCGCACGATCGGTGCGCCCAGTACCTCAACCGGGAAGTGCAAGTCGCGCACCAAGGCCTTGATGACCTGCAGCTGCTGGTAGTCCTTCTCGCCGAAGATGGCCGTGTCCGGTTGGACCAAATTGAACAGCAGCGAAATGATAGTGACAACGCCATCGAAATGGCCGGGACGCTTCGCGCCACATAGCCCTTGGCTGACAGCGCCAGCAACAACGCGGCTCATGTCGCTGGCCGCGGCTGGGAAAAGATCGTCTGCCGCAGGGGAAAACAGAATATCGCATCCTGCGCCGTCTAGTTTTGTCGCATCGGCTTCCAGCGTGCGAGGGTACTGATCGAAGTCTTCTCCTTCACCGAACTGCAGTGGATTGACGAAGACGGTCGCAATGACGATGTCGGCCTGTTCTCGTGCCTGTCGAACGAGGCTCAGGTGGCCGTCGTGCAGGTTGCCCATGGTGGGAACGAGAGCAATGCGGCGTGCAGGTTGCCCTACGGGGTGGCGGAGGGTCGTTATAGCGTGGCGGAGTGTGGAAATGTCGGAAATCAGTCGCATGGGAAGCTCGTATCATGCTGTACGGCGAGCATAGAGCACCTTGCTCGCGGTAACCAAGTCGGTTTATGGGTCGAGCGGCATCAGACTTTTATTCGTGTATACCGTTCAGCCTGAGCGATATGGCATTCGAATGCAGGCGCATGTTCATGCGCTATGTCAGGAGGTGGGTGCCCAGCGAGGATGGCGCTCTGATGTCTGTCTCGCTGCTATCCACCCAGTGTGGCTGAAAGGCTCGACCCTTCGTAAAGCCCTCAATGTACACCTCTCGGTGCGCTCCGTGTACGTGTCGAGGTAATAAATCGCTAACGTTGCCTTATCCGTTCGATACTGTAGGCATATGAGGTGTGGTGGTATGGACAGGAGGTGCCGGCGCATGGCAGGCGGGTGTGCATCCATGTCATGCGCCAGAAAAAAGGCGTTAGAAGCAGTGTTCGTCGTCTGGGAAGGTACGGCTGACGACGGCTTCATGGTAAGCCGCCAGTGCTTCCAACACGGAGTCTTCGCCCTTGAGGAAGTCCTTCACAAAGCGGGGCGTTTTTTCACCCGTCATGCCGAGCATGTCCTGAATCACGAGAATTTGGCCATCGACGTCTGGCCCTGCACCAATACCGATGACCGGTACCGTCAGTGCATCGCGTACCTGCTGTGCAAGTGCGGCGGGCACGCATTCGAGCAGCACTATCGCAGCGCCAGCCTGCTCAAGGTCCAGTGCATCGTCAATGATGCGCTGCGCGTCGTCAGGGTCGCGGCCCTGTACGCGATAGCCACCGAAGTTGTTGACGTGCTGAGGTGTCAGGCCCAGATGCACGCAGACAGGCACGCCGCGTTGAGTAAGCTCGGCGATAGCTTCATGGCGCCATGCACCGCCTTCAATCTTGATCATGTGAGCACCGGCCTGCATCAGCGTGCAGGAGGCTTCAAGAAGGTGGGATAGGCTGGTATCGGCCATGAAAGGTAGGTCGGCCATGATCAACGGACGAGAGGTAACGCGTGCAACGCAGCGAGTGTGATAGGCGATGTCATCGACAGTAACGGGCAGCGTGCTGGTCTGGCCCTGCATGACCATGCCGAGAGAGTCACCGATCAGCAGTACATCAATGCCTGCTTCTTCGGCGAGACGTGCCATGGAGGCATCGTAGGCGGTCAGACAGCTGAAGGGAGTATTGCTTTCACGTCGGCCGACTAGGGTAGCGATCGTGACAGATGACATGAGGTATCCTCGTGTGCATGAACGTGTGAAGGGGACGCAAGGTGCCCTATAGACGCGTTAGCGTACCACGAAGCTCATCGGTCACAAGTGTACTAAGCGGGAGATTCATACCCGGGTGAATCAGGGTTGGGGCGATATCCAGTAAGGGAATCAGCACGAATCCACGCTGATGCATTTCATGATGGGGAAGGTTAAGGCGGGGATGATGCATCACGCGATCATCGTACAACAGTAAGTCGAGATCCAGTGTGCGTGGTCCCCAATGGCGCACGCGAACGCGTCGCTGACGTTGTTCGATACTCTGGAGCTGATCCAGCAGCGCCAGAGGCGAGAGCGCTGTACGAAGATGGACACAGGCATTGACGAAATCAGGCTGATCCTGCGGCCCAACCGGTTGACTGCCGTACAACGGCGAAGTGGCAACCCGTTGGGTCAAAGGCAGCGCATCCAGATGCTCAAGCGCTCGCATCAGCTGCGCTCTAGGATCATCAAGGTTGCTGCCCAGGCCGATATAGGCGTCATGCCATGCCAGCATCAGCTTGTTCTCTGCTCTTTGCGCGGCGAACGGCGGCGGCGGCGCGGGCGGCTGCTTGGTGCTTTGGCGGTCGATGCGGGCAGCGCAGCGATCATCTCACGGCGGCTGTGCTCATCCAGTGCCTGATACTGTGTCCACCAGTCACCCAGACCCGGCTCAAGCTCGCCAGCGGCTTCGCGCAACAGCAGGAAGTCATAACTGGCGCGGAAGCGTGGATGCTCCAGCAGCTGGTCAGCGCGTTTGCCACGGCGACGCGGCAGGCGTTGCTGCATGTCCCAGATATCCCGCATCGGCAGACTAAACCGTTTGGGAATGGACGTGTGCTGAAGCTGGCGCGTAATCGTCGTGTGCGCGGCCTGCTGGCCGGCCGGAATTTCCGACATGCCTTCTGCCTGCATGGCCATGGATTCCATGACGACGGCGGGCCACAGCAGTGAGGCATACAGGAACGCAGGCGTTACCGGCTTGCCTGCGGCCAGACGTGCATCGGTGTTCTTCAATGCCTGGCGGATCATTTTCTCGGCCCACGGCAGTACGCTTAGCGCGTCGAACGTGGCCGGGAAGAGCATGGCGAATAGGCCTTGCTCCCGCAGAATCAGATAGGTGGCCAGGGCCTTGCCGGACAGGAACAGTTTCAGCACTTCTTCGAAGAGGCGTGCAGGTGGAACCTGAAGCAGCATCGGCGCAAGTAGATGGATAGGCTCTTCGGTCTCTTCTTCCAGCGTGAAGCTGAGCTTGGCCGCAAAGCGTACCGCGCGCAGCATGCGTACGGGGTCTTCGCGATAGCGCACCTCGGGCTTGCCGATAAGGCGCAGGCAGCGCGCTTCCATATCTTCTATGCCGCCCGCCCAGTCGTGGATCGTGCCATCGATAGGGTTGTAGTAGAGCGCATTGACAGTGAAATCGCGGCGCAAGGCATCTTGATCGACGCTGCCCCAAACGTTATCGCGCAGCAGCATGCCGTCTTCGGACTGCTGAGAGCGATGATCGCCCTCGTCGCCGGAGTGCTGGCCGCGGAACGTGGTGACTTCGATGATCTCGCGACCAAAGCAGACGTGAACGATACGAAAGCGGCGCCCGATGATGCGAGCGTTGCGAAACAGTGCGCGCACCTCGTCGGGGGTGGCACTGGTGGCGACGTCAAAATCCTTGGGATCAAGCCCAAGCAGTCCATCTCGTACGCATCCCCCTACGAGATAGGCTTCATGACCCGCCTCTGCCAGCCGGTGGACGACCTTGAGCGCGTTTTCACTGAGTTGGTTTCGGCGCAGGATATGGTCCTTGCTACCAAGAATCCTGACGTGTCCTGAATGTTTGCCAATCGGGGTATTCAAACGATTACCGCTACCTGATGAAGTTGTATTGCCCATAAGGGCTAGGATTGACTGGTAGTGTAGCGAAGGCTTTTCTCATTTCAAAGCAGGTTATTGTGGAGCTTCTGCTGATTCTACACCGTTTCCCATCGCTACGGGTCTGATTGCTATATCGGAAAGAAGGTCCATCGACTGATGGTCTGGAATCATGGCCCCGCGATAGAGGGGCGTGAGAAGGGGCTATTGTTCTTGTAAGACCCTCCCGCCTGTAAGGGGTGGTTATCGTTGTTGCAGCCTGGGGCTGGGGGAAGAAAAACACTCGATGTTGTTTTTGTTGAGCGCCGAGTTTTGTTTTTCGTCGCTACTCACCCAGGGTGAATAGAGGGGCGTGGCAGCGGCATTGTTCTTGTTGTCGCCTTTCTGTCGTATTGCCCTTTGTTTTTGTTGTGCAATACCCAGCAGAACCACCATCGTACCCGTCCTTCACAATGCGGGAACCGTGCCGATATTGATTGATTTGCTTGAATATCATGAGGTTATGAAGATTGAGCTGTCAGTGTGCCTATGCAGGAAGAGTGTCGGAGGCACCGGGCGGTTCAATGGCGTGCATTTTGTGAACCAAAATGGTGCGCAATTGTTCTTTTTTGGTGCGTGATTGCTAAGCGCTTTCCGGAGGTACGGTATCTACTGCGTTGATCGGAATGATTATTTCTGATGCTGCAGAGCTATCGAGTACTGAAGATGTATGGGCAGGAAAAAATGAGGATCAAGGGGAGGGCGAGCAGGCAGATGCAAGAAAGGCCTGCAGTCGCAGGCCTTTCCTCAGATATCAGTGACCGCCGAGTTGGCGTTCTTTGAGTTCTGCCAGTGTCTTGCAGTCGATGCACTGTGTCGCTGTGGGACGAGCTTCCAGACGACGAATGCCGATTTCGACACCGCAATCTTCGCAGTAGCCGTAATCATCTTCATCGATGTGTTCGATGGTTTCGTTGATCTTCTTGAGCAGCTTGCGTTCACGATCACGCGTACGCAGTTCAAGGTTGAAGCCTTCTTCCTGTGTCGCACGGTCCGCAGGGTCCGCATAGTTGTTGGCTTCTTCTTGAAGATGGCGAACGGTGCGGTCGACTTCTTCCATCAGGTCCTGTTTCCAGTTCAGCAGGATCTGGCGGAAGTGCTCAAGCTGCTTCTCGTTCATGTACTCTTCGCCAGGAGCTGGCTCGTACGGTTTAAACTTGTTCAGCGCTTCTGGGATATTATCGGCAACTGCCATGGGTAATGCCTCATTACGCAGTGTGACTTGAGCCGCATTGGCCGCAGCAGATGGGGTGGCAGCGTTGCGATTGCCTCCCATCGAAGGTAGAGCCTTTTATCTAAAAACGACAGCCAATGCAACAGTAAAAACGGTATTTGGCGTTGTTCGACGCTTTGACACCCCCATCGTTTTCAGGAGCGCCTGTGAATTATCCCTTACTCTCCTCCGGAACGCTGTTACGACGCTACAAGCGATTCCTGGCGGATATCCTGCTTGATGATGGTCGAGAGGTTACCGCGCACTGCGCCAATACCGGTGCTATGACCGGGCTCTTGCAGGAAGGTGCCCGAGTATGGCTGTCTTTTCACGATGACCCCAGACGCAAGCTGGCATGGAGCTGGGAGCTGATCGAAGTTGAGACGACAACAGGCCCAGCACTGGCCTCCGTCAATACCGCACGGACTAACGGCCTTGTCCGCGAAGCGCTCGACAATGGCGTGATTCTTGACGATATCGCGTCATGCAGGTCAGAAGTGAAAGTGGACGATGCACGGCTGGATTTCAAGCTGCTTGATCATTTGGGTCATACAACTTGGGTCGAAGTGAAGCAGGTAACGCTGTTGGAAGGCGATGGGGTCGGTGCGTTTCCAGATGCCGTCAGTACACGCGCGCTTCGGCACGTGCAGACCTTGGAGGCGCGGGTGGCTGAAGGGGACCGCGCCATGTTGCTGTTCTGTGCCACCCATACGGGCATCGCGGCTGTAAGGCCAGCGGCTGACATTCACCCTGCTTATGCAGAAGCGGTGAAAGCCGCCGCTGAGCGTGGCGTCCAGATCAGGGCGTACGGATGCCATATCGACCCCCATGCCATGACCTTGACGCACGCGTTGCCGGTACTGCTCTAACGGCGGATACGGAACACCGCCATTCGGCTTAGCATGCTGGGCCATGTTCGGCTGGTCCAATGACCGATGCCGCCATCCTTGCCCACTGCTCGATCAACGATGGTATAGCCTCGCATTCGACACAGCTGTTCGAAGTCCTTGAACGTCGACAGGTGAATGTTCGGTGTGTCGTACCACGCATGCGGCAGCGCCTTGGAAACTGGCATACGGCCCTTCATTCCAAGATGCAGACGGTGGCGCCAGTAGGCGAAGTTCGGGAAGGTGATGATGCACTCGCGTGCAATGCGCAGCATCTCATCAAGCGCCTTATCGGGGCGCTTCAAGGCCTGCAGGGCTTGCGTCATGATCACCAGATCGAACGCATCATCGCGGATGTTGTGTAGCCCCTCGTTGATATCCTGTTCGATGACATCGACACCGCGTTCTAGGCATACGTTGATGCGCACAGGATCTATCTCAAGGCCGTAGCCTGTCGCCTGCTTATCACGTGCCAGTACTTCCAGCAGTTCGCCATCACCGCACCCAAGGTCGAGCACGCGACTGCCTGGCGCAACCCAGTCGTGAATCAGGGCCAGATCAGGACGCAGCATGGTCGTTTCCTCTGTTGTGGTGATGCGTGTCATCCGATGGCGCTGCCATTGCGTGGCTGAGGAAGTTCTTCAGCACCGTTTCATAGCGTTCGTCGGGCAGCAGAAAGGCATCGTGACCGTGCGGGGATTCGATGTTGACGTAGCTGACGCGTTTGTCTGCTTCCACTAGCGCCTCAACGATTTCACGTGACCTTGCCGGCGTAAAGCGCCAGTCACTCGAGAAGCTGATGATCAGGAAGCGGCACTGCGACTTGGCGAATGTCGCGGCCAGATCGCCATTGTGATCGCGCGCAGGGTCGAAATAGTCCAGCGCCTTCGTCATCAACAGATAGGTGTTGGCGTCGAAGCTGTTGGAGAAGTTGTTGCCTTGATAGCGCAGATAGGACTCGATCTCGAATTCGACATCATAGCCGAAGTTGAGCGCACTACGCAGGTCACGTCCGAACTTGCGACCCATAGCCGCTTCGGAAAGATACGTGATGTGCCCGATCATGCGCGCCAGTTTTAGTCCGTGGCGCGGGCGCGTGTCGTGCTGGTAATACCAGCCCTCATGGAAATCGGGGTCAGAACGAATGGCCTGACGAGCCACCTCGTTGAACGCAATGTTTTGAGCAGACAGGCGCGGTGTCGATGCAATCACGATGGCATTGGCGATGCGATCGGGGTACAGGATGGCCCATGTCTGAACCTGCATGCCCCCTAGACTGCCGCCGATGACAGCCGCAAATCGCTCGATTCCAAGATGATCCGCAAGGCGTGCCTGACTGTGTACCCAATCGGGTACCGTCATCATCGGAAACTCCGGTCCCCACAGCTTTCCGGTGGCCGGGTTTATGGCATTGGGGCCAGTGCTGCCATGGCAGCCGCCTAGGTTGTTGAGTGAGATGACAAAGAATCGGTCGGTATCAATGCTCTTGCCTGGGCCAATGTGCTTGTCCCACCAGCCCGGTTTCCGATCACCTTCGTGGAAGCCGGCAGCATGATGATTGCCACCCAGGGCATGACAGACGAGCACGGCATTGCTTCGTTGTTCATTGAGCGTGCCATAGGTCTCATAGACCAGTTCATAGTGCTCTAGCGTCTGTCCGCAGGCCAGCGCCAGCGGCTCATCGAACGCCGCTCTGTGTGGACCAGACAGATTCAGGGCCGTCTGACTGTCGGTGTGTGTCATTGAAGTCCTACGATGATCAGTTTTTGAATTATGAGTATGTTGTTCGCTAGATTGATCACGATGCTTTGAAGAATTGTTATACCAAAGATGACGATTAGCGGACTGATATCAATCATGCCGCCCAGCGGCGGAATGATGCGCTGCAAAGGCGCCAGAATCGGACGTGTGATCTGGGCGATCAGCAGCGGAGCAGGATGAGTCGGCTGAGGGGCGATCCAACTCATGATGGCCAGCGCGATGATGGCGAGCATGTACATGCGCAGCAGGGTGTAGAACGTTCCCAGTACGCCGGCACAGAGCAATGCCGCAATGTTGCCGAGTGATACCGGCATCATCTTGCTGAGTACCGCACTGGTGATGGCGCTGAACAGTAGTGCCGCCACCAGCGTGGCAGGGTCGAAGTGGCGACCCGGGCGCAGCACCTTCTGCAGAGGAGCGACCAGCCAGTCCGTTGCCTTGATGATGCCCTGTACCAGCGGGTTGTAGAAGTCGGCCCGTGCAAAATGCAGTGCGAAGCGCATCATCAAAATGAACAGATAGAGCTGGAACAGCTGTACGAATAGCCAAAGTGTAGAAGGCACGTTGATCCTCCGGAAGAAGTGCGTGATTAGGTCATCGAAGACCTGATAGTGCCATGAAGAGATTACTGACTGCCAAGTGACTCGCCTAGTTCTTCAGCGCGGTTGAAGCAAGCCTGAACGGCATCATTGACCAGCTGTTCGAAGCCGTGGTCCTGAAAATGGAAGATAGCGCGTTCGGTGGTGCCATTGGGAGACATCACGCGTTTCTTGAACTCTTCAGGAGCATCTTCGCTGGCATCGCACATACGGGCAGCGCCCAGTGCAGTTTGGATAATAAGGCGACGAGCGCTTTCCAGCGGCATGCCTTGTTCGATAGCCGCTTTCTCCAATGCTTCCATCAGATAGAAAAAGTAGGCTGGAGCACTGCCGGCAATAGCCGTGACGGTACTCAGCAGACGTTCTTCATTCACCCACTCGGTAATGCCAACGGCTGACATCAGGTCAGAAGCCAGCGTGCACTGTTCCTTGGAAACCGCATCGGTGGCGTACAGACCGCATGCCCCAGTGCCAACGAGCGATGGCGTGTTTGGCATAGCACGCACGATGGCATCATAGCCGCCCAACCAACGACTTAGAGTGGCGCAGGTAAGTCCTGCAGCTACCGACAGAATCAGAGGACGCTGACGGGCAACGATATCGGTGACCTGCGCACAGACCTCTTTCATCACCTGTGGCTTGACGGCCAGCACCACAACGTCAGCTTGAGCAATGGCATTGCAGTTGTCGGTGGTGGTTTGGATGCCATAGCGTGCCTGCAGCGGGGCCAGCGTTTTGTCGCTACGTGCGGTGGCAATGATGCGTTCGGCCGGATGCCCGGTATTGATCAGGCCAGCAATGATGGCTTCAGCCATATGGCCTGCGCCGATGAAGCTCAGGGTTTTGCTATGCATTGAAAGATCCTTGTCCGTAAGGGAGTGTCGTTACCACGCCTTACCGCATGATGTTGTACTGTCAGCGCTTCTTCAACCCGTGAACGCATCGAAAGAGATCAATGTGCCGTGCCATAGTCACGTTCACCGAATATGGCGGTACCGATGCGCACGATCGTTGCGCCTTCTGCTACAGCATCGTCCATATCAGCGGTCATGCCCATTGAAAGCGTATCCCATGGGGCGTCGGGAAACTGCTGGCATAGCTGATCGCGCAATTCACGTAGTGCCTTGAATGGCGCGCGACGCAGTGAAGGATCCTCTGCTTTGGCGGGAATCGTCATCAGCCCTCTCAGCGTCAGATGGGGAAGCGCAAGGATTTCCTCAACAACACTGGCGGCGTCTTCGGGAAGCACGCCAGACTTATTGGGATCACGGCTAATGTTGACCTGCAGACAGATTTGCAGTGGCGCATGCCCTTCAGGGCGTTGGGCGTCAAGACGTCGAGCGATTTTGACGCGATCGACCGTGTGCACCCAGTCGAAATGGGTGGCCGCTTCCCGTGTCTTGTTGGACTGTAGTGCACCAATGAAATGCCACTCGATATCCAGATCTTCCAAGGAAGGCTGCTTGCCCAGCGCATCCTGCATGTAGTTTTCGCCAAAGGCCCGCTGCCCGGCGTTGTAGGCTTCGCGAATTTCTTCGGCAGGGCGCGTCTTGCTCACGGCCAGCAGTTGAGCGCTGTCCGAAGCTCGGCCCGCTGAGGCAAGAGCCTGTTGCAAGTGCTGCTGCGTTGCGTGCAGGCGCGAAGTAACGGAGTTGGGAGAAGCACAGGCGGAAGAGGGCGTATCGAGAGACATGGAGTATTCCTGCGACATATATCAATACAAAAGAGCGATATAGGCACGGCATGGCGCTCATGCGTGGTGGCCTATCATCGTAACTGGGCATGCAGGGCAGATGTATGGCTGCGGGTGAAGCGCTTATCCGCCCAGGCCGGAGTGTCGTGGCGTCGGTTACAACGCTTGAAAGTGTATCCGAGTCATGATCGCCAAGAGGTGTCATGCTAACATGGCGCCATTCGCGCGCGCTTGGCAAGAGTGCGTCGTGTGACCGTTTCAGGACTCGAGAGACGTTGATAATGACTGATATCAAGGATGCACTGTCGCTGATCACGCGCGGCACAGAAGAGGTTCTGCCCGAAGACGGGCTGGTTGAGAAGCTGCGAAGCGGTCGACCGCTTCGCGTCAAAGCCGGCTTCGATCCGACTGCGCCTGATCTGCACCTAGGCCATACCGTACTGCTGACCAAACTGCGCCAGTTTCAAGATCTAGGACATGAAGTCATGTTCCTAATTGGTGATTTTACTGGTCGTATCGGTGACCCGACGGGCAAGAACGTAACGCGTAAGCCGCTGACGGAAGAGCAGGTCCAGCAAAACGCCAAGACCTATCAAGAGCAGGTCTTCAAAGTGCTCGACCCTGCCAAGACGCGAGTCGTGTTCAACTCCGAATGGATGAGCAAACTGTCATCCGTACAGATGATCGAACTGACGGCACAGTCAACGGTGGCTCGCATGCTTGAACGCGACGATTTTGAAAAGCGTTATAAAAGCGGTCAGTCCATCTCGATCCACGAATTCCTGTACCCGCTTATTCAAGGGTATGACTCCGTAGCGCTGGAAGCTGATATTGAACTAGGCGGTACCGACCAGCGCTTCAACCTGCTGATGGGGCGCGAGCTTCAAAAGCATTATGGTCAGGAACCACAAACCGTCATCACCATGCCGATTCTGGAAGGGCTGGATGGCGTACAGAAAATGTCGAAGTCTCTAGGCAACTACATCGGCGTAACAGAACGCCCAGGTGAAATGTTCCGCAAGTTGGTGTCGATCCCTGATGCCATCATGTGGCGCTACTTCGAACTGCTGTCGCTGCGCTCCACGCAGGAAATCGACGCGTTCAAACAGCAAGTGGCTGACGGTGCTAACCCGCGAGATATCAAAATGGAGCTCGCCCGTGAGATCGTAGCGCGTTACCACGGCGAAGAAGCAGCGGCCAATGCGCATAAAGGTAGCGGGAACCAATTGAGCGAAGGTGAACTGCCCGAAGACATGCCGCACGTTGTTGTGACCTACAGCGGTATCGACGCTGCGCCCATTGCTTCAGTGCTCAACCAAGCGGGACTGGTGACAAACAGCGCACAAGCAAAGGATCTGCTGAAGAACGGACGCGTGAAGGTGGATCAGGAAACCGTGGCGCCAAGCACCATGCTGGCGTTTGGTAAAACCTACACCATTCAAGCGGGCAAACGCCGTTTTGCGACCGTAGAGGTTAAGCTTGAAGGATGAACGGCCGATAAGATCGAAGTGAACGATCAATCACAGCCTAGCTCCTATAGTTTCTATGCTTGTTGAATTAAGAGCCTCACTGTTGCGCAGCAGTGAGGCTTTTTTTATGTTGCCAAAGCCAAAGCCAAAGCCAAAGCCAAAGCCAAAGCCAAAGCCAAAGCCAAAGCCAAAGCCAAAAGAACCTCCTAGCAAGAAGTGGGCCGAGTGTTTGAAATAAAGATCACAAAGCCCTTGCCAACCCCCGGTGATCTCTGTAAAGTACGCCCTCGCTGCCAGGGCAAACGCCGGGTGGCGCGGAAGCTAACCTCTTGTAGGTCTTCGCTTTTTTTGAAGAGGTTTCAGTTGAGATGGTCGTATCGTCTCCTGAAATGATCGCCAAATTGGCGGTTGACAAAATCTTCAGAAAATGTAGAATGTGCTTCCACTTGCTGAGCAGCAAACGCCGCTCGCAAGACGCTCTTTAACAAGATGATCAGGCAATTTGTGTGGGTGCTTGAGGTTTTCGAAGTGAATCATCATTTCGAGCATCAAGTAGCTCATCGATTCAATGAGTTGTTTCGATACTCGAGCCGGATTGGTCACCTAATGACCAATGAAAGATTTAAACTGAAGAGTTTGATCATGGCTCAGATTGAACGCTGGCGGCAGGCCTAACACATGCAAGTCGAGCGGCAGCACGGGAAGCTTGCTTCCTGGTGGCGAGCGGCGGACGGGTGAGTAATGCATGGGAATCTGCCCGATAGTGGGGGATAACGTGTGGAAACGCACGCTAATACCGCATACGTCCTACGGGAGAAAGGAGGGGATCTTCGGACCTTTCGCTATCGGATGAGCCCATGTTGGATTAGCTAGTTGGTGAGGTAATGGCTCACCAAGGCAACGATCCATAGCTGGTCTGAGAGGATGATCAGCCACACTGGGACTGAGACACGGCCCAGACTCCTACGGGAGGCAGCAGTGGGGAATATTGGACAATGGGCGAAAGCCTGATCCAGCCATGCCGCGTGTGTGAAGAAGGCCTTAGGGTTGTAAAGCACTTTCAGTGGGGAAGAAAGCCTGAGGCCTAATACGTTTCAGGAAGGACATCACCCACAGAAGAAGCACCGGCTAACTCCGTGCCAGCAGCCGCGGTAATACGGAGGGTGCGAGCGTTAATCGGAATTACTGGGCGTAAAGGGCGCGTAGGCGGTCTGTTAAGCCAGATGTGAAAGCCCCGGGCTTAACCTGGGAACAGCATTTGGAACTGGCAGACTTGAGTGCAGGAGAGGAAGGTAGAATTCCAGGTGTAGCGGTGAAATGCGTAGAGATCTGGAGGAATACCAGTGGCGAAGGCGGCCTTCTGGACTGACACTGACGCTGAGGCGCGAAAGCGTGGGTAGCAAACAGGATTAGATACCCTGGTAGTCCACGCCGTAAACGATGTCAACTAGCCGTTGGATCCCTTGAGGATTTAGTGGCGCAGCTAACGCACTAAGTTGACCGCCTGGGGAGTACGGTCGCAAGACTAAAACTCAAATGAATTGACGGGGGCCCGCACAAGCGGTGGAGCATGTGGTTTAATTCGATGCAACGCGAAGAACCTTACCTACTCTTGACATCCAGAGAACTTTCCAGAGATGGATGGGTGCCTTCGGGAACTCTGAGACAGGTGCTGCATGGCTGTCGTCAGCTCGTGTTGTGAAATGTTGGGTTAAGTCCCGTAACGAGCGCAACCCCTATCCTTATTTGCCAGCGATTCGGTCGGGAACTCTAAGGAGACTGCCGGTGACAAACCGGAGGAAGGTGGGGACGACGTCAAGTCATCATGGCCCTTACGAGTAGGGCTACACACGTGCTACAATGACGAGTACAGAGGGTTGCGAAGCGGCGACGTGAAGCTAATCCCAGAAAGCTCGCCTCAGTCCGGATCGGAGTCTGCAACTCGACTCCGTGAAGTCGGAATCGCTAGTAATCGCGAATCAGAATGTCGCGGTGAATACGTTCCCGGGCCTTGTACACACCGCCCGTCACACCATGGGAGTGGATTGCACCAGAAGTGGCTAGTTTAACCTTCGGGAAAACGGTTACCACGGTGTGGTTCATGACTGGGGTGAAGTCGTAACAAGGTAGCCGTAGGGGAACCTGCGGCTGGATCACCTCCTTAAACGTAAAATGATCACCTCGTGATCTTAAGTACCCACAACAAATTGCCTGATCTTGATAGAGCGAAGTACTGCAGGGGATATTCCCTGGCCGTGCGCAAGCAGTTGCCGGGTCTGTAGCTCAGTTGGTTAGAGCGCACCCCTGATAAGGGTGAGGTCGGCAGTTCGAGTCTGCCCAGACCCACCATTATTATATGGGGCCATAGCTCAGCTGGGAGAGCGCCTGCCTTGCACGCAGGAGGTCAGGAGTTCGATCCTCCTTGGCTCCACCATCTGACTGTCTTGATGGCCGGTTACCCAGTACTTAGTTTAGTGATCTAGCTTCTAGTCACGAACCAATCTTCATTGCCTGATGATTGATTATTAGAGAGTGTAATAATCAATACCACATCATGTGATGCATGTTGTTTCCTGACTGTAAGCTTCTTGCTCGCAGTATTGCTCTTTAACAATGTAAATCATGCTGATGCCAAGTCCAATGGAACGCCGTCAGATTTTACTTCCTCGGAAGTAGCATCCGATAGGCCGTGACATTGGCAAATGAGATACGTCTCAAGCGTATCCGGCGAAAATTGTTTTCGTTTGAATCGTGATCTATGACTCTTTCGGGTTATATGGTCAAGCGATTAAGCGCACACGGTGGATGCCTAGGCAGCCAGAGGCGATGAAAGACGTGATAGCCTGCGATAAGCATCGGGGAGGTGGCAAATGACCTTTGATCCGGTGATCTCTGAATGGGGAAACCCACCCGTCATAAGACGGGTATCCTTACCTGAATACATAGGGTATGGAGGCAAACCGGGAGAACTGAAACATCTAAGTACCCCGAGGAAAAGAAATCAATCGAGATTCCCCCAGTAGCGGCGAGCGACCGGGGACTAGCCCTTAAGTCTTAGTTGTATTAGCGGAAGTGTTTGGAAATGCACGCCATAGTGGGTGATAGCCCCGTACGCGAAAATGCAATTAAGGTGAAATCGAGTAGGTCGGAGCACGTGAAACTTTGACTGAACATGGGGGGACCATCCTCCAAGGCTAAATACTCCTGGCTGACCGATAGTGAACCAGTACCGTGAGGGAAAGGCGAAAAGAACCCCAGTGAGGGGAGTGAAATAGATCCTGAAACCGTGTGCGTACAAGCAGTGGGAGCAGACTTGTTCTGTGACTGCGTACCTTTTGTATAATGGGTCAGCGACTTATTCTCAGTAGCGAGCTTAACCGTATAGGGGAGGCGTAGGGAAACCGAGTCTTAAATGGGCGACATAGTTGCTGGGAATAGACCCGAAACCGGGCGATCTATCCATGAGCAGGTTGAAGGTTGAGTAACATCAACTGGAGGACCGAACCGGGATCTGTTGAAAAAGATTCGGATGACTTGTGGATCGGAGTGAAAGGCTAATCAAGCTCGGAGATAGCTGGTTCTCCTCGAAAGCTATTTAGGTAGCGCCTCATGTATCACCGCCGGGGGTAGAGCACTGTTTCGGCTAGGGGGTCATCCCGACTTACCAACCCGAGGCAAACTCCGAATACCGGTGAGTGCAGCATGGGAGACACACGGCGGGTGCTAACGTCCGTCGTGAAAAGGGAAACAACCCAGACCGTCAGCTAAGGTCCCAAAATCTTGGTTAAGTGGGAAACGATGTGGGAAGGCTCAGACAGCTAGGAGGTTGGCTTAGAAGCAGCCACCCTTTAAAGAAAGCGTAATAGCTCACTAGTCGAGTCGGCCTGCGCGGAAGATGTAACGGGGCTCAAACCAAGTACCGAAGCTACGGGTTCAACACCTTAGTGTTGAGCGGTAGAGGAGCGTTGTGTAAGCCTGCGAAGGTGTGCTGTAAGGCATGCTGGAGGTATCACAAGTGCGAATGCTGACATGAGTAACGATAAAGGGAGTGAAAACCTCCCTCGCCGGAAGACCAAGGTTTTCTGTTCGACGTTAATCGGAGCAGAGTGAGTCGGCCCCTAAGGCGAGGCCGAAAGGCGTAGTCGATGGGAAACAGGTTAATATTCCTGTACCAGACAGTACTGCGATGGGGTGACGGAGAAGGCTAGGTGAGCCAGGCGACGGTTGTCCTGGTGAAAGTATGTAGGCTGAGCAAGTAGGCAAATCCGCTTGCTTAAAGTCGAGATACGAGACGAACTGATTCCTCGGACTCAGGAAGTCATTGATGCCACGCTTCCAGGAAAAACCTCTAAGCTTCAGGTACTGTGTGACCGTACCCCAAACCGACACAGGTGGTCAGGTAGAGAATACCAAGGCGCTTGAGAGAACTCGGGTGAAGGAACTAGGCAAAATGGCACCGTAACTTCGGGAGAAGGTGCGCCGGCGTAAGGTGAAGAGACTCGCTCTCAGAGCCCCAACCGGTCGAAGATACCAGGTGGCTGCAACTGTTTATTAAAAACACAGCACTCTGCTAACGCGTGAGCGGACGTATAGGGTGTGACGCCTGCCCGGTGCCGGAAGGTTAATTGATGGTGTTAGGACTCGTCCGAAGCTCCTGATCGAAGCCCCGGTAAACGGCGGCCGTAACTATAACGGTCCTAAGGTAGCGAAATTCCTTGTCGGGTAAGTTCCGACCTGCACGAATGGCGTAATGATGGCCACACTGTCTCCACCCGAGACTCAGTGAAATTGAAATCGCTGTGAAGATGCAGTGTTCCCGCGGCTAGACGGAAAGACCCCGTGAACCTTTACTATAGCTTCACACTGGATGCTGATGTTGTCTGTGTAGGATAGCTGGGAGGCTTTGAAACTGTGACGCCAGTTGCAGTGGAGCCAACCTTGAAATACCAGCCTGACATCATTGGCGTTCTAACTTGCTACCGTTATCCGGTAGAAGGACAGTGTGTGGTGGGTAGTTTGACTGGGGCGGTCTCCTCCCAAAGAGTAACGGAGGAGCACGAAGGTACCCTCAGTACGGTTGGAAACCGTGCAGTGAGTGCAAGAGCATAAGGGTGCTTGACTGCGAGACAGACACGTCGAGCAGGTACGAAAGTAGGTTCTAGTGATCCGGTGGTTCTGTATGGAAGGGCCATCGCTCAACGGATAAAAGGTACTCCGGGGATAACAGGCTGATACCGCCCAAGAGTTCACATCGACGGCGGTGTTTGGCACCTCGATGTCGGCTCATCACATCCTGGGGCTGAAGTCGGTCCCAAGGGTATGGCTGTTCGCCATTTAAAGTGGTACGCGAGCTGGGTTTAGAACGTCGTGAGACAGTTCGGTCCCTATCTGCCGTGGGCGTTGGAAGTTTGAGAAGAGCTGCTCCTAGTACGAGAGGACCGGAGTGGACGAACCTCTGGTGTTCCGGTTGTCACGCCAGTGGCATTGCCGGGTAGCTATGTTCGGACGGGATAACCGCTGAAAGCATCTAAGCGGGAAGCCCCCTTCAAGATGAGACTTCCCTGGGGCCTTGAGCCCCCTAAAGGACCCTCGAAGACTACGAGGTTGATAGGCACGGTGTGGAAGCGCAGTCAATGCGTTGAGCTAACGTGTACTAATGGTCCGTGAGGCTTGACCATATAACCCCAAAGGGTTATAGACACGATCCGAAAACAACGGATACGCGACGAGACGATCTCGGCCCAGCATGATTTACAGATTTAGGTTGCGGTGCCCTAGGCATCGAGACCGAACCGAATACGCTTGACGACCATAGCGAGCGGGTACCACCTGATCCCATGCCGAACTCAGAAGTGAAACCGCTCAGCGCCGATGGTAGTGTGGGGCTTCCCCATGTGAGAGTAGGTCATCGTCAAGCATCTCTACTGAATACCCCCGGCCAGCAATGGTCGGGGGTATTTGCTTTTGGGGGCTTTGGGGGGGAGGGGCCAAAAGGCAGCAGGCTAAGGCTGAAGGCGGGTGATAACGGCCGCGCCTGCCCCCGTAGCCGTGGCTAAGAAGCACAGATGAGTGACTAGAACCAAGAGAAGAAGAGCTGCAGCGTAACCCTAAGGCCCTGCCTCCAAAAACGGCAGACACCTCAGTTACGCACCGCTCCATCGTCTGCCGATCGCTCATCTGTCCCAAACAGCCAACGCTACTAGATACCTTCATGAAAACATCCCAATGATCCGCTACTCAGGCCATCATCGGGGTGTTTGGTTATGACAAGACGTCAAGACTGTAGCGTCTAGCCGTAGCAAGCGTACGCGGGTGTCCAGAAGTGTGCCTCAAGGCGTTCCTTCAAAGGCGTACTATCACGGCCTTCGGTCACGCCTTCTTCAACGGCTTGCTGGGCGACGGCCTCTGCGATGCGCAGGCTTACCTCTTTTATATCTTTCAAGAAGCAACAGCCTTTTTTGATGGATCCCGCTTGGCATAACGCCTCAATACGTCCTCGATTCTTATCTTTTCTCTTTAACTGTCTGCTCCGGCGAATAGCCCTCACTCTCTTTATCTTGTGGATCTATTGTCTTTACGGCGTGCTCCTTCACGCCGCCTGCTTTGTAGTCGCCTCAGATTGCCTCGCTTATATTGGTTAATCCGTGGTGGGTTTAGCCTCGCGTGCAGATGCGGCCCCTGTATGCTGCCTTGCCTTATTATTTTTTGTTGATGAGGTTAGTCCTGCTCTTGCACCTCTTGATGAGCACATACACTCTTCGCCAGCCGCCAGCCGCCAGCCGCCAGCCGCCAGCCGCCAGCCGCCAGCCGCCAGCCGCCAGCCGCCAGCCGCCAGCCGCCAGCCGCCAGCCGCCAGCCGCCAGCCACCAGCCACCAGCCACCAGCCACGCCAAGCTAAGTAGGTTCTCTATATCCAGAGTGTGCCCATAGGAGTTGGCTGTTTCTTTATGGCTCTTTGATGGATGTTGATAGATATGCTTAGGCTACACTGATATACATCGAGCAGTGGGTGGTTTGGATTTTGGCTGTGGAAACTCGTAGTTCAGGAAATTTTATTCCGCACTGTAAAGTAAAGGCTAAAGCCTACTATAATGCTCGGCTAATTAGATGAACCCCGTAGGCAGTGGTAGGGGAGCTGCCAACATCACAAGGAGTGGCTCAATGTTTGGTTTAGATGCCATCGATCTGGCGAGGTTTCAGTTCGCTTTCACGGTATCGTTCCACATAGTCTTCCCTGCGCTATCAATAGGGCTTGCCAGTTTCTTGGTGGCTCTGGAAGCGTTGTGGTTGAAGACGGGACGAGATGTCTATCACCAGCTCTATAGATTCTGGATTCGTATCTTTGCCGTCGCCTTCGGGCTGGGGGTCGTGACGGGTGTCGTCATGGCATATGAGTTTGGTACCAACTGGAGCGGTTTTGCTGAGAAGGGCGGTGACATCACTGGGGTGTTGCTGACTTACGAAGTGCTGACAGCTTTCTTTATGGAAGCGGGCTTCTTGGGAATCATGCTGTTCGGTGAGCAGCGCGTGAGCCGGTCTGTGCATTTCTTTGCAACGTTCATGGTCGCTTTGGGGACGCTGATCTCTGCAACATGGATTCTCGTTTCCAATAGCTGGATGCAGACGCCGTCTGGCTACGAAGTGGTTAATGGTCGTTTCCTGCCGGCCGACTGGCTACAGGTTATCTTCAATCCTTCTTTCCCATATCGCTTTGTGCATATGGTGATGGCGGCTTATATCTGCGTTGCATTTTTGGTGGCCGGGGTTGGTGCTTACCATCTTCTTCGCGATCGCAAGAACGAAGGTGCGCGCACAATGCTGTCGCTGGCCATGTGGATGGCTATCGTGGCAATGCCTATCCAGATTGTTGCTGGTGACTTGCACGGCTTGAATACGCTGCACCATCAGCCTGCCAAGTTGGCTGCTATGGAAGGTTATTGGGGGCCTGAAGCGGGCAAGGAAGGTGATGGTGTGCCCCTGACGCTGTTCGCATTGCCGAATATGGCGGAAGGCAAAAACGACTTTGCCATTGAGGTTCCGCATGTTGCCAGTTTGTACCTGACGCATAGCTGGAGTGGCCAGATTCAAGGGCTGAGTGAATTCAAGGATGAAATCCCTGACGTTCCCCTGGTCTTCTGGTCTTTCCGCGTCATGGTCGGGCTTGGCATGCTTATGCTGTTGTTGAGCATGGTGGGGGCGCTGCTGCGCTGGCGTGGCAGACTTTATGATCAGAAGCTCTTCCATCGTGTACTGATGTGCCTGTCTCCTGTTGGCTTTGTTGCACTTGTCGCAGGGTGGGTCACTACCGAAGCTGGGCGCCAGCCGTGGGTCATTTATGGGTTGCTGAAAACGCGTGATGCGGCTTCCTATCTTGGTGCGGGCAGCCTGACGATAAGTCTGCTGGCCTTTTTGGTGGTCTATGCCGTCATATTCAGTATCGGTATCTACTACATGCTGCAGTTGATTCGTAAAGAACCGACTGCGCCGTTGCCGCAAGGTGGGCCGGGCGAAGAGCGTCACCCGAAGCGTCCCATGTCCGCAACCTCTGAAAGCATCGACGGTTGAGGCGAGGAGAATGAACATGTTCGAGCAAATGTCGGCATTGCCCATCGCATGGCTAGCCATCATTGGGTTGGCCATTGCCATGTATGTCGTTCTGGACGGCTTTACGTTGGGAATCGGTATTCTTTTCCCTTTCTTCAAAGGAAAAGAAGATCGTGATGTCATGATGGGAACAGCATCGCCCGTATGGGATGGTAACCAGACGTGGATGATTCTGGCGGGTGCTGGCCTGTACGGCGCTTTCCCGCTGGTGTATGCCACGGTGCTTCCTGCATTGTATCTGCCGCTGGTCTTGATGCTGCTGGCGTTGATCTTCCGTGGTATTGCGTTTGAGTTTCGCGCTAAGTCCACCCGATATCGCCATATGTTTGATATGGCGTTCTCCTGCGGGGCCATCATCGCTACCTTCGCTGAAGGTATCGTACTGGGCGGTATCATTCACGGACTGAACGTCGATTTGGATCAGCGTCACTTTGCAGGGGGCGTACTGGACTGGCTGACGCCTTTTTCTGTATTCACTGGGTTGGCACTTATTTGTGGTTACGCGCTACTGGGCGCTTCCTGGATGGTGGTCAAGACGGAAGGCGCTATTCAACGTCGTGCCTACAATTTCGTTCGTCCTTTGAGTCTGTTGGTGTTGTTGGCAATGGCAGTCGTCGCTGTATGGACGCCTATCCATAACGTGCAGGTCTTCGAGCGTTGGTCTACCGTGCCGGGAGCCGTGCTGATGGTTGTGTTGGCGATTATTGCCATCGCGCTCTGCCTGAGCATTATCTCTGGTATCAGCAAGCGCAAAGAGCGTTCCATTTTTGCCAAGGTGATCGGTTTGTTCTTGGTGGGGTTGGCAGGCCTGCTTGTCAGCTTCTTCCCGGTAATCATTCCGCCGTATATCACTATCTTCCAGGCGGCCTCCAGCGAGAAAAGCCAGTTCTTCCTGATCGTGGGATATCTGGTCATCATTCCCTTGGTGCTGGGGTACACTGTGTATAGCTACTATGTGTTCCGCGGCAAGGTGCGTGCTGAGAATCTATCGCACTACTGATCGGCAATGAAACGCTGATGGGCCCGGCTTCTAGGTAGAGAAGCCGGGCTTTTTTGTTCACATGGAGTGTCGTTGATTTGCGAAACGGGATATAGAGTGGAATGTCGTACTGCGCTACTCATTGATTTGGGATGTCATAGCAAGGGTATGAGTATGAATAAACGAAAGGCTGTGCCTGAGTAAGGCGGCATTGAAGAAGGCAGTGTGTCATGGATTTTCGAGAATTGATCCGATTGATGAGCGATGGTGCCTTTCATTCAGGGGAGCAGCTAGGCGAAGTGCTGGGCGTTTCACGCACGGCTATCTGGAAGCAGCTTCGCAAGCTGGAAGCACTGGGTATACAGGTAGAAGGCATTCGAGGGCAAGGGTATCGTCTTGCGCAGCCCATAGAGCTGCTTGATGGTGCTCGGATCGTCAGCCACTTGACGGCACCTGCTCGACAAGGGTTGTCGCGATTGTTCGTCGAGATGTCGCTGGATTCAACCAACAGTTTCATTCTGCGCCGCTTTTCTCAAAAAGCAGGGCATGGTGAGGTGTGCCTTGCAGAGATGCAGGTGAGTGGCCGAGGGCGTCGTGGTCGCCAATGGGTTGCCAGTCTGGGGCAGGGACTATGCGTATCGCTGGGATGGCGTTTCGATACGTCAGCCTCGCATCTTGAGGGGTTGAGCTTGGCCATTGGTGTTGAAGTCGCTCAGATGCTGGAGTCTATGAGTGTGCCTGTGCGCTTGAAGTGGCCCAACGATCTATTGGTAATGCGTGACGATGGCGTGCTATGTAAGCTCGGTGGGGTTCTTGTCGAGTTGCGAGGAGATGTAAATGGGCCGTGCGAAGTGGTTGCCGGCCTAGGGTTGAACGTAAATGAGACGCCGACTCTTGAAGAGTTGCCTCAGCCGGTGACGTCTATTGCTACGCACGCCGGGACGGTATCGCGCAACGAGATTGCAGCAAATCTCATTTCGCGCTTACTGGCAATGTTCGAGCGTTTCGAGCGAGAAGGGTTTGCCCCGTGGCGCGATGAGTGGAATCGCTACCATGCCTATCGCGATATGGACGTCGATATCGTGCAAGGCGTTCAGCAGTGGCAAGGGCGTGCCCTGAACGTGGATGGCAATGGTAATCTGGAAGTGATGCGCGACGGTCGGCTGCAGAAGCTGTCCGGTGGCGAGATCAGTATACGGAAATACTCATGATTCTTGACCTTGATATAGGCAATACGCTGTCCAAATGGCGCTTGAAGGAGCGCAGCAGTAACCAGATAAAAGCGCGTGGTGCGGTATGGACGCATGAGGAGTGGCGGCCAGGTGAGGACATACCTGACCTGGGTATCGTGGAGGTGGTGCGCATCTCTAACGTGGCACGCAGTGAAGTACTGATAGAGACCGTTGGTATGCTGAGCAAGCGTGTCATGTCGGTACACGTTGCGCGCTCTGAGTCGGAAGCGTTGGGAGTGCGTAACGGTTACGAGCACCCCGGATTGCTGGGCGTTGATCGTTGGCTGGGAGTGCTGGCAGGGTATCGTCTCAGCCAAGGATGTGTAGTGGTCGACTGCGGGAGTGCCATTACAATGGATATCGTTTTACCGGGGGGAGAGCATCTGGGAGGGTACATATTGCCTGGGCTACGCCTGATGAAAGAAAGCCTGCGTCTGAATACGCGCAATGTGCCGATTGACCCTGATAGTGAGCCTGCCACTCTGCGAGTGCCCGGAAAGAAAACGCTTGATGCCGTAGGGCATGGTGTCTACATGACGGCGGTCAGTACGATCGATCGATTGTACGCCGAAGCGTGCGATCGCTATGGCGCAGTGCTGCCTTTGTTCGTTACCGGGGGGGATTCCGAAATTATCGCGCGCGGTTTGAAGATGCCTCATGCGGTATGGCGTGACATGGTTTACGGTGGTTTGGAAGCATTATTTCCTGTCACGCAAAATGAATGTAACGGCCAGATGACGGGGGCTCCCGTTGTACCGCCGGTTGAAAGCTTAGAATGGCTGCGAAAAGGGCTTGCTTTTTCTAGCCTGCTTTGAAATAATGCGCCGCGTTGAAGAGCAGGGGCTAACCCCTTGTCAGACAAGCTTTTGAGTTGTATAAAGAGTTTGGCGCATTGACAAATATGCTCTAGAGTGTCAGAATATGGCGCTTGTAATGGAGAGGTTCCCGAGTGGCCAAAGGGAGCAGACTGTAAATCTGCCGCGAAAGCTTCGAAGGTTCGAATCCTTCCCTCTCCACCAATTGCTGAACAGTGCAGAAGCGCGGTGTTCATGCGGGCATGGTACAATGGTAGAACCTCAGCCTTCCAAGCTGATGATGCGGGTTCGATTCCCGCTGCCCGCTCCATGGTTAGGCTCATGTAGCTCAGGGGTAGAGCACACCCTTGGTAAGGGTGAGGTCGACGGTTCAAATCCGTCCATGAGCTCCATTATCAAAGAAGGGAATGATCGGTTGGTCATTCCTTTTTTTGTCAACGCGATAAGGCGTTTGATTGGCATGAACTTGCCAAATGTCATCGTCTTGGCTAACATGCCCTCGTTCGCGCATGCATCTGGGGCCTATCCAGTTGCAGGCAACAGTTAATCTGTTGTGTCGATACAGGCCAGTAGCTCAATTGGCAGAGCAGCGGTCTCCAAAACCGCAGGTTGGGGGTTCGATTCCCTCCTGGCCTGCCAACCTTCCCCAGGTTGGTGTGTGTTAGCCGGTAGTCAATCGGCTTTTTCATTTTTCAAGTTGTCGCCACGCCAGGAGTTTATCCCATGAAAAAGAATACCGGGGTGCAGGCGGCGTCGCGCTTCGATGCCGTAAAATGGCTTGTCGCTATTCTTCTGATAGCATTGGCTGTGGTCGGCAACGCGTTGTTCGATACCCAACCCCTCCCTTATCGTATTCTTGGCGTCATCATCGTAGCTGGGCTTGGTCTTGCTGCGGGATTTTCCACGTCTAAAGGTCACGCTCTGATTGAGCTTGGACGTAATGCCAAGAAAGAAATTCAGCGTGTCGTGTGGCCAACGCGTCAGGAAACGACTCAGACTACCGTAATCGTCATAGCAGCTGTATTCATCGTTGGGCTGTTCCTCTGGCTCATCGATACGCTTCTGGGCTACGGTGTTTTCTATATCGTGAATCGTTAGGAGATCGCACAGTATGGCCATGCGTTGGTACGTCGTTCACGCTTATTCCGGCTTCGAAAAGCAGGTACTGCGCTCATTGAAAGAGCGTGTCCGTCTCCATGAGATGGAAGATCAGTTCGGTGAAATTCTGGTGCCGACCGAAGAAGTCGTTGAAATGCGCGACGGCAAACGTCGCAAGAGTGAGCGCAAGTTCTATCCTGGCTATGTGCTGGTCGAGATGGATATGAACGATGCTACATGGCACTTGGTGAATGAAACGCCGCGTGTCATGGGCTTCATTGGCGGTACGCCTGAAAAACCGGCGCCCATTACTCAGCGTGAAGCAGAAGCCATTCTGCGTCGCGTGCAGGATGGTTCTGATAAGCCGCGTCCGAAGACTGTCTTCGATGCGGGTGAAACCGTTCGTGTCATCGATGGGCCGTTTGCTGACTTCAATGGTGTTGTTGAAGAAGTGAACTATGAGAAGAGTCGCTTGCAAGTGAGCGTGCTGATCTTCGGCCGCGCTACGCCAGTCGAGCTGGAATTCTCTCAGGTCGTCAAAGAGTAACTCTCTTCAGAATAAACAGTGTCTTGCTGTAATGGCGGGGCACTTTTTGAGCGCGCACTGCAAAGGGCGCGCGTCATTGTATGGGGAGCCGCTTGTCGGCGTTATCACCCAAAGGAGAAGGTAATGGCCAAGAAGGTTCAGGCATATATCAAGCTGCAGGTTGCAGCAGGTAAAGCTAACCCGAGTCCTCCCGTAGGTCCGGCTCTGGGTCAGCACGGCGTAAACATCATGGAATTCTGCAAGGCGTTCAACGCTCAGACTCAAGGCATTGAGCCGGGTCTGCCGACGCCTGTAGTTATTACCGTTTATTCCGACCGCAGCTTCACTTTCATCACCAAGACTCCGCCTGCGGCAGTCCTGCTGAAGAAAGCGGCTGGCATCAAGTCCGGTTCTGGTGAGCCGAACAAGAAGAAAGTCGGTACGGTTACGCGTGCACAGCTCGAAGAGATTGCTCGCACCAAGGAACCCGACATGACTGCTGGCGACCTCGAAGCAGCGGTTCGCTGCATCGCAGGTACTGCGCGCAGCATGGGTCTGAATGTGGAGGGTCTCTGAGATGGCAAAGCTGACTAAACGTATGAAGGCTATCCGCGAAAAAGTGGATGCCAACAAACAGTACAGCGTTGAAGAAGCTGTTGCGCTTCTGGCCGAGCTGTCCAGCGTCAAATTCAAGGAATCTGTCGACGTGGCAGTAAACCTTGGCGTTGACCCGCGTAAATCCGATCAGGTTGTCCGTGGTGCTACGGTCATGCCTAACGGTACTGGTAAAGACGTTCGCGTTGCTGTGTTCGCACAGGGCGCAGCGGCTGACGCTGCTCGTGAAGCCGGCGCTGAGATCGTGGGTATGGACGACCTGGCTGCAGAAATCAAAGGCGGCAAAATGGACTTCGACGTCGTTATCGCTGCTCCGGATGCGATGCGTGTCGTTGGTCAATTGGGTCAGATCCTCGGTCCGCGTGGCCTGATGCCGAACCCGAAAGTCGGTACTGTTACTCCTGATGTTGCTGGCGCTGTCAAAAACGCCAAGGCTGGTCAGGTTCGTTTCCGTACTGACAAAAACGGTATCATTCACACTACCGTTGGTAAGGTCGACTTCGCTGCGGATGCCATCAAAGGCAACGTTGAAGCACTACTGGCTGACCTGAAAAAACTCAAGCCGAGTTCTTCTAAAGGTATTTACCTTCAGAAAGTTACCCTGTCTACGACAATGGGTCCGGGCTTGACAATCGACACTTCCAGTCTCTCATGATTGGTCGCAGAGAGCGAATGATGTATACTAACCGTTCTCTGCGTTTGGTATCGATCTGCTTTGCGGTTCCCGTGCAGTTGCCCGGGTGCCGTCAAAGACCGCAGGTGTCTGGTACTTAATGCCTTTTAGGCGCCTGCGCAGATGGTGGGCCATGTCTTTTTGATGTGGCCCTCCCCGGTTCATGACCGTCTTCTGGCGGCATGAAAAAGCAACTCCAGGCGATTTTGCATGTAAGAATCGTTCTGGCACGAAGGAGTAATGACAGTGGCATTAGGTCTTGAAGGCAAGAAGGCCATCGTTGCCGAAGTCAACGAGGCTGCCAAAGCTGCGCTCTCCGTCGTCGTTGCTGACTCTCGTGGTGTAACTGTTGACGCAATGACTTCTCTGCGTAAACAGGCTCGCGAGAACGGTGTTGTTCTGCGTGTTGTTCGTAACACGCTGGCTCGCCGTGCGCTTGAAGGTACTGCTTATGAGTGCCTGAATGAAGCGTTCGTTGGCCCGACACTCCTGGCGTTCTCTACTGATCATCCGGGCGCTGGCGCTCGTTTGTTCAAAGAATTCGCCAAGAGCCAGGAAGCGTTTGAAGTTAAGGCGCTGGCTTATGAAGGTGAGCTGATCCCGGCTGCTGATCTTGATCGTCTGGCAACTCTGCCGACGATGGACGAAGCACTGGCGAAACTGCTGTCCGTCATGAAAGAAGCTTCTGCTGGCAAGCTGGCTCGTACGTTTGCTGCGCTGCGTGACAAAAAACAGGAAGAAGAAGCGGCTGCCTAATCCGGCCGTCTGTATTCTTGCTGTGAATTGAAACGCTTTTTACTTGATCGAGCACGCACGGTGCTCCGCAAAGTCTAGGAATTTTTAAGATGGCTCTTAGCAAAGACGATATCATCAACGCTGTTGCTGAAATGACTGTCATGGAAGTAGCTGAACTGGTTACTGCCATGGAAGAAAAATTCGGTGTTTCTGCTGCAGCTGCAGTAGTTGCTGGCCCGGCGGCCGGTGGCGAAGCTGCTGAAGAAAAAACTGAATTCGACCTCGTTCTGACTGACGCTGGTGAGAAGAAAGTTAACACCATCAAAGCCGTTCGTGAAATCACTGGCCTGGGTCTGAAAGAAGCCAAAGCTGCCGTTGACGGCGCTCCGGCTACTCTGAAAGAAGCTATGCCGAAAGACGAAGCTGAAGCAGCTGTTAAGAAGCTGGTAGAAGCTGGCGCCAAAGCAGAGCTCAAGTAAGCTCATGCATAGCGCCTCGTACGCTGTCTAAACTGCGTACACGGCTGGTGACGGAAATCCGTCGCCAGCCTTTTTCTGTTGCTAGTAACTGTGTTGATTATGCAGCTCTGGCCGGAAAATAGGCTATCAGGATGCATCGGGCAGGGCCTTCAGCTGACCTGTCCCTTCCGCCTCGCTGAAAACAGCATCATTGTCGAGTCTACACGTCAATCGTGCTGTCAGTAATCAGTAATAAGCTGACCTTACACTTTACAACGGCGAGTCGTTCAGGAACTGAAGACTTGCCGTTGGCGCCTGTCGGGGCCACGTACTGCCAACGAGTACCGACTGCGCCGGTCACTCATGGTGAACAAGCTGGGGAATACAGATGGCTTACTCATACACTGAGAAAAAACGCATCCGCAAGGATTTCGGCAAACTGCCCCAAGTGTTGGATGTGCCTTATTTGCTGGCCATTCAGCTTGATTCCTATCACGATTTCCTCCAGCAGGACCTGCCGGCCGCATCGCGTCGCGAAACAGGCCTGCATGCTGCGTTCAATTCCGTATTCCCGATCGAGAGCTTCTCCGGCAATGCGGTACTTGAATACGTTAGCTATCGTTTCGGAACCCCTGCCTTCGACGTGAAGGAATGCCAGCTCCGCGGTGTCACTTATTCCGCACCGCTGCGCGTAAAAGTACGCCTGGTGATCTTTGACAAGGAATCCGCCAACAAAGCGGTCAAAGACATCAAGGAGCAGGAAGTCTACATGGGGGAAATTCCCCTGATGACGGACAACGGTACCTTTATCATCAACGGTACTGAACGCGTCATCGTTTCCCAGCTTCACCGCAGCCCGGGTGTGTTCTTCGATCACGATAAAGGCAAAAGCCACTCTTCTGGCAAGCTGCTTTATTCTGCTCGAATCATTCCTTACCGCGGCTCTTGGCTCGACTTCGAGTTCGATCCGCGTGACAACGTCTTCGTTCGTATCGACCGTCGCCGCAAACTGCCGGCAACTGTTCTGCTGCGCGCGCTGGGCATGTCTCAGGAAGAGATCCTCGGCAAGTTCTTCGATACTAGCGTCTTCCATATCGAAAACAACGGTTTCTCTGTTGAGCTGGTACCGGCACGCCTGCGCGGTGAAACGGCATCTTTCGAAATTCGTGATGCTGATCTGAATGTGATTGTCGAAGAAGGCCGTCGCATCACCCAGAAACACATCCGTCAGATGGAAAAAGCCAATATCACGCGTCTGCGTGTGCCGATGGAATACCTGTTCGGCAAAGTATTGGCTCACGATCAGATCAATCCGGATACGGGTGAGCTGATCTTCGAATGTAATACCGAAATTACGCCTGAAGTTATCGAAGCACTGGGCAAAGCCGGCATTACGCGTATCGAAACGCTTTACACCAACGATCTGGATGCGGGTTCATTCATCTCCGATACGTTGAAAGTCGATACGTCCAGCTCTCAGCTGGAGGCGCTGGTCGAAATCTACCGTATGATGCGTCCGGGCGAGCCGCCCACCAAGGATGCCGCAGAAACGTTGTTCAACAACCTGTTCTTCTCGGAAGACCGCTACGATCTGTCTGCTGTCGGCCGCATGAAGTTCAACCGTCGTCTGCGCCGTGATAGCGACGAAGGCCCCGGTATCCTGACGCACGACGATATCATCGACGTGCTGAAAGAGCTGATCAACATCCGTAACGGCTACGGTGAAGTGGATGATATCGACCACTTGGGTAACCGTCGTATCCGTAGCGTCGGTGAAATGGCAGAGAACCAGTTCCGTGTAGGTCTGGTGCGCGTTGAACGCGCCGTCAAGGAACGTCTGTCCATGGCCGAAAGCGAAGGCCTGATGCCGCAGGATCTGATCAACGCTAAGCCGGTCGCTGCTGCCGTCAAAGAATTCTTTGGCTCCAGCCAGCTGTCCCAGTTCATGGACCAGAACAACCCGCTGTCCGAGGTTACGCACAAACGTCGCGTATCCGCACTTGGGCCGGGTGGTCTGACACGTGAACGCGCAGGCTTCGAAGTGCGTGACGTACACGTCACCCACTATGGTCGTCTCTGTCCGATCGAAACGCCTGAAGGTCCGAACATCGGTCTGATCAACTCTCTGGCCACCTATAGCCGTACCAACAGCTATGGCTTCCTAGAGACGCCTTATCGCAAGGTCGTTGATCAGAAAGTGACAGACGAAGTTGTTCATCTGTCCGCCATTGAAGAGGGCGATTTCGTTATCGCTCAGGCTTCTGCTGGCGTCGACGAAGAAGGCCGTCTGTGTGATGACTTGGTTCAGGTGCGTCATAAAGGTGAAACCACTTTTATGTCTCCTGAAAAAGTTACCCTGATGGACGTGTCTCCGCGTCAGGTCGTTTCTGTAGCTGCAGCATTGATTCCGTTCCTTGAGCACGATGACGCTAACCGTGCACTTATGGGATCGAACATGCAGCGTCAGGCAGTTCCGACGCTGAAGTCCGACAAACCACTGGTCGGTACCGGTATGGAACGCTTCGTTGCGCGTGACTCCGGTGTCTGCGCTGTTGCGCGCCGCGGTGGTAAAGTCGACTCCGTTGACGCCAAGCGTATCGTTATTCGTGTGAACGAAGACGAGATCGTGGGTGGTGAAGCGGGTGTTGATATTTACAACCTGACTAAATACGTTCGTTCTAACCAGAACACCTGCCAGAACCAACGTCCGATCGTACAGCCGGGCGACATGATTTCTCGCGGTGACATTCTGGCCGACGGTACGTCCGTTGATATGGGTGATCTGGCGCTGGGTCAGAACATGCGTATCGCGTTCATGCCGTGGAACGGGTTCAACTTCGAAGACTCCATGCTCATCTCTGAGCGTGTCGTTCAGGATGACCGTTTCACTACGGTACATATCCAGGAGCTGACTTGCGTATCTCGTGACACCAAGCTTGGGCCGGAAGAAATCACTTCCGATATCCCGAACGTTGGTGAAGCTGCGCTCAACAAGCTGGACGAATCCGGTATCGTGTATATCGGTGCCGAGATCAACCCGGGCGACATTCTGGTCGGTAAGGTAACGCCGAAAGGTGAAACCCAGCTGACGCCGGAAGAAAAACTGCTGCGCGCCATCTTTGGTGAGAAAGCCTCCGACGTCAAAGACACGTCGCTGCGTGCTTCTACCGGAATGCGCGGTACGGTCATTGACGTTCAGGTCTTCACTCGCGATGGCGTAGAGAAAGATCCGCGTGCACTGTCCATCGAGCAGACACAGCTGGCTGAAGTCCGCAAAGATCTGCAGGAAACGTTCCGCATTGCTGAAAAAGCAACGTTTGAACGTCTGCATCGCGTACTGTCTGGTGAAGCCGTCAACGGTGGTCCTCGCCTGAAGAAAGGTGATGTCGTCGAAGGCAGCTACCTTGACTCTCTGCCGCACGACCAGTGGTTCAGCCTGCGCATGCAGGACGAAGCCCTGAACGAGCTGCTGGCTCAGGCCAACGAACAGCTCGAAAGCCGTCGCAAAGAGATGGAAGAGCGCTTCGAAGACAAGAAACGCAAGCTGACTCAGGGCGATGACCTCGCGCCGGGCGTGCTGAAGATCGTCAAGGTCTACCTTGCCGTTAAACGCCGCATCCAGCCGGGTGATAAAATGGCAGGGCGCCACGGTAACAAGGGTGTTATCTCTGCGATTCAACCTGTCGAGAACATGCCGTTCGATAAATTCGGTACGCCGGTCGACTTCGTACTGAACCCGTTGGGCGTTCCGTCTCGAATGAACGTTGGTCAGATCCTCGAAACTCACTTGGGTATGGCGGCATTCGGCCTTGGCGAAAAAGTCAACCGTATGCTGAAGGATGTTCGTGGCCAGCAGGTCAAGGAGATCCGTGAGTTCCTCGACCAGGTCTACAACAAGACGGGTGGTCGCAAAGAAGAACTCGACAGCTTCTCTGATGAAGAAATCATTGATCTGGCGAAGAACCTGTCTCGCGGTGTACCGATTGCAACGCCGGTATTCGACGGTGCTAAGGAATCCGAAATCAAGGAACTGCTGCGCCTGGCAGACATCCCGGAATCCGGTCAGGTCGAGCTGTACGATGGCCGTAACGGCGAGAAATTCGATCGCCCCGTTACCGTTGGCTACATGTACATGCTGAAACTGAACCACCTGGTAGACGACAAGATGCACGCACGTTCTACGGGTTCCTACTCGCTCGTTACGCAGCAGCCGCTGGGTGGTAAAGCTCAGTTCGGTGGTCAGCGCTTCGGTGAGATGGAGGTGTGGGCACTCGAAGCGTACGGTGCTGCTTATACGCTCCAGGAAATGCTCACGGTCAAGTCCGACGATGTCGAAGGCCGTACGAAGATGTACAAGAGCATTGTCGATGGTGACCATACGATGCAGGCAGGTATGCCTGAGTCCTTCAACGTATTGGTCAAAGAAATCCGCTCGCTGGGTATCGATATCGAACTCGAAGGCTGAGCCGCGATTGGAGCACCCGTGCTGCCCTAGAGGCGGCACGGGTGTTGCCAAACGCTTGACCGTAATTCCTGTTGGTTTGCAGTGTGCGCTGGCCGCCTGAGTCCGTCGCATTGCACATGACAACTCCGCACGGAGCCGATGTTATGAAAGATTTGGTGAAAGTACTCAAATCGCAGGCTCATTCCGATGAGTTCGATGCGATCAAGATCTCGCTCGCCTCGCCGGATATGATTCGCTCCTGGTCCTATGGCGAAGTCAAAAAGCCAGAGACCATCAACTACCGTACCTTCAAGCCTGAACGTGACGGCTTGTTCTGCGCCAAAATCTTTGGCCCGGTAAAGGACTACGAGTGCCTCTGCGGCAAGTACAAGCGGATGAAGCACCGCGGCATCATCTGTGAAAAATGCGGTGTCGAAGTCACCAAGGCTTCCGTACGTCGTGAGCGCATGGGGCATATCGAACTGGCATCCCCCGTTGCGCATATCTGGTTCTTGAAATCACTGCCTAGCCGCATTGGTATGCTGCTAGACATGACGCTGCGTGATATCGAGCGCGTCCTTTATTTCGAATCCTTCGTGGTCATCGATCCTGGCATGACGACCCTTGAAAAAGGGCAGCTGCTGAACGATGAGCAGTATTTCGAAGCGCTGGAAGAGTTCGGTGACGACTTTGACGCTCGTATGGGGGCCGAGGCGATCCAGGCTCTGCTGGCCGAAATTGAGCTGGGTGAAGAGATTGAACGCCTGCGTGAAGAGATTCCGCAGACCAACTCTGATACCAAGATCAAAAAGCTTTCCAAACGCCTCAAGCTGCTGGAAGCGTTCTACAAATCCGGTAACCGTCCTGCATGGATGGTAATGGAAGTATTGCCTGTGTTGCCGCCGGATCTGCGTCCGTTGGTACCGCTGGATGGTGGCCGTTTCGCGACTTCCGATCTCAACGATCTGTATCGCCGTGTCATCAACCGTAACAACCGACTGAAACGCCTGTTGGACCTGAATGCTCCGGATATCATCGTGCGCAACGAGAAGCGCATGCTGCAGGAATCCGTCGATGCATTGCTCGATAACGGTCGCCGTGGTCGTGCCATCACTGGTTCCAACAAGCGTCCGCTGAAATCCTTGGCTGACATGATCAAGGGTAAGCAGGGTCGTTTCCGTCAGAACTTGCTGGGTAAACGTGTCGACTATTCTGGTCGTTCCGTTATCACAGTGGGCCCGACGCTGCGCCTGCACCAGTGTGGTCTGCCGAAGAAAATGGCGCTGGAGCTGTTCAAGCCGTTCATCTACGCCAAGCTTCAGGCCTCCGGTCAGGCAACGACGATTAAAGCGGCCAAGAAAATGGTCGAGCGTGAAGTTCCGGAAGTGTGGGACATCCTTGCTGATGTCATCCGCGAACATCCGGTCATGCTCAACCGCGCACCGACGCTGCACCGTCTGGGTATCCAGGCCTTCGAACCTATGCTGATCGAAGGTAAGGCTATCCATCTGCACCCGCTCGTCTGTGCGGCATACAACGCCGACTTCGACGGTGACCAGATGGCGGTACACGTACCGCTGACACTGGAAGCCCAGCTCGAAGCGCGTGCGCTGATGATGTCTACCAACAACGTACTGTCTCCGGCGAACGGTGATCCGATCATCGTGCCGTCTCAGGACGTTGTCTTGGGTCTGTACTACATGACCCGCGAGCGCATCAACGCTAAAGGCGAAGGCATGGTCTTCGCTAACCTGAATGAAGTTGAACGCGCCTTCGGCACTCAGAGCGTTGATCTGCATGCTCGTGTCAAAGTTCGTCTGACTGAGTGGGCCAAGGATGAGGAAAGCGGTGAGTTCGTTGAACACACTTCCATCCATGACACCACGGTTGGTCGTGCGCTGCTGTTCCGCATCATTCCGCGAGGTATGGCGTTCGAGAATGTCGATCGCCCGATGAAGAAGAAAGCGATCTCTCAGCTGATCAATACGGCATACCGTACGGTCGGTCTGAAAGAAGCGGTCATCCTTGCTGACCAGCTGATGTACACCGGTTTCCGCATGGCTATGTGGTCAGGTGCTTCCATCGGTGTTAATGACTTCGTTATCCCTGACTCCAAAGCAGAAATCGTTGCGGCGGCCGAAGAAGAAGTCAAAGAAATCGAAAGCCAGTTCTCCTCGGGTCTCGTTACTGCGGGTGAGAAGTACAACAAGGTTATCGATATCTGGTCCAAGGCGAACGATAAAGTCGCTAAAGCGATGATGGCGAATATCTCGAAAGAGAAAGTCATCGACCGCGATGGCAATGAAGTCGAACAAGACTCGTTCAACAGCGTCTTCATCATGGCTGACTCTGGTGCTCGTGGTAGTGCTGCACAGATTCGTCAGCTGGCGGGTATGCGTGGTCTGATGGCGAAGCCGGATGGTTCCATCATCGAAACGCCGATCACTGCGAACTTCCGTGAAGGTCTGAACGTACTCCAGTACTTCATCTCGACCCACGGTGCTCGTAAGGGTCTGGCGGATACGGCGCTCAAGACCGCTAACTCCGGTTATCTGACGCGTCGTCTTGTAGACGTTGCGCAGGACGTTGTCGTAACGCGTGAAGACTGTGGTACTGAAGACGGCTTGGTGATGAACCCGGTCATCGAGGGCGGTGATATCATCGTCTCCCTGGCTGAGCGTGTGCTGGGTCGTGTCGTAGCCAAAGATGTCGTTGATGCCAATGACAACGTACTGATCCCGAAAGGGACGCTGCTGGACGAAGAGTGGTGTGGCCGTCTGGATGGCATGGGTATCGACGAAATCGTCGTGCGCAGCGCCATTACTTGTGAAAACGAGCATGGCGTATGTTCTGCCTGCTACGGTCGCGACTTGGCCCGTGGCCACGTGGTCAACGTCGGTGAATCCGTCGGTGTCATCGCAGCACAGTCTATCGGTGAGCCGGGTACACAGCTGACCATGCGTACGTTCCACATCGGTGGTGCGGCATCTCGTGCCTCTGCCATCGACAACGTACAGGTTAAGCACGGCGGTACGATCCGTCTGCACAACATGAAGTCTGTTGAGCGTGCGGATGGCAAGTTGATCGTCGTTTCTCGTTCCAGCGCGCTGGCGATTGCCGATGAACAGGGCCGTGAGCGTGAATACTACAAGATGCCATACGGTGCCGAGCTGGGTGTTCGTGAAGGCGAACGCGTCGAAGCCGGTCAAGTGGTAGCGAAGTGGGATCCGCACACTCACCCGATCATTGCCGAGGTGGCAGGTAAGATCCAGTTCACCGATATGGACGAAGGTCATACCATGCACCGTACGGTGGATGAGATGACTGGTCTGTCTTCCATCGAGATTATGGAAGTCGGTAACCGTCCTACCTCCGGTCGCGACATGCGTCCGATGATCATGCTGCTGGATGATGCTGGCAAACACATCACTCTGCCGGGTTCCAATACACCGGTTCAGTACATGCTGCCGGGTAACGCCATCGTGTCCGCTGATAACGGTGACGTTATCGGGGTGGGTGAAGTCGTTGCACGTATTCCGGTAGAGGCATCGGGTAACAAGGATATCACCGGGGGTCTGCCGCGCGTTGCCGACCTGTTCGAAGCGCGTAAACCGAAAGAGCCGTCCATCCTGGCGGAAATTTCCGGTACCGTTACTTTTGGCAAGGAAACCAAAGGCAAGCGTCGTCTCACGATTACGCCTTCCGAAGGTGATCCGGTCGAAATGCTGATCCCGAAATGGCGTCAGATCGGTGTGTTTGAAGGTGAAACGGTCGAGAAGGGTGAAGTCATCTCTGATGGCCCGAGCAACCCGCATGACATTCTGCGCCTGCTGGGCGTCTCTGAACTCGCGAAATACATCACGACCGAGATCCAGGACGTTTACCGTCTGCAGGGTGTTGGCATCAACGATAAGCACATTGAAGTCATTGTTCGCCAGATGCTGCGTAAGGTTGAAATTACTGACGCTGGCGATAGTACGCTGATTCATGGCGACCAAGTTGATATCGCGCGTGTACTGTCCGAAAACACTCGTATCGAGCGTGAAGGCAAGTTCCCGGCGAAGTATCAGCGTGTGCTGCTGGGTATCACCAAGGCTTCCTTGGCAACCGAGTCCTTCATCTCTGCCGCTTCGTTCCAGGAAACTACGCGTGTTCTGACCGAAGCTGCCGTTACCGGCAAGCGCGACCATCTGCGCGGTCTGAAGGAAAACGTTGTTGTGGGTCGTTTGATCCCAGCAGGTACAGGCTTGGCGCATCACCTTGAGCGTCAGCGTAAACGCGGTAACAGTCCTGAAGACGCATTGAGCAGCCTAAGTGCGCTGGACATCGAGCAAGAGCTCGGTGCACAGCTGACGGCCCTCGATGCGGATGATGAATAAGGCATTGCGAGCAACGAGGTAGCATAAGTCTTGCCCGTTCTTTGTTGAGCGGGCTTGACGCTTGTTACGTTAACCCCGTAAAATTCGCAGCCTTTGATAGAGGGAGTAGTCTATCTATTCTCGATGTCAGAAGAGAGGCCGCTTTTGGCGGTCTTCAAGCACATTATGGAGTGAGCATTAATGGCAACCATTAACCAGCTGGTGCGTAAGCCCCGCAAGCGCCCCGTCACTAAAAGTGACGTGCCGGCTCTGCAGGCTTGCCCGCAGCGTCGTGGTGTATGTACTCGCGTATATACCACTACACCGAAGAAACCAAACTCTGCACTGCGTAAAGTATGTCGTGTACGTCTGACCAATGGTTACGAAGTCACGTCATACATCGGTGGTGAAGGGCACAACCTTCAGGAGCACTCCGTTGTCCTGATTCGTGGCGGTCGCGTAAAAGACTTGCCAGGTGTGCGTTACCACACTGTTCGCGGTGCTCTGGATACTTCTGGTGTTCAGGATCGTAAACAGGGCCGTTCTAAATACGGTGCTAAACGTCCTAAATCTTGATCCACTACGGTCTGATAAGAGTAAGGCTGGTCAGCAAGTTGCCAGGTTTACCTGAAGGACCCTTCAACTGAGGGCTTATCATGCCTAGACGTCGTGTTGCCGCCAAGCGCGAAATCCTGCCGGATCCTAAATTCGGAAGTGAACGCCTGGCTAAGTTCATGAACCACCTGATGATCAGCGGCAAGAAATCCGTAGCAGAGCGTATTGTCTACGGTGCCCTTGATCGTGTTGCCGCTCGCTCCAACGATGCTGAGCCGCTGGCCATTTTCGAGAAAGCGCTGGAAACCATCCAGCCGATGGTAGAGGTCAAATCACGCCGCGTCGGTGGTGCTACCTATCAGGTGCCTGTCGAAGTGCGTCCGTCCCGTCGCGAAGCTCTGGCTATGCGCTGGATGGTAGATGCAGCGCGTTCCCGTGGTGAAAAAACCATGGAACAGCGTCTTGCTGGCGAAATCCTCGATGCCGCAGAAGGCAAGGGTGCCGCAGTTAAGAAGCGTGAAGACGTACACCGCATGGCAGATGCCAACAAGGCGTTCTCTCACTACCGTTTCTAAGTTGCTTTTCAGGTGTCTGCCAATACTGTACAAACGGCTTGGCAGATGCCGAAAGCGCATAGAACGACGCTTCCAACCACAGGACACTTTATCGTGGCACGTAAGACACCTCTCAATCGTTACCGTAATATCGGTATCGTAGCGCACGTCGATGCGGGTAAGACGACGACTACTGAGCGCGTCCTCTTCTATACCGGTCTTTCTCATAAGATCGGTGAGGTGCATGAGGGCGCTGCGACCATGGACTGGATGGAGCAGGAGCAGGAACGTGGTATCACTATCACGTCCGCTGCGACTACCTGTTTCTGGCCGGGCATGAACAAGCAGTTTGAACCGCACCGCATCAACATCATCGATACGCCAGGACACGTTGACTTCACGATCGAAGTGGAACGTTCCTTGCGCGTACTCGACGGTGCTGTTGTCGTACTGTGTGGTTCTTCCGGTGTTCAGCCGCAGACCGAAACGGTATGGCGTCAGGCTAACAAGTACGAAGTTCCGCGTATGGTCTTCGTCAACAAGATGGACCGTGCTGGTGCCGACTTCTTTATGGTTGTCGATCAGCTGCGCGAACGTCTGAATGCCAACGCTGTGCCGATCCAGATTAACTGGGGCGCAGAAGACGACTTCAAAGGCGTTGTCGACCTGATCGAAATGAAAGCCATCCTCTGGAATGAAGAAGACCAGGGTATGTCTTACGAGCTGGTTGATATTCCTGCAGAACTTCAGGCCAAAGCAGAAGAACAGCGCGAGTTCATGCTCGAAGCTGCTGCTGAAGCATCTGATGAGCTGATGGAAAAATATCTGGAAGAGGGTGACCTCTCCAAGGAAGAAATCAAAGCAGCTCTGCGTCGCCGTACGCTGGACAACGAAATCGTTCTCGTCACCTGTGGTTCTGCATTCAAGAACAAAGGTGTTCAGGCGGTTTTGGATGGTGTCATCGAATACCTGCCGTCCCCGACTGAAGTTAAAGCGATCGAAGGTGAGTTGGATGATGCCGCTGGTACCATCGAAACTCGTGAAGCCGACGACAACGCGCCTTTCGCTGCGCTGGCGTTCAAGATCGCAACTGACCCGTTCGTGGGTACGCTGACCTTTATTCGCGTCTACTCTGGCGTACTGAATTCTGGTGACAGCGTATTCAACTCGGTCAAGTCCAAGCGCGAGCGCGTTGGTCGTATCGTTCAGATGCACGCCAACTCTCGCGAAGAGATCAAAGAAGTTTACGCTGGCGACATCGCAGCGTGTGTTGGTCTGAAAGACGTCACTACAGGTGATACCCTGTGTGATATCGATGCCAAAATTGTTCTGGAACGCATGGAATTCCCGGATCCCGTTATTGCTGTAGCGGTTGAGCCGAAATCCAAAGCAGACCAGGAAAAAATGGGTATCGCTCTTGGTAAGCTGGCTCAGGAAGATCCGTCTTTCCGCGTGAAGACTGATGAAGAAACGGGTCAGACTATCATCGCCGGTATGGGTGAGCTCCACCTCGACATCATCGTTGACCGTATGCGTCGCGAGTTCAAGGTTGAAGCCAACATTGGTAAGCCGCAGGTTGCCTACCGTGAAACCATCCGCAAGTCTGTCGAGCAGGAAGGTAAGTTCGTACGTCAGTCTGGTGGCCGTGGTCAGTTCGGTCACGTATGGCTGCGCATCGAACCGCTGACTGCCGAAGACAAAGGCGACGATGCGGAAATGTCGTTCAAGTTCGACTCCGAAATCGTTGGCGGTGTGGTACCTAAGGAATACGTTCCGGCTGTAGAAAAAGGTGCTTTCGAGCAGCTGCAGAATGGTGTTATCGCGGGTTACCCGATGATTGACGTCAAAGTTGCGCTGTTTGACGGTTCCTACCACGATGTCGACTCTAACGAGAACGCGTTCAAGATTGCCGCTTCTATGGCGATCAAAGAAGGTGCTCGTAAAGCTGGGGCAGTATTGCTCGAGCCGATCATGAAAGTCGAAGTGGTTACACCGGAAGAGTTCATGGGCGATGTTATGGGTGACCTTAACCGTCGTCGTGGACTGGTGCAGGGTATGGATGATTCTTCCTCTGGTAAAATCATTCGTGCAATGGTGCCGCTGGGTGAGATGTTCGGTTACGCGACCGACCTGCGCTCGCAGACCCAGGGCCGCGCAAGCTACTCTATGGAGTTTGCGAAGTATGATGAGGCGCCGTCCAGCGTCGTCGAAGCCGTCATCAATCAGAACGGATAACCCGTTTTAGTACAGAAAGAGGTTATAGCAGTGGCTAAGGAAAAATTTGATCGTTCCAAACCGCATGTCAACGTTGGTACCATCGGCCACGTCGACCATGGTAAAACGACGCTGACAGCGGCCCTGACTCGCGTTTCCGCCGAGCTCTTCGGTGGTGACTGGCGTGCATTCGATACCATCGATAACGCTCCTGAAGAGCGTGAACGTGGTATCACTATCGCGACTGCTCACGTTGAGTATCAGTCCGAAATCCGTCACTACGCGCACGTTGACTGCCCGGGACACGCTGACTACGTCAAGAACATGATCACTGGTGCTGCGCAGATGGACGGCGCGATCCTGGTATGTTCTGCAGCTGACGGCCCCATGCCGCAGACTCGTGAGCACATCCTGCTGTCTCGTCAGGTTGGCGTTCCGTACATCGTTGTGTTCCTGAACAAAGCGGACATGGTCGATGACGAAGAGCTGCTCGAGCTGGTCGAAATGGAAGTTCGCGAACTTCTGAACGAATACGACTTCCCGGGTGACGACACTCCGATCATCATCGGTTCTGCACTGATGGCGCTGGAAGGTAAAGACGACAACGGTATGGGTACTACCGCTGTTGGTAACCTGATCAAGTCCCTGGATGAGTACATCCCGGAACCGGAACGTGCCGTTGATCAGCCGTTCCTGATGCCGATCGAAGACGTATTCTCTATCTCTGGTCGTGGTACCGTTGTTACCGGTCGTGTAGAGCGCGGTATCGTTAAGACTGGTGAAGAAGTCGAAATCGTTGGTCTGCGCGAAACCACCAAAACTACCGTTACTGGTGTTGAAATGTTCCGCAAACTGCTCGACGAAGGTCGTGCAGGTGAGAACATTGGTGCGCTGCTGCGTGGTACCAAACGTGACGAAGTCGAACGTGGTCAGGTTCTGGCTAAGCCGGGTACTATCACTCCGCACACCAAGTTCAACGCGGAAGTGTACATCCTGTCTAAAGACGAAGGCGGTCGTCACACTCCGTTCTTCAAAGGCTATCGTCCGCAGTTCTACTTCCGTACCACTGACGTAACTGGTACTTGTGAACTGCCGGAAGGCGTTGAAATGGTAATGCCTGGCGATAACGTCACCATGGAAGTTACGCTGATCGCTCCTATCGCAATGGAAGATGGTCTGCGTTTCGCAATCCGTGAAGGTGGCCGCACCGTAGGTGCTGGTGTTGTTGCCAAGATCGTTGAATAATTGATACGATCTGCACATAAAGGGGCTCCCCTGCGGGGGCCCCTTTGTCATGTCGAGTGTCTCTCATGCCTGGTGTGATTTGACTCCTTAGAATAGGGAGCCTATAATTCGCCATCTTTACGGTGTGAGTAGACGGCTCGCGTCGTTGCTATTCACAAGGCTGCTCGCTTTGTTGCTTTTGTGCTGTAGTAGTGCAAAAGTGATAGGGTGTGGCTACTGGAGTTTCTGGCACATGCAGAACCAAAAAATTCGCATTCGGTTGAAAGCGTTTGACCATCGCCTGATCGATCAGTCCACGCAAGAAATCGTGGAAACCGCGAAGCGTACTGGCGCTCAGGTGCGCGGTCCGATTCCGCTGCCGACCAACCGCGAACGTTACACTGTCCTGATCTCTCCGCACGTCAACAAAGACGCGCGTGATCAGTACGAGATCCGCACTCACAAGCGTGTGCTCGACATCGTTGAGCCGACTGAAAAAACAGTTGATGCGCTGATGAAGCTTGATCTCGCTGCTGGCGTAGATGTACAGATCAAGGTTGATTAATCAATTACACTAGTCACTCACGGTCACGTTGACCGTCGCGTCGGGATGACGCCATACAATGTGCTAGTGGAATGCTCTGGAAAGGGCAGCCATAGCGGGTGATAGCCCCGTACACTATTAGGAGACTGAACATGACGATCGGTTTAGTCGGTAAGAAGTGCGGCATGAGCCGTATCTTCACCGAAGATGGCGCATCAGTGCCCGTAACCGTTATCGAGGTTGAGCCGAACCGCGTTACTACCGTTAAGACGCTTGAGTCTGACGGCTATCGCGCTGTACAGGTTACAACTGGCTCCCGCAAAGCTAAGCACCTCTCTAAAGCAGCTGCTGGTCAGTTTGCTAAAGCGGGTGTCGAAGCTGGTCGCGCCTTGGTCGAATTCCGTCTTGCAGACGGCGATGAAGACCCGCAAGTTGGCGGCGAATTCACTGTATCCCTCTTTGAAGCTGGTCAGAAGATTGACGTGACCGGCCTGTCCAAAGGTAAGGGTTTCCAGGGTGGTGTTAAACGCTGGAACTTCCGTACCCAGGATATGACCCACGGTAACTCCCTCTCGCATCGTGCACCGGGTTCTATCGGTCAGTGCCAGACGCCTGGACGTGTATTCAAAGGTAAAAAAATGGCAGGTCACATGGGTAGTGCTCGTGTAACCGTCCAGAGCCTTGAAGTCGTTCGCGTTGACGCTGAACGTAATCTGTTGCTTGTTAAAGGTGCCGTACCGGGCGCTACTGGCAGCGACGTAGTTGTACGTACCGCTGTCAAAGCTCGCGGGGAGGAAAAAGCGCAATGAACCTGAATCTCGCAGGTGCTAACGCAGGCACCGTCGAACTTTCCGACGCGACTTTCGGTAAAGACTTCAACGAAGCCCTGATTCATCAAGTTGTGACTGCCTACCTGGCAGGCGCACGTCAAGGCTCTCGTGCACAGAAGACTCGTTCCGATGTCAGCGGCGGTGGTAAAAAACCGTGGCGTCAGAAAGGCTCTGGCCGCGCTCGTGCAGGTACTATCCGTTCTCCTCTGTGGCGTAGCGGTGGTGTAACCTTCGCAGCTCGCCCGCAGGACCACGCGCAGAAAGTTAACCGCAAAATGTATCGTGCGGCCATGCGCTCCATCCTGTCCGAACTGGTACGCCAGGATCGCCTGGTGGCAGTCGAAACTTTCGCTGTTGAAACGCCGAAGACCAAACAGCTGGCAGCTACGCTGAAAGCAATGGATTTGGAAAACGTGCTGATCATCACCGAAGAAGTTGATGCCAATCTGTACCTGGCAGCACGTAATATTCCTAACGTTGCTGTTGTCGACGTGGCAGCGGTTGACCCCGTTAGCCTGATCGCCTTCGACAAAGTGCTGGTAACTGTTCCGGCGCTGCGCAAGTTCGAGGAGAAGCTGGCATGAACCAGGAACGCGTATTCAAAGTTCTGCTTGGTCCGCACATGACCGAAAAAGCAGCTGTTGCTGCTGAAAACGGCCAGTACGTTTTCAAGGTGGCCAGCGATGCGACTAAAACCGAAGTCAAGAAAGCAGTAGAAGCGCTTTTCGAGAAAAAGGTTAAGTCCGTCCAGGTAGTGAACATCAAAGGCAAGGTCAAGCGCAGCGCACGTGGTGAAGGTCGCCGCAACGACATTCGCAAGGCTTATGTCACTCTGGCCGCTGGTGAAACTCTCGAAGACTTCACCGGTAACGAGTAAGGCAGGAGAACGGATCATGGCAGTAGTTAAGACCAAACCTACTTCCGCCGGTCGTCGCCATTTGGTGAAGACTGTCAACCCCGACCTTTATAAAGGTCGTCCGGTTGCCTCTCTGGTCGAGTCCCAGACCCGCACTGGTGGTCGTAACAACAAAGGCCGCATTACCACTCGCCACATCGGTGGTGGTCAGCGCCAGCATTATCGTCTGATCGATTTCAAACGTACCAAGGACGGCATTCCTGCTGTTGTTGAACGTATCGAATACGATCCGAACCGTAGCGCCCATATCGCGCTGCTGAAATATATGGACGGTGAACGTCGCTACATCATTGCTCCTAAGCGTGTCAGCGTTGGTGATCGTCTTGAATCCGGTGTTAACGCCGCAATCCGCAGTGGTAATGCACTGCCGCTGCGTAACATTCCGGTCGGTTCTGTCATCCACTGCATCGAGCTGAAACCGGGTAAAGGTGCTCAGTTGGTTCGCAGTGCTGGCGCAAGCGCTCAGCTGGTTGCCCGTGAAGGCAACTACGCGACCATCCGCCTTCGTTCTGGTGAAATGCGTCGTGTACTGGCTGAATGCCGCGCTACGCTTGGTGAAGTCGGCAACTCTGAACACAGCCTGCGTCAACTGGGTAAAGCCGGTGCCAAACGCTGGAAAGGTGTGCGTCCGACAGTTCGCGGTGTTGCAATGAACCCGGTTGATCACCCGCACGGTGGTGGTGAGGGTCGTACCAGCGGTGGCCGTCATCCGGTTTCTCCGTGGGGCGTTCCGACCAAAGGTCACAAGACCCGCAAGAACAAGCGCACCGATAAACTGATCGTTCGTCGCCGCAAGGCCAAGTAATAGAAACTAAGGGGTAACGGCTGTGCCACGTTCACTTAAGAAAGGTCCCTTCATTGACCTTCATCTTTTGAAGAAGGTTGAGGCGGCTGTGGAGAAGAACGACCGCAAACCGATCGTCACTTGGTCGCGTCGTTCCATGGTCCTGCCAAACATGGTAGGTCTCACCATTGCTGTCCATAACGGTCGCCAGCATGTACCGGTCTACGTCTCTGAAGAGATGGTCGGTCACAAACTCGGCGAGTTCGCTGCAACCCGCACCTATCGCGGTCACGCGGCTGACAAGAAAGCCAAGCGGTAAGTAAGAGAGGACCATAGAAATGGAAGAAGTAGCTGCTAAATTGCGCGGCGCTCGCCTGTCCGCTCAGAAAGCCCGTTTGGTGGCAGATCAGGTGCGCGGAAAGCCCGTAGCGGAAGCGCTGGACATCTTGGCATTCTCTCCGAAGAAAGCCGCTGTCCTGGTACAAAAAGTGCTCAAATCCGCGATTGCTAATGCGGAAGAGAATAACGGCATGGACATCGACGAACTTCGCGTCTCGACTATCTATGTCGATGAGGGCATGACGCTGAAACGCATCCGTCCGCGTGCCAAAGGCCGTGCGGATCGCATTATGAAGCGCACTTGTCACATCACCGTCAAGGTAGCCGAGAAGTAGGAGTCGACCAGATGGGTCAGAAAGTACATCCAATCGGTATGCGCCTCGGTATCGTCAAAGACCACACTTCGGTCTGGTACGCAGAGCGTGGCGCTTACGCCGACAAGCTGAACAACGATCTTCAGGTACGTAGTTTCATCGAAGACCGTCTGAAAAATGCATCCGTTAGCCGCATTCAGATCGAACGTCCGGCCAACAATGCACGTATCACCATTCACACTGCTCGTCCGGGTATCGTGATTGGTAAGAAAGGCGAGGACGTTGATCGTCTGCGCCGTGAGCTGACTGCGATGATGGGCGTTCCGGTCCATGTCAACATCGAAGAAGTTCGCAAACCCGAGCTTGATGCTCGCCTGGTGGCTCAGAACGTCGCTGGCCAGCTGGAACGTCGCGTTATGTTCCGTCGTGCCATGAAACGCGCTGTGCAGAACGCCATGCGTCTGGGCGCTCAAGGTATCAAGATTCAGCTGTCCGGCCGTCTTGGCGGTGCTGAAATCGCACGTACCGAGCAGTATCGTGAAGGCCGTGTGCCGCTTCACACTCTGCGCGCAGACATTGACTACTCCACCTATGAAGCTCACACCACCTATGGTGTTATCGGCGTAAAAGTGTGGATTTTCAAAGGCGAAATTCTTGGTGGCATCGAGGAAGTCCGCGCTAAGGCGAAACAACCTCAGCAACCTGCATCCAAGAAGAAAGGTTCCAAGTAAGGGGGGGTAGTCGATGTTACAGCCCAAACGTACTAAATTCCGCAAGCAGCACAAAGGCCGTAACCGCGGCCTGGCTCAGCGCGGAAGTAGCGTGAGCTTCGGCGAATACGGCCTCAAAGCCGTAGGTCGTGGCCGCATCACTGCACGTCAGATCGAAGCTGGCCGTCGTGCCATCACTCGTCACGTTAAACGTGGCGGTAAGATCTGGATCCGCATCTTCCCGGACAAACCGATCTCCGAGAAACCTCTCGAAGTTCGTATGGGTAAGGGTAAAGGTTCTGTAGAATACTGGGTTGCCCAGATTCAGCCGGGCAAAGTGCTCTACGAAATCGAAGGTGTCTCCGAAGAGCTGGCACGTGAAGCTTTCGATCTCGCCGCTCAGAAGATGCCCGTTGCCACTACTTTCGTGAAACGGACGGTGATGTGATGAAAGCTCAGGAACTCCGCGACAAGTCAGTCAATGAGCTCAAGGCGCAGCTGCTTGAGCTGCTGCGTGAGCAGTTCAACCTGCGTATGCAGAAAGCTACGGGTCAGCTCAGTCAGGCCCATCTGTTGAAGCAGACGCGTCGCGACATCGCTCGTGTCAAGACTGTGATCAACGAGAAAGCAGGTAACTAAGATGGCCGAAGACAAAAAGCCCCGTACGCTTACCGGCAAGGTAGTAAGCGACAAGATGGACAAGTCCATCGTCGTGATGATCGAGCGTAGCGAACGTCACCCGATTTACGGTAAATACGTCAAGCGCTCCACCAAGCTGCAGGCTCATGACGAAAACAGTCAGGCGAAACTTGGTGATACGGTGTCCATCGCGGAATGCCGTCCGATCTCCAAGAACAAATCCTGGTCACTGGTAGAAGTGATCGAACGGGCGAAGGGTTAATCCCGTCTGCCAGTGCAGTCAGTTTAGGTTTGGAGAAAACCGATGATTCAGACGCAAACAATGCTGGATGTCGCTGACAACAGCGGTGCGCGCCGAGTTATGTGTATTAAGGTTCTCGGTGGTTCGCATCGTCGCTATGCGCGAATTGGCGACATCATCAAAGTGACGGTCAAGGAAGCTATTCCGCGCGGTCGTGTCAAGAAAGGTCAGGTCCTGAAAGCGGTCGTGGTCCGTACCCGTAGTGGCGTACGTCGCCCCGACGGTTCGCTGATCCGTTTCGACGGCAATGCAGCGGTGTTGTTGAACAACACCAACGAACAGCCGGTCGGCACTCGTATTTTTGGGCCGGTGACTCGCGAACTTCGTAACGAGAAGTTTATGCGAATCATTTCCTTGGCGCCCGAAGTGCTGTAAGGAGCGAAACGGACAATGCGCAAGATCAAGACTCAAGACGAAGTTATCGTCATCGCCGGCAAGGACAAGGGCAAGCGCGGAACCGTTCAACGTGTTCTGAAAGACGGCAAATTCGTCGTCGCTGGTGTGAACGTTGTTAAGCGTCACACTAAGCCCAACCCGATGCTGGGCACCCAGGGTGGTATCGTTGAGCGTGAGGCTCCGATTCACGAGTCCAACGTTGCAATCTTCAACCAGGAAACCGGCAAGGCTGATCGCGTTGGCTTCCAGGTCAAAGAAGACGGTACCAAGGTCCGTATCTACAAGTCGACTCAAAAGCAGATCGACGCCTAACGTGAGTCGGGTGGGACAATGGCGAATTTGAAAGAGCAGTTCAAGAACGAGGTTGTAGCCAAACTGACAGAACAGTTTGGCTATGCCAACGTAATGCAGATGCCCAAGATCACGAAAGTGACTCTGAACATGGGTGTCGGTGAAGCGACCAGCGACAAGAAACTGATCGACTTTGCTACCGCGGATATGGAGAAGCTGTCAGGGCAGAAACCTGTCGTGACTAAAGCACGTAAATCCGTTGCTGGCTTCAAAGTCCGTGAAGGCTGGCCGATCGGTGTTAAGGTAACCCTGCGTGGCGAACGCATGTGGGAATTCCTTGATCGCCTGGTCAACATTGCGATCCCGCGTATCCGCGATTTCCGTGGTCTGAACCCGAAATCTTTTGACGGTCGCGGCAACTATTCGATGGGGGTACGTGAACAGATCATCTTCCCCGAGATCGAATATGATAAGATTGATCGCATCCGCGGTTTGGATATCACGATTACCACTACCGCCAACACTGACGAGGAAGGTCGTGCGCTCCTGAGCGCTCTGAACTTCCCGTTCAAGAAATAAGGTCGGACAATGGCTAAGAAAAGTATGGTTGAGCGTGAGCTTAAACGTGCGCGCCTAGCTGAAAAATATGCCGCGCGTCGTGCTGAGCTCAAAGCAATCATCCAGAGTGTTGATGCGTCTGATGAAGATCGCTTCGATGCACAGCTCAAACTGCAGTCCCTGCCGCGTGACTCCAGCCCGGTACGTCAGCGTAAACGCTGCCGTATCACAGGTCGTCCCCATGGCTATTACAACAAGTTTGGCCTGGGTCGTAACAAGCTGCGTGAAGCCGCAATGCGCGGTGACATCCCCGGCTTGACCAAGGCAAGCTGGTAACCGCGTACACAGGAGTGCGATAAATGAGCATGCAAGACACTCTGGCGGATATGCTTACGCGTATTCGCAATGCGCAGCAGGCTACCAAGGCGACGGTTTCTATTCCGTCGTCTAAGATCAAGGTCCAGGTAGCGCGCGTACTGAAAGAAGAAGGTTACATTGCGGACTTCGCTGTCGAAGGTGACAAGCAGCCGCAGCTGAATGTGACCCTTAAGTATTTCGAAGGCAAACCGGTCATCGAACACCTGCAACGCGTATCCAAGCCTTCTCTGCGCATCTACAAGGGCAAGGATGAACTTCCCGAGGTTGCAGATGGTTTGGGTGTGGCGATCATTTCCACCTCCAAGGGCGTAATGACCGACCGCGCTGCACGTCAAGCTGGCGTCGGCGGTGAAGTCATCTGCACCGTATTCTAGGAGCGAGAAATGTCCAGGATCGCAAAATACCCGGTAACGCTGCCAAGCGGCGTCGAAGCCAAGCTCAACGACCAGGTTCTGACTGTCAAAGGCAGCCAGGGTCAACTTGAGCTGACCATCCATCCCGACGTTGTCGTGAGCCAGGAAGAAGGCAAACTGACCTTCGCACCGAGCGAAACGGCAAAAAACTGGGCTATGGCTGGTACCACCCGTGCGCTTGCTAACAACATGGTCATCGGTGTAACCGAAGGGTTCACTCGTACACTGGAAATCACCGGTGTCGGTTACCGTGCACAAGCAAGTGGCAAAACCATCAACCTCACGCTGGGTTTCTCTCACCCTGTCGAGTATGCACTGCCTGAAGGTGTTACTGCGGAAACTCCGAAGAACACCACGATCGTGCTGAAAAGCGCTGACAAGCAGCGTCTCGGCCAGGTGGCGGCTGAAATTCGTGCCTTCCGTCCGCCGGAGCCTTATAAAGGCAAAGGTGTACGTTACGGTGACGAGCAAGTCCGTCGTAAAGAAGCCAAGAAGAAGTAAGGCAGGGTTATGAACGCGAAGAAAGAAAGTCGTCTCCGTCGTGCCCGCCGCGCGCGCGCGAAAATTCGCGAGCTGGGCGTCGAGCGTCTGTGCGTCAACCGCACCCCGCGCCATATCTATGCGCAGATTATTTCTGCGGACGGTGGGCGTGTTCTCGTCAGCGCTTCGACGCTGGACAAATCGCTGCGTGAAGGTGCCACTGGCAACGTCGATGCAGCGACCAAAGTCGGCGCACTGCTGGCCGAGCGTGCCAAGGAAGCAGGTATTTCCCAGGTAGCCTTTGACCGCTCCGGGTTCAAGTACCACGGTCGAGTCAAGGCGCTGGCTGATGCTGCGCGCGAAGGCGGCCTGAAATTCTAAAGGGTGACACGATGGCGAATAACGAACAGAAAGGCAGCGGTGATCTGCAAGAGAAGTTGGTGCAGATTAACCGCGTCGCCAAAGTGGTCAAAGGTGGCCGTATTTTCGGTTTCACTGCTCTGACCGTTGTTGGCGATGGCAAAGGGCGCGTCGGCTTTGGCCGCGGCAAGGCACGTGAAGTGCCGGTCGCTATCCAGAAGGCTATGGATCAGGCGCACCGCAACATGATCAAAGTCGAGCTGAAAGGTAACACGCTGCAGTATCCGGTGCGTGCAAACCACGGGGCGTCCAAGATCTTCATGCAGCCTGCATCCGAAGGTACGGGTATCATCGCCGGTGGTGCGATGCGCTCTGTACTGGAGCTGGCAGGTGTTCAGGACGTTCTGGCTAAGTGCTACGGCTCGACCAACCCGGTCAACGTTGTACGTGCAACCATCAAGGGTCTCGCTTCCATGCGTTCCCCTGAAGATGTTGCTGCCAAACGTGGCCTCTCCGTCGCACAAATCACGGGGTAACTACGATGTCAGCCAAGATCAAAGTGACTCAAGTTCGCAGTGCCATCGGCACAGGCAAAAAACACCAGGCTACCGTGCGTGGCCTGGGCCTGCGTCGCATCGGCCATACGGTTGAACTGGAAGACACCCCGGCCGTTCGCGGCATGATTAACAAGGTTAACTACCTTGTTCGAGTCGAGGGAGAGTAATCCATGAAACTGAATACATTGCGTCCTGCAGCGGGCGCCAAGCACGCTGAAAAACGCGTTGGCCGTGGTATCGGTTCTGGCCTTGGCAAGACCGGTGGCCGTGGTCACAAAGGTCTGAAAGCCCGTTCTGGCGGTAGCGTCAAACCGGGTTTCGAAGGTGGTCAGATGCCTTTGCAGCGTCGTCTGCCGAAGTTCGGTTTTACATCTGCAAAATCTTTGGTCTCTGAAGAGGTTCGCCTCTCCGAACTGGCCAAAGTTAGCGCTGATGTTATCGATCTGGCCGCGCTGAAACAGGCTAACGTGATCAAAGATGACACGCGCTTTGCCAAAATTGTTCTCTCTGGTGAGCTGGACAAGGCTGTCACCATTCGTGGCCTCAAAGTCACGAAAGGCGCACGCAGTGCCATTGAAAACGCTGGCGGCAAGGTAGAGGACTAAATGGCTAAGTCAGGAAACGTACCGGCAAGCTCTGGAGGTGGCTTCGCAGAACTGCGTTCTCGCCTTCTCTTCGTGCTGCTCGCGATCGTGGTGTATCGTATCGGTGCCCATGTTCCGGTGCCCGGTATCGATTCTGGCCAGCTCGCTGTTCTTTTCAATGCCAACGGTGGCACCATCCTGGGCATGTTTAACATGTTCTCGGGTGGTGCCCTCGAGCGAATGAGTGTATTCGCGCTTGGTATCATGCCGTATATCTCCGCGTCGATCATCATGCAGCTGATGACAGTCGTTTCTCCTTCACTTGAGCAGTTGAAGAAAGAAGGCGAAGCTGGCCGGCGCAAGATCACACAATACACGCGTTATGCAACGCTTGTACTCGCAGTGATTCAAGCTGTCGGCATGTCAGTGGGGTTGGTCGGAGGCGGGGCAGCTCAAGGTAGCGCAACGTTCTATCTTATTACCGTTTCGACATTTGTCGCAGGTGCCATGTTCTTGATGTGGCTAGGTGAGCAGGTTACCGAAAAAGGGATTGGCAATGGTATTTCGCTGATCATCTTTGCCGGTATCGTTGCAAGCCTGCCTCAAATCATCAGCAATGCATCTACCGCAGCAAATAATGGCAATAGCAGTGTGAATGGTGCTCTTTCCCTGTTGGGGATGGGTCTCCTAGCACTGATCACCGTTGCCTTTGTTGTCTTCATTGAGCGTGGTCAGCGTCGCATTAAAGTGACCTATCCGCGTCGTCAGGTTGGCAACAAAATGTATGCGGGGCAGAACAGCTACCTGCCTATGAAGGTAAACATGGCCGGGGTTATCCCAGCCATCTTCGCGCAGAGTATCCTGTTGTTCATGGGGTCTGTTGCTCAGTGGCTGAGCAATAGCAATCGCTTCCACTGGATGAACACTGTCAGTGAAGCGTTGAAACCTGGCGCCACACTTTATGTGTTGCTCTTTACTGCAGCCGTAGTATTCTTCTGTTTCTTCTACACCGCTCTTGTGTTCAATCCCAAGGACGTTGCAGACAATCTGAAGAAATCCGGTGCATTTCTGCCAGGTATTCGTCCCGGTGAACAGACTGCTCGCTATGTCGACAAGGTAATGACCCGTCTGACGCTATTCGGGGCGGCATATATTGCCTTTGTGTCACTGTTGCCCCAGCTGTTGGCAGCTTTGACTGGCGTATCTGTCCAGCTAGGTGGTACCTCTGTATTGATCGTGGTTGTTGTCGTCATGGACTTCATGTCCCAGGTTCAAGCCCAACTGATGTCCAATCAGTATGAATCTGTGATGAAGAAGGCCAACCTCAAAGGCCATTGATCGCAGCTGCATCATCCGATGATGCGCCACGAGAGAATTGGAGTGAACGATGAAAGTTCGAGCTTCCGTTAAAAAGATCTGCCGTAACTGCAAGATCATACGGCGTCGTGGTGCAGTACGTGTTATTTGTACTGAACCGCGTCACAAACAGCGTCAAGGCTGATTCCCAGTCTTGCACTGTAAGCAACGTTGGTGCGGTATGCCTCTTGTCTCCTTAGTGGGATAAGAGGTATACTATTGCGCCTTTTTGTAGATAACCAATCGAGCAAGCCGCTCAATTTCGGAGTAAGCTGATGGCCCGTATTGCAGGCGTCAATATCCCGGACAACAAGCATGCGGCGATCTCGCTGACCTATATCTATGGTGTCGGCCGTACGCGCGCTCAAGAAATCTGCGCTGCTGCAGAGATCGAACCGACTGCAAAAATCGGTGACCTCTCTGCTGAGCAGATCGATGGATTGCGTGCAGAAGTAGGCAAGTACACCGTGGAAGGCGACCTTCGTCGTGAGATTACGCTGAACATCAAGCGTCTCATGGATCTGGGTTGCTACCGTGGTCTGCGCCATCGTCGTGGTCTTCCGCTGCGTGGTCAGCGTACTAAGACCAACGCGCGTACCCGTAAAGGGCCGCGTAAACCGATTCGCAAATAACGCTCATTAGTGCGTTATACATCAGGATACAACCAACATGGCTAACCCGCGTAATAACCGTAAAAAGGTTAAAAAGCAGGTAGTGGACGCTGTTGCGCACATCCATGCCTCTTTTAACAACACGATCGTGACGATCACAGACCGCCAGGGCAATGCTCTGTCTTGGGCAACTGCCGGTGGTTCGGGTTTTCGTGGTTCTCGTAAGAGCACCCCGTTCGCAGCTCAAGTAGCAAGCGAACGTGCAGCAAATGCTGCAGCCGAGTATGGTGTGAAAAACGTCGACGTTCTGGTCAAGGGTCCTGGCCCGGGCCGTGAATCTGCTGTGCGTGCTCTTAACGCCGCCGGCTTCCGTGTGCAGAGCATTACTGACGCGACGCCCATTCCTCACAATGGCTGCCGTCCGCCGAAAAAACGCCGCGTGTAAGGAGACAGATTCATGGCACGTTATATCGGACCAAAATGTAAGCTGTCCCGCCGTGAAGGAACGGATCTGTTCCTGAAAAGCGGTGCTACAGCGTTTGAGAAAAAGTGCAAGGCCGAGCAGATCCCGGGCCAGCACGGCCAGCGTCGTCAGCGTCTTTCCGACTATGGCACTCAGCTGCGTGAAAAACAGAAAGTCCGTCGTATGTACGGCGTTCTGGAAAAACAGTTCCGCAACTACTACAAGAAGGCCGCTAGCCATAAAGGCGCTACCGGTGAAGTTCTTCTTCAGTTGCTGGAAAGCCGCCTGGACAACGTTGTCTACCGCATGGGCTTCGGCTCTACCCGCGCTGAAGCACGTCAGCTGGTAAGCCACAAGGCTATCGCTGTCAACGGTCGTACCGTCAACATCGCTTCTTACAAAGTGGTTGCAGGCGACGTGATTACCGTACGTGAACCGGCTAAGAAACAGGAACGCATTCAGAATGCCCTGTCTCTGGCTGCGAATCGCGGTGATGTTTCCTGGATCGATGTTGATGCCAAGAAGATGGAAGGCACGTTCAAAGCCGCTCCTGAGCGTAGCGACCTGTCCGCTGACATCAACGAAAACCTGATCGTCGAGCTATACTCGAAATAATCCTTGAACTTCTTGTTTGTAGGGACTTCGAGTATTCGTTTGGCAGCCTAAAGGTGTTCTTATGCAGCGTTCAGTGACAGAGTTTCTCCGTCCTCGCGATATCAAGGTCGAAGAAGTCAGCGCTAATCACGCACGGATCGTGCTCGAGCCGTTCGAGCGCGGCTTCGGCCATACCCTGGGGAACGCTCTGCGTCGTATCCTTCTTTCTTCCATGCCGGGCTGCGCTGTAGTCGAGGCTGAAATTGAAGGTGTCGAGCATGAGTACAGCGCCATTGAAGGCATTCAGGAAGATGTCATTGAGATCCTCCTGAATCTCAAGGACGTGTCCATCAAGATGCATGGACGCGACGATGCTGAGCTGGCGCTGAACAAGCAGGGTCCTGGTGTCGTGACTGCCGGTGATATCGCCGTAGGTCATGACGTCGAGATCGTCAACCCGGATCATGTCATCGCTCACTTGAACGATGGCAGTGCGCTCAATATGAAGCTCCGCGTTATGCGCGGACGTGGCTACGAGCCGGCAGATGTTCGCAAACAGGCGGATGACGAAACCCGTCCGATCGGTCGTCTCCAGCTGGATGCTACCTTCAGCCCGGTGCGTCGCGTTGCCTATTCCGTTGAGTCTGCGCGTGTCGAGCAGCGTACCGACCTCGACAAGCTCGTGATCGATCTGGAAACAGATGGCACTCTGGATCCCGAAGAGGCGATCCGCCGCTCCGCAACGATCCTGCAGGAGCAGCTTGGTGCCTTTGTTGATCTGGAAGCCGACAAAGAGCAGGAAGTCGAAGAGGAAGAGGATCAGATCGATCCGATTCTGCTCCGTCCCGTAGATGATCTTGAGTTGACCGTTCGTAGTGCAAACTGCCTCAAGGCCGAAAATATCTATTACATCGGCGATCTGATTCAGCGCACTGAAGTTGAGCTGTTGAAAACGCCGAACCTGGGTAAAAAATCCTTGAATGAAATCAAGGACGTCCTTGAAGCACGTGGTCTTGCGCTTGGCACTCGGCTGGATAGCTGGCCGCCTGCAAGCCTCAAAGACGACAAGGCCTCTGCCTGAAACGGCTGACTCGAGTCCAAGATTGGTAAGGAATTACAACCATGCGTCATCGTAAGAGTGGTCGTCAGCTCAATCGTAATGCTTCGCACCGCCACGCCATGTTCAAAAATATGAGCGTGTCTCTGGTCGAGCACGAAATCATCAAGACTACCCTGCCGAAAGCCAAGGAACTGCGTCGTCATATCGAGCCGCTGATCACCCTGGCTAAAAACGACAGCGTTGCAAACCGTCGTCTGGCATTCAGCCGTACGCGTTCTGACGCTGCTGTTGGCAAGCTCTTCTCCGAGCTGGGTAAACGTTATGCAAACCGTCCGGGTGGCTACGTTCGCATCCTGAAATGCGGTTTCCGTCGTGGTGACAATGCTCCGATGGCATACGTTGAGCTTGTTGATCGTCCCGTTGCAGAAGCAGCTGGCGAAGAATAAGCACGATCCGGTAACTGCAGCCTAGTCTGTAGGTATCGTGGAACGAAACCGGCTTGCCTTAGGGTGGGCCGGTTTTTCTTTATTCAGCGGTTGTACTGATCGGTTAGGCACTTTTTACTCTCACCACCTCACCACCTCACCACCTCACCACCTCACCACCTCACCACCTCACCACCTCACCACCTCACCACCTCACCACCTCACCACCTCACCACCTCACCACCTCACCACCTCACCACCTCACCACCTCACCACCTCACCACCTCACCACCTCACCGCTTGTGTTGAGGACGGCTATTGCCTCTTTTGACCTTTGCCGTGCCCACCACAAAACGTTTCATGCTTTCTCTTACTCTGTGGAGAGGCGGGTATGCTTTTGTGCGGATGGCTGAATAAATTCAGGCCAAAGTAGGCCATGCCCTCAAGCAGAGAAGTACGGTGCCGTCATTGGCAGTGAGAGGGAACGCGTGAATCTGGCTTTAGCGCTTATTCTGAACGTTCATTGCGACCACGTAGCTATTTGTGCAGCTCTTAGCGTAGGTCTATGACAGCTGTCAGAGCCGTCGGTGTGGCACAAAGGCCATGCCACAAGGCGCCTTGCATAGCAAAGAGGGGCGCTTTGTTTTGCATGGGAAGAGCTACTTTAGAGTGCTATAAAAAAGCCTCCTAATATGTCGAAGCACATTAGGAGGCTAGTCTCAGACACCTGTAACAGCGCCTTGTGTGATGAGAAAGCAAAGGGGGTGGATAAGGCCCGATCTTTCTCTGTTTACGCTTGCTGGGCGCGTTCTAGCAGCGGTTTCAGGAAATGCCCTGTATGAGACTGCGGCGCATTGCTGACGTTCTCTGGCGTGCCTTCTGCAATGATGCGTCCACCTTTTGAGCCACCTTCGGGGCCGAGGTCGATCAGCCAGTCGGCTGTCTTGATGACGTCGAGGTTGTGCTCAATGACGACGATGCTATTGCCTTGATCGCGAAGACGATGAAGTACCGTCAGCAGCTGGCGGATATCTTCGAAATGAAGCCCTGTTGTCGGCTCATCAAGAATGTACAGTGTGCGACCTGTATCGCGTTTGGCCAGTTCGCGGGCCAGTTTAACGCGTTGGGCTTCACCACCTGATAAGGTCGTGGCGCTTTGTCCGAGGCGGATATAGGAAAGCCCTACGTCCATAAGGGTCTGTAGGCGCCGAGCGATAGCCGGTACTGGGCTGAAGAACTCCAGTGCTTCCTCTACGGTCATGTCGAGCACTTCATGGATGTTGTGCTCTTTGTAGAGGATCTCGAGTGTTTCTCGGTTATAGCGTTTGCCGTGGCAGACATCGCAGGGCACATAGATGTCAGGTAGGAAGTGCATCTCTACCTTGATCATGCCGTCGCCTTGGCAGGCTTCGCAGCGGCCACCCTTGACGTTGAAGCTGAAACGTCCGGGTTTGTAGCCGCGAGAGCGAGCTTCCTGCGTTCCGGCAAACAGTTCACGAATTGATGTGAAAATGCCGGTATAGGTCGCCGGATTAGAGCGTGGAGTACGGCCGATCGGGCTTTGGTCGATGTCGATGACCTTATCGAGTAGCTCCAGACCCTGAATGCTTTTATAGGGCGCTGGCGACAGGCTGGTGGCCTTGTTCAGTTCGCGCGCAGCGATCGGCATTAGGGTTGAATTGACCAGTGTTGATTTCCCTGAGCCGGAGACACCCGTAACGCACACGAACAGCCCTAGGGGGACGGTCATGTCCACATTGTTGAGGTTGTTGCCGCTGGCACCGCGCAGTACCAGCTGGCGCTTAGGATCTGGCTCGTGGCGAATGGTGGGCACTTCAATACGACGAGTACCACTGAGGTATTGGCCCGTCAGCGATTCAGGGTTATGCGCTATTTCTTCCGGTGTGCCTTGAGCGACGATGCGGCCGCCGTGTACCCCCGCGCCCGGCCCAATATCCAGTACGTAGTCGGCTGCACGGATAGCGTCTTCGTCGTGTTCGACGACGATGACCGTATTGCCAAGGTCTCGAAGATGCTTGAGCGTATCAAGCAGTCGATCGTTGTCGCGCTGATGCAGCCCGATGGAAGGCTCGTCAAGGATGTACATGACACCAACTAGACCGGCACCAATCTGGCTGGCCAAGCGAATGCGTTGAGCTTCACCACCCGACAGCGTGTCGGCGCTGCGTTCTAGGGTCAGGTAGTCGAGGCCGACGTTGACAAGGAACTCTAGACGCGCGCAGATCTCTGTCAGGATGCGTGCGGCGATCTCTCCCTTGCGGCCAGGCAATGTCATATTAGAGAAAAGCGCATGTGCATCGCCGATTGGTAGGCGCGAGAGTTCTGGCAGCGTATGCCCGTCGACGTAGACGTGACGGGATTCCTTGCGTAGGCGGCTGCCGTGGCATTCAGGACAAGGACGCATGGCAATGTAGCGTGCCAGATCTTCGCGTACCGAAGACGATTCCGTATCGCGATAGCGGCGTTCCATATTGGGGATGACGCCTTCGAACGGATGGACACGCTCGACGCGTCGCCCTCGTTCGTTGACGTAGCTGAAGGACAGCTCCTTCAGGCCGCTGCCGTGAAGGATCACATCGCGAACGGCGAGTGACAGTTCTTTCCACGGGGTGTCCAGATCGAATCCGTAGTGTTCGGCGACCGTTTCGAGCTGGCTGAAATAGTAGATGCTGCGGCGGTCCCAGCCCTTGATGACGCCTTCGGAGAGCGACAGTTCGTCGTCGCGGATAAGACGAGCAGGGTCAAAGTACTGATGAACGCCAAGGCCGTCACAGCTAGGGCATGCGCCTGCCGGATTGTTGAACGAGAACATGCGCGGTTCGAGTTCTGCGATGGCGTAGCCGCACAGGGGGCATGCGAACTTCGATGAAAACGTGATGTGGTCTTTGTCATCATCGTCCATGAACTCGAGCATGGCTGAGCCATTAGAGAGCGTCAGTGCCGTTTCGAACGATTCGGCCAAGCGCTGCATGAGGTCTGCACGCACTTTGATGCGGTCTACGACGACACTTATGTCATGCTTGCGGTTTTTGTCGAGTGCCGGCACATCGTCAAGCTCCATGACTTGGCCGTCGACCTGTACGCGCACAAAGCCCTGCGAACGGATTTCCGCCAGCGTCTGCAGATGCTCACCTTTGCGGCCCCTAATGATGGGCGCGATCAGCATGACGCGGGTGCCTTCAGGCAGCGCCAGCACTTGGTCAACCATCTGAGAGATGGTCTGCGCTTCCAGTTCTATATCATGTTCGGGACAGCGCGGCGTGCCTGCGCGTGCAAACAGCAGGCGCTGGTAGTCGTAGATTTCCGTGATGGTGCCGACCGTCGAGCGCGGGTTGTGCGAAGTCGATTTCTGTTCGATGGAGATGGCAGGGGATAGCCCTTCGATGTGATCGACATCGGGCTTTTCCATCATCGACAGGAACTGTCGCGCGTACGTCGAAAGCGATTCGACATAGCGACGTTGGCCTTCGGCATACAGAGTGTCGAAGGCGAGAGAAGACTTGCCCGAGCCGGAAAGACCGGTCACGACGATCAGCGAGTCGCGCGGCAGGTCGACATCGATGTTCTTCAAATTGTGCGTGCGCGCACCGCGTACCGATATACGATCCATAGCAGCCTCGAAATGTGATCAAGCGTTTAACTATAGGCAGGAAGACATGTCTGACGCAAAGCAGCAGCTTCAGAAAAAGGAAGCTGGGTTTGGCATTCATCCAGTAGCGTATCTGGGTTAAAATTGATTCATTCTCGCAGAGCTTCATTGATGAGGCCCTGACTCATGAACGCGATGGCAAGGCACTCTGCATGTGGCAGGGCGCATCTGCCGTCATTCACCATTCTAGGAGAGGGACTTATGGCCCGTGGTGTAAACAAGGTCATCCTGATAGGCAACGTGGGTCAGGATCCGGACGTACGGTTCCTGCCCTCAGGCAACCCTGTGTGCAACCTGCGTATCGCTACCAGCGATAGCTGGACCGATCGTCAGACTGGACAGCGTCAGGAACGCACGGAATGGCATTCCGTTGTGCTGTTCAACAAGCTGGCGGAAATCGCGCAGCAGTACGTTCACAAAGGCTCCCGTCTTTATATCGAAGGTCGCCTGCAGACGCGTAAATGGCAAGGCCAAGACGGTCAGGATCGCTATTCTACCGAGATCGTTGCCAACGATATGCAAATGCTGGATTCTCGTGGCAATGCGGGTGGCAATGACTATCCGAATAATGGGGGTCAGCAAGGCGGCTATCAACCCCAAGGCGGCATGAATAACGGCGGCCAGCAGCAGGGCAATCCTTATGGTCAGCCTCAGCAGCAACAGCGTAGTGCCGCGCCGCAGCAACCCCAGCAGCCTGCGCAGCAGCAGTCTCAGTCGTTTGGCGGTGCTCCGCAGCAGCAGGGTACCCCTTATGGTCAGCCCCAGCAGCAGAACAATGGTGCGCCAGCGCCGGGCGGCTTCGACGATTTCGATGACGAAATTCCGTTCTGATTATTGCTGAACCTTGCGTTATATACGATGCGAGGCCTTCCGTTCAGGAGGCCTCGTTTTTTTATGCCAGAACGTACGAGAGTGGTTACGAATTCGCGTGGTGACATAGTACCCACATCGACTTGTCGTCATATTACTCGCTGCATGATTTAAGAGGGTGTGTTCAACAAACCGCAGCGATAGTGGACAATATGCAGGATGGTGCACATTCCTAGAGAAACCGCGAAGCTTATCGGCGTGTGCATTTTATGGCTAAGTCCAGAGAACGTGTCGCCCCTGAGTCAGCGGTGTGTGTGCCGTGACATATTGATTCAACGAGAAGAAATACGATGATCTGGGGTACAAGGATGACAAGGAAAGTGTGGGCGTTTTTGAGCACGATACTGTTGCTTGTAGGCCTGTCGTCGGCGCGGGCTGACGATGGACGCTGCTGGGAATGGGATCGCACCGGGCCCGCTATCATGCAGGATACACGTGCGTCGGGTGCTTACTTGCAGCTGGGTAATGACATGGAAAGCAACGACATCATTCCGTATCTGACCTTTCCTTCCTTCCCGCTGTGCCAGAGCGACGATGAAATGGCCTATCAGGTACGCCCTCTGGGCGTGGGGCAGATCAACGGCAAGCCATTGCACTTTGCGTATCGGTGTATGGGTGGACGCGATCTAGAGCTAATGGGACAGAATCCAGAGGATATCTCGATCATCGTGGCCACGATCGCGTCGCAGCAGCCCATCGAGATGCGGGTAGGCGTGCATTCTTTCCGTGGCGCGAACTGTAATGGTCTGGATGCACTGAAGGTGACGGAGCAGCGCATGCTGTTGTAGTACCCTTGTGCCGCTGCGCCGTCCAGCGTAGCGGCGTTTTTCCATTCACGAAAGGGTGAGTGGGTGCGTGAATGCCGAGGTAATGTGAGTGGATTGGGCTTACCAGGCGAAGAGAGGGGGAACAATATGATTCGATGGTTATCGCGCATTGCACGATGGGCCATTGCCTTGACGTTAGTCAGTGCCAGCATTGCTGTGGCAGACCCAATCGCGTCGTCGGGGGAGTGGCAGAAACTGACATCGCGTTATCCTGTACTACCCGATGCTTCTGATGCAGCGATCAGCATGGTGCTGCGTAGCAATTTCACCCTAAATACGGCTGAGCCTTCGCTGGTGATTGATGTGAGTCGGCATCCACTGCCGCTGTGTGCGGCGGATACTGATACAGGGCTGGATATGACGCTACTGGGTGACGGCACGTTGAACGGGCGCGTGCAGACATTCGGGTATCGCTGCATGGGGGGGCAAATGACGATTATGGCCTGGCCTATACAGCAGCCCGCCACTTACTGGAAGGAACAGATCATGGCGCAACAGCCACTATCGCTGTCGGTTGCCGGAATAGACTTTCTGTCGGCCAATACCAACGGTAAGCGTGCCATGAGCGTAGCTAATCGCATCTTCATGGAATGATGAAGGTCGAACGGTCATGCGATAACATGCATGCCATAGTGGTGGTGCCTTCGGTCTTATGGCGAGGCTTTATAGAAGAGGTGAAAAACCTGTTCTTCTTGCCCCATGTGATATGAAGCGCACCGTTATCCTCATCCCTGTTCAAGGCGAAACGCATTGAAACTACTCATCCCTGACAATCGGCATGGATTGACGCTAGCCCTGCAACAGGAGGTAGCGCCTCGTCATGACGTCGACATGTGGTTGGCCGACGGGCTTTCGGATGCCTTGAACTATCTGAACGAGCATCGTGCCGATGTCGTCGTGATACCGCCGCTCATTCACCCGGAACGCTTGCCCTTGACCGTTATTGAGCAGCATGCCGTGTTAGTCGAAACGTTGCAGGCATCCTGTCAGCGTCTCGATATGATGCTGGTGTGGTGCGTCGGGCATCAGCTGTTCGAACAGGATCATGAGCATCTGCTGAATGAAAGCGAGCAGCCCAGACCGCTTGCAGCCGCCCTTCAGAAGCTGGCCGAGATTGAGAGTGCGGTACGCCAGCACTGGCACCGTCACATCATCATTCGTACTAGTGAGCTGTTCGGTAGCGAAGGTGATGGCATGGCGCTGCCTGAGCAGCTTTCGAGCTGGTTGGAAGGAGAAACCGTGACGGCGGATGACCACCTGTTTCTAGCCCCCTTACCTGTGGATGCGCTGGCGCGTGCCGTGCTGGGCATGATTCTCCAGCTCGACAATGGGGCTGACGCGTGGGGAACATTCCACCTGTCAGGGCGAGAACCGGTCAGCCAGTTCGAGTTCGCGGCGGCCACGCTGGCCTGTCTGCGTGACACAGCGATGCCTGGCGTCTTGCAGGCGTTGCCGGAGACGGCGATTGTGGCCGAAGGTTTGGGCAGTACCGTACGCCGTATTCTGGGTTGCCAGAAGATCTTGATGACCTTTGGTATCCATCAGACCGCGTGGCGTGAGCCATTGCAGCATCACGTGCGCCGTTGGTTGTCGATGCACGGCATACCGATGGTAAAAGGGGGCGGCGCTGATTGAGGCGTATACCTCGTGCGTACGGCCTTTGGGCGCGTTCGCTGGATTCTCTTTAGACCTGTTTTTCGTTGTGCGGCGTCGAGCGTACGCTTTGCTGTCGCACGACATTCCAAGCGCTTTGTTATCTTTGCGCTTGTGGCTTGATGCTATGGACTTGAATATCGTTCCCATACGGGGCAATGAGGAGAGAGTGGCACTATGAATGCCCTGCGAAGCATTATCTTTTACACCGGCTATGTCGTGCTGGTGCTGTTTGTGGCTGTGGTGCTGTCGCCCATAGCGTTGTGCCTGCCGTATAAAAAACGTTTTCCGGTCCTGAACCTGTACAACCGAGCGATGATGGGTTGGCTATCCATTGCGTGCGGTATTCGAATTGATGTGACGGGGCGTGAGCATCTGCCGAAAGGTGCCTGTGTGCTGCTGTCCAATCACCAGAGCGAGTGGGAGACGTTGTTCCTGCAGATCCTCAAGCCGCCGGTATGCACCGTGCTGAAGAAAGAGCTGCTGAACATCCCTGTATTCGGTTGGTCACTGCGTTTGATTCGTCCCATTGCCTTGGACCGATCCAGCCCAACACGAGCGCTCAAACAGGTGATCAAGGAAGGGCCGGAAAAGCTGAAGCAAGGGCTGTCGATGCTGATCTTTCCTGAGGGTACCCGACTGGCGCCCGGCGAGCGCAAGCCGTTTGCCAAGAGTGGGGCTTTGATTGCCTGCCGTGCCAACTGTCCGGTTGTGCCTATCGCTCACAATGCGGGGCACTGTTGGCTCAACAACAGCTGGATCAAGCGTCCTGGGCGTATCACGGTCGTTATCGGTGCGCCGATTGAAACGGTTGGGCGCGATGCCGCTAGCGTCACAGAAGAAGCAGAAGCGTGGATCAACGCGGAGCGTGAACACATTGGTGGTTGACCCGTCTTCTGCACTCGAAACGCGAAGCGACCTTAGTGGGTCGCTTTTTTTATGCTTTGATGCTTGCTGTTGCCGCTCGGAGGAGGCGTTATGGGCAGAAATGGCTGGCAGAGCATGATGCCTTTATATCAGTAAGCATGCTGGCGCGTACCATAGATTGATTACCGTTGCCGCTGCCTGTTGTGCCGAAAAAGAATTTCGTGCCTCCCGCGCACGTGATATCGGCATTTGAGCAGCAAAGGGCTTTGGGTTATCCACAAGAGGATGTATGGCGAGTGGGCTGGTAAGAGGTAGTGGACGGCTCTATTTCTGAGGGCAATGCCATGAAGGCAATAGATACGCTCATTCTTGCGCAATGAGTTGGCCTTTTTCGCTCGACTGATTGAGTGCGCAAGGAAAGGAACAGACAAAAAAGCCGCCCCGAAGGGCGGCCTTTTTCGCTCGACTGTCTTGCTTAGTCGATGCGTTGGAACAGCAGCGACGCGTTGGTGCCACCAAAGCCGAAGCTGTTGGACATGGCACGGTTTAGGCGGACGTTATCGCGGCGTTCACGCACGATATCGAAACCGTCTGCTTCCGGGTCAAGCTCGTCGATGTTGGCAGACGCGCAGATGAAGTCGTTCTGCATCATCAGAAGCGTGTAGATCGCTTCCTGCACCCCGGTTGCGCCGAGAGAGTGACCGGTCAGCGATTTGGTGGAGGAGAGCGGCGGCACTTTATTGCCGAACAGCTCGCGCATCGCACGCAGTTCGCTGAGGTCGCCTACCGGTGTAGACGTTCCGTGGGTGTTGATGTAATCAATCGGACCTTCAGAAGTGGCCAACGCCATTTCCATGCAGCGCTTGCCGCCTTCACCGGACGGCGCGACCATGTCGTAACCGTCGGAGTTGGCGCCATAGCCAACGACTTCCGCGTAGATCTTCGCACCGCGTGCTTTGGCGTGTTCATACTCTTCGAGTACGACGATACCGCCGCCGCCAGCGATGACGAAACCGTCGCGTGCGCTGTCATACGGACGAGACGCTTTTTCAGGCGTGTCGTTGTAGCGTGTGGAGAGGGCACCCATAGCGTCGAAGAGGCAGGACAGTGTCCAGTGCTCTTCTTCACCACCGCCGGCAAAGACGATGTCCTGCTTGCCGAGCTGGATCTGCTCTACCGCGCTGCCGATGCAGTGTGCTGATGTCGCACAGGCAGACGAGATGGAGTAGTTGACGCCCTTGATGGCGAATGGTGTCGCCAGACAAGCCGAAACCGTGCTGCCCATGGTGCGGGTGACGCGGTAAGGACCTACGCGACGCAGGCCTTTTTCACGCAGGATGTCGGCCGCTTCTACCTGATTGGCAGAGGACGCGCCGCCAGAGCCTGCGATCAGACCGGTACGCAGGTTGGATACCTGCTCCGGTGCTAGACCTGCATCTTCGATGGCTTGCTTCATGGATACATAGGCATATGCCGCTGCATCGCCCATGAAGCGTCTAAATTTACGATCAATAAGGGGGTCGAGATCAATCTCGACTGCGCCGGCAATCTGGCTACGCATGCCGTGTTCGGCATACTCTTCGCGATAGCGGATGCCCGAACGGCCTGCTTTTAGCGCGTCCAGTACCTGCTGCTGGTCATTGCCCAAGCAGGACACGATACCCAGGCCGGTGACTACCACTCGTTTCATGGAAGCCTCCCGTCTCAAAAATTCGCTGCTGGAGTGGAAAACAGGCCGACACGCAGATCCTTGGCCTGATAGATTTCCTCGCCATCGACGGACACAACACCGTCGCCAATGCCGAGAATCAAGCGACGCGTCATAACGCGCTTGACGTGAATATGATAGGTGACCTTCTTGGCGGTCGGCATGACTTGGCCAGAGAATTTCACTTCTCCGCAGCCGAGTGCACGGCCGCGGCCAGGGTTGCCCAGCCAGCCCAAGTGGAAGCCAAGTAGCTGCCACATGGCGTCAAGACCGAGACAGCCAGGCATGACCGGATCGCCCGGGAAGTGGCATTTGAAGAACCACAGGTCAGGATTGATGTCGAGTTCGGCAATCAGCTCGCCTTTACCGTAATGACCACCTTCTTCACTGATGTGGACTATGCGATCAAGCATAAGCATGTTGGGGGCTGGCAGCTGTGCGTTGCCCTCACCGAAAAGTTCGCCTTGACTGCACTTGAGCAGTTCATCGTAGGTAAAGGATTGTTGCTTGGTCACTGATTCATTCCGCGGGTCAAAAGTGAAGTGCCTTTGCGGACCAGCGACTGCCGTGGCGGCCAGCCTGATCTCGCTGCACGAATCGGAACATGCCCCGTCGACGCATGGTTATCGTCAGTGTATCGGGGGCACCCAGTGAATGCACGCCTTGGCCTGACGTATTCACTGCCTGCGTGGGATTATGCCACACGCGGTCCAGATGACGTAATGGGGGCTTAATCATCGGAAGGCAAGGCCTTGAACGCCTCGATAGCGCGCAGGCGTGCTGCCTTGTGATCGACGATCGGGGCCGGATAGCCACAGCGACTGCGCGTTGCCGCGTCAGGAAAATGCCGCTGCTTGGCTGGTACCGAGGCCAGTTCGGGTACCCACTGAGCGATGAAATCACCGTTCTTATCAAAGCGTTCCGACTGAGTCACTGGATTGAACACCCTGAAATAAGGTGCCGAGTCCGTGCCCGTGGAGGCGGCCCATTGCCACCCGCCATTGTTTGCCCCTAGCTCCCCATCCAAAAGATGGTTCATGAAAAATGCTTCCCCCCAGCGCCAGTCGGTCAGTAGGTGCTTGGAGAGAAACGTTGCTGTCAGCATGCGCAGCCGGTTGTGCATCCAGCCGGTCGCCGTTAGCTGGCGCATGGCCGCGTCTACCAGAGGGTAGCCTGTCCGGCCTTCGCACCACGCCTTGAAGTGTGTGCGTTCGTTGAGCCACTTCAGGTGGCGAGTGTTTTCCTTGAACGGCTGGTGCATCGACACGCGCGGCGCGGCGACTAGGATGTGCTGATAGAACTCGCGCCATACCAGCTCGTTGATCCAAGTCGTGATGCCTTGGTGCCCATCGCCCAACCGTCCTTCATTCATGGATGCGGCAGCGTTGAGCGCTTGCCGAATCGAGATCATGCCCAGTGCCAGATGCGGTGACAGCTGGCTGGTGCCGTCGACGGCGGGAAAGTCACGCTGTTCGGCGTAGTGCTGTACGCGGCGGGTCAGAAAGTGGGCCAGCCGATCCTGCGCAGCCGCTTCACCAGCAGGCCATTGGCGCATGATGTGCTCAGCCGCAGCGGGCATGTCATCGAGCAGCGTGGTGCTGATGCCCGCAATAGGTGTCTGTGCCTGTGGCGCATCGTCTTGATGCAGCTGATCGGCGGTCAGATTGCGTAGCCACGCCTTGTAGAACGGTGTGTAGACGCTGTAATACTCACCCTTGCCTGTCAGCAGATCACCGGGGCGAAACAGCACGTGATCGGTGTGGCGCTCGACCGTCAGATTGTGGCGGCGCGCTTGTTGTACGACACCTTGATCGCGGCGACGTTCATCAAGCCCGTACTCATCGTTGAAATGAATAGTGCCACACTCGTTCCGTTGCGCAAACGAGATCAATTTACTGGGAATATCGGCAAAATGGTCGATATCCAGCATGATCAGCGGGATATTCAATACGTTAAGTGACTGTGCGAGTGCGGCTACGCCTCGCTGCCAAAAATCGAACCAGTTCGGGCCTCGGTCGTGAGAAGCCCACTGTTTCTGACTGCGGATGACCACGGCGATGACGGGGCCACGGCGGCGTGCGTGCGCCAGGGCACGGTGATCTTCGATGCGCAGATCACTTCTGAACCAGACTAGCTGGCGATCTGAAGGCATGTGGAACTCCTGAACCGAGGCGGGTAGACATGTGCGTTGTGCTACCAGTATAGAGCGTTGATTTCCCGTTGGGGTAATGCCAGCAAAAATAGCGCCAGCGAGTCAAAAGGGCACGATTGTGGTGAGCCTGCACTTTGCTGTCAAATCGTGGACCTCTTCTCCTATCCTGTAGGGATCAACGCCACGGCTGCTCTGCAGCGCTGCGGATCCATACCGTTATCCATTCAGGCACATTATGAACATACTGCTTACAGGCGCCACAGGCTTCATCGGTCGAGCGTTGTGCCGAAGATTGCGCCTTGATGGCCATAGCCTCACTGTGATCTCCCGGCGGCCGGAACAGGTCACCGCCCTTCTCGGGGCTGAGGTGGCGGCATTTAAGGATGTGCGTGCGCTATGGCAGCAACATCCCGATGCCGCCTTCGATGCCATCATCAATCTAGCGGGTGCACCGATTGCTGCTCGGCGCTGGACCCCAAACTACAAGCGTGAGCTGATCGACGGCCGTGTGCGAATGACACAGGATATCGTATGGCTGTGCGAGCAATTGATTGAATTGCCTCATGTTGTCATCTCTGGTTCCGCAATGGGGTTCTATGGCGATCAGGGCGCGGCGGCGGTCACTGAGGCTACGGCGCCGCACGATGATTTTGCCCATCGGCTGTGTCAGGCATGGGAGCTTGCCGCTTCGCCACTGGCAGAAAGCGGCGCACGCCTGATCACGCTGCGTCTTGGGCTGGTGTTAGGGCGCAGCGGAGGCATGTTGAAGTCGATGCTGCCCGCCTTTCGTTGCGGGATGGGTGGGTGGATCGGTCGAGGCCGCGCCATGATGCCGTGGGTGCTGTTAGATGATGTGGTGCGCGCGATCATCTATATGCTGACCGAGCCGTCACTGTCCGGCCCCGTCAACATGAGCGCCCCTGTACCCGTCAGCCAGCGTGATTTCATGAAGGCTGTGGGGCATGCCTTGAATCGTCCCGTGTGGGTCAGAGTGCCGACATTGGCGGTATGGCTGGCGCTGGGAGAACGGGCATCGCTGCTGACCGCCAGCGTGAACATGCGGCCTACCAAGCTGCTTAGCAGCGGTTTTGCCTTTACGGCTCCACAGCTGCCTGCGGCGTTGGCTAAGGCACTGCACGATACATGAGCCTGTCGACAGGGCAGAAGCATCATAGCCCTGCGGTCGACGCTAGCGTTGGGGGCCGCGGGCCATATCGGCATGTGCTTTGATGCTGCTCGTGGTAGGAGAGACGTATGGCGGGTGACAGACGAGGCCGGCGTGAGGAAGAATGGTGGTTCTGCGGCCGTACGCCTTGCTGGTTTTGGACACCGTAGGTCCTGTTGGCCTGCCTGCGGCGCATGCCTTGGTGCTGCTTCGGTAGGGTAGCTGTATTGGTGAGGGCTTTGGTTAGATGAGGGTGAGGGGATGAGCGGTGTATTGCTTACTCTAGAAATGGTTGCCCTTACGGTGATACATGCAGCGGTACACACCCTGTCGATACCCGTCTCGGTAGCGCATGGAGGTGTTGACAATGATTGTAAAGGCGTGGGGTAAGATAGCGTCAGAGAAAGGGCTTTTGTAGCTGTTATGCTGCTATCGTCGGGCAATGGCAGTGTTCTGAGATGAAGAAGCGATGATGTTATGCCCGATGATGACAGCGCCCATACGGGAGAACCGTATGGGCGCTGTTGCGTATAGGCGTACTGCCCTTTGGCGATCAGCTGTTGGGATCAACCGTGACGATGACGCGTACGGCATCCAGGCGCAGGCGGGAGTCGTTGATGGCGACTTCCAGTTGGTCACGCTCCTGCTGCAGGGCGTCAATCTCATCCTGGCGGATGCCCGGCGTGCGTGCGGCCAGTGCCTTGAGGCGTGCCAGTTCCTGATCCAGCGTATCGCACATACCCTGATGCGCGGCTTTCACCAGTGCTGGCAGCTCGCGATCGGCTTCGCCTTCGGCCTTGTCCAGCATCTCACGCAGCTGCGGCAGGCACTGCTTGATGATATCGCGGGCCATCGCACGCTTAACACGCTGCAGGTGCTTGGCTAGACCGCCAAACGAGACGTTCTTCGTCAGCACCTGACCGCCTTGATCCAGCAAAACGCGGATAGGTGTCGGTGGCAGGAAGCGGCCTGCATGCAGTGCCTTGGGCGCGGGCGTCTGCGTGACGAACATCACTTCGGTCATCAGGCGGCCCGCCGGAATCGCGGGGTGCTTGAGCAGGGCCAGTGACGTATTGCCGTGCGGGCTGTCGATTGCGCGTGACAGCAGTTCCTGCACCAGCGGGTGTTCCCACGACAAGCGTTCTACGTCATCACGCTCTAGCGCAACGCTGCGCGAGAACGTCGCCGAGAAGCCTTCTTCACCCTTGACCAGTCCAGGCAGACCGTCCAGCAGTTGGCCCGTTGGTGCAATGTGGTACAGCTCGCCACCGAGGTCCTTGATGTCGAACCCGAACACTTCGCTGGCCTGTTCCAGATAGCGTGACAGCTTCTCTTGATCGTCCAGCTCAGTAATTAGATCGGCCATGGCCTGCGGCTGACCAGCCGTGCGGTGCGCGAGCAGGCGATAGCGGCCGGCTTGGCGTTTCTGGCGGCGTTCTTCTAGTGCGTCGCGGGTATCTGCGATGACGGCATCTAGCTCGTCGGCATCCAGCAGCGCGGCATCCAGCGATTCATTAAAGGCGTCGTAGAGTTCGCTGCCCAGCCCGGTCGGTTCACCAAAGCTCATCACGCCTTCGGCATACCAGCGGGCAACCGCTTCCATCGGTGTGCCTTCAAGTGTGAGCAAATGAATGTCGATCGGGTGCTGTTGACCGATACGGTCGAGGCGGCCGATGCGCTGTTCGAGCTGATCCGGATGAGTCGGCACATCGAACATGATCAGGTGGTGGCAGTTTTGGAAGTTGCGACCTTCCGCACCGACTTCGGCACAGATCAGTAACGGGCAATTGGATTCGCCGTCGACGAAGGCGGCCGCGGCACGGTCACGTTCGATCAGCGACATGTGCTCGTGGAAGACGGGCACATGCAGGCCCGCGATGACGCGCAGCCCTTCTGCCAGCGAGCGCACCGTAGCGCTTGAATGGCAGATAACCAGCGCCTGTTCGCCCGGGTGTTCTTCTACCCAGTCGATGATGGCCTGTACGCGGGGGTCAATCTTCCACCACGGATCAGCATCTTCGGTCGTCAACGCCATATAGGTGTCTTCGGGATAGAGCAGTAGGTCGGGGTAGGCCAACTCGTGCTCAATCATCAGCGTATCGAGGTAGTCCTCATTGCGCTGGAGGCGGCGTACGACACGCTGATAGGGCAGTGGTGCTTCCAGTCGCTGGGTATGCAGGCGGCGTTCTGGGAAGCCTGCGATGTCGCGGCGGCTGTGGTGGAACATCACACGGCCGAGACCGTGACGGTCCAGCAGCGCGCTGCGCAGACGCGCGAAGGCCAGTTGTTGAGCATCCTCGTCACCGTCGGCACGTAGTGCCTGCCATGCCTGCTGAGCGTCCTCGTCATCGGCAATGAAGGCCAGCAGTTGGGCTTCCCGTTCGGCCGAGAGCGGGGTGCGCTGTTCGTGCAGGGCGACGAGACCATCCATGATGTTGGCCAGCGGCGCATGACGTTCTTCTTCCTGCTTGAACGTCTCTAGATCGTGATAACGCTCGGGGTCGAGCAGTTGCAGCAGGGCGAAGTGGCGTTCTGCTCCGAGCTGTTCCGGTGTGGCGGTCAGCAGCAGTACGCTGGGAATCTGAGCGGTCAGCGTTGAGACGAAGGGATAGCCGCTATCGGCGTCTTCTTCATTGAGGTGATGAGCCTCGTCGACGATCAGCATATCCCACTGGCAGGCTTCTGCCTGCTGCTGGCGGCGCGGATTGGCGAACAGCCACTGAGCACTGGCCAGTACCAGCTGAGCCGTGTCGAATGGGTTTTCATCGGGGTACTGCTGGCTCTGCTTTTCATCAAGCAGGCGCGCTTCCAGCCCGAAGCGACGCAGCAGCTCGACCAGCCACTGGTGAGTCAGGCTTTCCGGAACCAGAATCAGGGTGCGGCCAACGCGGCCTGTGACCATCATACGGTGCAGGATGAGGCCTGCTTCGATGGTCTTGCCTAGTCCCACTTCATCGGCCAGCAGGACGCGCGGGCGGTGGCGATTGGCCACGTCGAGTGCAATGCCGGTTTGGTGCGGGATCAGGTCGACCTTCGGCCCTGAGAAGCCGTAGCCGGGGTGGCGCTGCAGACGCGCGTGGTGATTGAGGCTGCGGTAACGCAGGTTGAACGCGTCGTTGCGATCGACCTGACCTGTCAGCAGCTTGTCGCGGGCCTGATGGAAGGCCATGCGATCGTTGAGGCAGGATTCGGGGAGTTCGGTCAGCGTACCGTCCTGTCTGGCGCAGATATACGTGACCAACCCGTTGGCATCTTCCTTGATGTCTTCGACGCGAAGGGTTTCACCGTCGGCGGATTCCACCTGATCACCGCTGCCGAAGACCACGCGGGTTAGCGGGGCTTGGCGGGTGCTGTAGGTGCGCGTCTCTTCGCTAGCGGCAAAGTAGACTCTGACGGTGCGGGCATCACAGAAAAGGATGGTGCCCAGCCCAAGATTCGCTTCGCCATCGCTGATCCAGCGCTGGCCTGGTGTGAAGTCGCTCATAGTTCAGAGAAGTGCCCGTAAAGATTCATGGTGCCCGGTTTATAGGGGCGCATATTCTAGCGGCTCGCCCTGCCAGCGGATAGTGCGTTGTAGTCGATAATGCACTTCATGTCGCACCCCACATTCGGAGGGGATCTGGCAGCACCCCGCGTGCTGTCTGGGCATGGCCGTCATAGGGCCTACTGCAATTTCAATACACAGCGTTAAATAAAATCACGGGCAAGGGGAGTGGTAAGGCATGACCGTTGCTCAGACAATGCCAGACCACGTGGGTGCGAAGACGGTATGAAGACTTCGTGTAACGCGGTACCGCGCACTTCGCGTTTGCTGTGTATCCTGTATTCTGAATCTAGCTGCACGCCCAGATGAACGTGACGCAGGCCGTCACTCTTTTCTTTCCGCCACAGCAGACCACGCGCATGCCTTCATCCTTGCATTCCACGTCTTCTCCTACTCCCGAATCGTTGTCATCGCTGCAGCGGCTGGCCGCACAGGATCAGCACCACGCTGGGCGCTCGGGGTTCAGGCTGTTCGCCCACGGCGGGGAAGCATTCGCGCTGCGTGCGGTGACGGCGGATCAGGCCCGCAGTACGCTGGATATCCAGACCTACATTCTGGAAGACGGTCACAGTACGCGGCGATTGATCACGCGCATCATCGACGCGGCCGAGCGCGGCGTGACCGTGCGACTATTGGTCGACGACCTTAGCGTAGGGGGATTGCAGAAGCGCTTGGCCATGCTGGATGCGCATCCGCGCGTCAGTGTGAGGATATTCAATCCGGTACGCCACTGGCGCCGTGTCGCACCACTGCGCTGGCTCACTTTTGCGCTGCAGGCGCGCCGTCTGCATCGGCGGATGCACAATAAATTATGGCTGGCCGACGATGCGATTGGGATTGTCGGCGGGCGTAACCTCAGTGATGACTACTTCAACGTCAATCCGGCGCACGATTTTTTGGACATTGATGTGGCGGCTGTCGGCGGTCCTGCCGTTGCGCAGATGAAACGCTCGTTCGAGGCCTACTGGCAGCACGAACTGGCCGTGCCGCTGACCACCTTCATCACGGCGCCGGAAGGAGACTGGCGCGAGATGTATGCGCTCTGTCACCGCTCGACCAAGGGGACACGCTATACCCAATCGCTGGATACGCTGTGCGCTCGGTCGCTCGATAGTCTGTTGAGCCCGCTAACGTGGGCGACCTCTTCGGTGGTGTGGGAGTCTCCCGATGCTGCCGGTGCCGCGGGCCTGCCGCCTATCGGGATGCGTATGAGCCATGCCGTAGGGCAGGCGCTTTCCTCGGTGCAGCATCGCCTGCTGGTCATTTCCGGCTATTTCGTGCCAGAGCAGCTTGATACCATCGACATTTTTGGGCTGGCTCATCGAGGGGTGCAGATATCCGTATTGACCAATGCGCTGGAGGCGTCGGATGTGCCTATCGTGCACGGTGGCTATGCGCCACATCGCAAGGCGCTGTTGGAAGCGGGGGTGAAGTTGTATGAGGTACGCCGCAAGCAGCGCGTAAAGCGCGAACGATTGCATCGCCGACGCCATGCCCACAGTCGTCCACGGCTGTCGCCTTCTCAGTCCTATAGCCTGCACGCTAAAGCAATGGCGCTGGACAGCGATCGTCTGATCGTTGGGTCGTTCAACATTGATCCTCGTTCCGTGTGGTGGAACTGCGAAATCGCGGCCATCATCGACAGCCCTGCGCTTAACCGACAGCTCACCCTGATCGGCGAATGGGGCAAGCAGCCACGCTATAGCTTCCGTGTTCGGCTGCATGAAGGGGCGCTGCAATGGCGCACCCTTGATGACCGCGGTCATTCACAGGTGCTGACGCGTGAGCCAGGCTCGCCGTGGCGACGCTTTCAGGCGTGGTGCTGTGCCAAGCTCGGACTGGCGCGGTACCTGTAGCTAGATATCAGATACATGTTGGTTAATGGCTGAGCTTGAAGGGCGAGCGCTGGCACAGGGCCTCGATATAGTCTGCTGGCAGTTCGCTCGGTGCGCAGTGAATGACCGCCTCATTGCCTGCGCCGCGGTTCTCCATTGCTTTGATCTGTGAATACTCGTCCAGAACAAACATAGGGTAGATCGGGCCTGCATCGCGCAGGGTGCGCATTTCATCCAGATGCTGATTCTGGAAGCAGACTGTCTTTTGCGGCGCATCGGCAATCCAGCGTGGAAAGAACGCTGTACCGTGAGTCAGCCCATCCCTTAGGTTGAAGACTAAACAGACCGCGGTGCCGGTCGGTTCTTCCCACGTCACCTTGAAGATATCCTCGGCGATGCAGGCGATATGAGCAGGCTGACTTTTCACCCAGTGCCCCCCAACGTCGCCGCTGTGAATCCGGTAGTCGACACGGTCTGCCTGCTTGATGTACATCTCGTAGCACCAACCATTCTCGTAGGTGTACAGAATATGCTGGCCAACAAAGTGTGCTATTAGAGACGCGTAATGATCATGCATGATGGGTGTCCTTTCATGAGGGGTTTATTTTCAGCGTAGTCTGCCTCTTCATGAAGAAGACCTGTCCGATAGGCAGGAGTGTTCGTGGGCGAGCGGCGGCTCGATAGCCGCAGTTGATAAAGACAAGTGGTAACAGCCGTTGATAGCAACAGTTGATAACAACAGGAGTAGTGATATGCCGCAGTGCCTTCGGACGGTTGCCACCGCCCTTTGCGTCGGTGTCATCAGTAGTGTCTTTTCGCTGGCTGCACAGGGAGCCACCATGCTGGAACATTGGCCAAGCGCTCAGGCCCGTCAGATTGATGCCATGATTGATGCCAATCGTGGTCGTGAAGGGGCCTATGCCGTCTTCGATATGGACAACACTAGCTACCGTTACGATGCGACCGAAGCGCTGCTGGCGTGGATGGAGTACAAGGGGGTGCTGACCCGCGAGCGTCTTGACCCCTCGTTGAAGCTGATTCCTTTTCGCGATGAGCAGGGCGTGCATGAAAGCCTGTACAGCTACTACAACCGCCTGTGCAGCGAAGTTGATGACCTTGTGTGCTACCCGTGGATCGCACAGGCCTTTTCAGGCTTCACCTTGCGCGAACTGAAACAGAACGTCGATGACATGATGGCCGATGGACGACCGATTCCGGTCAGCTACTGGTCGGGCCATACGCAGAAGCAAAGCACTGTGAACCCGCCTCGGCCGCTGAAAGGCATGCAGGAGCTGTATCACTATCTGCAGGAAAACGGCATCAAGGTGTATGTGATGACGGTGGGGAACGAAGAGATCGTGCGCATGATCGCCAGCGATCCCCAATATGGCTATGGGCTGGACCCTCGGCAGGTCATCGGCATCAACATGTTGTTGAAGGATCCCCGCACTGGCGCGCTAACGACGTCCCGCTTCCAGATTCGTGATGGTCAGTACGATCCACAGAAGAACCTCGATAAGGTATTGACGCCATATCTGGTTAATCCGATGACCTGGTTCGAAGGCAAGCTGGGCACGATTACAGGCTGGATTGATCAGTGGCAGATGCCCGTGATGGTAGGCGGTGACACACCGCGTTCGGACGGCTTTATGCTGTTGAACGGTGTAGATGTCGAGCACGGCGGCGTGCGGCTGTGGGTGGTGCGCAAGCCCGCCGCGCTACAGCAGATGCGCGATTGGCGCCACGCGTCCGCTGAACGTCAGAAGGCACTGGGGCAGCCCGTGACGGCCGATCAGAACTGGATTGAGGTCTCTCAGGATGAATTGGATACCTCTCGGTAGACCGCCGTTTGTTCAGTGGTGGTGCGTATGGTGAAAAAAGCCATGCAACATGCAAAGAGGCGCCTGCGGGTGCCTTCTTTTTTTGCATAGCGGGGAGAGGAGCCGATGGTGGGGTATCTGGCTGTAGGCCACTAGTGTCTGGTGGGCGGGTACTGACCGAGCCTTGTGCCCACCAAGAGCAGAGTGTTCATTGAGAGAAGAGAAGCACTATTCGCTGTCTGCCGTGTCGGCGAAAGGGGCGATGACGCGGTAGAGGGAGCGTATCGAGGGATGACGATAAAGGCTAAATCTTAGATATACAAAAAGCCCCTCAGGCGTTGAACCTGAGGGGCTTTTGTCGAGAATCCTGGTCGGAGTGATAGGATTTGAACCTACGACCCCTGCCTCCCGAAGACAGTGCTCTACCAAGCTGAGCTACACTCCGACATTCGACAAGTTATTGAACAGCTAGCATTTTATGCTGCTGTTCGCCTCATCGACAGGGGCCATTATACGCATTCTTGCTTCGAACGCAAGCCCTGATTCAGACAGAACGCTCTACAGCCTGCCGTGCCAGCAGTGAAAGGCTGTCCTTGAAGGGCGAGTCAGGAATGATGGCTAGCGCTTCCAGCGCACGCTGAGCGCGATCGTTGGCCTGCTGGCGCGTGTAGTCGAGCGCACCGGTATCGCGGACGATACGCAGGATCGTCTCTAGGTGATCCATACCATCGCCTTTTTCGATTGCCTGACGGATCAGTGCCGCTTCTTCGGCATTGCCTTTTTGCATAGCGTGCAGCAATGGCAAGGTGGGTTTGCCTTCGGCAAGGTCATCGCCCACGTTCTTGCCCATTTCGGCGGCATTGCCGGCGTAATCCAGATAGTCGTCGATCAACTGGAAGGCCATGCCCAATTCTTGGCCGAACACGCGCAGTGCTTCCTTGTGCGCTTCCGGTGCCGAGGTCAGCATGGCCCCCGTATGAGCGGACGCTTCAAACAGCATCGCAGTCTTACCGCGAATGGTGCGGTAGTAGTCATCTTCGCTGATGTCAGCGTTACCAATATTGGTCAGCTGGAGCACTTCACCTTCGGCGATCGTCGAGGTGGCGTGCGACAGCACGGCCATGATCGGCATTGAGCCAACATCGACCATCATTTCGAAGGAGCGGGAATAGAGAAAGTCACCGACGAGGATCGACGGTGCATTGCCCCACGTGTCATTGGCCGTCGCCTTGCCGCGTCGCAGGCTGGACTCGTCGACCACATCGTCGTGCAGCAGTGTCGAGGTATGCATGAACTCGATCAGCGCCGCCAGTAATGTGTGACGATCGCCTTCATATCCCAGTGCTCGTGCCGCCAGCAGTACCAGCAGCGGACGCACTCGCTTGCCGCCGCTGTCGACGATGTAGTGACCAATAGTCTCGATCAGCGTGACGCCGGAAGCCAGCCGTTCATGGATGATCCGGTTCACTTGCTCGAAGTCGTCAGCAACAGGGGCATGCGTGGGTAGGGCGCTCAATGACATGGGCATACTCAGTGTAAGACAGTAAGAACGTTAGGCGCGGACGAGCTAGCCGAGCGGTGTGCACGCCATGATGGCCATCATGTTATCGCATGATGGCGCGTCGTGTATGACAGATCGCCATTGGCCTGCCCAGCATGCCGCGAGTCACCCATCGCCGTCCAGCATCAACAGGTCGCTCATTCAGCTCATTACCTTACCATTTTAATCGGTGTTGGTCAGGCCAGCGCTGCCAAAGGCATCCGTCATCCAAGCGCATACCGTCCACTATAGCGACAATCTGCGAGCCACGATGCGCTGCGACGAAACGTCTGTCAGTGCGAGGGTGAGGTTTGCCCTCGCTTAACGCGACTTAAGGTATCCTAGGCAGCATTCGAGCGATGACATTGGCAGGGATGCGTGTCTCGCGTGATCACGACAGTACATAAAGGTACACAGGCACCGCCACGATCAGTACCGCGTATTTTCTATTGCCGTCTTCCTATATAAGAAACAAGGGCATGCTTCATGGCGCACTACTTACTGCTAGACCCCTCCACTTTCGATCCGCAGTCACTGACGACCCCTGCCATAGAGCAGCAGCAACAGCGCGATGCCGATAGCATAGCGACGATCGATAACCCCGCGATTCCTGCAATCGTTGCTGAGCAGCTGCGGTTGCAGCCGTGCGTTCAGGGCAGTGTCCTCTGGCAAGAGAGCCTCGAGTGGGCTGATTCCCTGCCGGAAGACTATCGCCCCTGCATCAGCGGCTGGCTTGACGCTGACCTTTCCACGCAAGCTCTGGCGATGGCCCTCAACGCCAACATGGTGCAGCCCATTCCCAACGGACGTCGAGCGCTCATTCGCCTGTACGACCCTCGCGTTCTTCAGCATTTGCATGTGCTATTAGGAGAGGAACAGCTCGCGGCACTGATTTCACCGGTAACACGCTGGACGTACAGCGACTGGAATCATGACCTTCGGACTATTGAGATCAAGGAGCCACGCCGACAGGTGAATCTGACGGAGGATCAGTGGGCTTCAATTAAACGGTTCGATGCCACGTCCCATGTGGTGAGCGTCTGGCGAGATATGCGTGCAGAGAGCGAACGCAAAGTCCCGCATGACGCCTCGGTTAAGGCCGATCGACAAGTGGCAAACGCGCTGAACTACGGGCTGGAAACCCAGATGGACGTGACCGCTTATGCCCTGTGTGGACTGGAGTACCGCGAAGACTTCGATCGGATACCCGAAGTGCAGCGCATGCTGCAACAGTGCGGACAGGGCACTCCGTTTATGTATTTCATTGATACGATTCAGAATGATTTTTTGATGTGATTTTTAATGGGGATAGAACAGTATGGATGGCTCAATAGTAATATGGAAAAAATAGCCGTATTTTTTATAGTTTTATTTCTTTCTAATATGGCTAATGCAGAAGAAAAATATTGCAGGTTAAATAATTATGATTGTTTTATTGATAAAGCCAGAAATGAAGTATCTGGGGGTGACCGAGAAAAGGGACTTGATATATTAAATTCAATTACTGGCCCTTCTATCAGTTCTAGAAAAATTTTGGGGATTTTTCTACGTGCGGAGGGTGATGACCCTATAACTATAGAACGATCTAGGCTACTGTTAGAATCTGCTTTTAGAGAAGGTGATTTAGATGCGGGAGGGGCGCTTGTATGGTTTTATTATGGAAGCCTCTTAGATCGTAGTGTATTTCCAGAAAATGAAGAGCGAGCTATTTATATTTTAAAGAAGATACTTAGCGAGAAAAAAAATGGTTCTGGAGAAACTGAATGCCTTTTGGGAGAGTTGCTTAAAAAGCATAATAGAGAAGATGAGGCCATTTACTGGTTAGAGAAAGCAGCCAATCGTGGATATCTTTTTGCGGGGCGCAGGCTGGTCCCTATTTTTTCTAGTGGCAAAAATAAGGACCTCGTCAAAGCGTGGTTCTATGGCACCATGGGTGGATCTTCGATGGCTAATGAACGACGCGAGATAGAGAAACAGATGACGCTTGAGCAGTTGGAGCAGGCGCAGCAGATGTCATGGGATTGGCAAGATGACCATCATATACGTTTGCCAGGTTACCGTGGACAGGGTAGTCCCATTATTTGGCAGGTGGAGTAGCCATACAGTTGTAGCATTAAGAGACTGTTTCAGAACCCTGACATCAACTTTTTAAAACAGATCATGGCACATCGTAGCAACGTGAAGGCGCAGTAAATATCGAGTCGGCATTCGTACCTAGCGACCGGCTCCCTAGCATGATTGAGCCATGCAAAAGTGCATTCTACTACCTAAAGGTGCCGACCTAGCGTCGTGCTACTGTCCTTGCCTCGGCGGGCTATGCGGGGCGTCATGCTTCGAACAACTCAGGCTTCCCGACAACGCGTGTAGGCATAGGCTTTGTCAGCGTGGAGCTTGTTCGGACGATGCCGAAGATGGCCGCGAGCGCCCTGCAGCCGAGGCACTACTTCCAGTAACGCTATCGTGCACGCTGGCGCCGGGAAAAGCACTACCAACGGTACACCATTGCCATCCGTCAGCAGATGACGCTTGCACCCAAGGCGCTCTCTATCGGTGGGATCGGGGCCTACGGCAGATTCCCCTTTTTCCCCTTTACAGATGAGCCATCCACTCAGGCGTGTTCCCTGTCAATGCGATCTGCCAGATGCAGGCATTGTAACCGCTCATGATGGAGTTGCTGCCAAGCGCCTGCCTCATGCCACTCTTTCAAACGTCGTCAACAGGTAGGGTAGGAGCCAAAGCCCAGAGAAACAGGCAGATGTCGCTAAGGAATCCCTGTCATCAGTACGAACAAGATGCCGGACAGCGCCTGTCGGTCAGATACACGAGGTCTTCCTCCGCGAGGGTCTGGTGCAATAGGTTGGATGATACGCCAGAGTTTGTTAGGAAGTAGCCATGCGGTGAGATTTTTGGGCAACATGGTTTTTCAAGAGATTTTGAAACATCCTCTAAATTAAACAATCACTATGGAAATAATGGAGTTATGGTGGATATTACTAATAGGGGGAAGATGTAAGTACCTATATTTTTCCAGAAATTAAAGTATTAAAGGGAAAAACAGTTGAAATAAATTTTTCCGAAAAAATAACAAAGGAAAAAAATAGCTCTGAGAATGAAATTTCGCTAAGTGTAAGTATTTGGGATGAAAAGGATTTTTATAATGATGTTTATAGAACTATGGTGCGATTTGATAATACGAGGATGGTGTAATGAATTCAAAGGTTTTTTATTTGCTTTATTTGTTTTTTTATCTACTAATTTGAATGCAAAAGAAAGAGTGGTGGATAAATATAATGGGGTAATTAATAAAGCGGAAAATGAAATAATGCAAGGCGGAGAGCATCGTGAGAATGGGCTTCATACTTTAGATTCTATAACAGGTGTTTCAGTGAATGCTCGCACTACTCTCGCCATTGATTTAATGTCACATGGGGGGATAAGAGATGTTGTTGCCCTAAAAGCAAGGTTGTTACTAGAATCTGCTTTTCGCGAGGGGGATATGGATGCAGGCCGATTTTTATTGAATTTTTATGTTGGAGAAAAAGTCGATACAAAATTTTTTCCTAAAAATAGCGGTCGAGCTATTTATATTTTAAAGAAGGTGCTTTCTCAGCATACATCTAGCTCGGGTATCTTAGAGAGCTTGTTAGGAGAGTTGTTGTTGGAACAAGGCCAGAAAAAAGAATCTATATTTTGGCTTGAACAGTCCGTCGACCGAGGTAATGTGCTTGCGACTAAAACATTAGTTTCATCTTTATCTTTTGGTGATGAAAAAGACGTTATGAAAGCATGGCTTTATAGCGACATAGGAGGAAGTTCTATGGCATCTGAGCGATATGAATTAGAACAACAAATGACCCCTGAGCAAATAGAGCAAGCTCAGCAGATGTCATGGGATTGGCAGGATGCCCATCATATACACATGCCTGATTATCGCAACCAAGGCAGTCCCATTCGCTGGCAGGTAAATTAGAGGTGCTTTTTTTTCTGCATCTGCGCTATAAAGAGTTGTAGAGGCAACCTCTTATAACTTTTATTATCGGGTATGCACGGTCAAGGCCATATACGGTTTTATATTGATAACAATACGGTGATATTAGCGGTGAGTTTTAAATATAACTTGCATGATGGCATCGTGAATGACGAGCCGCTATTTGTGCGCTCAATATGCCGTGATTTGATCTTTAGCATCCAGCATAAACTGACCGCCTATTTTTATGGTATTGCTTCATATTTTTAAAATAGTCTTTTGGCATTAGGAAAATGGAATGAAGAAGGTTTTTCTTTTTTTAATATGTTTTTCTATTTCTGGAAAGTCTTATTGCGACGAAAAACATTGTGGTTCAACTGACTATAGCTGCTTGATTAATAGTGCTCGTCATGAAATTTACCTTGGTCAGCGTGAAGAAGGTATAAGGGATTTGACTCCCATTACGGGGCTTTCGGTTGTATCGCGAAGAGTATTAGCAATTGCGATTTCTTCTGGTGATAGAGGAGATGATCCCCAAAATATGATGAAGTCGAAGCTGCTATTAGAATCAGCTTTTCGGGAAGGGGATATGGTTGCCGGAAACTTTCTACTAAATTTTTACTATGGTAGCGATGTAGATAGAAAATTATTTCCAGAAAATAATAATAGAGCTATTTATATTTTAAAGAAAATAATTCTCCAGCAAAAAGATAGTTCAGGAGAACTTGAATGTCTTCTGGGTGAGCTGCTTCAAAAAAACAATAAAGAAGACGAGGCCATTTACTGGTTAGAGAAAGCAGCCAATCGCGGATATCTTTTTGCAGGGCGCAGACTGGTCCCTATTTTTTCTAATGGCAAAAATAAGGACCTCGTCAAGGCTTGGTTCTACAGCGATCTTGGGGGAACCGGGATGGCGAGCGAGAAACATGCCATTGAGAAGCAGATGACGCCTGAACAGCTTGAACAAGCGCAGGATATGTCGTGGCAGTGGCAGGATGAGCATCACATCCATGTGCCGGGTTACCGTGGGCGGGGCAGTTCTCTGCGCTGGCAGGTAGAATCGCATTGATACGTTTTTAGTTCCATATGAATAGTTGTGCAATCAGTAGGTTACAACGCTTGGTCGCCAAGTGGTCGTGGTTGAGGACGTATGCTGTCCAGTGTCGTTTGTTATCGAATGAGTACTGGAGGTAGACCTTGAAAACGAACAACTGGTTGGTGGGTGGGGCCATGATTTTGCTGCTGTCCGTTCCTTCGGTGTGGGCACTGGAGGTCGGTGAGCAGGTCGTCTCGTCTTGCCCGTTGAACGATTGTGATGCAACGCTATCGCTGACCTATCTGGGCGAAACGTCGCTGTCGTGGGATTACAGCGTTGATGGCATCCCCTTTGGCGGAATTTCCGGGCTGGATTTCGATCCGGCCACCGGCCATTACATTGCGTTGAGTGATGACCGTTCAGAGCGTGCCCCAGCACGTTTCTATGAGCTTGCACTGGAGGTGACGGACGAGGGCATTGAGGATATTTCCGTTCTGCGTACCGTCAACCTCAAATACAAGACGGGTAAGTCGTTCTATAGGCGTGCGGTGGACCCCGAGTCGATTCGTTTGGGAGCGGATGGGAACGTCTATTGGACGACCGAGGGCAGTCGGGTGTCTGGGTTGCCTACCCAAGTGAAAGTAGCTGATCGTGATGGCAATTTCGTTCGTGATTTCGAACAGCCGGACGGGTTTGCTCCGACCTCGGACCGTTCTTCCGGCATTCGTGAAAACATGGCGTTCGAGGGGCTGACGTTCCTGCCTTCCGGCAACATGATCGCGGCGATGGAAACCGCGCTCTATCAGGACGGCGGGCAGGCATCGCTGCGGCACGGTACGTTGTCGCGCTTCGTTCGCTACGAGCCGACGTCGGGCAAGCCTACGGCCGAGTACGCCTATCCGGTATCGGCGATTCCGCAGCGGCCGCTGACTAGCCCGGTCGAAAACGATAATGGTGTGTCGGAGGTGCTAGCGCTGGATGAGCACCGATTGCTGGTCATTGAGCGTAGCATTGCGAGCGGTTTCGGGTTCACCATCAAGGTTTATCTGGCCGATACCAATGGGGCAACAGACATCTCTGGCATTGAATCGCTGACGGAAAGCCATAACGACATTGTGGCGATGCGCAAGCAGCTGGTCATTGATTTCCGTGCGTTGGGACTGACGCCCGACAATATCGAATGCGTGTCCTTTGGGCGCGACAGTGAGGGCAACGAAATTCTGGTCTTCGCTTCGGACGATAATTTCAGCGCCAGTCAGAAGACGCAGTTCTACGCCTTCCGGGTTAATCAACGTCCGCACTGATACCGTCATGTAGGAAAGCCCTCTTCACTGAATGTGTGAAGGGGGCTTTGTCGTTTGAGGGTCAGGGCGTGTGTGTAAGCACGTGCCTTGATCTTTGGGGGCGGCTGTCAGTGGTGGGCCACGGCCTGCTCAGCGTTCCTTGCACTGGGGGCGGCCTGTTGCGTTGCGTCTTCTTTGCGGCCGAGACCGGGCATGGTGGCATTGACCAGAATGGCGGCGTTGCCGTTGATCCGCCCCTTGAGCAGTTCCTGGTGGGCATAGGGCACTTCGTCGAAGCGGAAGACCTTGTTAAGTGTTGGGGAAATGCGCTTCTGGTTAACCAGCTGCAGAAACTCGTGGCACTCGCGGATATTGGCGTAGTGCGACCCCTGAATGCGCTTCTGATGCATCCACAGGTGGCGAACGTCGAAGTCGCAGTTATAACCGGACGTGCCGCCGACGGTGACGACCATTCCTGAGCGGTCGCAGATCTGCAGTGATGTCGGGAAGGTATCCTTGCCAGAGTGCTCAATCACCAGCTTTGGCAGCTCTTTCTGGCCCAGCGCTTTGAAGAAATCGCGACGGAAAGCGGCAAACGCTTTTGCCCAAGCGTCGTGCTCTTCGCTGGTGACGTTGGGCAACCGCCCGAAGTGGTGATAATGCTGGCGGATGATGTACCCCACGGCCCCCAGCGAGCGGATATATTCCCCTTTTTCCTCACTAGAGACCACGCCGACAGGCAGGCCACCCAGTGCGCGCACGATCTGTACGGACAGTGATCCCAGCCCGCCCGCCGCGCCCCAGATCAGCACCGGGTCGCCCGGTTTGACGTTGTTGGGTACCCAGTGGGTCAGCTGTTTGTAGGCCGTGGGCCCATTCAGCATCAAGGTGGCGCTTTCTTCCCAAGTCAAAAAATCCGGTTTAGGAAAGCACTGGTAGTCTTCGACCACAGTGTATTCGGCAAACGAGCCGTAGTTGCGTTCATAGCCATAGATCTCTTGAGAACGCGTGAACATGGGGTCCGGTGCCGTGCGTGACTCCATGGATGTGGCGTCGTAGATCGAGCAGGACACGACGACGGCATCACCGGGTTTGACGTGAGACACCTCAGCACCAACGGCCGTCACGATACCGGAAGCTTCCGACCCCCCGATGTGAAACGGCTCGGCGTTGCGGTTGCGCTTGCGGCGGGCAGCGATGACATCGACGGGGTTGCCCATGGCAGCCCAGACATTGTTGTAGTTGAGGCCGGCTGCCATGACGCGGATCAGCACTTGGTGGGACGACAAGGCGGGCACGGCGATGACTTCAGGCTGAATGGCATCAATGGGTTCGCCATAGCGTTCCGAGCGGATCACATAGGCGTTCATTGTCTTCGGGTAGTCTTGGTAGGCGAGCTGCTCTTGGCGAGAGGCCATGGTGTGCACTCCTTGTCACGAATGGTGTTTGTTGGCGTTATGAGTCGTCGCTATCAATGGGCGTGTGAAGGACGTATGGCGCGCTGGACTGCGAGGCGGCGTCCTTTGCGGAGCCGGTGTTATTCGTTCTGGTGGTGCCGGACGGGTTTGACGTGATATCCCCGCGTGACGATGCCGGTGGCGGTGGCGCATACGCTGTCTCGTGCGCTGTAGAGGCGCGCGGAGACAAACACCAGCTGCTGACTCTTCCTGTCGATTTGCGCTTCGATCCAAGCGGGTTTGTGGCGCACGATGCGCAGCAGTTTCATCGAGAACTCAATGACGCCAGAGGGCATGCCGCCGAGCGCGTTCAAGCCGCAGAGGCCAATAGCGGCTTCCATGGCCGCGCTGATGACCGAGCCGTTGATGCCGATGTCTTCCAGCACGCCGAAACCGCCGCGATGGCAGGGGTTGTCATCGTTGAGGTGCAGTCGAAGGCTGTGGTCATCGAGGTGATAGATATGAAGACCGAGCCGTTCGAACAGGGCTGAATGGTTGAAGCGTTTTACGACGTCGTCGCTGGTCATGACGGTGTATGCCTGTGAGTCGTGAATGGGCGGATAACCTCGGTTGCAGGGTGAAGGCCTGCCGCCGTGGACGGCTGGCCTTCTGGGTGTCGTACGTGCTACTCGTCTGCGAAGACGCTATGCAGTACCTCCTGACGTGCTAGCAGCTCTTGCACGCGTTCGGTGGTGTGTTCCACGTACGTAGTCAGTAACTCGAAGTGACGACCCGGTGTCATCGCCTTGTCCGTTAGCGTGGGCCACTGGCAGGCCAGTTTGACTGAATCGACCCCTTTGGGCGGTGACATGGACTGAACAAGCAACACGGGGGCGGGCAGTGTTGTCGGTGTCCAGTGCTGGCTGAAGAGCGTGGCGTACCATGCCAGCGCGCCTAGCCCTTGGTCGTCGTAGGTCCAGAACTCACTTTTGGATGTCAGCCAATCGCCCATAACCTCGTTCATGATGTCGTGCAGTGAGGTGCTCATCGTGCTGCTGTCGATCATGACCACGCTGTCGGGCGTCACGCCCTGCTGCACCAGCGCTTCGGCGACGGCGTAGGCCATTACGCCGCCGGTCGAGAAGCCGAGCAGGATGAAGGGGCGGCCGTCCGTGCAGCGAACGATTGTTTCGGCAAGCGCTCTGGCCGCTGCAGCGGGGGTCGTGGGCAAGGCGACTTCCTGATAGCCGGGCAGCGGGATCGTGACCGCATCCACCTGTTCGCCCAGTCCGTTGATCAGGCGCTGGTAGGTCAGGTCGACGGCGGCGGGGATGAACGAGTTCAGGCAGACCAGTAGAGGACGATTACCCTGCTGGCGTACCCATACGGGGGTGGTCAGGTGCTCGGTGGCGTCTTCCTCGCTGAACTGGGGGCGTGCTCCGGCGGCATTGGCCATCTCCATCAGCGTTTCCGGTACACGCTGTTGTTCTACCCCTTGCTTGAGTTGGGCGTAGAACCGGCCTGTCTGCGGGCTGGAGGCAATGGCCGCGGTGTTTGGCGCGCTTAGCACGCTGTCGAGGAACTCGGCCAGTGCGATGGGCGTTTCATGACTGAACATGATGGTTGCAGGCAGGCGCGTACCGATCAGCGCCGAGAGACGCTGGCTGGTTTCGACCGAGGTCAGCGAGTCCAGGCCCAGCGAGGTGAAGGTGACGTCGCTGCGGATGCTGCTGGGATCGGGGTGATTGAGCACTTCGCTGACCTGCTGAATGGCCAGTTCGAGCAGGCGTTGGCGACGCTCTTCTGCTGAAAGAGCCGCCAGCTGTTGAGCGATATTCTTCTGCGGTGCCGTGCGCGCGATCGTGGCGCTGTCGCTCAGCTCGGTGAGCAGTGGCGCGAGGCAGGGTACGTCTTGGAAGGCGGCCAGATGGAGGCGTGTTGGTAGCAGCATGGTCGCATGACTTTCCGCTCCGGTACCCAGCGCTGAGATCAGGTAGGACAGGCCCTGTGGGGTCGGCAGCGGCAGGTGCCCCGACGTCATGATGGTGTCGATGAGTTCGTTGCCAAGCTGCTTGCCCATTTCGGAGCGTTCTGTCCACATCCCCCATGCCAGTGCGCTGGCCGGTAGTCCTTGATGACGGCGGTGGTGCGCCAGTGCATCAAGGAAGATGTTGGCGGCAGCGTAGCCGCTCTGACCTTTCTGCGTCAGCAGGTCGACTGAGGTTGAGTACAGCACGAAGGCGGCCAGATCGCTGTGGCGAGTGAGGCGATGGAGGTGCCAAGCCGCGTCCACCTTGGGGCGCATGACGTTATGCAATTGCGCGGGCGTCATGGCATCAAGCATGGCAGTGTCCACTACGCCAGCTGCATGTAGCACGGCGGTCAGTGGATGCTCGGCGGGAACGGCATCCAGTAGTGCACAGACGTCTTCTTCCTTCGCCACGTCGCAGGCCACCAGCGTTGCTTCAGCACCGAGGGCGTTGAGATCCTGCACGATCCGTTCGGCTTGAGGCGCATTTGGACCTCGGCGGCTGGCAAGCAGGAAGTGGCGCATGCCCAAACGCGATGCCAGATGGCGGGCGGCGACCTGTGCCAGTGCCCCCGTGGCCCCGGTGATCAGTACGGTGCCGTTCTGATCAAGTTCATGAGGAACGGTAAAAGCGAGTGCTCGGTCGTCGTCAGTATTAAGGGCATGGCGTTGCAGCGCATGGGCGGCATAGCGGACATCGGTGGCGTCGGGTGCCAGCGGCGGCATAGACGCAAGCGTTGCAGCCAGTGCCTGCGCTTCCTCTTCACGGAATGACAAGGGGGATGTGAGAGGGGCGATGGTCAGCGCTTTGCCGCGGCCGAGCGCCGTATCGCTATCTGTCTGGCGTAGTGTGACGTCGATATCGGTCAGTTGATCGGCCTCTTCCGGTCGTACGCAGTGGATGCTGGCACTGTCGTATTCGGCAGCGGATGCCAGTTGGCCGGTTGGCGTGATGGCGTGTACGTCGGCACCGAGTGCCTCGGCCAGCCAAGCGGCGGCAGTCCCCTGTGTGCTGCTGGCATCGGCGATCAGCAGGCGATGACCTGTGATGGAGGAGGCATGCTGAGTAAGCGATTGCCAGGCTTCGGTGTAAGGCACGATGGAGGTAGCCGCCTCGGCAAACGTCCACTCTGCTGGCTGTGGCAGTACATCGTGTTCGCTGACGATCAGCTGTACGGGGAGGCCTTTTTCATGGCTGATGACCATCACACGGTCGCCGGGCTGCCATGCCGAAACATCGTGACCGCACGCTTCGACGACCCCGGCAATGCCGTGGGCGACGGTGTCGGTGTGGAAACCTGCTCGGGGCAGCGCTGCGGCGCGTACCGCAATGCGTAGCTGTTGGGGCTGAAGCGACGTTTGCGCGTCATCCTTCCAGGCAAAGGCGCTGGCAGTCAGCGATGAGGCGTCCTTCTGAACTAGCGTTCCGTGGTTGCCTGCGGGCAGCGGCAGCAGCTCGGCCGGCACCGTGCGGGTCAACTTCGGCACCTGCAGTTGGCCCCGACGCAGTGCCCCTTGAGAGTTCCGTTCCGCGATCAGTGTGCCGATGGCGGCGGGCAAGGCTTGCCAGCTGCGTTCGTCCTCGTCGAGATCGATCAGCAGGAAGCGGTCGGGGTGTTCGTGCTGAGCTGTTCGGATCAGCCCCCACAGTGGGGCCCAGGCCAAGTCGGTCACGTCTTCGGTATCGTCCGTGGCGATGGCGTGGCGAGTGATCCATACCATCGGACGGCTGGCGGTGTGCGCATCAGCCAGCCAGCGCTGCAGCTGTTCCGTGGCCTGTTGAAGATGCTGGTGAGCTGCGTTCACAGGCGATTCGTCTTCGGTGCCCGTGCACAGCAGCGCGGTGATGCCGTCTTGCGGTGCTTGGGTAAGCGCAGCGCGGGCATCGTCGATATCGCTCAGCGCTTGCTGAGCCAGTGTTGCCGCGGTGGTTGGGACGGTAGATGCCGCTGGAATTACCCACTGAATGTCGGCAGAAGCCTTGGCGTCGGTAATTTCCAGTGCTTTCCAGAGCAGTCGATATGGGGGGCGGTAGTACTGCGGTGGGCGGGCCTGCTGAGGGTCGAACGATTTCAGCACGAAGGATTTCACCTCGGCGACAGGTGTATAGGTGTCGTCGAACAGGCGCACGCTATGTTCACTGTGCTCGTAGTTGGTCTCGACCTCATCGGTCGTCAGTAGTCCTCTGATGCTGCGGGCACCCTGAGCATAGATGTGCAGGCCGCTGACCATGAACAGCACATGCACAGGGGCATCTTCTGCCTGTGGCGCATTCATAAAGCCTGCTTGGAGGCCCGTATCCAACAGCACGGGGTGAAGGTCGAAACGGCCGATCTTGTTCAGTTCATCTTGCGTCAGGTCGGCTTCAAAATAGACGCCTTCCGGGCTGCGCCATGCGGCCTTGAGGCGGCGGAATGCTGGCCCCAATGAACGCAGGTGACGGTACATATCGTCCATGTCCAGCGGCTCGGCACCTTGCGGCGGCCAGCTAGTGGTGTCGATGTCCTCCCACTCGGGGATCTGCTGCGGACTGGCCCCCAGCGATAGCGTGGCGTGTTTGATCCACGTCGGTTCAAGCTCGTCGCTATTGCCGTCGAAGCGCGGCCGGTAGTAAAACGCCGCCTTGCACTGGCCGTGTTCGTTCGGCAATTCGACCCGCAGTTGTACGTCAGCCGAAGCGCCGTCGGGAAAGGTCATCAGCGTCTGCAACACGAGGTCGTTGACCACGCCATAGCCGAACTGTTTGCCCGCATGGTGGATCATTTCTGACGTCATGGCCCCAGCGATGGCGATATCGCCGTGAACGCGGTGTTCTTTGATCCACGGGTGTTCATCGGGACGAACGTGGCCGGTGAATATCCAGCCGCTCTGGTCGGCCAGTTCAACCCCCTGTTCAAGGAAGGCGTGCGACAGTGCGATCGTGCCGCTGTGGCGCATGGTGGGAGCGTTGTTCTCGCTGAGCGTCAGCCAGTAGTGACGGTGCTGGAAGGGGTAGGTGGGCAGTGTAACGGGGGCGGCAGCCGGCAGTAGCTGCTGCCAGTCCGGCGTGACACCGTGAGCATGCAGCGCAGCCAGTCCGGCCAGCAGGGTGCGTGCTTCGTCGCGTTCTCTACGCATGGCGGCCAGCCAAAGCGTGTCGGTGTTGCCACTGTGGGCCATGCCGTTGGCGCGGCCGAGGGCAGCAAGCACGCTGTCGGGACCGACCTCGAAGGTCAGACGCGTGTTGTGCGTCAGCAGCCAGTGGGCGGCATCGGCAAAGCGTACGGCGCTGCGTGCCTGATGCGCCCAGTAGTCGGGCGAGCAGGCCTCTTCGGCAGTCAGTGGTTTGCCTGTTACCGTCGAAATGATGGGCAGTCGCGGTGCCCGGTAGGAGAGCGTGGTCAGCGTGGCGCGCAGTTCATCGACGATGCTGTCGATGTGGGGGGAATGGAACGCGTGGCTGACGCTCAGGCGGTGAGTGCGCTTGCCTTTCTGCTTCCATTGTTCGGCCAGTGCCAGCACCGCCGCTTCGTCACCAGAGATGACGGTCGAATCGGGCGCATTGAGTGCGGCAATGGATATACGTTCATCATCACCGATCGACGCTAGCAGCGAGGCTTCATCCGTTTCGATGGCGACCATGGCACCCACACGAGTAATGCCCTGCATCAGACGGCCGCGCGTGGCTACAAAGCGTACGGCATCGTTCAGCGAGAACACGCCTGCTACATGGGCCGCGGCGATTTCACCGATGGAGTGTCCTGTTACCGCGTCCGGTGTAATGCCTAGCCGTTCCAGCAAGCGATAGAGCGCCACTTCGAACGTGAACAGTGCGGCCTGCGTGAAGTCGGTTCTGTTCAGCAATAGTGCGTCGTTACTGGATTTTTCAGCGAACATTACGCTCTTGAGCGGCTGTGGCAGCAACGGGTCAAACGCGTCGCACAGTGCATCCAGCGCGTCAGCGAACACGGGGGAGGCGGCGTAGAGGGTGCGGCCCATGGTGGCCCACTGCGCGCCCTGCCCAGAAAACAGGAACGCGATGTTGCCCGCGGTGCGTATGCCTTGAGCGACGCCAGACACGAAGCGCTGTTCGGCGATGCCTTCCAATGCCGCCACCGCTTCCTCGCGTGTGGCGGCGGTCACGACCGCGCGGTAGTCGAAATGCGTGCGGTAGGTCGCCAGTGAGTGGCCGATGTCTGACAGCGCCGTGTCGGAATTTTCACGCAGTGCCTCTGCGAGCTGGCGGGCCTGTGCCGCGAGACCGTCTGGCGATGCCGCGGAGATAGGCAGCACGCTGGTTGGCAGATTGACGCTGAGGGGTTGAAGCGGCGGTCTGGCGCGGTCCTCATCGTTCAGCAGCGGCGCTTCTTCCACAATCACATGAGCGTTTGAACCCGAGAAGCCGAACCCCGAGATCCCTGCGCGGCGGGGGTGCTGGGCATCCCGCGGCCACGGCTGTGGCTGGCACAGCAGCTTGATGCCGCCGTCCTGCCAGTCGACCTTGGTGGTTGGGCGATCGACGTGCAGCGTCTGCGGTAGTTGCTCGTGCTGCAGTGCCATTACCATTTTGATGATGCTGACGACGCCTGCGGTCAGCTGTGTGTGGCCCAGATTGGACTTGACCGAACCTAGCCACAGCGGCTGTTCATCGGAGTGCGCCTTGCCATAGGTGTTGAGCAGGGCATTGGCTTCGATGGGATCGCCCAGCGTGGTGCCTGTACCGTGTGCTTCCACGGCGTCCACCTCGGCGAGTGTCAGCTGTGCGTTCTTCACTGCGCTGCGGATCACCTGCTCTTGTGCGGGGCCGCTTGGTGCGGTCAGCCCGTTGCTGGCACCGTCTTGGTTGAGCGCACTGCCGCGGATCAGGGCCTGAATGGGATAGCCAGCGGCCAGTGCGTCCGACAGCCGTGCCAGCAGCAGCACCCCTGCGCCTTCTGAGAAGCCTGTGCCGTCGGCGGCATCGGCGAAGGCTTTGCAGCGACCATCCGCAGCCAGCCCGCCCTGACGGGTGAATTCAACGAACACGTCTGGCTGTGCGATAAGCGTGGTTGCCCCGACGATGGCAAGATCGCATTCCTTCTCGCGCAGCGACTTTTCAGCCAGATGTAGCGCGGTCAGTGATGATGAACACGCTGTATCGATGGTGACGGCAGGGCCGTTAAGTCCGAGCGTGTACGAGATGCGCCCAGACGCCATGCTCATCTCCATACCCTGCAGGCGGTAACCGTCGGTTTCCGGCGTGCGGTGGGTGATATCCGGGATGTAATGGTCGTAGCAAGACCCGATGAAAACGCCGGTTTGGCTGCCCTTCAGCGTGGCGGGCACGATATTGGCCCGTTCCAGCACCTCCCATGCCAGTTCCATCAGAAAGCGCTGCTGGGGGTCGATCACCAGCGCTTCACGGTTCGAAATGCGGAAGAACTCGGCGTCGAAGCCCGCGATGTCCTCAACGAACCCACCTTGCCACTGGGCCGCTTTAGCTTTGGCGCTGGCGTCATCGCCGAACAGCGCGTCGATGTCCCAGCCGCGATCGTCGGGCAGCGGGCCGATCACATCGGCACCCTCTTCAAGGCATTGCCACAGCTTTTCGGGGCTGTCGATGCCGCCCGGAAGTCGGCATCCCATTGCAATGATGGCAATCGGTTCGTGGTTGGCGTCTACCTGTTGCTGGTAGCGCTGCTTCAACTGTTCATGTGCTCGGAGGCTGCTGCGCAGCGCATCGGCAAGACGCTGTTCGTTGCTGCCGGATGAGGACGGTGTTGAGGGTGTCGCTGTCATTGTGCTTGAACCTCATTGTTGAATTGAGCGAGCGCTACCAGTTCGTCGATGCTGGCGGTGTCGATATCGCTGATGGGGGCACTGTCTGATGTACTGTCGTCAACCAATTGCAGTAGCGACGCCAGCAGGCCAGCGCTGCGCAGGCGGTCGATCGGCACAGTGGCGAGCAGTGTCCGGATGCGAGCGTCATCCTCGGCAGAAACCGTGGGAGACGACGTTGAATCGGTGCCGTCTTCTAGATCGGACGACAGCAGTTCGCCCAAATGGGCAGCCAGTTCGAGAGGGGTGGGGTAGTCATAGGTCAGCGTGGCAGGGAGGCGCAGTCCCGTCGCCGAGGCTAGGCGGTTGCGCAGTTCTAGGGCCATCAGCGAGTCGATGCCGCTTTCCTTGAAGGTGCTGTCCAGCGCAATGCCGGAGGCATCCTCAAGGCTGAGAATGGCGGCGATGACGTCTGCAATGGCCTTCTGCAGATGCTTGGGTCGTGCTGAGGCGTCCAGTGCCTGAAGTTCGATCTTCAGGGTGGGAACGTGCTGCCCCTGTGCGCGGGCTTTGCGGAGAGCGCCTGCACTCAACAGTTGTTCCAGCAGCGGGTGAAGGCTGCCTTGCTGGGCATTGCGGGCCAGCGTCTGTGGGTTGAGGGGAACAGGAGCCAGTGCGCCGTATGGCAGGGCCATGGCCGCATCTACGAGCGCATTACCGTGCTCTTCGCTGATCGGTGCGAACCCAGTACGGGCGATACGGGCCTGATCGGCGCTGGTTAGATCGCTGGCCAGCGATGAAATGGTTTGCCACCAGCCCCATGCCAATGCGGTAGCGGGCAGCCCCTGACGGCGGCGGTTCAGCGCCAGATTGTCGAGGAAGCGGTTGGCTGCCGCGTAGTTGCCCTGCCCGGGGTTGCCCAGCACGCCGGCGCTGGAGGAGTAGAGCACGAAGGCCGCGAGGTCCTGATCGTGCGTCAGCTCGTGCAGCAGCGCTGCCGCGTCGACCTTCGGAGCGAAGACGCGGTCGATATCGTCCTCACTCAGGTTGGCGATCGTGGCGTCGGACAGTACCCCCGCTGTATGGAATATCCCAGTAAGAGGATGCGCTGTCGGAATGTCGGCCAGCAGCGCTTCGACGCCAGCACGATCGGACATGTCGCAGGCCTTGAGGGTGACATGTGCGCCCTCGCTTTCAAGCTGTTGCTTGAGTGCTGCGGCCCCTTCGCTGTCGGGACCGCGGCGGCTGACCAGCAACAGGTGCTGGATACCGTGGACGCTGACCAAATGGTGCGCGAGAAAGCCTGCCAGTGTGCCGGTCCCGCCGGTGATCAGCACCGTACCGTTGCGGTCGAGCGGGCGGGGAATGGTCAGAACGACCTTGCCGCTATGCCGACCTTGTTGCATGAGCGTGAAGGCTGTGGGTGCCTCACGTATATCGAACGCTGTCACGGGCAGCGGCGTGAGTGCGCCGTCGTGGATCAGCGCTGCCAGTTCTTCGAGCTTGTGACGCGTATCAACTGGGTCGAGGTCTGGGCGATCAAGCACGAGATAGTTGATGTCAGGACGAATGACTGCAGCAGCTTCGACATGGCGGATATCGGTGCGTCCCAGTTCGATAAAGCATCCGCCCGGCGACATCAGGCCCATGGCCGCATCCACGGCATCGCCCATCAACGAGTTCAGCACAAGGTCGATGCCTTGATCGCCCAGTGCGTCTTCGAACTGTTCGGCGAACTCAAGTGTGCGTGAGCTGGCAATATGGTCTTGGGCAAGGCCCAGCGAGCGCAGAAGCGGCCACTTGCGAGGATGGGCTGTGGCGAATATCTCGGCCCCCAGGTGCTTCGCCAGCTGGATGGCCGCTTGTCCCACACCGCCCGCGGCGGCGTGAATCAGAACGCGGTCGCCGGGTTTGAGCGTCGCCATGCGTGTGAAGGCGTGGTACGCGGTCAAGAAGGCGATAGGGGCCCCGGCGGCCTGCGCAAACGTCCACGACGCTGGTATGGGCAGTATGTTGCGCTGGTGAGCAATGACGGAGGGGCCGTAGGCATTTTCGGCCAGCGCTAGCACGCGATCGCCGGCCTGAATGTCTTTTACGCCTGCTCCGACCTCCGTGACGACCCCTGCGGCTTCCGAGCCGATGCGCGTATGAGCGGGAATCAACCCTAGTGCCGCAATCTCATCATGGAAGTTGATGCTCGCGGCGCGAATGGCGATACGGACACTGTCGTCACCCAGCGGAGGGTCCTGTTCGGGGGCTAGTACGATCGCCATTTCGGGCAGGTTGCCAGAGGCAGGAACGTCTAGGTGCCAGAGCGCAGTGTCAGCCGGTGGTGTCAGCAGTGCCGATGTCTCGGTGCGGGCAAGGTATGGGGTCAGCAGTTTGCCGTGCCGAAGAGCGAACTGGGAGTGTTGCTGTTCAAGAGCCTGCGTGATGGCGCCTAGCGCTTCGATGGGCGCATCGGTATCGATCAGCACGAAACGGTCGGGGTTTTCGGTCTGTGCACTGTGCAGCAGTCCCCACGCCGCGCTGTGAGCCAGCTGGGCGCGCTCCGGTTCCTGAATAATTTCGGCATGGCGGGTGATGACGACCAGCGGTGTCTGGCCCCACTGTGGCTGGGTCAGCCAAGCCTGAAGCTGTTCGATCACCAGCGTTGCCAGCTGATGGGTTGCTTGTGCCGAGTCACCGTCTTCCGTCAGTGGCAGCGGCCAGATCACCGCGGCCGGGGTCTCGGCGTTCGCCAATGCTTCTAGATCAGAGAAACGGGGCAGTGCGGTCAACGCACCGTCCACCTCTTGGGATGACAACACCGCCCAGTGGGGTGCAGCTGTCGGCTCGACGGGGGCAGACGGCAGCGGCTGCCATTGAAGGCGCAGTAGGTCTCGTTCGGGGCGGTAGCGGGACAGACTGCGCAGGGCATTGGGGTCAGTTTCGCGCACGGCCAGTGACCCGATCGACAGTAGCTGCTGGCCGTGAGGATCGTTCACAGTGACGCTGACGGCACTGTCCGACAGCGTATGAAGGGTGACGCGCAATTGCTGTGCGGGTAGACCGGACAGCGCGACCTGACTGAACGAGAACGGTAGTCGCAGCCCGTGTGTTTGGGTGGTGTCCGGCGGCAGGGCGATAAGGTGCAGTACCGCGTCCAGCAGCGCGGGGTGAATGATATAACCCTCGGCGGACAGCCCTTGCGGTAGCTGGGCCTCAGCGAAGAAATCGTTGCCGCGGCGCCAAGCAGCAGTCATGCCCTTGAAGGTCGGGCCGTACTCATAGCCCGCCTCGGCCAGCGTCTGTTCCAGCTGGTCGATGTCGACGGGCTGAGCGTCGGTCGGCGGCCAGCTCTGTGTGGCTGTCGGTACGGGTGACAAGGCGTGGGGAGAGAGCTGTGCGGTAGCGTGAAGCGCCCACGGGGCGGGGTCGCTGTCACTTTGAGTATGCGGGCGTGAATAGACCGCAAGCGCGCGCAGGTCATCCTGATCAGGCGCATCGATGCTGAGCATCAGATCCAGATCGCCTTCTTCAGGCAGTACCATTGGGGCCTGCAACGTCAGTTCACTGATCTGACGGCAGCCCACGGTATCCGCGGCGTGCTGGACCATGTCCAGATAGGCCGTGCCCGGTACCAGTGTCACACCCGCTGCGGCGTGATCGGCCAGCCAACGTTGGGCTGACAGCCCGATGCGCCCGCTGATGACGATGGCATCGTCATCGGGAAGATCGATGATCGCGCCCAGCAGGGCATGGTCATCCGCGCGCAGTCCCGTCGATGACACATCGCCGCTGGCGCTGGCATTCAACCAGTAGTACTGATGTTCGAAAGGGTAGGTCGGTACATCGACGATGCGGGCATCAGGGTGCAGCGCACGCCAGCTGATGCCATGTCCGTCGGTGTACAGGCGTGCCATCGTTTCGGTCAGGCAGGCCACTGCGGGTGCTTTGCGTCGCAGCGTGCCCAGAGCGGTTCCCGCCTCTTCGAGCGTTTCTTCCAACGGCGGAATCAGCACGGGGTGCGGGCTGCACTCCAAGTAGGTGACGTTGGTTTTGTCGCTAAGAGCAGTGACGGTATCCACGAAGCGCACAGGATGGATCAGGTTGTCACACCAGTAGTGCGCGTCCAGTCGAGTGCCCAGCAGCGGCTCGTCGTGCGGGTAGCCTTCCACCGTGCTGTAGAACGGAAGGCGCGTTGCTTGCGGCGTCACATCGGAGAACAGCGCCATCAGTACGGGGCGCAATGCTTCCATGTGCGGTGAGTGGCCCGCGACATCAACGGCAATGCGTTTGGCGCGGATGCGCTGCCGTTTGCAGTCTTTGAGCAAGCGTTCGACGGCTTCTGTGTCGCCCGATACGACCGTGGCGGACGGGCTGTTGAAGACGGCCAGCGACACCGAGTCACCGTACGGGGCGATAAACGCGCGTGCGTCTGCTTCCGGCAGACCGACGGTCGCCATTGCGCCGTTGCCGGCCTGAGTCAGCATCAGCTTGGAGCGCAGGGCGACGATCTTGATCGCATCCTGCAGGCTGAGCGCGCCCGATACGTGCGCCGCAACGATTTCACCCTGAGAGTGGCCGATCACAGCGTCTGGCGTCAGACCGAACGATTCCCACAGCCGTGCCAGTGCCACCATGACGGCGAACAGCGCCGGCTGTACCACGTCAATGCGTTCCAGCGACGGGGCATCAGGTTGCGCCTTCAGCACGTCGATCAGCGACCAATCGACGTAAGGGCGCAGCGCCTCATCGATCTGGTCAATGGTCTGGCGATAGACCGAGAAGGCCTCGTACAGCGCCATGCCCATCGTCGGCCATTGCGATCCCTGTCCTGGGAAGACGAAAGCCAATTTACCTTTCTGGATGACGGGACGTTGTGCTACGGCCAGAGCCGCATGATCCTGACCCGCGATCAGTGCATTCAGACCGGTCAACAGGGCGTCGCGGGTCGGTCCCCAGACGGCAGCCCGTTGAGCGAAATGACTGCGGGACATGCCCAGCGTATAGCCGATGTCGACAGGGTTGATCTCTGGATGCGTCTGCACGTAGTCGCGCAGGCGTTCGGCCGCTGTGTGCAGCGCCTCGTCGTTGCGCGCTGACAGCGGCCAGAACATATCCTGCGCCGTTGAGTGGGCGGTATTTTCGCTGGCGATCCCCGCATGCTCGTCTAGATATTCTTCAACGATCAAATGGCCATTGGTGCCTGAGACACCAAATGACGAAACAGCGGCGCGGCGTGGGCGGCTTTCTGGGCGCGGCCACGGCTGCGAGGCGGTCAGTAGTTGCAGCGAACCGTTCGACCAGTCCACTTCGCTTGACGGGGCCGTGATATGCAGCGAGCGCGGATAGGTGCCGTGGCGCATGGCCATCAGCATTTTGATGACGCCCGCTACCCCCGCGGCGGCCTGTGTATGGCCGATGTTCGATTTGACCGACCCCAGCTGCAGCGGGTGTTGTTCTGGACGCTGGCGGCCGTAGGTGGCCAGCAGTGCATTGGCTTCGATGGGGTCGCCCAGACGTGTCCCAGTGCCGTGCGCTTCGACGATGTCGATGTCTTGCGGATCGACCTTGGCGTTGGCCCATGCATGGCGAATCACCTGCTGCTGTGCGGTGCCGCTGGGTGCGGTAAGGCCGTTCGACGCGCCGTCCTGATTGACCGCACTGCCGCGGATGACACCGAGAATGCGATGTCCGTGTGCCTTGGCCTGTGACAGCCGCTCTAGCACCAGCATGCCCGCGCCTTCCGACAAGCCCACCCCGTCAGCGGAATCGGAGAACGCCTTACAACGTCCGTCGGGGGATAGCGCGCGCTGCTGTGCAAAGTCGATCAGTACCCCCGGGGTGGGCATAACCGTCACGCCGCCCGCCAGTGCCAAGCTGCAATCGCTACTGCGTAGCGCTTCGCAGGCGGTATGGATGGACACCAGCGATGACGAGCAGGCGGTGTCGAGGGTGATCGCCGGCCCTTGTAGTCCGAGGCAGTAGGCTAGGCGTCCCGAAGCTACGCAGGTAGCAGTTCCCATGTAGCCATAGCCCGCCACATCCTTCGGCGCGAACTGAATCTGGCTGCCGTATTCGGTTCCCATTACCCCGGCATACACGCCAGTAAGGGAATCGCGCAGCGTAGTGGGGTTGATGCCCGCATTCTCGACCGCTTCCCAGGCCACCTCCAGCAGCACACGCTGCTGCGGCTCCAGCGTGACGGCTTCTCGCGGGGCGATGCCGAAGAACTCGGCGTCGAATCCCGTTGCGTCATAGAGGAAGTTGCTGGTCGGTGTCGAAATCTTGCCGTGCTGACCGGGTTCAGGGTCATAGAGGTTCTGGGTGTCCCAGCCGCGGTCCGTGGGGTAGTGATCGGCAGCGTCTCGGCCTTCCTCGATCATGGTCCACAGTGATTCGGGGTCTGTAACGCCACCGGGGTAGCGGCAAGCCATCCCGATGATGGCAATCGGCTCATCGACATACACGCGATCCTTGAAGGCGTCATCGGTAGCATCGTCGCTGCTCAGTCCCATCTCATGGCGCAGAAAGTCGCTGACGGCGCGTGGCGTCGGGTAGTCATAGACCAGTGTGGACGGCAGCTCGATACCTGTGGCCGCCGAGAGTCCACGAGCGAACTCGACGACGGTCAATGATGTAAAGCCGATATCGCGAAATGATTGCGTATCTGAGGAGAACGACTGACCCAATAGCGCCTGGGTTTCTTGGTCAATCAGTGATAGCAGGTACTCACGCTGTGCGTCGGGCGACTGCTGGTGCAGTTCACTCGCTTCACCGGAAGTTGCCACCGGGGTGGTCGCATCATGTGTCGGCGTCGCGTGTTGCAGCCGAGATAGATCCACTTTCTGTTTAGGAAAGAAACTAGAAACAACGTGCGGCCAATCGATCGGTGCGCCGTAGATAAAGGCGTGCACGAAGGACTGTACCAAGCTTTCTGCATCGTCCTTGCGGCGATCAAGGGTTGGAATGGCCGCACCCTGCACGCCTGCTTCATTGAGGTGTTCTTCGATGATGCCTGTGAGAATGGGGTGCGGGCTGACTTCAATGAACAGGCGATAGCCGTCACGGATCAGGGCCTGCACGCTGTCAGCAAAGCGCACAGTGTCGCGCAAAATGCGGAAGCCGTAGTCGGCGGGGAAGTCCTCTGGGGCCAACCGTTCGCCCATGACGGAGGAGTAGTACACCGCTCGCGTGTCGGAGGACACCGTGGCGGGGGAGTTTGCGAGCACTTCCTCTCGTAGCGGGTCCACCATGGCACTGTGGCCTGCCACATCGCCACCGGGCACTTTCCACGCCCACAGTCCTTCTTCATTGAGGAACGCGAGCAGCTCATCGGTATCGGCGGTACTGCCGCTGGCGGTCACGCTGCGCTTACTGTTGACCGCGGCGATCGATAGACGATCTTCCCAGCGTGCCAGCAGCGGTTTCAGCTTATCGAGCGACGTGGCGGCAGAAATCATCGCCCCTTGGCCGTCGATATGGGTCAGCGCTTTCCCCCATGCGACGGTCAGTCTGGCGGCTTCCTCGGGCGAGAGCAGCCCCGCTGCATTGGAGGCGGCCGCTTCCCCGACGGAATGGCCGACTACGGCTTGTTCAGTGATGCCGTAGGCGCGCCACATATCGGCCAGTGCCGACGCCATAGTGAACTGGATGGGCTGGATTTCGGTCAGATGCTTGAATTCTTGGCCGGTGGTCAGCGCCTCCTGCGGACTCCAATGTAGGCTGGGTTGAAGTGCCTGTGTGTAGAAAGCGATGCGTTCCTTGAACAGCGGTGAGGCCTCGATCAGACCGCGAGTCATGCCGGGCCACAGCGGTCCTTGGCCCGGAAAGACGAAGACCGGTGCCTTAGCAATATCCGCAGATCCTTTGATCACATTGCGCGCCGGGCGGCCTTCCACTAGCGCCTTCAGCCCCCCGACAAGGCGCTTCTTGTCGGGGCCGGATACGGCGGCGCGCAGTGTACCGTGGGGGTGTACGAGCTGTTCGAGGCAGAACGGTAGCAGTGCCTCCTCGGCCAGCGGTTCGATCTGGGCGAGCAGGTGTCTGGCGGCGTCGATCAAGGCATTGTCCGAATCACCGGAAATTACGAGCGGTAGCGAAGCGATGGTCATGGCGTCACCTCCTTGGAAGCGGTAGTGGCGTGATGAGACGGTGTTTTGCGCCAGCCAATGTCGGCCGCGGAGTGAAGAGTGATCACCGTGGGCTGCTCACTGCGTAGCAGCGTTCTGCCCAGCTGGCGGCGGATATCCCCCTCGGTGAGCGTGTCGTCTTCGCAGTACACATCCAGGGTGAAGAGCGAGTTGCCGGAGGTCTCGTCGTACTCGTGCACCCACGCCTCGGCGCGCGCTACGCCGGAGATGTTCTCTGCGATATCGCTGACCGATTTCAGGCTGACCTTTTCACCGCGGCTCATCACGTAGGAGGGCTTGCGGCGCTTGAAGAACAGATAGCCATCGTCGTCGATCAGGAAACGGTCGCCAGTGTGGATGATGCGATGATCGCCGATGCGCGGCGTATCCGGTTCATCTTCAGCACCGGTGATGCGGCGGGTCATGCCGCTGTCGGTTTCGACGATCAGTTCACCGCCGTCATCGTCAGGGTGATCCTTGCGCAGATAAACGCGAATATCGGGGAAGGGCAGCCCCACCGAGCCGTACTTGCTCGGCGGTGCTTCATGCGCCGCCAGCGTGGCAACGCGCGGGCCGGCTTGCGTCAGACCATAGGTCACGTACAGTGCCAACCCCGGCGTACGATCAAGCAGCGCCTTCAGTGACGCAGTCGACAACGCATCACCCCCAATCGTCATGCGGCGCAGCGGTTCAGGCAGCGGCTGATCGCCCGCATCTAGCCATGCATCGACCATTAGCGGCGTCAGCGATGACAGTGATATCTGGTACTGGCGGATGGTGTGTTCGTAGTGTTCAGGAGTGAAAGGTGGGCCCGCGATTACGGTTCGGTTGTTTAGCAGGAAGCTGGCCAGCAGCTGAGCCACGAACGCATAGGAGTAGTACATCGGCAGGTTGATCAGCACCCGATCGCTGGCGCTCTGACCGATGGCGGCGATATGGCGTGATGCATTGAGCAGCAGTGCGTTGATGTGGAATAGGCAGCCGCTGAAGATGCCCGAGGTGCCCGATGTCAGCAGGATGATGTGATGTTCGGGGTAAACATGGGGCGCACGTTGATCGATAAAGGCGAACTTGGCGACACCGGCCAGTGCCGACACGCTGTCGGCGGGGCTGAGCGCGGGGGAGATGTTCAGCCCGACCAGTGCACTGGCGCCCACAATGTGGGCGATGCGCTGGATGCGTGCAGGAGGGGCGGAAGATGGCAGCAGCACGGGAACGGCCCCCAGTGCCAGAATACCAAATACCACTGCGACAAAGGCTTTGCTATTGGGAATGGCCACCATGACGGGGTGGCCGGGCTGAACGCCTTTGGCACGCAGGTCGGCGATGACATCATCGACTTTAATGGCGATGGGCTGGGCCTGATCGGCCTGCACCATATCATCAAGAAAACGTTGAATCGTGTCAGGCGCCAGCGGTTTCAATGGCGTTGTCATCTTGTTTCTCCCGAAGTGGCGCAAGTGAACACCGTGCTAGTAACGCGGTGACCTGACGCATCGGCATGGTGAACCGTCACAATGACATGTGACGCCGCCTGATCTTTCAGCCACGTCTGTGCCAGTGTCATGGCATGGGGCTGGCCCAGTAGGCCGGGCATCGACAGTGCAATGCTCGGGCCGCTGAACCCCAGCAGTTGCGAGGGTAGACAACAGATCAGCCCCGGACAGGCACCCGAGAACTTCAGCGGTGAAACGTGACCGGACGGCACCGTTCGCGCGATGGCATGCAGTGTGTGCAGGGTGCAGGTATCACTGATGACGATATGGCCGACCGTACGGCGGGAAGCGTCCAGTGCCTCGCGGGTCGAAGCGACCGCGTTTTCCACGGCGCTGAGTACCAGCCACGACAGCGGATCGGCATACAGTGATGCTTTCTGAGTGGGTTTCATCGACGCCAGATCGGGCGCACTGGCCGTCCCTTCGCCAATAGCGAGAAGGGTGTGAGGATTAAAAGAGGCAAGCGTGCTCATGACAGACTCCTCTGGGCGCCTTGCAGCACCAGGCAGGTATCGAAGCCGCCAAAGCCCAGCGTGACACTGATGCCATAGCCCTTGCCCACCACCATGGGGGTATGGATGGGAATCGGCAGCTTGAGAACGTCCAGCGGTTGCTGCAAGGCATATACGGGCGGGGCGCAGTGGTGGTTGAGTGCCAGTAGCACGACGATGGCTTCGATGGCCCCCGTTGCGCCGAGCGTGTGTCCGAGCGCCCCTTTGGTCGCAAACAGCACGGGTGGATGGGCGTTGCTGGCAAACAGCGAGGAATAGGCAATGGACTCAACATTGTCGTTGATCTGAGTACCCGTACCGTGGGCATTGATCAGCGCGATATCGTCGTGATGCAGGCCCGCGCTGAGAAGGGCGCGTTCGACCGTATTAATAACGTTCTGGCCGGACGGATCGGGGGCCACTGCATTGACGGCATCATTGGCGGCGCCTGTCCCGACGATAAAGCCGTAGGGCTGCGCACCACGGGCCTGCGCGTGCGCTTTTGATTCCAGCACAATGAAGGCCGCCCCTTCGCCCAGTACGGTACCGCTGTGGTTGCGGTCAAAGGCATACAGTCCGTCGGGTGACAGCGTGCCTAATCGCGAATGACCGAGCCGCTTTCCTTCCGACAGAATGTCTGCGCCACCGCAGATACACAGATCAGCCGCGCCGTCGCGGATAAGTGACATCCCCACTTGAATCGCATCCGCTCCCGCCGAGCAGGCCGTGGACACCACGACGGGAGGGCGCTTGAAGCCAAGCGAGCGTGCCGCTGCATTGGCCCAATCCGACAGCGACTCAGTGTTGGTATCGTCCAGATGATGGGCATAGCTTGTGCCCAGCACCGACATTAGCTGAGGTGCATCGGCCGCAATGCCAGCATCGTTCAGCGCCATTTTCAGCGTCGAACAGGTCAGCGTGTGCTGGCGTTCTGCTAACGGCATGTCCAACGGTAGGTGGGGAAGCGCAACGGCAAGGTCGCTGCGCAGGTCGTGTTCGGTGGGGACATGGTCGATGGCTGACGCACCCGCTAGCAGCGCCTCCCATACGGTCTTGAGGTCTGCCCCCAAGCCGGTGGACCACGCCATGCCGGTAACCCAGATCGCCGGGGAGTCATTCACCATAGCTGTTCTCCCAGGTCCGCAATGTTCTTGCGGATGATCGACCCTTTGATAGTGCCCGCAGCGTGTTCGCCAACCGTGGCGTAGCAGGTGAAGGTGAGGAAGTCATCGCGCAGGTGATCGCAGCGTACGTCGAACGTGACCAGATCCCCCGGCACGACGATATGCGTGAAGCGCGATTTGACTGACCCAATGAGGGTGACCTCATCGTCGGCCAAGGGGGTCGTCGATACCTGTAGCAAGATGATGGCGGACTGAGCGACGGCCTGCATCATATGGCTGGCCGGGAAAATAGCGCGTTCGGGAAAGTGACCAGAGATAGCGTCTGTCTGACCCGAAACGGCCATCAGGCTCTTGAGGTATTCCCCAGGGGCATAGTCGAGCACGCGATCCAGAAAGACCATCGGATGGCGGTGGCGCAGCCACCCTTTAAGTTCGGTAAATCCCATGGTGCGAGGGGCCGTTGTAGCGACGGTAGCAGTGCTTGAAGTGGTCATGAATGGGCCTCCTACTGTGCGCTGTTGGCTGTCAGCTGCTCAATCAGCGCTGACAGCGTGGCGATGGAATCGAAGTGTTTCGGGGTGAACTGGTCATCGGTGATCTTGATGCCGAAGGCGTATTCGCACTGCGCACGCAGCTCGCTGAAGCCCAGCGAATCGAGGCCCAGTACGTCACGCATGTTGTCGTTGAGATTGATGTCATCGCGCGGCACGCTGATGAAAAGGTCATCGATCAGGATATTGGCGATAGTGTTCTGGATACTGTTCAAGGGAATCTCTCCTATTTGTATGAAAGGCAATATTCGTTATTTAGGGTGTAAAAAACTTTCTCGGTATAATTTTGATATACCGATATGGAAGGACGTTATATGTGAGTACTTGGCTAAAGGAAGAGGTTATTCTAGCGGCCGGACCTCCTTGTCACATGATATGAGATATTCCCTAGCGATATGACGTCGACTTATTTTGTTATTAACGATAGGAATAGTGTCGACGAAGCTGATGTTTTCTGGAATTTTATAATGAGCGATCTTGTCCGCTAGATAATTTTTTATTGCTGTTGATGAAAGCGTTTTTCCGCGGTGCATTTCGATCATGGCAATGATGGATTCCCCCTTTGCAACGTCAGGAATAGCGAATACCACTGCCTTGGCAATATCCGGATGCCTTAATAACTCTTCCTCAATTTCCAGCGGATAGACGGGATAGCCCGCGATCTTGATGAGATCTTTCTGGCGGCCAAGCGCTTCTAGGCAACCATCAGCATGTCGACGCACCAGATCACCAGTAGGGATCCAGCCGTCCTCATAAACGGGTTCAATGCCTTTGTCTGTCCATCGCCCTGCCGTTTTGGCAGGAGATTGAACGAACAGCTCTCCTACCTCGCCATCTTCCCCATTATCAGTAACGATCTTGATGGCTGTTGTGGGCAGCGGCCAGCCCAGGGTGGGCGCGGAGGCTTTGGTCAGATCGGGGTGGTGGATGGTGATGCAACCCTGTTCAGTTTGGCCGTACGAGTTCTGCAGGTGGCCGCCGAACGTGGTATGGAAGCGCTGGGCGATTTCGAGCGGGCATGTATCGCCACCCGATACGCAGGCTGTGGCGCTAAGGACAGGTACATGGTCAAGCTCTTGGGCTGCAACGGTAAGATCATGGAAATTGGCTGGCGTGCCGGTAAACCACGATAACTGGTAGGTGTTCAGTACCTTGAGAACGGTGTGGGGGGCGTGGTTATCGGTCAAGATGACAGGGCGATGCAGGCTTAGCGAAGCCAATGACGTCTGAATGGACCAAGGGCTGATGACATCGACCATGGAGTAGAAGGGGGCAGTGTTGGTCGCTTTGACTGATAGCGCCATGGTTGAACATACGATATCAATGATGGCGCTTATGGCTCGGCGGGAAAAGGCAAATCCCTTAGGTTGCCCCGTAGTGCCTGACGTATAGAAAATGCTGGCAATCAGATCGAGTGATAGCGGTGGCGGTGAAAAAGAGCCTCCCGCCTGTAGTAGGGAGTGCCAAGACTGTGCTTTGCCGGTCGGCGTTTTCATGCCAATGACCCAGCGACCCTCCAGCGTGCAGGCTTCGTCGATCGCTTCTCGGTTGGCTGTGTAGCTTGTGGTATCTCCTAAGTAGAATCGTGCCCCGCTATCCGAAATGATTTTGCTGATGTCTTTATTGGGAAGATGAGGATTGGTTGGTACGAATGTCGCGCCCGTAGCTAGGCATGCATAATAGCTCGCGATAAGTTCGATTCTATTTTTGCTGTGAAGAATAACTCTGTCGCCAATACGTAGCCCTTTTTTTACTAGGCCACACGAAATAGCCTCTATTAGCAAAAGTAGTTTTTGATACGATACGGATCGGTTGTTGTGATGAATAATAGCAGGTGAATCGGGGTGAGCTGATACGACTTTAGTAAATGAACGAAAGGGCATGTTAGCCTCCCTCATTTAATACGGTTATTTGCCTTTAAATCAGCAGCTGCAAGATTAATAACAAGAACGTTATATAAGCGTCAAACGCCAAAAGTACAGTGTTAAAGAGAGAGCAAAAAAAGGCGTAAATGCGCAAATATAAGCGCATTTTTCTTGCGTGGTTACTGTTAGATAACTCTTTGTTCCCTTAAGGAATTTTAAGAAATGGAATAAGTCGGCTGTCCTTATGGAGAGGGCGCGCAGCGAAATCCTGTAGGGATAAATCCATTTTCTATGCGCTTTTTTACCATCTGGTTACATCAGCAAAAGTGCGCCGTTAAAGGGCTAGAAGGCATCATTTCGGGGCATTTCCCCCTTAGAAAAGGGTGGTTATGGACGTAGAAGGCAACCGCGCATGCACGTCTGAGGTTCTTCGGGTGCACCGAAGGTATTGATCTGCCTGGACGCCGCGTCATTCACAGGATGAAGGTCGTGAAAGGGGATTGTGATGACGTTAGCGTGAGGGTATAATTCTTCGCCTTAAGCTCGTCGTGCTCCCTGTTAGATGGTTTCCAGAGTGGAACCACTTGAAGCAGGTCGACCCAAGTAGCAAAACAGATGAGTCCTTTGGAGAAGACCATGTACGCAGTTATCAAGAGCGGCGGTAAGCAGTACCGCGTTCAGGAAGGCCAGACCATCAAGCTCGAAAAGCTGGAAGTGGCTACTGGTGAAACCGTTACTTTCGACGAAGTCCTGCTGGTTGCTGGCGACGACGTCAAAGTAGGCGCCCCGGTTGTTGACGGTGCCAAGGTTACTGCTGAAGTCGTATCTCACGGCCGCGGTGATAAGGTCACTATCATCAAGTTCCGTCGCCGTAAGCACCACATGAAGCGTCAGGGCCACCGTCAGTGGTTCACCGAAGTCAAAATCACCGGCATTTCTGCCTGATTTCTGACACGCATTTTCTACGAACTCACTTGAAGGAGCACTACAATGGCTCACAAGAAGGCAGCAGGTAGTTCGCGTAACGGACGCGACTCCCAGTCCAAACGCCTCGGCGTAAAACTGTTCGGCGGCCAGGCTGCTACAGCAGGCAACATCATCGTTCGTCAGCGCGGCACCAAGTTCCACGCTGGTACTAACGTGGGTGTTGGTAAGGACTACACGCTCTTCGCTCTGACCGACGGTAAAATCAAGTTCGAAACCAAAGGTCCGAAACAGCGTAAATTCGTCAGCGTCGAACCGGCCTGATGATCGCGTAAACGGGTGGGCATGCTGACTGGCATGGCCAGTATCAGTGCCGCCTGGAAAGCCCCGCACACGCGGGGCTTTTTTGCATGTGTGCTTGCCGGTGCGAATGGCCGTCACATAGAAAAGGTCATCGGTATGCCGGTGCACAGACAGTATTCGGGAGATAGCGCATGCAATTCGTCGATGAAGCCACGATTACGGTAGAAGCAGGCAACGGTGGTAGTGGCTGCCTGAGCTTCCGCCGTGAGAAGTTCATCCCCAAAGGCGGTCCCGATGGTGGGGATGGCGGTCACGGTGGCACTGTCTATCTGGTGGGCGATGAAGCGCTCAATACCTTGATTGACTTCAAGTACCAGCGGTTCTATAAGGCTGAAAACGGCCGCCCCGGTCAGGGCAGCCAGATGAGTGGCCGGCAGGGGGACGATCTGTACGTCAAGGTCCCTGTGGGCACTACGCTTATTGACGTCGATACGCTGGAAGTCATCGGTGACGTGACAGAAGCCGGGCAGGTGATCAAGGTGGCGCAGGGTGGACGCCGTGGTCTGGGGAACATTCACTTCAAGTCCTCGACCAACCGCGCACCGCGCCGTACGACACCGGGAACGCCGGGTGAGCGCCGCGAGCTTCGTCTGGAGCTCAAGCTGATGGCGGATGTGGGTCTGTTGGGGCTGCCGAATGCGGGCAAGTCTACGCTGATTCGCTCGGTCTCTGCGGCTCGTCCCAAGGTGGCGGACTACCCGTTCACGACCCTCGTACCCAACTTGGGCGTGGTCAAGCTGGATCGTCACGCGCACTTCGTTATGGCGGACGTGCCGGGGTTGATCGAAGGGGCATCGGACGGTGCTGGGCTGGGGCTGCGTTTCCTCAAGCACCTGACCCGTACACGCCTACTGCTGCACGTCGTCGATGTGATGCCCGTGGACGGCAGTGATCCCGTTGAGTCCGCTCAGCTGATCGTGCAGGAGCTGGAACAGTTCTCGCCGACGCTGGCTGAACAGCCGCGTTGGCTGGTACTCAACAAGCTGGATCTGGTGGCCGAAGACGAGCGCCAGGCGTTGATCGACGATATCGTCGGCCGTCTGGGCTGGAACGGTCCCACCTTCCAGATTTCAGCCATCGCGCGCGAAGGCTGTGATGAGCTGATTCAGGCGATCTACCGCTGGCTGACCGAGCAGCGCGAACTGATCGCCGATAATGAAGACGCCGCCGAGCACGAGCGTAGTGTTCGCGAGCGTATGGAGCAGGAAGCGGTAGAGCGTACCGAGGCGCGCCTGGCATGGCGCCGTCGTCAGAAAGGCCTGGATACAGAAGCATGGGATGACGACGACGATGATGATGACAGTGACGTCGAGGTCGAATACGTGCCCTGATGACGTAGCTCAGGGCGTGAGCTAAACCAGAACGGAAGCTATATGACATCCCCTAGAAAAGAGCGTCAGGCTCTTCGTGATGTGAAGCGTGTTGTGGTCAAGATCGGCAGTTCTCTGTTGACCAATGATGGACGTGGGCTCGACGGGCGAGCCATTGGCAGCTGGGTCGACCAGCTGGTCGGGCTGTTGGCGAGAGGTATCGAACCGATCGTCGTCAGTTCGGGGGCCGTTGCTGAAGGTATGGTGCGGCTGGGCTGGCATGAGCGACCTACCGAGTTGCACGAGCTGCAGGCGGCCGCATCGGTTGGCCAGAGCGGCCTCGTGCAATGCTGGGAGAGCCACTTTTCTCGTCACGGTATCCGCAGCGCTCAGGTGTTGCTGACGCACGATGACCTGTCGAGCCGTCGTCGCTACCTCAACGCACGCAACTCATTGCATACCCTGACCGACATGGGGGTGATTCCGATCATCAATGAGAACGATGCCATCTCCACCAAGGAGATCAAACTCGGCGATAACGATACGCTGGGGGCGCTGGTCGCCAACCTGATGGACGCTGATGCGCTCATCCTGCTGACCGACCAGACCGGGCTCTACGATGCCGATCCACGCAAAAATCCGCACGCGAAGCTGATCGAAGAAGCGTTGGCGGACGATGAGCGTCTGGATGCCGTCGCCGGCGGCGGTGGCAAGCTAGGGACCGGCGGCATGGCCACCAAGCTCAACGCTGCACGACTGGCAGCGCGCTCTGGTGCCATGACGATCATTGCCAGTGGGCGTGAGAAGGACATTATTCCACGGCTGTTGGAAGGCGAACGTCTGGGAACGCTGCTAAAACCTGCCGATGAACCATTGAAGGCGCGCAAGCGTTGGATTGTCGGTCAGATGCAGTCGCGGGGCACGGTTGTGCTCGACGATGGTGCCGTGCGTCACCTGTGTGACAACGGTGCCAGCCTGCTACCCGTCGGGGTTAAGGCGCTGCGTGGGCGTTTCCGTAAGGGCGATTTGGTGACCTGTGTTGATCAGCAGGGGCGCCGGATTGCCAAAGGGTTGATCAATTTCGACCGCAACGAAGCCGAACGTATTCTAGGCGTCAGCACTGACCACATCAAAGAGTGCATCAACGGTGAGGTCGCGCATCACGGTGAACTGATTCATCGCGATGATTTGGTGCTGATCTGATACCGCGATTTCGATCGCCGTATAAGGCGGCCGGTACGTTCGGTGCGTCACGTGTAACACGCTGTCATGAAGGCTGATCTGCGATAGGGGCCAGCCTTCATGCGCAGCGAATGTCAAGGAAGGTGGTCGTAGTGGTTGGCGTTTATAGCGCTTCACTGATAGAATGCGGCATCCTCTCAGACATGGCCCACGTGGCGTGACATCGCTAGGGCGATGTCGATCACAGGACCTGAATGTCTGAACTCCGCGCAGGCACTGCATTCGTGGTGTTGGCGGCAAGCGTCAGACGCAGCAATATTCCATAGATTCTTATCTGTCATATCTCCGGGAGTAGACAGTGGCGAACAGTAAACAAGCCCGTAAACGTGCACGTCAGGCAGAAGTCCGTCGTCAGCACAATGCAAGTCAGCGTTCCGTAGTTCGTACCTACGTTAAACGCGTCCTGAAAGCTGTCCAGGCTGGCGATCACGCCGCTGCCATGGCTGAATTCCGCGTTGCTCAGCCGGTCCTCGACCGCATGGCTGACAAAGACGTCATCGCCAAGAAAAAGGCTGCACGTCTGAAACGTCGTCTGAACGCACGAATTAAAAACCTGGCGGCCTAAGCCGGACAGGTGTTGCATGAAACCGGCTCCGGCCGGTTTTTTTGTATGTCTGCCTTATGGATTATCAACAGGCAGTCCTCTGCACCCCGTCCGAGGCGTAGTGGTAGCGAATCATTTCTACGCTTCCCTGTCACAGGAACATCGTGTTTTCGCTGTGGTATCTGTCCCTTTTCCGTCAAAGAACGGTAGGGGTAGGTGGCGTATCGAAAGCGCGGCGTGCGAGCGCTATCCGCTGTTGGCTCAACTACGCTGTCGAGGTGCGATCGGAGCATCTCTCGCAGAGTGCTGCCTATGATCGGTCCGTGTTTATTGCGGGCTGAATCATAAAAAGGTGGCGTCGATGCGGGTAGCGCTCAGGGAAAGGTCTTGGATATCGGGAAACATCGACTCATGGCAAAGGAAAAGTCGGTAGGGCTGCTGCGTTCGGGAATGGTCGTGGGCATCATGACCATGCTGTCGCGCGTGTTAGGTATGGTGCGCGATGTGATGGTGGCAGCGCTATTGGGCGCAGGGGGTACCTCTGATGCCTTCTTCGTCGCGTTTCGCATCCCCAACCTGATGCGTCGTTTGTTTGCCGAAGGGGCATTCAATCAGGCCTTTGTGCCGGTACTGTCGGAATACGCCACCCGCGACAACCATCGTGAAACACGGGATCTGCTCAATGCCGTTGCCGGTAGCTTGGCAATTGTGCTGGCGATTGTGACGGCACTGGGCATGCTGTTTTCATCACAGCTGGTGTATATCTTTGCGCCTGGTTTTCGTGAGCACCCCGATCAGTTCTTGCTGACGACGCAGCTGCTGGAAGTTATGTTCCCCTATTTGCTGCTGATCTCACTGGCCGCTTATGCGGGGAGTATTCTCAACAGCTGGGGGCGCTTTTCGATTCCGGCGTTGACCCCCATATTCCTCAACGTGACCATGATCATTGCCGTCAAGGTCGCACCGCTGTTTCCGGAGCCAGCCAAGGTGCTGTCATGGGGCGTATTGGCGGCGGGGTTCGTACAGCTTGGGTTCCAGTTACCCTTTATCGCCAAACTGCGGTTGCTACCGCTTCCCAAGCCCAACTTCCGTCACCCGGGGGTGAAGCGGATACTGAAGCTGATGGGGCCAGCGCTGTTCGGGGTCTCCGTGGCGCAGATCAACCTGATGATCAACACCATGCTGGCGTCGATGTTGACGGCTGGCAGCGTGACCTGGCTCTATTATTCCGACCGCATGACCGAGCTGCCGCTGGGGGTATTCGGGGTGGCGATCGGTACCGTTATCCTGCCGGCGCTGTCACGACGCCATGCGTCTCAGGATCGAGATCATTTTGCACGGATGTTGGACTGGGGCATCCGCATGGTACTGCTGGTCAGCGTGCCTGCCGCGGTCGCCATCTTCCTGATTACACAGCCGCTGCTGATCACACTGTTTAAGTACGGCCGCATTACTGTGCATGACGTTGAGATGACCGCTCAGTGTCTGCGGGTAATGTCGGTGGGGATCGTGGCTTTCATGCTGATCAAGGTGCTGGCCCCCGGCTTTTACGCTCGCCAGAACACGCGAATGCCAGTCAAGATCGGCATGATAGCGATGGCAAGCAATATGGTCTTCAACCTATTGCTGTACAAGCATCTGGCCCATGTCGGCCTGGCTACTTCCACCATGCTGTCGGCGTGTCTGAACGCGGGTATGCTGGGGTGGGCGCTGTACCGCGAGAAGGTGCTGGTCTTCCAGCCGGGCTGGTGGCGTTTTATGCTGAGACTGGGCAGTGGCTGCGCGCTGATGGGCGCGGGGCTAGTACTGTTCACGCCCGAACGCCAGCAGTGGCTGGAATGGAGCATTTATGAGCGTGCATCGGTGATGACGCTTGAAATCACCGTCGCCATGGTCGGGTACGTCGTCTGGCTGTTCCTAACCGGCATGCGGCTGCGCGATTTCAGAATGCAGGGCTGACCGAGCCTGAACGATATTTGGCGGGACAAAGAACGTATGGAACTGATCAGAGGCGTACACAACCTGCGTCCCGAGCACCGGGGCAGCGTGGTAACGATCGGCAACTTCGATGGTGTGCACAAGGGGCACCAGATGTTGCTGAACCGTTTGCGCCGTCTGGCCGATCAGCAGCATCAGCCATTGACCGTGGTGCTGTTCGAACCCCAGCCGCGTGAATACTTCGGAGCCGATCAGGCACCTGCGCGACTAACGCTACTGCGTGACAAGGTGCGTCTGCTGGCACGCTGCGGTGTCGATCGCGTGCTGTGCCTGGCCTTCAACCAGCGCCTGCGTGAGCTGTCTGCCCAGCAGTTCATTGAGCAGATTCTCGTGAAGGGGCTAGGTGCGTCCTATGTCGTGGTGGGCGATGATTTCCGGTTCGGCTGTGATCGCAAGGGTGATTTCACACTGTTGCAGCAGCAGGGCATGCAGCACGGCTTCCACACCGAGCATGCGGCGACCTTCCTGCTCGACGATGAGCGCGTCTCCAGTAGTCGTGTACGCACGTTGTTGGCGTCGGGCAATTTTCGGCAGGTGGCCTGCTTGCTAGGACGCGCTTTCTGCTATGAAGGGCGAGTACGCCAAGACCGCCAGTTGGGGCGAACGCTAGGCGTGCCGACCGCCAACCTTCCGCTGCCCATGAAGCCGCCTGCACTGCAGGGTGTGTATGTTGTGGCGGTGAAAACGGAAGATGGGCAGGTGTACTGGGGCGTTGCCAATATCGGCTGGCGTCCGACTGTGGGCAGCACGCGCCCCGTGCTGGAAGTACATCTGCTGGACTTTTCAGGGAATCTCTACGGCCAGCGGCTGACGGTCATTCCCTGTCAGCGGCTGCGTAGAGAGATGCGTTTCGATGGCATTGACGCCTTGCGCGCACAGCTGATGCGTGACATTGATGCCGGACACCATTACGCCGAGCGTATGGCCGCCGGAGCCGAAGGTTCATCACGTCTGAGCGCGCTCTGCCGTGACGATGCCGACGGCTGGACACTGCTGGCGACTGCGCCGGCCGTGACAGAATCTGCGTCCTGACAGGGCGCATGCTGTATCTACATTTCCAATTGACCTGAATCAGGCGACGAGTTGTCCATGAGCGATTCCAAGAACGACCGCAAGGATTACAAGCATACGCTGAACCTGCCTCAGACCGACTTCCCGATGCGGGGTGGTCTGCCGAAGCAAGAGCCGCAGCGATTGGCCCGTTGGACCGAGATGGACCTGTACGGCATGATTCGCCGCGCGCGCAAAGACAAGCCGCTGTTCTTGCTGCACGATGGCCCTCCCTATGCTAACGGTGACATCCACATTGGTCACGCTGTCAATAAGATCCTCAAGGACATCATCATCAAGTCGAAGACTGTCGCAGGCTTCGACGCACCCTATGTGCCGGGCTGGGACTGCCACGGCCTGCCAATCGAGCACAAGGTCGAAACGCTGTACGGCAAAGACATGTCCGCTGCCCGTACGCGTGAACTGTGCCGTGAATATGCCGCACAGCAGGTCGAAGGCCAGAAAGCCGGGTTCGTTCGCTTAGGGGTTTTGGGCGATTGGAATCACCCGTACCGCACCATGGATTTCGATAATGAAGCGGGTGAAATCCGTGCGCTGGCGCGTCTGGTCGAAGAAGGTTATGTCTTTAAAGGCCTGAAACCGGTCAACTGGTGCTTCGATTGCGGTTCTGCTCTGGCGGAAGCCGAAGTCGAATATCAGGACAAGAAATCCGATGCCATCGACGTTGCGTTTGAAGTGGCACCGGACGACAGCGCTAAACTGGCGGCAGCTTTCGGCCTGACGTCGCTGCCGAAAACGACCTCCATCGTTATCTGGACCACCACGCCGTGGACTATTCCGGCCAACCAAGCGCTCAACGTTCACCCCGACTTCGTCTACGTGCTGGTCGATACTGGTGATCGCATCCTGCTGCTGGCCGAAACGCTTTATGAAGCGTGTCTGGAACGCTATGGCCTGACCGGCCAGGTTATTGCGCGTGCTCAGGGTAGCACGCTGGATCACATTCGCTTCCAGCACCCGTTCTACGACCGCGTTTCCCCAGTCTTCTTGGCGGAATACGTCGAAGACGGTGCTGGTACTGGTATCGTTCACTCTGCACCGGCCTACGGTGAGGACGATTTCTATACCTGCCGCCGTAATGGCTTCACCAACGATGACATCCTGAACCCGGTACAGTCGAACGGTCACTACGTGGACGATCTGCCGTTCTTCGGTGGCATGTTCATCTGGAAGGCCAACCCGCTGATCATCGAGAAGCTGCGCGACGTCAATTCGCTGATGGCGCACGATCCGATCGTGCACAGCTACATGCACTGCTGGCGCCACAAAACGCCGCTGATCTACCGCGCAACGGCGCAGTGGTTCATCGGTATGGACCACCAGCCTGAAGAAGGCCGCGCCACGCTGCGCGAAGCGGCCAAGCAGAGTGTCGAAGACACTCAGTTCGTTCCGGCGTGGGGCAAGGCGCGTTTGCAGGGCATGATCGAACAGCGTCCTGACTGGTGTATCTCTCGCCAGCGCAATTGGGGCGTACCGATTCCGTTCTTCCTCCACCGTCAGACTGGCGAACTGCATCCGCGTACCGTCGAGCTGATGGAAGACGTTGCACGTTTGGTCGAAAAGTCGGGCATCGAAGCATGGTTCAGCCTTGATCCGGCTACGCTGCTGGGCGACGACGCCGACAAGTACGAGAAAGTGACCGATACGCTGGACGTATGGTTCGATTCCGGAACAACGCACTACCACGTTCTGCGCTGCTCGCACCCGATGGGACATGAAGAAGGCCCGCGTGCCGACCTGTACCTCGAAGGCTCCGACCAGCACCGTGGCTGGTTCCAGTCCTCGTTGCTGACAGGCGCAGGCATCGACGGCCACGCGCCGTACCGTTCGCTGCTGACGCACGGTTTCACCGTGGATGCTCAGGGCCGCAAGATGTCCAAGTCGATCGGCAACACGGTTGCTCCGCAGGAAGTCATGGACAAGCTGGGCGCAGATATCTTGCGTCTGTGGGTGGCGTCGACCGACTACAGTGGTGAAATGGCGATCTCCGACGAGATCCTCAAGCGCACGGCCGATGCCTATCGTCGTATCCGCAACACGGCGCGCTTCATGCTGGCGAACATCAACGGTTTCGAACCGGCCAAGCATAGCGTGGCACCTGCTGACATGCTGGCGCTCGACCGTTGGGCCATCGACCGTGCCGCACAGCTGCAGGAACGCATCCAGAAAGCGTACGAAGAGTATCGCTTCCTGGATGTATATCAGCAGCTATTGACGTTCTGCTCCAGTGATATGGGGGGCTTCTACCTCGACATTATCAAGGATCGTCAGTACACCACGCAGGAAGACTCGCTGGCGCGCCGCAGCTGCCAGACGGCACTGTTCAAGATCCTCTCTGCGCTGACGCGCTGGATCTCTCCGATCCTGTCGTTCACCGCCGAAGAGATCTACGGACTGCTGCCGGGCGAACGTCTCGAAAGCGTACATCTGGAAGAGTATGCCGACGACCTGACCTGCCTGCCGAACGACGATGCGTTCGGTCGTGAATTCTGGGAAGACGTGATGGCCGTCAAACATGCGGTCAACAAGTGCTTGGAAGACGCGCGTAACCAGGGACTGGTCAAGGGCTCGCTGGATACTGAAGTAACGCTGTTCGCTAACGACGCGCTGCTGACAACGCTGGGCCGTCTGGAGGACGAACTGCGTTTCGTACTGCTGACATCTGACGCGATGCTCAAGCCGCTCGCGGACGCTGTGGATGCAACGGATACCGAAATCGACGGTCTCAAGGTCAGCGTTCGTGTCAGCCCGTATCCGAAATGCGAGCGCAGCTGGGAGCACCGTCCGGAAGTCGGTCAGGATCCTGAGCACCCGACGCTGTGCGCACGCTGCATTGCCAACCTGCCGGAAGGCCCGGGCGAAGTCCGTCACTTCGTGTGACGTGCCGCCGGTAGCGCTTGATCGGGTACTCGTGGACACTTCCGGCCTTGGTCGGGAGTGTCTCGGTCTCGCTGATGTGAGCGCTGTCCATGGGGACTGGCAGACGGCGTAGGTCGAGGTCGCTTTCTTTAAGCGCGCATGGCCTGCGTCCGGATCATTGCAATGGCAGATGCCGAGGGGTATCTGCCATTGTGTTTCCTATCACTTCTATTGCAGGGAAGCGATGTCATGAGTAGCCACTCGAACGGACATCAGATGCCAGATGGAAAACCGATGAAATCGGCGATCAGCTGGATCTGGCTATCGGTGCTGATGATCGTGCTGGATCTAGGATCGAAGGCACTAGTAAGACTTTATCTGGGTGAGAACGACGCGGTCACGGTTATTCCGGGCTTCTTCGATCTGCGCCTGCTGTACAACTACGGTGCAGCGTTCAGTTTCCTTGCGGACCATTCCGGTTGGCAGCGCTGGCTGTTCGCCATCATTGCCATTGCCGTCGTGATTGGCATGATCGTGTGGATGATGCGCATGCCGCGTAACCGCTACTGGCAGGCCATTTCAGCTGCGCTGGTGGTTGGCGGTGCCCTTGGTAACCTATATGACCGCGTGTTGGCCGGTCGTGTCACAGACTTTCTGTCATTCCACTGGCAGAATACGTACTACTATCCCGCCTTCAACATTGCTGATTCCGCCATCGTGGTGGGCATGCTGATGCTGATCTGGGATAGCTTGCGCCGTAAGAAACCCGCCGTTTCCGATCCGGCAGCGTGATACCCATAGGCTGATACCCGCACCGCAGACGGTGCCGGGTCACTTCTCGCCTATTCAAAGACCTCGCTGTCCTATCCTAGAGATAAGGACAGCGCTTTTATGTCTGAATACGCCGTGCCACGGTGGTTCATTACTGCAACGAGGCCTTTTACCATGAGCGATTCAACGCCATCCATGCGGATCCTTCTCGCCAACCCGCGAGGGTTCTGCGCGGGGGTCGACCGTGCGATCGACATCGTCAATCGCGCCCTCGATATCTTTGGCGCGCCGCTCTATGTCCGCCATGAAGTTGTCCACAACCGGTTCGTCGTCGATACGCTGCGCGCTCGCGGTGCGATTTTCGTCGAGGAGCTGGATGATGTGCCGGACAACACGCTGGTGATCTTTTCCGCTCACGGGGTACCGAAATCGGTGCAGCAGGAAGCCGAAGCGCGTGGGCTCAAGGTCTTCGATGCGACCTGCCCGCTGGTCACCAAGGTGCATATGGAAGTGCTGCGCTACTCGCGTCATGCCCAAGAATGCATCCTGATCGGTCACGAAGGGCATCCGGAGGTGGAAGGCACCCTCGGGCGCTACGATCACAGCTTCGGTGGGAATATCTACTTGGTGGAAGATGCCGAGGATGTGGCTGCGTTGAACGTGAAGGATCCCGAGCATTTGGCGTATGTCACTCAGACAACGCTATCGATGGACGACACTGCTGCCGTTATCGACGCACTGCGTGACAAGTACCCCGCCATCAAGGGGCCGGGCAAGGATGACATCTGCTATGCCACGCAGAATCGCCAAGATGCGGTGCGCCAGCTGGCCGCGGACAGCGATGTCGTGCTGGTGGTCGGCAGCCCCAACAGCTCCAACTCCAATCGTCTGCGCGAACTGGCCGAGCGGATGGATACGCCTGCTCACCTGATCGACGATGCCAGCCAGATTGACCCCGCATGGTTTGAAGGCTGCACTTCCATTGGCCTGACCGCGGGTGCGAGTGCCCCAGAGATACTGGTGGAAGGTGTCATCAATCGTCTGCGCGAGCTGGGAGCGGGACTGCCTGAAGAGCTAGAAGGGCGTAAGGAAACCATGACCTTCAACCTGCCGCGTGAACTGCGGACAGGGATTATTGCAAGCCACTGATATCACGTTGTTTGAGCGAAACGAGTCAGTTGTTCCGGCCCTTTCGCTCAAACATTCTTCATTTAAGAAGATAATTTAAGAGGAGTGGGGGGCTTTTCTGATTTTCAGTGTGCTTCTTATTTTTATTCGTCTCTTTATTTCCTTATAAAGACGGCCTGTAAAAAAAGTGGGCTTTCTAGTAATGGATAATTCCCATGGTATTTCTGCAATAAATTGGAATAAAATGCTGTCTTTCTGTACCGCGAGCATTTTGAATATGCCGGTGGAATAAGGGACGAACATCGTCATGCTGTCCAAAGTCGATTTTTTATGTAGATCGACATGCGATATATAAAGGGCTTCTTCAAAAAGACTGTCATCTGTTGTAAATAATATGTAAGTATCATTGCCAGCATCAACACACGCTTCTAATAGACAGCCGGGTACCATGATACCCGTATCGCTGTTTTTTATGCGTATTTCCGAACATGATGATTTATACTGGGTACGGTCAGTTCTTATGATAAGTTGAACATCTATAGTATTGTCTTTCATATCAACTCCAGAGATTACCAGCGCCCCACGCGGCAAGTGCACCTCCAATAAATCCACCTACGATGACGCATACAGGGGCACCTGGTCCACAGACTAGGCCTGCAGCAGCTCCTCCCGCCCATCCTCCGGCTAGCCCCGATCCCATAATGAATGTTTGTCGCCCGGCTTCATTCAATTTGTCATCTGCGTTGTATACTTCACATATAGATATAGCGATAGACAAGAATAGAAGACCTTTCCCCACACGAGATAAAGTCCCCATCCTTTGGTTTACAGCACTGTTCGATCTTCCAGCAGATTCAACGATGTTTGCATAGACGCTATTTTGCTGTTCGGCAGAAAGCGCTTCAAATGGGATATGCTTGCCATACATGGATGTCGCTTTTTTTATGACAAGCTCTTCTAGCGTTTTCCCGGTAGCTTTCAGTTGGTGAGCCATTGCTTGGCCCAGAGGAGTGCTCCTTTGTCTGATCAAGTCCATTATTACATTGCGCGTCTCCTGAGCTTCTTGAGCCGCTTGTTTCCATGTTGTAGAGCCATTGGCGACTTTTTCTTTTAGACTGTCAGACATTTCTTTTATTCGTCTCGAATACTCAAGACGTAAATTTGGATCGATAGTTAAGCGCGCTGCGGCAGTAGTCACATCGCCTTGCAACATGTTTATAGCATCTTCGAAAACATCTTGGCCGTTATCATTTTTCATTATCCCTATTCTTCTCAATTGTGGTGAATAGATGTGTGATTGTTTATAACAGTGCGTCATTTATTATAATGGTTGACAATGAGTTAATATGAGTCGTCGGAGATTTATTGTTCTATGGTTAATGGTGCTAAAATTACACCCATAATGAGTTAAATCTCTCATATTTGACTGTTGTAGGTAACTCGCTCTCTTCCTGTCTCTAGAACGGCTTTGTCTTGTCGTAGACATTCTTGAGCACAGACAGGAGGAAGCACTATATGCCTTTGTTAGCGCATGACGTAAATGACCGCGGTTTTATGCTATGGGAGGCGTTGGTCAGCTGTGGAGTACTGGCGGCTATGACGCAGGCATTGATGAGCGTTTCGTTGGCAACACTCAAAGCGGAGGGCGTTCGGCTTCACCAGCAGGCGGCGCAGCGCTGGGCACTGTCGACGGCGGATCAGTTGGCGGCAGGCGTTTCGTTGGCGGGTCGGGTGGCCCTGACAGACGCGTTGCTGCCATCGGGTGTGGCCTGTCTGAGTGAGCATCCTCCTTGGCGGCTGTTATCTGTACGCTGGCAGCGCGATCGGCAACAGCCCCTGCCGGAGTGCTATGGGGATTGGCCACTTGCGCAGCAACTGTGTCTGGATAAGGAGCCCTGCGCATGAAGAGGGCCGTTACTGTTTTCTCACCATGGGTGAACCTTGAACGGGATGTCGCGCAGGGTGGAACTGAGGCGGGGGGAATGCTGCTGCGTACCCTTGTGGCCCTAGGGTTGGGGGCCCTACTGCTGTCGGTCGCGGCGCAGGTGGCTCTGATGCTGTGGCACCACTCGGCAGCGATAGCGGCAGTCGAGCAGGCCGAGCTGCGGGCCGTAAGCGTGGCCGCTGAGCTGACGCAGGCGCTTGCTACGGCCAGTGCGCTTCCCGATGCGGTGCACTGGACGGTGGGGAGTGATGAGGCGTCTGCCTTGGTGGTGCTGTCTTCTGTGACTGGTACTACGGATAGTTACCGTTGGCATGCGGATGGCCGCCTTACCGTGCAGCATGCAGAGTTGCGTAACAGTGAGCGTCTCGCCAATGGGCTGACGCAGATGGCATGGCAGCCCGAGGCTACTGGTCAGGGTGGTTGGCTGCACGTTGAGGCTGCAAGCGATAGTCAACCTTTTCGGCTGGGGAATCATTATCGTACGGGATGCCATGCGGCGCTGGCTCAAGCCTGTTATGCACTCGATCGCTACGTGGCCCGCCCTGCCTTAGTCGACGGGCTGGGGGAGACATCGCCATGACGAGATATGCGGTACCGAGTGATGTCGGTGGTGAAAGTGGCTCTGTGCTGCTCGCTGTGGTCGGGTTAATGGCGGCGCTGGTGCTGATGGTGCTTTGTGCCAGCGAAGATGTTTTGGATGGCCTGCGGTTGGTGCAGGATCGTCAGCGGGTAGTGCAAGAACAGGTTGCGCTGGAAAATGAGTGGCAGTGCCTATGGTGGCACTGGCAGCAGAGCACGTTGAGTTTTCCACAGCCAGTGGCTGCCTGCGGGGCAAGTGCTCTGTCAGTAGGGGGGCTTAAATCAGTAGCGTGGGTCGAACCCTCGCCGCCGTGCCTGGCAGCAGAGGGCGAACGATGTACGGGAGCGTGGATCACGCTGCGTCATGCGCATGCTGATGACTGTCGTCTGCTGCAACAGTTCGTGCTTCGGCGCGAACGGTTTGAGCATGATCGAGTGATCGATGCCAAGCTGTGGCGTGGTCAGCGACGCTGGCAATCCTGCTCGCTAGCGTCTTCATGACGTGCAGAGCCGAACCGGTTAAAGACGAGGCGACGCCCCCTGCCGGACGCAGTACACAGTACGAACGTAGCGGTCAGCGCACTATCGAAGGCACGAGGCATGAAAAACAGTCGGTGGGCAGGGCCGGTAACGGCAACGCCGGTGGGCCAGTGGCGAGTGAGCAGTGGTGTACTGCGTGTGCCGGTGCGCAGTGTGATGCCTTGTTGCCAGTCGCTAAAGCCTTCGGGGTGCTGACTGTCCGAAAGTACGAGAGGTGTTCCGCGCAGGCGGGCATGTGTTCGGCCCTGCTGCATTAGCGCTGCCAGCTGACGCTCGGCAGCGTTGAGCTGAGCCGCTTCCTTGTGGTGGGAATAGGCTGTTACCCCGATAAAGGCCGTGGCGCTGATAAGGGCCATGGCGAGCAGAACGGACAACAGCGTATACCCTTGGTCATCTGCCCAAGGCGCACACGGTGAGATATACGGTAGCGGTCGAGATGGCATCGCTTGGCTCCATGAGACGAAAGAGGCGCAGCCCTCGAGGCTGCCTCAGAGTCGTCGTCATAAGGCCGAAGGTCTTGAGTCAAAAGCGAGAAGGGAAGCTCAGTCGCGGTGGAGTTGGTCCTGCTTGGCATGATCCAGCGAGCAGTAATAGCGCTCTGACCTATTTTGATCTGGGTTAGCGGGCAGGCGTACGGCCTCGCGATTAGCGATGTGCACACCGCAGAAGGCACAGCGCACCATGCGGATCGGCGCGCGCGTGCCAGCAGCACGGTCGCTGCGCATCTGATAGCGACGACGCTTGATGAAGATGATGGCCGCACAGATAAGGCCAGCGATCAGGACGTAGCGAAAAGGCATAAGCAAGGCTCCAACGGGGAAAACGGTGCCCAAAGGGCACCGTTACCGAGTCTCATGGGCACGCACCATTCGCCGTCTTCACTCGTTGAGCGACAGCGTGCCCTTCACATAGCGTGGATGGAAGATACCATCACGCACCTGCGGGTGATCCGGTTTGTTGTGCTCAAGAATGGCCAGTGTTTCCTGCGCTCGGTCCTTAGCACCCAGCCCCATATAGCCTTCGACCATCACGGCCAGCGCATCGGCGTTGGCGGAGGTCTGCGGATAGTGCTCGATTACCCAGCGACCGCGTTCGACTGCGGCAACATAGGCTTTGCGGCGCAGATAGAAGTCAGCGGCTTGCAGTTCATGGCGGGCCAGTACGTTGCGCAGGTAGATAATGCGCTGACGGGCATCCGCGGCATAGGGACTGCTAGGGAAGCGGCGAGCCAGTTCGCTGAAGTCGACGTAGGCATCGCGGCTAGAGCCAAGATCACGCTTGGAAATGTCGATCAGATCGAGGCTTTCTAGGCTGAAGCGGCCTGCTTCCCACGCGGCCAAGCCACGCAGATAATAGGCATAGTCGACCTGAGGATCGTTCGGGTGCAGGCGCACGTAGCGGGTTGCCGTCGAACGCACCAGTTCCCAGCTACCGATCTGATAGTAGGCATACATCAGCGCCAGCTGGGTTTGCTGTGCGTGCTGGCCAAACGGGTAACGGCTGTCGAGCGTTTCGAGCTGGGTGACCGCGCTGGAGTAGCGGCCGTTGTTCAACGCCTCGATGGCTTGCTGGTAAAGCTGTTGCTCTGGCTGCCGAGCAAGGACTTCCTTGGAAGGGCCGCTGGCGCATCCTGCCAGCAGTGCGGTGGCCAGGACAATGGCACTCAGTGAAGTGGCACGCATCATTTTCCTCTTGTCAGGCAAGCCGCGGCATTCCCGCTTCTGGTAGAATCGCCGCTCTGAATGTGTACGGTGTCATGCGGTCGGGGTGCGAAAAGCATCGCGCACGGTACGTTTCTGCCGGAGGCCTTATATGCCGACCGGTCGGAAGGCGTCCATGCCACCCGATGGCGTATGATGATACATCTACTATAAAGCACCCCGTGGTGTTATGACACCGCGTTGTCTCCCGGGGTTCTGTCCATCGACACCGTATAGTCCTGCACGATAATGCCCCGAGGATATGGCACATGACCGAGCCCACGGCCGAGATCATCGAACGCGAGGCGCAGCTGACGCGCGAAGAACATGGCATGCGCATGGATCAGGCGGCAGCAGTGCTGTTCTCCGAGTTCTCGCGTGAGCGCCTCAAACAGTGGATTGGCGAAGGGGCTCTGACCCTAGACGGCAAGACCGTCAAGCCCAAGGTAAAAGTGCTGGTCGGCCAGTGGCTGCGCTTGAAGGCGACCCTGCAGGCTGAAGGTGAGTGGGTTGCTCAGGATATCCCGCTGGATGTGGTGTACGAAGACGACAGCGTGCTGGTCATCAACAAGCCCGCTGGGCTGGTTGTACATCCGGCTGCCGGTAATCCCGACGGCACGCTGCTAAATGCGCTGCTGCATCACTATCCTGCACAGGAAAACATACCGCGTGCGGGTATCGTCCATCGCCTCGACAAGGAGACGACGGGCCTGATGGTGGTAGCGCGCACGCTGGAAGCGCACCACTCGCTGATCAATCAGCTCAAGGACAAAAGTGTCACGCGTGAGTACGACGCTGTCGTGGTAGGGGTCATGACCGCGGGCGGTACTGTCGATGCTCCGCTGGGGCGTCACCCCAAAGATCGCAAGCGCCAGGCGGTGGTGAGCAATGGCAAGCCTGCGGTCACGCACTTCCGCGTGGTTGAGCGCTTCTCCGGCCACACGCATATCCGTTGCCAGCTTGAGACCGGCCGAACGCACCAAATCCGCGTGCACATGTCACATGAAGGCTGGCCGCTGGTGGGTGACCCCGTTTACGGTGGGCGCCTGCGCTTCCCGCCAGGTGCTTCCGAGACACTGCGCGACGCGCTGAAAGATTTCGGTCGTCAGGCGCTGCACGCGCGTCGCCTGCGCTTCGAGCACCCGGTGACGGGAGAGGAAGTGATGTGCCACGCACCGCTGCCTGACGATATGGCGCAGCTGCTGGATTGCCTGCGCGAAGAATGATGCCGTTTTCTCAGGCGTCATCGGCTGATGGCGTCGCGGGAGCGGTGTGATAGGCTGATACCCATTGCATGCCTGCAATACGGGTATGCGACAGAGAGACTGACCGAGGAGTAGGGGTGTAATGTCCGACGACAAGGAACGCAATGAAGGCAGCATCGTCAACACGAAGCTGCTGGAAGCCACACTGGAAGCGCGCAAGATCTTCATCACCGGTGAAATCGAGCACAAGATGGCGCGTGAAGTCGTGCAGCAGCTGCACGTCATGGCGCACCTGAGCGACAAGCCGATCAAGCTGTTCATCAGCTCGCCGGGCGGTCACGTCGAATCCGGTGACATGATCTTTGACGCCATCCGCTTTATCAAACCGCGCGTCATCGTCATCGGTTCGGGCTGGGTGGCCAGTGCCGGGGCGCTGATCTATGCCGCTGCCGAGAAAGAAGACCGCTATTCCCTGCCGAACACGCGCTTCCTGCTACACCAACCGTCTGGCGGTTTCCGCGGTCAGAGCAGCGATCTGGAAATCTACGCGCGCGAAATCGGCATTATGCGCACGCGTCTGAACCGCATCTTCTCTGATGCGACAGGTCAGCCGATGGAGCGCATCGAAAAAGATACGGAGCGCGACTTCTGGCTGAGTGCCGAAGAAGCCGTCGAGTACGGTCTGGTACACAAGGTCATTCATAAAGAAGATGAACTGGGCCTCTAAGTCCAGATTCTTCATCGTTCATTTGTGAATGTCAGGAAAGGCGGGGCCACCAGTGTGGCTCCGCCTTTTTGCTTTCTATCCGCTTTTCCGCTCGTATCAGGCTCAAGGGGCGAGATGGCAGACGGCATGCCGTGGCGGAGATTCATCATCGGTATTTCCCTTTCCTAGCGTTTCCCTGTAGAGTGACTTCTATTATGAAAGTTAATGATCTGTCCACAATGCCATGCCCCATCGCACGCGCCCTTGGCTGCGTGGGCGAATGGTGGAGTTTGCTCATCATCCGGGATGCGATCCAAGGCATTGCGCGGTTCGATGAGCTTGAAAAAAGTCTCGGGATTTCCAGCAGCATGCTGGCACGGCGGCTTGTACAACTGGTCGATCAAGGCCTGCTCGAAAAGCACCCTTACCAGCAGCGCCCCGTGCGCTATGAGTACCGACTGACGGAAAAGGGACGTGCGCTCTATCCGATCCTTCTGATGCTGTTCGACTGGGGCGAGCGTTATGCCTCTCCAGACGGGTCACATGAGATTACAATGGTCAATCGCGCAGACCATCGACCAATTGAGCCGATCGTCGTGGATCGTCGTACTCTGACGCCCTTGGCTTTCGAGACCACATTTGTAGTGCCGGGACCTGATGCGCAGCCGCCGATGATCTCGCGTATCGAGCGCATCCAGGCCTATTGGCAGGCGTGCTATCCCGCACCTGATGAATCTGTTGAAGAGGAATGAATATGCGTCGCATCGTCGTTACCGGAATGGGAGTGGTATCTCCGTTGGGCTGTGGCACAGCATGTGCCTGGGAACGTCTGCTGGCAGGATGCTCCGGCGTACGCGCACTGCCGGATGCGATGCGCGCGGATTTGCAGGTGCACGCAGCCGGACAGGTGCCGAGTATTGAGGACGATGCCGAAGGCGGATTCGATCCTGCGCGCGTGGCAGCGCCCAAGGAACTGCGCAAGATGGACACGTTCATCCAGTACGCGCTGATGGCAGCGGATGAAGCGCTGGCGCAGGCCAACTGGGCTCCTCGCACGGATGACGAGCAACAACGCTCAGCGACGATTATCGCCTCCGGTGTCGGTGGCTTTCCTCTTATCGTGGACAGCGTACGTACCGTAGATGAGCGCGGCACCCGCCGTCTGTCGCCGTTCACCGTGCCGGGCTTCCTCGTCAATCTGGCGGCGGGACACGTTTCTATTCGCCATCAGTTCAAGGGGCCAATCGGTGCGCCCGTCACCGCCTGTGCGGCAGGTGTGCAGGCCATTGGCGACGCAGCCCGGCTGATTCACTGTGGTGAGGCGGACATCGCGGTCTGTGGGGGGGCTGAAGCCTGTATCGACACAGTGAGTTTGGGAGGCTTTGCAGCCGCGCGTGCTTTGTCAACGGCCTTCCCTGACGCGCCCGAAAAGGCCTCGCGCCCGTTTGACCGTGATCGCGATGGCTTCGTGATGGGGGAAGGCGCAGGTGTGCTGGTTATCGAAACGCTGGAGCATGCCCTTGAGCGTGGTGCGACGCCGCTTGCCGAGCTGGTGGGCTATGGCACCAGTGCTGATGCCTATCACCTGACGGCCGGAGCCCCAGATGGATCGGGGGCGATCAACGCGATGCAGCGTGCGATTCGTCAGGCCGGCATCCGGCCGGATCAGATCGGTCACCTGAACGCACATGCCACCTCCACTCAGGTCGGCGACGCAGGCGAGCTGGCCGCGATCCATCACGTTTTCGGGGGGGACAGCCATGTGGCCGTCAGCTCGACCAAATCCTCGACGGGACACCTGTTGGGGGCTGCCGGAGGGCTTGAGGCGGTGTTTACCGTACAGGCCCTGCGTCATCAGATCGCGCCGGCCACGCTCAACCTTGAGCATCCCGACGAGCAGGCGGCTGGCATTGACCTTGTGCGTGGTGAGCCTCGTGCACTGGAGTGTGAATACGCGATCTCCAACGGCTTCGGTTTCGGCGGCGTGAATGCGAGTGTCATCTTCAAACGCTGGGCGGGGTAATAAATATTTGGCGGCTAGACGCCCGTATAAAAAAGTAGGAACAGCAACGGGAGCAAACACAAAAAACGCGGGTGCTCGCTTAAGGCCAGCATGTTGCCTATCCGCGTTCACTATGTGTCCGTGATTGTATTGGCGATGCGGCATGATAAGGCATACCAAACGCAGAGTATGGTGTGCCTATACTTGGCGTACTCAAGACCATGTCACATCGCTCATGTCTGTTTTCGAAGCATTCTGGTGCTTCCGTCTCGCTATCTCAATGAAATACGTGTAACAACCTCAATGCGTTATTTCTTCGGCTTAAAGGTAAAATGGCTCCCAACGATAGGGCCCAATTTACCTGACAGTAAGGCCATTGCTGTCAGGTTTTTGATCTAGTGATTGTTTCGAAATAGGCCTTGCCCTTTTCGGCGTCATATACTCCTTCCCATTTGGCTACGATTAGCGTTGCAAGTGAATTTCCTACCACATTCAAGGCGGTACGTCCCATATCCATGATTCTGTCAACACCAGCAATCAACGCCAGTCCTTCGAGAGGAAGCCCTGCGCTTGATAGTGTTGCCAGCAGGATGACGAACATGAACCCTGGCACACCGGCTGCGCCCTTAGAAGTCACAACCATCGTCAATACCAGCATGACAAGCTCCTGTACTCCAAGATGAATGCCGTAGAGCTGTGCGATAAATAGTGTGCCGATCCCCAAATAGATTGAGGCTCCATCAAGGTTGAATACGTATCCCGTTGGAATAACGAACGCAGTGACTGCTTTGGGGGAGCCGTAATCTTCCATTTTTTTGATAATCGTGGGTAACACCGTTGCTGAACTGCACGTTGTGAAGGCAATAAGTAACTCATCTTTGATGATAAGCAGCAGGTGGAAGATATTGAACCCGAACAGGCGTGCAGTAATGCCCAGTACGATCAATGTAAAAGAAATGATGGCGGCATAGGTGATACCCAATAACTTTAGTAGTGGGATAAGTGAGCTAAAACCGAAGTTAGCGACGGTGACAGCGATGAGTGCCGCTACCCCTACAGGGGCATATTTCATTACTATTGAAGTGACCTTGAACATGACTTCAGATGTCCCTCGCAGTATTGAAACAACGGGTTTCCTTATTTCATCTGGCTGATACTGAAGCCCTATTCCGAAAAGAATGGAAAAAAATATAATGGGCAATAGATCGCCGCGCCCCATAGCGGAAATGATATTGTCCGGTACAATACCTAGAATGAGCGCCATGATGCCATGAGGAGCAGTAGCCGTATTTTCTAATGCATGAACGTGGGACATATTTACATGGGCGAGCTGAGAGATATCGGTATTACTTCCTGGCTGAAACGCGAGCCCAAATATTAGCCCAAATACTATTGCTAACGTCGTGATAATCTCGAAATAGACGATTGTTTTGAGGCCAATGCGTCCCAGTGATTTACCATCTCCCGTGCCTGCTATACCTACAATCATGCTTGTAAATACGATAGGAACGACGATCATCTTGATGAGTTTTATGAACAGGTCACCTGCGGGCTGAAGATAGTCCACAACTATGATGGCACGCATAGCGGGGTGGGCATTTAACAGTAGTCCGGTACCAATACCGATAACCAGTCCGATAGCAATCTGCCATGCGAGTCCGATACCTGATGACGATTTTTTTGAAGAAAAATCGGCCTCTTTCTTGATTAGTGCTGTCATTAGTGGGATCCTTTGAAATTATTATTGATCTATGAAATGTTATAATGAACCCGCGACATGTTGATTGAATGCCATTCAACATGATGGTGTGAGTTTATAGATTGTTATTAGCGCTTTTATGGAGCCTATGGCGATTGTGTTTTGCATAAAAGATAGTGAAAAAAGAGCAAAATAATGTTCTGCCATGCAGCATGTCTTTATTTGTTGGTGATATTTTCCTTTTAGTAAGTTGTGGGCTTATTTTGCGCCAAAGTAAGTGGATGAAAATATTAGCTGTTGTATCACGTAGTGCTGCTGGTAGCATATCAGTACGAGATGACGGCTTATATTGACGATAGATGTAAATGCAATGAAAAAATGTTGGTTGATAAGTGTTGGCAGCCAATGGTTAGGATGAATCAGCAGCCGAAAAATTTTCGGCTGCATAGGCTGTGATATTCAGGTAACACTATTTTTAAGTTGCCGCATTAAGGGCATATTCATAACCTTACGTTCATATCATTGAGAAGGTCTCAATCCCCAAAAAATGCAGCATAAGCCGTCTTTTTAGAAAGGGATAAAACGATCATTTAGGTTATGTACAGCCTCTAAGCATAATGCGTTATTGATCAATGATACTGGTTGGGCCTGCTGCACCGGGTACTTCGAATAAATTGGCGGTATCACCAGTGTGAAGGAATACCACGTTGCTATTCGGTGCTACCTTTCCGGTGCGAATATGTTCAAGCAGCCCAGCAAAGCCTTTTCCTGTATAGACTGGCCCAAGAAAGACACCTTCGGCCTTGGCCATTTCCTTTATTGCAGCGGTGCTTTCCTCTGATGGAGTGGCATAGTTTTCGCCAATAAAGCGGTTATCTACCTCGATTTCGTCAAGAATGGACTGATCATCAGGAATATCGGCGTTGAATGTGCGCAGAATATCCTTTACACGTTCTACAATTATGGCTTCATTGATCCAGAAATCAGGCTGGTAGAACGACACGGAAATTGAGCGAAACTTCACTTTGCTGCCGGTCATTATCTTGGCCGCAAGCATGCCAGGAAGGGCTGTACCAGTGCCTGTCGTATGATAGATGTAGTCGGGTTCAACGCCGGCTTGACGTGCCTGTTCGATGATCTCCTTAAAGGTCATGACATGACCAACGAACCCCGCTGTCAATGCACCGCCCGTTGGCACTATCAATACGTTGTGGCCTTCGGCTTCCAGCTCGGCTTTGCGGGCATGCATAGCATCTAGTACGTGCTGCTTGTCTTCTTTCACATTTTTGAAAGCATTGCTGGGCGCACTTAGATAATGGGTTTCCACATCCATCAATCTATCAAGCAACAGGTTGCCCCTGTATTCATTGAGCGTGCCGTGTTGCTGCTCATCACGCGTAAGGTAAAGAATGGGTGTGATGCCCGCTACCCGTGCGGCTGCCGAAAATTGCATCCCGGAGTTTGTTAAATAGGCACCTTGGGTGATAAGCGTATCTACACCCTCTTCCAACGCTTGGCCGATCACGAATTCGGCAACGCGCATCTTGCTGCCGCTGATAGCACCAGGCCCCGCCATGTCCTCGCGCTTGAGGAATAAGTTAATGCCGTAGGTGCGGGAGAGATTCTCCAGCTTATGGAAAGGCGTGGGATAGAAGCCGATGCGTTTGCGTGGTAACTGGTTGATTGTTTTTTCTAGTTCATCGAGTTGCATATCATTTATCTCCGCCAGTAAATAGAGAACGTTATTTCCTGCACGTACTGGAATGGCCATAAGGGCTTACCAAGATGCGTGCGGGATCACTCTTCACACAGAAAGACACAAAGGTCAGTTTCTGGAGGGTTGATATCAAAGTCGAAAAACATCTGGCTTACCCAGCCGCGGTGGTAAGTCTTGTGGTTGATGATATGAAGGAACATTTCTCCGCGCGTCATTTCGGCCTGCTTGCCCGAAACAAAGTGGAACGACCTTTTTTCACTCAGGCTCTCTGGCGTCTGAGACTCTGCCCATTCTAGATACCATTGATTGAGGGCCGTTTGTGCTGCCACCAAGTCAGTAAAATCGGGATAGAGTATGTCTCGACGAGTAGAGAAACCATGTGCTTTGCCTAGCAGATGGGCCTGCCAGATCAGGTCGACGACATAGTTATGATTGAGTGTTCCTACCATGGAAGAGAAAAGAGTTTTTCGTTGCGCATATATGGCCCCTTCGGGCAGTGTGCGCATAGCGGAGAACAGAACTTGGTCCGCCCAGTTGCTATAGCGCGCAAGCATTGTTGCCGTATCTATCGTCATCATGCTGTATATCCTTCAAGATGGCTGTCGGGGGGAATTGGGCGGTAAAAGCATCATTCAGACGCTCGTGCAGCTTCGGCTTGCTGAAGCGCGCTGACCAAACCTTCTTCCACTACTGGGTGGTAGACGGGCATGTCTAGCATCTGTCTGATCGTCAATGATTGCTGATGGCACCACGCCAGTAGGTGGGCGATATGTTCGGCGCTAGGGCTGGCCCATTCCGCTCCCAAGAAGCGGCCGCTGTGCTTATCCGCATAGATGTGCATCATGCCGCGGTTCTTTAGCATGACACGGCTACGGCCTTGGTCCTCGAAATCCATGCTGCCGATGACAAAACTTCCCGGTGTTAGATCGGAGTAGCGCTGGCCGACCATGGCAATCTGTGGATCGCTAAATACGATACTGATCGGAGAGTTGCGCTGGACTGGACGGACATCAGGAAACGCCGCGGCATTTTCTCCTGCAACCTTGCCTTCAAATGAGGCTTCATGCAGTTGCTGTAAGCGACCATTCGCGTCACCTGCAATGAAGATGGGCGTTTGGCCGCATTGCAGTGTCAGAGGGTCGAACAGTGGCACACCCTGTTCGTCAAGGCGAAGGCCTGTTCGTTCGAGCGACAGCCCATCAAGGTTGGGTTTCCGGCCTGTAGCAGCAAGCACATAGTCAAAATGCTCGGTAGTCTCATTACCTTGACGATCAGTGAAGGTGATGACGACGTGGTCGCCATCGCGTTGCATGTCGGTCACATTGGCATAGGGATCAACGTAATACTCTTCGTTGAAGCAGGCTGTGACGGCTTTCTTGATGATGGGATCGGTGAGTGCCGCAATGCTTCCGTTCGCACCGAATACGCGGACATGTGTGCCGAGGCGTGAGAGAGCCTGTCCAAGCTCAAGGCCGATAATGCCAGCACCGAACACGGCCACACTGCGTGGCAGGTCATGCCATTCGAAGACATCTCTGTTCACCACTACACGATCACCCAGTGTATGGAATGAAGTGGGGACGGCGGGACTCGAACCGGTAGCGATCACGATACTATTGGCATGAACGGTGATGTCATCTCCGACAAGTAGCGTTGTATCGTCGATGAATCGTGCATGGCCGTTGAGTCGGTCTTCTGATGGAATCGTTGCGGCCCGCCCCAGTACACGTTCGACGAATCGATCACGTTCCTGTCTGACCCGTTGCATAACCTTCTGTCCATCCACCTCAACCTTGCCATCAATGTGGATGCCAAACGGTGTCGAGTGGCGTGCGGCATGTGCCGTATCCGCTGCGGCAATGAGAAGCTTAGAAGGCATGCATCCTTCTCGGGCGCATGTTGTTCCCCCTGCGCCTTGCTCAATGAGCAGGGCGCGCTTACCTGCTGCACGAGCGGTTCTATACGCCGCTAGTCCCGATGTGCCCGCACCGATAACGGCAACATCAGTAGTCCGTACGTGGCGATTGTCGTTGTTGGATGCCCGCTGTGCGAATGTCATGTGTTGTCCTTCCGAAAATGTCAGGGGAACGCCAAGCAGTAGTGGCCTAATGTCGATCAGCACAATAGGCACGCCAGCCACCATAGTGGGTAATGTCTACCGCACCTGTTACTGCATGAGGCTCACAGAGGAAGCCTTTGACTTGGCGGCCATCATCAAGCGTGATGGTACCGATACCCAATGGGGCGGTGATGTCTGTGATGAATGAGCCGAATTTCGTCAAGGGCAGCGTCCACACTTCGACTTCGATATGCCCTGCTGCATTTGGGTCACGGATCAGGCCTGGTTTTTCAGGCATCATGTCTGAGAGGGCATACAGTGCGTATCCACTGGCTGTGTGAGCAGTCTCTTTCAAGATCGCTTTGCGCTCTGTCAGTTGAGCGTTCAGTGGTTGACCAGAAAGGTGAGCTCCTACTACAGCTACTTCGACCCTTTCACTTTCGGCGGCACAGACATGGTGGCATGCCGTGGTCAGCTCTTCCTTCATGAAGGCTTTACCTAGGCTAGCGATGGTGCCGTCTTGAAACGCTTGTCCGATCATCGTGATGCCAAAAGGAAGACCATTAGTACGAAAACCCGCGGGAACTGCGATGGCAGATAGGTCCATCAAGTTAACGAAATTGGTATAAACCCCTAGGTTGCTGTTTAGCTGCACGGGGTTGGCCAACATCTGTTCGACGGTGTACGTCGTTGGCGCTGTAGGTAGCACCATGATGTCGATGTTGCTCCAAGTGCGTTCGGCGGTTCTGATGTGGTGCGCCAGTTGATAAAAGCCATTGAAAGTGTCGACAGCGCTGATGCCTTCCGCAGAGAGAATGATGTCGCGAACGACAGGATTCAGTGCATCTGCATTGTGGGTGGCAAAGGTGTGGAGAGCGGCAAGGCGTTCCGCTACCCACGGACCGGCATACAGTAATTTCGCTGCTTGCTGAAAGGGGGTGTAGTCGAACGTTACGGCATTACCGCCGAGCCGTTCTAGCCTCTGTATGGCGGCTTCGAACAGGGCTTCCGCTTCTGTATCGCCAAAGAACTGCAGCTGTTTCTTGTCTGGAATGCCAAAGTTGAAGTGCGTCGGCCAGACGCATTCCGCTAGCGAATGGGGAGGGGCTTGGCGAGAGTAAATATCGCTGGAGTCGAAACCAGCGGCGATACGTGAGACGGTCAGCGCATCATCCACACTGTGAGCAAACACAGTGATGCAGTCTTGGCTGCGTACAGCGGGTACCAGTCCAGTGGTCGACAGTAGCCCTTTAGTAGGCTTCAGACCCACAAGATTGTTGAGTGCTGCGGGTACCCGACCTGAGCCGGCCGTATCGGTGCCCAGTGCAAAAGGCACTGTATTGCTGGCAACGGAGATAGCCGAGCCGCTACTGGAGCCCCCAGAAATATAGCGATCATCAAATGCGCATCTTGGTATGCCATACGGTGTACGTGTGCCATTCAGTCCGGTGGCAAACTGATCAAGGTTGGTCTTGCCGATGGGAATGGCCCCTGCGGCAATGAGTTTTTGTACGACCACGGCATGTTGTTGGGGCATGTAGGCGAACTCTGGACAGCCTGCTGTCGTCGGCAGCCCTGCTACATCGATGTTGTCTTTTACTCCGAAGGGAATGCCATACAGCGGCAGTGTTTCACCCTGCTGTTTCCTCTGTGCTGCCACCGCTAGCATGGCCAGTATGTCGTCGAGCGGAAATAGGCTGATCCATGTTGGATCATCAGCGCGTTGCGTGATGCGTTCATGCAGCGCCGAAAGCACGTTGACGGGCTCAATGCCAGACGCATAGGCACATTGGTAGGAAATCAGGTCTTTCCATTGATGATCATGCATGGCGGTTTCTCGGTGCGTTGAAACGTCTTCATCACGGTGAAGCGCTGAGGGAATACGCCGAGAATAAAAATGAATACTGTTGCCGTCTATTGTTTGATTTTCACCATTGCGTTTCTTAATATGCAACGCTCGCCGTTAAGGGAGCGCTCTTGATGAAACACTTGCAGGTATTTCGCTGTATTGCGGACATTGCCCGCCGAGGGTCGATTCGCCGAAGTGCGGAGCATCTTCATATCACGCCGTCCGCATTGACGCGCAAGATCCAAGAATTTGAAGAAGAATTCGGCACACCCATTTTCGAAAGGCTGCCGCGTGGTATGCGACTGAATGCTGCCGGCGAGTTGCTTATGCGCCACATTCAGGACCAGTTGGCCGACTTCGAACGTCTGTGTTCTCAGGTAGCCGATCTTTCAGGTATTCGCCGTGGTCACGTTTCCCTTGCATGCAGCCAAGCTTTTACGGATAGCGTGCTTCCTGATGAGATTGCGGCCTATCGTGCCCAATTCCCACAGGTTTCCTTCTCCGTCGCAGTACGTGATCACGCTGAGGGCGTCAAGACGTTGGTGAACTTCGAGGCAGATCTTGCGCTGTTGCTTGATCCGCCTTTGGTTTGTGACTTGGAAGAACTGTTGGTGATGAGGCACCCGCTCTGTGCCGTCATGAGTGCTGCTCATCCACTGGCGCAGCACAATAGGGTTCGGCTTCGTGATTGTTGCGAGTTCCCTCTAGCGATGCCTGATCAATCGTTGGCGATTCGTGCTCTGTTCGATAAGGCGCTTTATGGCCGCCAGGTCGAGCTGGATGTGCCTGTCGAGTCGGGGTCGCTGGAATTTCTCCGTGCATATGTGCTGAGAGATAACGCTATTACTTTCCAGATCCAGCATGGCGTTCCATGTGCAGATGAACGGATTTGTGTTCGTCCAATCGACACGCGCGATATCGCGCCTATCCGAGTAGTGCTGAGTAAACTTAAAGGGCGGTCGCTTCCCTTAGCTACTGAGCGTTTTGCGGCATTGTTCTGTGAGCACTGGGCGGATGGCAATAGGCCTCCTGAAAGCAACAAGAGCTAAGCCTCTTATTGCTGACTGATCGGGTTCGGCGCTATGTTAGCAGACAGCCATTTCTGTATATCAGACGATGCTATTAGTCCTTCCATTCTCTATTTTTAGCAAAGTAAGGAGGCCGATGTGACCGACCTTTCTCTTCTGTTGGCCTTTGTCGCCGCAGCTTTCATTCTGACCATCACGCCGGGTATCGATACGGCGTTAGTGCTGCGTTCGTCTGCTACCGGTGGGCAACGTTCGGCAGTGGCTGCTTCGCTGGGCGTCACATTGGGCTGCCTGTTCTGGGGGGCGGCAGCCGCCATAGGCTTAGGAGCTTTGCTGCGCGCTTCTGAACTGGCCTACGGCATCGTTTGTTGGGTCGGGGCGCTTTACCTTGTCTGGCTGGGTGTTCGCCTTATCATCCGTCCGCGAACCACATTTGAAGCAGGACACGGGGGAACAGGTGAACGTGGAACAAGGGAAGCATTCCTGCGTGGACTACTGACCAACCTGCTGAACCCCAAGGTTGGGGTGTTCTACGTCACTTTTCTGCCGCAGTTCGTGCCTGCTAGCGTGAACATAGCTGGATATACGTTCTTTCTCGCATGCTTGCATGTGCTGATAACACTGGTGTGGTTTGGCATCCTCATAGCCGCTATGGTGCCGATGGCTCGTTTCCTGCGAAAGCCAAAAATCGTCACGGCCCTAGATCGTTTGACCGGATGTGTTTTTATCGCCTTCGGAGTAAAACTGGCTTTTGCGTCAAGTAAATGAGCGTGCAGGAATGCTATGAGCAATTATTTTCTGCATTACTCGTAATGAGTGCCTTGTGGCACGGTGTGTGGCGCTGGTGCTGAAGCGTTTGGGCAATGCTTGGGAGCTTTATTTTGGTAGTCGAGCATGACTCATGATGTACCTGTCACTGCCGTATGGTATGGATGTCGAAAGAGAAGGATGGCGGCCTTGTCGTCAATGGTACTGCGTTAATACGGTTCTCATTGCGCAAGGTGAGCATCGGGGCTATTGGGCTGAATATTGAGGCTAATGTAAGCGAACATGCTTAGCGTATTGGTCGCGGCGTTATCATCCGTTGTTTGGTTAATAGTGCTCCACGCTGCCTGCAGAAATCCACGCGATTCATTGGAATTTATGAAGAGGCGCTGCGTGGGTGGGCTGTATGTTCAATAGCGCATGTTCAATGAGGCAATAAAAAAGCCGCTTGATTCACACCGGATCAAGCGGCTTTTTGTTATTGGTGGGCATCACCATAACGTGGCTATTTGATAAGGGTGTCCGCTTGCCGTGGGTAGGCCAGCAACGCTGATAACAGCAGCAGTGCACCGATGACGATACATGTGATGGTGAAGGCCTGCGCCACACGTGCAGGGCTAAACGAGTGCCCAACAAGGGAAAAGAATAGACCTCCCTCAATGGCCACGAACAGTGCAGAGCTACATTGCAGCACTGAGTTTACCAGTCCCGCTGCCAGCCCTGCCCAGCGTCGGTCAACGCGCTGCACGACATGGCGAACAAGAGGGGGAAGCGCCATACCTTCTCCTGCGCCGATCAGAAATAGCGTTATGGGAAGCCAGAAAGCGTGATCGTTGGCTGCCACTAGACCTGTGCCCCATACGCCTAGGGCCTCAATCACAATGGCGACAGGAGCGACGTAACGTTGGTAGGTCGCGCTGATACACCAACCACTGAACAGTGGGCCGATCAAGAAGCCAACGCCGAGTGGCAGTACGCTTAGTCCAGCTTGCAGGGGCGGTAGCTGAGCATAGGCATGCTGGTGAATCGCGAATAGCAGGAAGAACGGTGCGATGGCGTAGAAGAACACCGTTGCCAACAGGCCTCGAATCATGCCCGGTGCATCGAAGACGGCAGGAATGACCAGCGGATCCCGCCCTTGGGCGAATAGGCGGTGCTCGTGATGCCAGAACAGCAAGAACAGTGGCAGCGAGCCCAGCAGCATGACGAGGCTCCACAGTGGCCAGTCAAGGTGGCGGCCTTCTACCAGCGGAACGATCAGACAGATCAGCGCTGCCGCCAGCAGCAGAATACCTATTGGGTCAAGGCGCTGCGGATGTTCGGCGCGGTTTTCTGGCACCAGCATAAGCGCCGCGGGCATGGCCACCAGCAGTACAGGAATATTCACCAGAAACAGGTTGCGCCAGCCAAGACCGAACAGGTCGATGTCAATCAACCAGCCCCCCATCACCTGACCCACCACGGCGGCCATCCCGAACGTCACGCCGTATAGTCCTAGTGCTCGCTGCTTATGAGTATCGGGAAACAGGGCGTGAATGGATGCCAGCGCCTGCGGGGCCATGACGGCTGCGGCAGCTCCCTGCAAGATGCGACCGAACACCAGCATCGAGGCGGAAGACGCCAGCCCGCAGATCAGCGATGACAGTGAGAAGCCCGCCATGGCGGCAAGAAAGACACGGCGACGGCCATACAGATCGCCCAGACGCCCACCTGTGATCAAAAAGACGGCATAGGTGGCCGCATAGGCTGACACGACCAGCTGCGTTGCTGTATCACTGGCGTGCAGATCCTGCTGGATAAAAGGCAGGGCCGTATTGACGACAAAGAAATCCAAAGGTGGAAGCAGAGTGCCAGCCAACAGCACGACTAACGCCCACCAAGGGTTGGAGAGAGTGGTGGATGGATAGGGATGCGGCATGTTTTTTCCTCGGAAAAGCGCAACGACGATCATGCTATCACGGCTTATCGAGATATGAGGGGCATATAGGATGAATAATAATAAGTACTATTCGGTAGTATACAGGGAAGTTAATTAATAGGCTGGTAAGTTTTCTTAATATAATAATAGGGATGATTTTTTCTTGAGAGAATAAGGCATAAGAGACGAGTTTTAGTGCCCTTTATTCTCTTACTGAAAGGTAATAACGATACGGGGCAAGCGTGATTGATTATGCCACGGCAAGCGCATATCAAAGCATGTAAGGCAATAGCCTCTAAATATAGTCTGATATATGGGTACGCTGAAATTGCCTGCGCTGTACATGCTCGCGTTAGGTGCGACTATTCCTGATGGCACACAACCTGCTAACGTAGACGTATATCCGCTAACACTCTGCTGGAGATCCGTTATGTCTCAGTCACCGCTGTCCTGCGAGTTCATCACGCCTGACTGGCCTGCGCCGGCCAATGTTCGGGCGCTAGTTACCACACGCGTTGGGGGCCCGTGCAAGGCGCCTTACGATGCCTTTAACGTGGGAGACTATGTCGGGGACAACTTGGCCGACGTGGCTGAATGTCGTCGTCAGCTGGCCGTGCACGCAGGCGATACGCGTTTTCACTGGTTGGCTCAGGTGCATGGTACGACCGTGGTAGGTCCTGAGCTGGATGATGGGGTTGAAGCGGATGCGTCGATTAGCCGTGTGGCGGGCGAGGGGTGTGCCATCATGACGGCCGATTGCCTACCGGTCGTGCTGTGCGATCGTGAAGGCACTCGCATCAGTGCCGTGCATGCCGGCTGGAAAGGGCTACTGGATGGCGTGATCGAAGCCGCCGTGCGTGAGATGGACTGCGCTCCGGGGGAAGTGATCGCATGGTTCGGGCCCGCGATTGGTCAGTGCTGTTTTGAAGTGGGGGCCGAGGTGCGTGGCGCGTTTATGGAAAAACTGCCGCAGGCGGCCAAGGCGTTCATTCCCTCTCCACACCGTTCTGGCGAACGTTATATGGCTGATATGTATCTGCTGGCGCGCCAGCGGCTTGAAGCCATCGGTGTTGGCGATATCCACGGTGGTGGCGACTGTACTTGCTGCGATGTCGGCCGTTTTTATTCCTATCGCCGTGACGGCGAAAAAACCGGCCGCATGGCAACGGTGATTTGGTTCGATCAGGTTTGATGAAAAACGGCCAGGGTAGACGCACGTGGTGCGGCTCTGGCCGTAGCAATACACAGAAAAGGCGATATATTCTTCGGTGACGGGCTTGCACTTAGCGCGTCCGGGCAGTGTCATCATCCTGCATTCCTGCATTCCTGCATTCCTGCATTCCTGCATTCCTGCATTCCTGCATTCCTGCATTCCTGCATTCCTGCATTCCTGCATTCCTGCATTCCTGCATTCCTGCATTCCTGCATTCCTGCATTCCTGCATTCCTGCATTCCTGCATTCCTGCATTCCTGCATTCCTGCATTCCTGCATTCCTGCATTCCTGCATTCCTGCATTCCTGCATTCCTGCATTCCTGCATTCCTGCATTCCTGCATTCCTGCATTCCTGCATTCCTGCATTCCTGCATTCCTGCATTCCTGCATTCCTGCATTCCTGCATTCCTGCATTCCTGCATTCCTGCATTCCTGCATTCCTGCATTCCTGCATTCCTGCATTCCTGCATTCCTGCATTCCTGCATTCCTGCATTCCTGCATTCCGCACCGCTATCTGTCTACCTTCCGGTGGTTTGCTGGAAGAGCGGCCGTGCTGTCTGGGCGGTGTGTGACTTAGCGGCCCGTTTATGCAAGAGGGGGGATCACTCTGCGTTGCAGGTGATGAATCGTTCATCGAGGTAGCACTGGATGGCGCTGCTGCCGCCTTCGCTGCCATAGCCGGAGTCCTTCAGGCCTCCAAAGGGCTGTTCTGGGTCTGCAAGGTCGCAGTGGTTGAGGCTCAGCATGCCGCTTTCGATGCCGGTGCCTAGCCGGTGCAGGGTGCCAATATCGCGTGAGTAGCCGTAGGCGGCAAGTCCGTAGGGTAAGCGGTTGGCTTCGGCAATAGCGTCGTCTAGGCAAGTGAACGCATTGATCGGCGTTAGGGGGCCAAATGGCTCTTCGTTCATCACGCGTGCGGTCAGCGGAACGTCTCGCACGATGCTGGGCAGCACGAATTGTCCATGCTCCTGTTCTGTCGTGGGTAGAAGTACGGCCTTGCCACCTTGGGCGAGGGCGTCATCGCGCAGGGCACGCAGGTGTGCCGCGCCGCGTGCGGTTGCCATTGGGCCTAGCGTGGTGTCGGGGGCCAGTCCATGGCCTGTCTTCAGTGCACGCGCAGTTTCGGCGAACTGATGCGTAAAGGTGTCTATGACGTCGGCATGCACGAGTATCCGCGTCGGCGTAATGCAGACCTGCCCAGCATTATAGAAACGTGCCTGTGCCAGTTGGCGTGCCGCCGTGGCGATATCGGCATCAGCGCACACGATGGCCGGGGCGTGTCCGCCCAGCTCCATGGTGATGCGTTTCATATGGCGGCCTGCCTGCTGAGCGAGATGCTTGCCCACGGCCGTTGAGCCGGTAAAGGAGATCTTGCGAATGCGTGGGTCGGTAATCAGGCGCGATGAAATGTGTTCGGGGTCACCGTAGAGCAGATTGATCACCCCGGCAGGAAAGCCCGCATCGTGAAAGCAGCCGAATAAAGCCGCGGGTGAGGCGGGTGTGTCTTCGGCCGCTTTGGCGATCAGCGTACACCCCGCCGCCAGCGCGGCACACAGTTTCCGTACCAGCTGGCCGATGGGGAAGTTCCACGGGGTGAAGGCGGCGACAGGGCCCACGGGTGTTTTGAGCGTGTACTGCATCACCTGCGCTTGACGCGCGGGAATAACCTGTCCATAGGCGCGCACCGCTTCTTCCGCAAACCATTCTACGACCTCGCAGGCGGCTGCCAGCTCGTTGCGCGCTTGCTGTAGCGGCTTGCCCTGCTCAAGTGTGAGCTGACGGGCGATGGTTTCGCTGCGTTCGGACAACAGGGCCGCCGCGTCGAGCAGCAAGGCGCGCCGTTCGCGTGCGGAGGTGTGCCGCCAGGAGGCAAAGCTTTGGTCGGCTGCGCTGAGCGCGTGTTCGATATCGGTGTCCTCCGCACAGGCCATTCGGCCGATGACGGTCTGGCGGGCGGGGTCTTCGATGGGCTGCCAGCGCTGGGCGCTGCCGGGCCGCCACTGCCCGTCGATCAGCAACAGCACATCGGCGTCGAGCGATGCGTTTACATCGGCAGAAAAGGGCTGGGTCACGGGAGGCTCCTTGTGTGGTCGATACGGAATCGTTATGGGGCGCGGTTAGCGTTCAGCGTTGTAGTCGCAGGCGTGGTGCAGGAACGCATCAAACAGCAGGCGCGATGCCGGAATGGCGCGGCTCTGCCATTCGGGATGCCACTGCACCCCCAAAATGAAGCGGTGCCTGGGGACCGAGATCGCTTCCACCAGTCCATCGTCTGCGATGGCTTCCACGGTGACGTCTTCCCCTAGCGTGCGTGCGCCCTGTCCATGCAGGGAGTTGACATGAATCACTGGCGTGTCTGGCAACAGCTGTGCCAGCAGCCCCTGCGATGTCAGTTCGACGTCGTGAACCGGTGCGTACTGGCCTTCCAAGGGCAGGCGCTCATCCTCACGATGATCGTGAAAAGCATCGAGTTCGTGCACGTGGCGGTAAAGGCTGCCGCCGGTGCGCACCACCAGTTCCTGAAAGCCGCGGCAGATGCCCAGTAGCGGCATGTCGGTGCGCAGCGCATGGTCGATCAGCTGGAAGGCCAGCGCATCGCGGCCTTGATCAAGGCACGTTTCGGGGCGCTGGTCGTCGGTGGGGTAGTGAACGGGTTCGACATTGCTATGACTGCCGGTCAGAAACAGTCCGTCCAGCGTGCGCATTGCAGCTGCAAACAGCGTGGAGTGAGTGGCCAGTGCGTGAGGCAGGATGAAGGGAATGCCACCTGCTAGCACGATGGCATCAAGGTATTTCTGCATCACGGCCTGAGCGGCCACGCCGCTGTGCTCACCCTGATCGGCAATCACGCCAATGCGGGGAACGCACGGAAGCGCATCGTGAGACGGGATGGCAGAAAAAGACGAAATCGACATGCCTGAATCCTCTATGGGCGTGGGGTGACCACGCACGAATGGGCCGAAGGAACGACGTTCTGTGAGCCGCTACGCGTGCCGGTCGAGTGTGAGGCGGTATCGCAGGCGGTTCTATGACGACGGTGTCTTGATATTAGGCACTCGTTGGACGAAGGGATGCAGAATGCATGCCTACTGTGATCACACTTGTCATTAGCGTGTGACCTGCATCGTCAGCAGCCCCATACCTTGTTCAATGTCGGCGGCGATGGCCGTGCAGAAACGCTCGCTGTCGCGTTGGCGGAGGGCATTGATGATCTGTACGTGGAAATCGTCGGCCAGCGTGCTGTTTTTCCACAGTGACGCGATATAACGCATGCTGGGGCCGTACTGCATCCACAGTACCTTCACAAGTGGCAGCAGTACGCGAGATCCACTGCGCTCGTAGATATGGAAGTGAAAGGCATGGTTACCGCGCATGTAGCCGGTCATATCGCCGTCGGCAATGGCGGTGCCGATGGCATCGTCGATGCGGTTTAGCGCCTCCACATCGTTATCACCAAGATGGGGGAAGGCCTGACGGCTCAGCTCCGTTTCCAGCTGGCGACGAGCAAACAACAGCTCTTCGAAGCGCTGGCGGCTGACGTTGGGCACGATGATGCGCCGACTGTCGATGAACTCCAGCGCGCCTTCGGCCACCAGCCAGCGCAGCGCTTCGCGGGCAGGCATGGCGCTGCAGCCGTGCTGCTGTGCTATGCCTCGGATCGAGATCGTTTCTCCTGGCGCAAGCTCGCCCGCGCACAGCTGGGCACACAGCTGATCGTGCACTGTTGCAGAGCGCGTCTTCGGCGCAAATGCGTCATCAGGGGTATCACGGTTCTGGTGCGTATTGTTCATGTTCATCTCTTTATCCTGTCTCGCCGCTTTCCGGCGCCTACCTTTATCGTTATCGAAAATGCCTTTTTACAGAGGGGCGTTTTTCGCCACCGCCCCAGAGCGCGACAGGCCTGCTGGCGTTTAGCACGGCTTGTCCGCAGAGGTCTTTCATAAAGTGATCGTGTGCCTGTCGCCAAAGTTGGCGCACGAGTTGCAATGCATGCACAGGGCATTGAATGTCATCTCATGTGTGATCACACAATGAACCGTGACGAATCACAAGCACAGCCGACCTAAGTCTCAGAATGGCAGGTTGGTATCAGAAGAAATCAGTGCTGCCCCTTTTCACTATCGTTGATGCTCGAACACGGCTTCGGGCGGGAGATAACCGCAATGAGAACGATGCGCCCGGCAGAACGTTCACTTTCCACCCAGCAGCCTTCTCGTGGAGCCGAAAAGGCCGTGCCGCTGCGTGCCGACATGGGGCGGCAAATCGCCCATGAAAGCTATTACGAGGCGACCTGCCAGTCGAACTTGGCACCGACCTTTGCCCTGCAGGGGGATACGCATGCTGATGTCTGCATCATTGGCGGCGGACTGACCGGCTGTTCGACGGCATTGCATCTGGCCCAACGTGGTTACGATGTGGCCGTACTTGAAGCCGAAACGTTCGGGCACGGTGCCTCCGGACGCAGTGGGGGGCAGGTCATCACGGGGTTGAGTGCGGGGATTGAGCACATCGAAAAGGTGCTGGGGCGTGACGATGCCGCACACGTGTGGGAGATGACCTGCGAAGCCGTGGCGCTGACGGGGCAGCTGATTGAGCAACACGGCATCGACTGCGATTTCCGTAAGGGGTATCTGCATGCGGCGAACAAACCGCGCCACAAGAAAGAGCAGCTAGCGCTGATCGAGCATATGGCTACGCGCTATGACTATCACGGTCTGCGTTGGATGGAGGTCGATGAAATGCATCGGCAGGTCGTGACCCAACGCTATATCGGCGGCACCTGGGATGCCGATTCTGGCCATCTTCATCCGCTCAACTACACGCTTGGCATTGCCGCTGCCGCTCAGCACGCCGGGGCACGCCTCTACAGCGACAGTCGAGTTATTCAACTGGACGAATCGACATCGGGTGACACCTTGGCTGCGCGCACGGCGAACGGTCGGGTGACGGCCGACTTCTTTGTTTATGCGGTAGATGCCTACTCAACTGATCTGCTGCCCGAGCTGGCCTCGCGCATGGTGAGGGTCCCCAGCCACATCGTTGCCACCGCCCCCCTGACCGAGGAACAGCTGGCGGGGTCGCTGCCGACGCGTATCGCGGTCTGCGATGCAATGTACATGCTTGATTATTACCGCATCTCTCACGATAACCGGCTGCTGCTGGGGGGCCGGCAGAGCGTAGCCGAAGCACAGCGTCGTATCGGTTGGCTGTTTCCGACGCTGGCCGAGGTGCCTCTCGATTACTACTGGAACGGGCTTGTCGGCGTAACGGCCGATCAGACCCCGCATTTTGGGCTGCACGGTAAGAACATGCTGTTCGCGCAGGGGTATTCGGGGCATGGAATGGCGCTGGCTGGACTGGCGGGCCAGCTGCTGGCCGAGACGATTGGTGGGCAGGCCGAGCGTTTCGACCTGTTCTCCCAGTTCGCGCCGCGGCGTATTCCCATGGCGCGTCAGTTCAACGATCCGATGGTGGCGATGGCCTCGCTGTTCTATCGCCTGAAAGACAAGCTGTGACGTCAATTTCTCTGTTGGTGTCTATTCGGTAGACGCCCGTCTTTTTCATAGGAGTGGTCGCATGACAACGACAGCATCTCCCTCTGTATCTTCGGCGAGCGGTGAGAAGACCAGCGCAAAAGCGGTCCGCGAGGCATCGTCGATTTCACTGCGCGGTTTATCGCGCTATTTCAATGCGGATGCCATCGCACTGGACGATGTTGATCTGGATATCCATGCCGGTGAGTTCTTTACCTTGTTGGGCCCCTCGGGGTGCGGGAAGACCACGCTGTTGCGAATTTTGGCCGGATTGGAAGAGGCCGATCAGGGCGTTGTGGTGATCGGTGGCCGCGATGTGACCGAGACACCACCGCACAAGCGCAGCGTCAACACCGTGTTCCAGTCGTATGCGCTGTTCCCGCACCTAACCGTGCGCGACAACATTGCTTTCGGACTCCGCGTACGCGGGGTTGGCAAGGCCGAGCAAAAACGCCGCGTGGAAGACATTGCACATCGAATGCAGCTGGATGCCTTGCTGGAACGCCGCATTCATCAGCTGTCTGGTGGCCAGCGTCAGCGCATTGCATTGGCACGGGCGTTGATCAACGAGCCGGACGTGTTGCTGCTGGACGAACCGCTTTCGGCGTTAGATGCGGGGCTGCGTACTGATCTTCAGGTCGAGCTGAAGCGGTTGCAGCAGACGCTGGGCATGACGTTCGTATTTGTGACCCACGATCAGGCCGAAGCGATGGTGATGTCTGATCGCATCGCGCTGCTTAACGGCGGCAAGATCCAGCAGGTCGGTACGCCCGCGGAAATCTACGAGTATCCGGTGAACCGCTTCGTGGCGCGTTTCATCGGGCACGACAATCTGTTTCCCGTCGAACGGTGTGATGGCAGCACGCTGCAGACCGCGCTGGGGACGTTGCAGTTCAATGCGGCATCGACTGGCGACCCTCGGCAGGCCTTTGCGCTTATCCGGCCGGAGGTCATCGCGCTGAGCGTTCCCGATAGCCCCGGCATTGATCCATCGTTGGCGCTGAATCGTCTTGAGGGGATCGTCGAAGAGCGCTTCTATCGCGGAGCTTCGGTGGAATACCGCGTGCGTTGCCAGCAGTGCGATCTGGTCGTCGACAGTGCCAACTGCGGCGAGCGGCTGTTCAAGGTGGGGGATCGTGTTCAGGTCGAGATATACCCCGAAGACATCGTGATGATCGGCGACTAAGGAGGCGGTCATGGCTCAGACACTTCCCAAACCCTATAAGGGCCCCGCACCGGGCACGACGAGCGATGTAGGCCATCTGTTGTGGACTACGCTGCCGTCGGCACTGTGGATCGGCGTATTTCTGGTGCTGCCCAGCCTCTATCTGGTCGGCATGGCGTTCATGACCAACGATTCGTACGGTCAGCCCAGCCTGCCGCTCTCGACGCATGCTTTCGGTCAGCTTTCCGGTTACGGCTACCTTGGCTGGAGTCCGGGTAACCTGCAAACGCTATGGCGTTCGGTTTGGTACACGCTGCTGTCCAGCGGCATCACCGCGTTGGTGGCTTATCCGATCGCGGCCTATATCGCAGTCTGTCGCCCGTCGGTGCGTGCGCTGATGATTCTCGCGGTCGTGATGCCTTCGTGGACCAATCAGGTCGTGCGTGCGTTCGGGTGGATGAATCTACTGGCCCCGGGCACGCCATTGGCGAACGTTGCCAGTGCGCTGGGGTTCACGACGCCCGAGCTGGGCCTCTATCCCTCATCGTTCGCGGTGATGCTGGGGCTGGTCTACAACTTTCTGCCCTTCATGGTGCTGCCGCTCTACAACGCGTTTGAAAAGATGGATTACGGGCTAGTTGAAGCGGCGCGCGATCTGTATGCCACGCCACTCACGGCATTTCGAACGGCCATATTCCCGCAGACGCTGCCTGGACTGATGGCCGGGCTGGTGCTGGTGATGATCCCCGCCTTTGGCATGTACGTTGTGCCAGAACTGCTGGGCGGCGGTCGCGCGATGATGATCGGCAATTTGGTCGCCACACAGTTCGCCGAAGGGGCTAACTGGCCGCTGGGCGCCGCGGGAGCCTTGCTGATGCTGCTGGCTACGTTGCTGGGCATTATCTGCCTGCGCCGTCTGGGGCGTCGGTTCGGCGGCGGTGAGGAGGTGGTGATATGAAACGCAGGTCATTCCACCCTTGGCTAGCATCGTGCTGGTGGGCCGCCATGGTGTTTTTCTATCTGCCGCTGATCATCGTGGTGATCTTTTCCTTCAACAGCATCAACAGTGCCACGCATTTTGCCGGTTTCTCGCTGCGCTGGTATCAGCAGCTGTTGGGCAACGAGCAGATCATTACGGCGCTGCGTAACTCAATGGTACTTGCGGTGGGGTCGTCCTGTCTGGCCCTCGTGCTGGGCACGCTGCTGGGCTATGGGCTCTATCGCCACCGGGGCAAACGGGTGGGCTGGCTGATTGCACTGATTTACCTGCCCATCGTGATGCCCGACGTGGTGTTTGGGATCGCCGACATGTCGTTCTTTGTTCGTCTGAACAGCTGGACAGGTCTGTTCGCCCCGGGGCTGACAACGATGCTACTGGCGCACGTCACTTTCCAAATTCCGTTCGTGGCGCTACTGATCTATTCGCGCTTCGTGGGTCTGGATCCAACGCTGTTTGATGCCGCTAAGGACCTGTACGCCAATCCGTGGAAGCGCATGCAGTTGTTCATCCTGCCATCACTGAAACCGTCGCTGGTGGCCGGGTTCTTCCTTGCCTTCACGCTGTCCTTCGATGATTTCGTCATCAGCTTCTTCACTTCTGGCCCCGAAAGCGTGACGTTGCCGATCTATATCTGGGGCGCCATACGGCGTGGCGTATCGCCCGAAATTAATGCGATCGGGGCGCTGATGATCGGAGGGGGGCTGTTGGCGGCGCTGGGCAGCATGGTCGTCACCCTTCGCGTGCAGCGTCGGCAGGCCGAGCGTCCGCTGGTCAAGGCCACCCCCTAAGCGTGTTCTGTCGAATATCGAAGGTGCATTTCTAGTCAAAGAGCGGAGAATCACCATGAAGCTTAACCGTATGGCCCGAGGCGTGATCGCCACCGCGGTACTGTGTTCGACCGCGACGCTGGCGCAGGCACGTGAAACGCTTTATCTCTTCAACTGGACCGAGTACATGGATCCGGCGCTCATCACGGCGTTCGAGCAGCGCTACGATGTCGATGTGGTGCAGTCGTACTACGGCAGCCTCGGCGAGCTGTATGCCCGCTTGCAGTCGGGCGGTGATAGTCAGTTCGACCTTGTTGTACCGTCCAATTACTACATCCCGCGTCTGATCAGTGGGGGGCTAGTGCAGCCCATCGACCAATCGAAGCTGCCGCATTTAAAGAACGTGGCCCCAACGTTTACCAACCCCGCCTACGACCTTCATCTGCGCTATAGCGTGCCATACCTATGGGGCACGACAGGGCTGGTGTACGACATCCGTGATTTCCCGCAGGCCCCCGACAGTTGGTCGCTGCTATTCGATCCTCAGCAGAACCCGCGCCAGCCGTTCACGCTGCAGAACGATGGCAGTGTCATGATCGCTGCGGCGTGTGCCTGGCAGCACCACGGTAGCGGTTGCAACACGCCTGAGGCTTGGGCCGAAGCGGGCAAGCTGCTGCTCCAGACCAAGAAGCGCGCCAATTTTACCGGCTTCGTCGATGGCACGTCGGTATTGCCTATGCTGGCAAGAGGGGTGGATAAAGTCGCTATCAGCTACAACGGCGATTTCCTCAATGCCAAGCAGTCCGATCCGGAGAGTTTCAAGTATCTGCGCTATGTCATTCCCAAAGAGGGCAGCGAAATGTGGGTCGACAGCATGATGATTCCAGCCCACGCACCGCATCCCGCACTGGCCCACAAATTCATCGACTTCATGCTGGAGGCCGAGAACGGCGCTCGCCTGGCCAACTGGACGTGGTATTCCTCTCCCAACCAAGCTGCTGTGCCGCTGCTCAATCCCGCACTGCGCGAATCGCCTTCGCTGCCTACTGATGACGAGATGAAGCGTCTGGAACTGTTGCCTGTGCAGCAGGGCGAGCAGCTGACGGTGTTTCAGGAAATATGGAATGAGGTGCGCTCGCGCTGAGCGACGGGCCAGCGTGGGGCTGGTCCTAAGAGGACGGTCTTTCATCGACCTGAGGTCTTGGCGGTCGACAATGGTATGTGCACCACGGATGGCAGAGACGCTGTCCGGTGGCACGCTGATAAAGAGTGAACGGGGGTTCACATGACAGTCACGAATACCGCTCCCATCGATAATTCTCGCAACGAGGAGCTGGATGCTTGGATACGCGAGCACGGCATTACGGAAGTGGAATGCCTGGTCAGCGATATTACCGGCGTACTGAAGGGCAAGATTATGCCCGCCGACAAATACCTGCGCGGAGGGCGGCCGCGCCTGCCTGACTCGGTGTTTATCCAAACGGTCACCGGGGATTATCCCGAGGACGAGCATCTGGGCTTCTGGAACTTCTCCGAGCTGGATATGCAGCTGGTGGCCGATCCTCATGCGGCCTATCTGGTGCCGTGGGCCGAAGAGCCGACGGCTCAGGTGATCCATGACTGCTGCTATATGAACGGCAAGGCAGTGGAACTGTCGCCGCGTCATGTGCTTAAGCGAGTGCTGGCGCTGTATGAAGAGCGCGGCTGGAAGCCGGTGGTCGCGCCGGAAATCGAATTCTATTTGGTCAAAACAAACACCGATGCCGACTACCCGCTGGAACCCCCGGTCGGGCGGTCGGGGCGGCAGGAAACGGGGCGCCAATCCTATAGCATCGACGCGGTCAATGAGTTCGACCCGCTGTTTGAAGAGATGTACGACTTCTGCGAGCAGCAAGGGCTAGGCATCGACACGCTGATCCATGAGGAAGGTGCGGGACAGATGGAAATCAATTTCCAGCACGGCGATCCGCTCTTCCTCGCCGATCAAGTCGTGATCTTCAAGCGCACCATGCGCGAGACCGCGCTGCGCCACGGCATGTATGCCACGTTTATGGCCAAGCCAATGGCGGATGAGCCGGGCAGTGCGATGCACATTCACCAGAGCGTGATCAATGCTGAGACGGGAGAGAACCTGTTCGCCAGTTTGCCGAGCGAACCCAATAACCTGTTCACCCACTATATCGGGGGACTTCAACACTACATGGCGGCAGCGATGCCGTTTTTCGCGCCTAACGTCAACTCATGGCGACGCCTGATGCCCAGTTCCAGCGCAGGTAGCGCCCCGACCAACGCCGAGTGGGGGTACGACAACCGGACGGTAGGGCTGCGCGTGCCCATTGATGTTCCAGAGGCAACACGTGTCGAAAACCGTCTGCCGGGCGTCGATGCCAACCCCTATCTGGCGATGGCCGCCACACTGGCTTGTGGTTATCTTGGCATCCTGCACCAGCTCGAACCGCGCCCGCCGCTGGTACATTCCTCGCCGCACGGTGCCTTTAGCCTGCCATCCAACGTACTGAACGCTCTCGACCTGCTGCGGGAATGCCAACCGCTCATCGACATTCTCGGCGAGCGCTTCGTGCATAGCTATATCGCCGTCAAACATGCCGAGTACGATGCTTACTTCCATGTCATCAGCTCTTGGGAGCGCGAGCACCTGCTATTGAGGATGTAAGCCGCCGAGAAGCCATTTCTGATGATGCCAGTGGGGCTGGTGAGCGTGAGAGACAGATGGCACTGACGGGCAGGTGGTACGAGGGGCATTTCGCGCACCGTCCGTTGATAGCGTCAGCAGCCCCATCGTGGCAACGAAAAGAGGATGAATATCGTCTTTGCGTGTTGAGTCGTGCGGCCGTTTTCCGAAGTGCCTAGGTGATCGGCAGCCAAGGCATTAGGAGACAGTCGCGCTTCTTTCTTGAATGAAGAAGAACAGACTAGCCGCGAACGACATTGGCCCGATCTCATCGTATTCAGCCTCTAAGGCTACAGGCCGCGTGATCGCCATACGGCATGCTAAAGGCTCACTCAACAAGGAGCCGCTCATGCAGATCACACAGGTACGCAATGCCACCCAGCTCATTCACTATGCCAACAAACGCTTTCTTGTCGACCCTATGCTGGCCGATAAAGGCACTTATCCAGGGTTTCCGGGCTCATCCCGTTCGCATCTTTACAATCCACGGGTCGAGCTGCCCTGCGACATCGAACGCTTGCTGGATATTGACGCCGTTATCCTGACGCATACTCATCTTGATCACTGGGACGACGTTGCCGTCGACCGCATTCCCAAAGATATGCCGATCTTTGTCCAGAACGAACATGATCGTGCGTTGCTCGGTCAGCAGGGATTCACGCAGTTGACCGTGATGGGCGCCGCAACGCGCTTCGGCGATGTCACACTGACGCGCACTCTTGGGCAGCACGGGTCTGATGCCGCGTATGCCGATCCCGCAACGGCCGAACGCATGGGGGATGCTTGCGGCGTCATTTTCCGTCACGCTGATGAAGGGACCCTCTATCTGATAGGGGATAGCATCTGGACGCCGGTGGTTGAGCATACGCTCAAGGTTGTGCAGCCCGACGTGGTAATCGCCAACATGGGGTGGGCGCACATCATGCCATTCGGGGCGATCATCATGGGAGCGGAAGATACCGTACGCATTCACCATGCTGTGCCCGGCGCGCAGATCGTGGCGACGCATATGGAAGCCATCAATCACTGCCTACTGACGCGGGCAGCACTGCGCGAGTTTGTGCGCGACAACGGTGTCGCAGAGTACGTCCACATTCCTGAAGATGGCGAATCGGTGATTTTCTGACCTTCATTCACTGAGCCGAGGAGGCCCCATGACGACGCTGAACGTTGCGCTGCTGGTCACGCCTGATTTCAGTGCGTTTCACCTGTCTGTCCCCAGTATCCTGTTCAGCCAGCGAGCATCAGGGGAACCGCTCTTTTCGGTGAGTCTGTGCGCAGAAGTGCCGGGCATCAAGCGCTCTTCCGAAGGGTTCATGATGGATGCCGCTCAGGGGCTTGAGGCTCTGACTACTGCAGACATCGTTGTGCTGCCGTTCTGGCCTGATCCGCATCAGCGACCCAGTGCAGGGCTGATTGAGGCTCTACAGAAGGCGCATGCTCGTGGCGCATGGATTGCGGGGCTGTGCCTAGGCGCGTTCGTGCTGGGGTATGCCGGGCTGCTGGATGGGCGCAAGGCGTCGACTCATTGGGAATATGAAGCCGTATTTCAGGCCTGCTTTCCTGAGGCCCGGCTCGATATTAATGCGTTGTACACGCAGGATGACGGCATTATCACCTCCGCAGGCACGGCTGCGGCCATAGACTGCTGTCTGTGCATCGTTAGGGAGCGCTATGGCAGTGCGGTCGCCAACCGCATTGCCCGACGCATGGTGGTGCCTCCTTATCGTGAAGGCGGTCAATCGCAGTTCATTGAGTGCCCTGTGCCGCAGAGCACGGCAGATGCTCGCATCAATGGGTTGATTGAGCATCTGCGCCAGAACATCGCGGTTTCACATGATTTGGATGCACTGGCAGCACGTATTGCGATGAGCCGCCGTACTCTGACCCGCCATTTTATGAAGGCTACTGGGCAGAGCGTGACCCAGTGGCTGGTGCAGGAGCGGCTGCGTTTGACCCAAAACGCATTGGAAACCACCCGCTCGACAGTGGAACAGATTGCCGCTGCCGTTGGCTTCAATTCGCCTATTACCTTCCGCCAGCACTTCAAGGCGCGCTTTGGTGTCTCGCCGCAGGAATGGCGTCGACACTTCCAAGCGCAGGCGGCTAGAGCGCCCACGGCGGGTCCTGATCTATTTACAGCACGGTGTGCGTGTCCGGTGCGGTCGACCTGATCCTGCTATTTCGCCAAGGTGTTGTCTGTGTGAAGCGCTTTTGTGTGATGGGGAAGAGGACGTGTGGGGTGCCGTCCTCTATCTGTCAGTGAGCGAACCGACGTGGCGACACGGCGAACAGCTGCCTGAACGCGTGGATATATGCCGATGGCGTAGCGTATCCGACAGCGAGCGCAGTCTCTGTCACGTTTTTGCCTTCTCTCAGCAGCGCCAGCGAGCACAGCAGCCGCATGCGCTGACGCCATTGCTGGTAGGGCAGGCCCGTCGCGCGCAGAAAGCGACGGGAGAACGTCTGCGGCGAGAGGTGTGCACGCCTAGCGGCGTCTTCTCGATGATGGGGAAGATGGGGAGCGTGTTGTATCGCCATGCAGACCGCGTTCAAGCGCGGATCGGTCGGAAACGGCAGCATGAAATCGGCACGGGGCAGCGCCTGCAGTACTTCCAGCAGCACCGCCACCTTGCGCCCTGCCGCACTTTCTTCGTCATAGTCTTCCTCAACATGCGTGCAGGCATGATGAATGAAGGCTCGCGCAAACTCGTCCACGGCCACGACCTGCAGGGCAGGCGGTGTTCCGCCTAGCGCGGCTTCCTCGATATACAGGCTTTCCAACATCACCTCTTCCGCGGCCCACAGCGTATGAGCGCAGTGGGCGGGTATCCACATGCCGTATGCCGGTGGCAGTACCAGCGCGGTATCCGCGGCCTGCACTTGCATCAATCCTTCTCGTGCGAACATGAACTGCCACCAGTCGTGGCGGTGTTCCTCAACGCGTGTGCGTGCCGCGATTGGATAGGCACGAAAGAATACCGGGCGGGGAAGCACCGTCAGTGAACTGGTCGTTGCACTTTGCCAGTCGTCGGAGCGTCGTCGGGTCATGGCGGAATGCTCTTAGTCTTTGATACTTGCTCGACATAATGGCAGATCCTGTCGAAAGACGTCAGTGCTCGGCGTCATTACCCTAGTGGTGTGCTGAATGGGCAACCGCAAGGAGAGTGACATGAGGATGAACGCTGTATGGCCGTGGCTGATGGTCGTCAGTGCGGGTATCGGGCTGCGAGTGGGCATCGCGTCTGTTTCACCACTGCTGGATCGTATCCAGACCGAGCTGGGGGTTAGCACGGCCGCGCTCGGGCTGTTAACCGCCATTCCCGTGATCTGCATGGGCGGGCTGTCATTCATGGGCGGCGCCGTCGAGCGGCGATGGGGCCTGCTGCGAAGCATGCGGATAGCGCTAGGAGTGCTTGGCATAGGGTTGCTGTGGCGTGGCTGGGCGAACGGCTTTGCAGTGTTGGCGATGACCGCGATGCTGGTCGGTGTTGGCGATGCACTGATTCGGCCGCTGCTGTCTGGGTTCATCAAGCAGACCTTTGGAAACGAATCGCATGCGGTCATGGGGCTGTATGCGGCCAGTATGGGTATCGGCGCGGCGCTGTCGGCCTATACGACACCGCATCTGGCCGTGGCGTTGGGCTCATGGCAGTGGGGACTGGGCTGCTGGGCCGTGCCCGTGCTGCTAGCGCTGCTGATCTGGACACGGCGGCCCGTTCCCGCCAACTCTCCGCCGCCACGAACGACTGCGGCACCGCGGTTGGCCGCTATGGGGGTAGTGTGGCTGACGCTATTCTTCGGTCTGCAGGCGGGGGTGAACTACACGGTCGTCGCATGGCTGCCCAGTGTCTGTCTGGCGCAGGGCACAACGGCATCCACTGCGGCCTATCTGATGGCACTGTTCTTGTGCGTGCAGACGCTGAGCAGCCTGCTGTTTCCCCTCCTGCTGGGCCGCATGGGCCAGCGCCTGACGCTATTGAGCCTTGGTTTTGCAGGAGTGACCGCGGTGGGGATTATGGTGCTGGTGATGCCTTACGGCGGATGGATTGCCGCCGCGCTGTTGGGAATCGGCACCGGCGGTCTGTTTCCGATCGCCCTGTCACTGCCGCTGATCTTTTCAAAATCCGGCTACGAAGCCACGCGACTCAGCAGCTTGTCGCAGTCGGGCGGCTATGCACTGGGCGGGTTGCTGCCGTGGCTGACCGGTGTTGCCGTACCCATGCTGGGCGCGACGGTTGCTGTCGTGGTGCTGTGTCTGACGATGCTGATCGTGCTGATGATCGTCATCGGGAAAGTGACCGTTTATCAACGCTCTCTGCGCAGGGCATGACATTGGGCTTATTGCATCACCAGTCCACCATCGACGGCGTATTGGCTGCCGGTGACAAAGCGAGATTCGTCTGATAACAGAAACAGCGCGACGGCGGCGGCTTCTTCCGCACTGCCCATACGCTTCAGCGCTGTACGTGATGTGACGTCGGCTTCGAACGCTTGTCGAGCCTTTGCGGCCATAAAATGACGGAAGTCGGTATCAATCGGGCCAGCTTGCAGCATATTGACCCGAATGCTGCGTTCTCCCAGAGCGCTGGCCCAGCAGCGCGACAGTGACAGCAAGGCCCCTTTGGTGGCGGCATAGACGCTAGCCATTGCGCCACCTTCATAAGCGGATGTCGAGCCGGTGAGCACTACAGAGGCACCCTCATTCAGAAGCGGTGCCAGCTGCGCCATCAGAAGTACCGGGCCGCGCACATTGGCCGCCATCATGGTATCGAAATGGTCGGCGTTGACCTCGTCGACGGCCTTGATCGCGGCATACCCCGCATTCAGCCACAGGCCATCAAGTGGACCTACGGCTTTCACTTGCTCAACCAGCGCGTTGATCTGTGCGGAACAGCCTGCATCATGTGCCATGATCGTCGCGCTGTCGGGCAGCCTCTGGCGCAGGGCTTCTAGGCGTTCTTTATTGCGGCCGGTGCCGATGACCTGTCCGCCTTCTTCGGCAATACGTACCGCACCGGCTAAGCCGATACCGCTGGTCGCACCCGTGACCAGTAGTCGTTTTCCTTCAAAGCGTGCCATGTCCGTTCTCCTGTTGTGACGGGAATACGGTTCAACCTATCAGCAGAAACGGTGTAGGATAATGCGATGAATTCACATGATACTGTTGGGTGAAAATGAATAATGCGCTTACAGGACGCGACTTCGCTGAGCTGAAGGCGTTTATGATGATCGTAACGCACGGCTCATTCACACGGGCTGCGGCCTATCTCGGCATCACCCCCTCTACGTTGAGCACGTCCATCCGCCAGCTCGAAACGCGCTTGCAGGTGCGCTTGCTGAACCGCACGACGCGCAGCGTCTCGCCGACCTCAGCCGGAGAGCGGCTATTCCAGCGTCTACGCCCCGTGTTCAGCAGTATGGAAGAGGCGATCGACGAGTTGCGCGACACCGATATGCGCCTTGCCGGTAGGCTACGCCTGAACGTCTCGCGGGTAGCTGCCGTTCATTACCTAGCACCGCTATTGGGTGAGTTTATCGAGGCTTATCCCGAAATCATGCTGGATGTGGTGGTGGACGATCGTCTGGTGGATATCGTCGCCGAGCGCTTCGATGCGGGCATCCGGCTGGGCGAAAAACTGCACAACGACATGATTGCGCGACGTCTGAGCGGGGATCTGCTGATGAAGGTTGTCGCTGCGCCTGCCTACCTTGAGCGCCATGGCCGTCCTGAGCATCCACGTGAGCTGGTGCACCACCGTTGTCTGACCTATCGCAACCCGAGTGATGGTAGCGTCTATCGTTGGGAATTCGAGCGCGGGGGAGAACGGCTGGAAGTGGCCGTCAGCGGCCCGATTATCGTCGATGAACCGGCCATGCTCAGTACCCTTGCCTGTCAGGGAAGTGGTATCGGCTACCAGTTCGCACATCAGGTTGATGAGATGCTGGCCGATGGGCGCCTTGTACAGCTGCTTGATGAGTGGACGCCTGCGTTTCCGGGGTTCTATCTGTACTACTCCGCGCGGCAGGTGGCGGCACCACTGCGTGCACTGATCGACTTTATCGCCGAGCGGGCAGGAGCGTAAGTGCTCAAGGCGTTACACGTGAATAATCAGTGAGTGCGTGCGCCTTGCCTTTTTCTTTCGAATCTGATCTTGATCCTTCCTCGCGGCATCCCCATCTACTGGTTCAAAGCACAGGTCATCTGCTCAGTGCAGTCGCTACGCCCACTTTCGTCGTATCGGACTACGCTAGATATCAAGGCAGGTGTCTTCTGTCGACATGCGCCACATGGCGCGGAATCTTGCTGCTGTGACAGGCTGCCTATGCCTCCACAGCGCTCAGGAGGGTGCGTATGAATCTCGATCGTCTTACCAGTAAGCTACAGAATGCATTGTCCGAAGCTCAGTCGATTGCCGTCGGCCGCGGCAACAATCAGCTCCAAGCCGTTCACGTACTGTTAGCGCTGCTGAACGAGCGTGACAGCGGTATCCGTTCGCTGGTACAGCGTGTAGGTGCCGATCCGACAGTGGTCGAGCGAGTGCTGAATGCCGAGCTGGACAAGGAACCGACCGTTGGGCAGTTCGATGGCAACGTCACGATGGGCGCGTCGCTGGGCCGTCTGCTCAATCTGGCCGATCGTGAAGCGCAGCAGCGCGGCGACCGCTATGTCGCGACCGAATTGGTCCTGCTGGCGGCGTTGCAGATGAACGATGGCCTCAGCAAAGCACTGAAAGGTGCTGGACTGAGCGAACAGGGGCTGCGTCAGGCTATTGATGCCGTCCGCGGAGGAGAGACAGTGAACGATGCGGCTGCGGAAGAATCCCGCGAAGCGCTGGACAAATACACGACCGATCTGACCAAACGGGCGGCCGAAGGCAAGCTGGACCCGGTGATCGGGCGTGATGACGAAATTCGTCGCACCATCCAAGTGCTGCAGCGTCGTACCAAAAACAACCCGGTACTGATCGGTGAACCGGGGGTCGGTAAAACAGCAATTGTTGAGGGGCTGGCGAGCCGCATCATCAATGGTGAAGTGCCGGAAAGCCTCAAGAACCGGCGCGTGCTGTCGCTCGATCTTGGGTCGCTGCTGGCCGGAGCCAAATTCCGCGGTGACTTCGAAGAGCGTCTGAAAGCGGTGCTCAACGAGCTGGCGAAGGAAGAAGGCCGCGTGATCCTGTTCATCGACGAGCTGCATACGCTAGTAGGTGCAGGCAAGGCCGATGGCGCGATGGACGCGGGCAATATGCTGAAACCAGCGCTGGCGCGTGGCGAACTGCACTGCGTTGGGGCCACCACGCTCGATGAATATCGTCAGTACATTGAGAAGGATGCTGCGCTGGAACGTCGCTTCCAGAAAGTGATCGTCGACGAGCCGTCCGAAGAGGACACCATCGCGATACTGCGCGGGCTGAAGCAGCGCTATGAAGTGCACCACGGGGTAGAAATCACCGATGGTGCGATCATCGCGGCGGCCAAACTGTCTACGCGCTATATCACCGACCGCCAGCTGCCTGACAAAGCGATCGACCTGATCGACGAAGCGGCATCGCGCATCCGCATGGAAATGGACTCCAAACCGGAATCCATGGACCGCCTGGAACGCCGCCTGATTCAGCTCAAGATCGAACGCGAAGCGATCAAGAACGAAACCGACGAGGCCACCAAGAAACGCCTTGAGGTGCTGGAACAGCAGATCGACGATCTGGAACGTGAATATGCCGACCTCGAACAGGTCTGGACGTCTGAAAAAGCCAGTCTGCAGGGCGCTGCCGAGTTCAAGTCCAAGCTGGAACAGGCCCATATTGACCTCGAAGCGGCGCGCCGTCAGGGCGACCTGACCAAAATGTCCGAAATTCAGTACGGGGTGATTCCGAAGCTGGAAGCCCAGATCGCCGAAGCGAGCGAAGCGGAAGGCCGCAAATTGGAACTGCTGCGCTCCAATGTGACCGAAGAAGAAATTGCCGAAGTGGTTTCACGCTGGACGGGCATTCCGGTCGCGAAGATGCTTGAAGGTGAGCGCGATAAGCTGTTGCGCATGGAAGAAGCGCTGCATCAGCGCGTTATCGGTCAGGATGAAGCGGTCGAAGCGGTATCCAATGCCGTGCGCCGTTCCCGTGCCGGTATCGGTGACCCGAATCGTCCGAACGGTTCGTTCCTATTCCTCGGCCCGACCGGGGTCGGTAAAACCGAGCTGTGCAAGGCGCTGGCGGGCTTCCTGTTCGACACCGAAGAAGCCATGGTGCGCATCGACATGTCCGAGTTCATGGAGAAACACTCTATTGCTCGCCTGATCGGTGCACCTCCGGGCTACGTTGGCTATGAAGAAGGCGGCTACCTGACCGAAGCCGTACGACGCAAACCGTACTCCGTGCTGTTGCTGGACGAAGTGGAAAAAGCACACCCGGATGTGTTCAACATCCTGCTGCAGGTGCTGGAAGATGGTCGCCTGACCGATGGGCAAGGGCGTACCGTCGATTTCCGCAACACCGTGATTGTCATGACCTCTAACCTGGGCTCTGACATCATCCAGCAGTATGCCGGCAAGGACGAAAGCTACAGTGAAATGAAGGCGGCCGTAATGGGCGTCGTGGGCACGCATTTCCGCCCCGAGCTGATCAACCGTATCGACGAAGTGGTGGTGTTCCACCCGCTGGAAAAAGATCAGATCGAGCGGATTGCCTCCATCCAGTTGGATCGTCTGCGCCGCCGTCTGGCGGAACGCGACCTGGCACTCGAGCTGACACCCGATGCGTTGCATCTGCTGGGCGACGCTGGTTTCGACCCCGTCTACGGTGCGCGTCCGCTGAAACGCGCTATCCAGACGCGGCTTGAAAACCCGCTAGCGCAGGCGCTGTTGAGCGGCAAGTACGCCCCGGGTGCGACCGTCAAAGTCGATGTGCGCGATGGTGAGCTGGTACTGAATAGCTAAGCTTTGCCACTGAGTCCTGCGACTCGGCCGATCGAAAGCCCCTGCTCTTTGCGGAGTAGGGGCTTTCTTATTTTGCGCTCATGGCACCGAGGTTCTCCCAAGCCTGTCTTCGCTTCTGATACCGAGCGATGCCTCATGGTGTGGATGGCGCGCCCCTGCATTCTGCATTGCTGCCGCGTGGCGCAACACGGCTGTGCATGGTCTCCTTTACGATACTGCCCCCGCATCTACCCGCCATGGAGAGTATGACCTGCACGAGGCCATGGGCTTTGGTCGCGCTTAAACGAGCCTTTTCTATGTCTGTGCTGCATACCAAGGTGGGTGCTCATCATGTGATGACGTCGATGGCCTGCATGAGTTAGGCGCTGCATAGAAATGCTTCCGTGAGTCTCTTCCGTGCGAGGGCATCCCCGCATTCATGACGGGATAGTGATGTCGATGATGTGTATGTGAATCGGCATGCTATGAGGTGTTGTGGTGCACCGTTGGCGTGTGGCGGAATACGCTTGTTCGCGGTCGCGAATATGAGTGACTACACTTGATGAGACCTCTTGGCGAGGTCTCCACTTTCCCCCAGCGCAGTTTATCCCCCTGCGCTGGGGGATTTTTATTAGGTCGCTGCGGCACCGGGCATGGCGTGGCTGCTCATCTGAACGGACGTTATCAAGCGTTTCGATCTAGCACTTTGTTATTTCATTACAATGGCTTATTAATCAAAGAGATGGGCAGATAATCTGGTAGAGCATGTGGATGGCTTCGTGCACAGGCGGGGTGGTCTGCATAACAACGCGATGGTTGGGAAGCGAAGGGCTCGGCTGCTCTCGCTAGATACCAACGCTATATTCTCATAACCCTAAGTGGCGTTACCGTGCGGGCTGTGGCAGTTTATAAGGTATGCGCTGCCCATAATGGTGCTTTCATGCACGGGCGCAGTGCGGTATGAATACGGATTTTCTGCAAAGGCATTTTATGCTTCTGTTTCTTTGATTTTGAGCATATTGTTTTTGTTGTTGGCGTATTTTTAAATGAAATTTCTTTTATTGGCTTATTTTGGGCACGGTGTTGACAGATAGTGGCTACTATTGGAGTCTTAATACCCAAGGCAACAACAAGAGCCCTTGTCAGGGCCATCGGCCAGGCGCCTTCGCTCAGCAGTAACGGTTGGGATTTACGGTGCTTGGCATGCTCGGAAGCGGACAAGAACAGTAGACCGCTTTCTGCCCAAAGTGACATGTGATGATGACTGGACCTGCAAAGGGGAATACAACGTGAGCACAATGTTATCCGGTGCAGATATGGTGGTTCGCGCGCTGGCGGACGAAGGGGTCGAATACCTCTTCGGATACCCGGGCGGTGCGGCACTGCATATCTACGATGCCCTTCATCGGCAGGATCGCGTCAAGCATATTTTGGTACGCCATGAACAGGGCGCTACCCATATGGCTGACGGGTATGCCCGCGCGACAGGCAAGACTGGCGCAGTATTGGTGACCTCTGGCCCAGGGGCCACCAACACCATTACCGGTATTGCCACGGCTTACATGGACTCCATTCCGATGGTGGTGCTGTGTGGTCAGGTCGCGAGCCACCTGATTGGTGAAGATGCATTCCAAGAAACGGATATCATTGGTGTGACACGTCCGATCGTGAAGCACAGTTTCACCGTGCATCACCCGAGCGAGATCCCAGGCATCATCCGCAAGGCTTTTTATATTGCCAGTTCTGGTCGTCCCGGCCCTGTCGTCATCGACATCCCCAAAGACATGACGGCCATCGACAAGACTTTCGAATACGTCTGGCCCAGTTCGGTTGATCTGCGTTCCTATCAGGCCACCGTACGTCCGCATGGCGGGCAGGTTCGTAAGGCCTTCAGCGCACTGCTCGAAGCCCGCCGTCCGGTGCTGTTCGCTGGCGGTGGGGTCATCTCCGGCAATGCAGGCGAAGCACTGACCGCTTTTGCACGTCGCTTCGATCTGCCGGTTACCACTTCACTGATGGGCATCGGTGCCTTCCCGGGCAAGGATCGCCAATCGTTGGGCTGGCCGGGTATGCACGGTAGCGTCGAGGCCAATACGGCCATGCACGAAGCCGATCTGATCTTCTGCATCGGCGCGCGTTTCGACGACCGCGTAACCAACAACGTACGCAAGTTCTGCCCCGATGCCACAATCGTACACGTCGACATCGACCCGAGTGCGATCTCTAAGACTGTCGTGGCGGATATCCCGATCGTGGGCAGTGCCAGCGATGTGTTAGCCGAGCTGAGCCGTCTGGCGGACGAACAGAAGGGCCGTGCCCTCGACGACTACCGCCAAGCACTGGCACCGTGGTGGGCGCACATCGACGATGTCCGTCAGCAGTCCACGAAGTGGCGCTACACGCCGGCAACAGGCGATGCTCAGCCGAAGCCTCAGCAGGTCGTGGAGGCGGTCTACAACATCACCGAAGGTAAGGCGATCGTTGTTACTGACGTGGGTCAGCACCAGATGTTCGCGGCCCAATACTACCCTTGTGAACGTCCGCGTCAGTTCCTGACCTCGGGCGGACTGGGAACGATGGGCTACGGTTTCCCGGCGGGTATCGGGGCCAAGGTCGGCTGCCCTGATCAGACGGTCGTCGTCTTCACGGGTGAAGGCAGCTTCCAAATGATGATGCAGGAATTCGGTACCTGCCGTCAGTACGACATCCCTGTCAAAATCGTGGCATTGAACAATAGTTTCCTTGGCATGGTGCACCAGTGGCAGGGCATGTTCTATGATGGTCGCTATTCCGAATCGTTGATGCAGACCACGCCCGATTTTGATCTGATCTGCCGTGCCTACGGTTTCCGCGCCATTAAGGTGACGCGAGCCGACGAACTCGAAGCGGCGCTCGAAGACGCCTTCCGCGACCCGAACGAACTGGTCATGCTGGATATCGCCGTCGAACCGTCCGAACAGGTCTATCCGATGCAGATTCCGGGTGGGGCCATGAACGAAATGCGCGTATCGGATACGGAGGTTGTGTAATGCGACATGTCATCTCAGTCTTGCTTGAGAATGAACCGGGTGCCCTGTCGCGTGTCGTCGGCCTCTTCTCACAGCGCAATTTCAACATTGAGACATTGAACGTCGCGCCGACTGAAGAACCCTCGCTGTCACGGCTGACCGTGACGACGACCGGTGATCGTCGTCGCATTGAACAGATCATCAAGCATCTCAACCGGCTGATCGAAGTGGTCAAGCTGGTGGATCTGACCGAAGGCAATCACGTAGAACGTGAACTTCGACTCGTTAAGGTCAAGGCGACTGGGCAAATGCGTGCCGAAATCAAACGCACGGCGGACATCTTCCGCGCTCAGATTGTCGATGTGACCCCCAGCGTCTATACCCTGCAGATCACAGGGGACGCTGAAAAGATCAGTGCCTTCATGCAGGCACTGGCGCCTGCCACCGTGCTTGAAACAGCAAGCACTGGCGTTGCAGGTCTCGCTCGCGGTGACAAGGTGTTGGCGCTGTAACCCGTTGTGCTCACATGTACCGTTTCCATCCCGCTGTACAACGCTAACCGTACAAACGGACCCATAATTTCAGCAGACAGGAACAGTCATCATGCAGGTCTACTACGACAAGGATTGTGATCTTTCTCTCATCCAGGGCAAGAAAGTCACCATTCTGGGCTACGGCTCTCAGGGCCACGCGCACGCCAACAACCTGAAAGAATCCGGTGTCGACGTTACTATCGCACTGCGCAAGACCTCTACGTCCTGGGCAAAAGCCGAAGCCGCTGGTCTGACCGTCAAGGAAGTACCGGAAGCCGTTAAAGGCGCTGACGTTGTCATGATTCTGGCCCCTGATGAAAATCAGAAACAGATCTACTACCGCGATGTCGAACCGAACCTGAAAGAAGGCGCAGCACTGGCATTCGCTCACGGTTTCAATGTTCACTTCGAACAGATCGAACCGCGTGCTGACCTCGACGTCATCATGATCGCGCCGAAAGCGCCGGGTCATACTGTTCGTCAGACCTACACGCAGGGCGGCGGTGTTCCGGCGCTGATCGCTATCGCGCAAGACGCCAGTGGCCAGGCGCGCGACATCGCGCTGTCCTACGCTTCTGCCAACGGTAACGGCCGTGCGGGTATCATCCACACGACGTTCAAAGAAGAAACTGAAACCGACCTCTTCGGCGAACAGGCGGTACTGTGCGGCGGTGTTACGGCACTGATTCAGGCAGGTTTCGAAACGCTGGTCGAAGCAGGTTATGCTCCGGAAATGGCGTACTTCGAATGTATGCACGAAATGAAACTGATCGTTGACCTGATGTACGAAGGTGGTATGGCCGACATGCGCTACTCCATCTCCAACACCGCTGAATACGGTGACTACATCACTGGCCCGAAAGTTGTCACAGAAGACACCAAAAACGCTATGCGCGGTGTTCTGAAAGACATCCAAGACGGTACTTTTGCTCGCGACTTCATCCTGGACAACCAGGCTGGCTTCCCGAGACTGAAAAACAGCCGTCGTATCGGTGCTGAACACCCGATCGAAAAAGTGGGCACCAAGCTGCGTGCGATGATGCCGTGGATCGCTGCTCACAAGATGGTCGACAAAGCGAAGAACTGATTTTCGGTTCTTCTACTGTCGTACCCTTCAATGCCCACCTTATGGTGGGCATTGTCATTTCAGCGTGATGATGAGACGCTGTTCCATACGACATGCCTCTGTCTTTTTAAGCGCCTTTATTCCATCAGTGAATAAAAACCTTCGAATTCATTCCTTCAGGTATGTTCCCTCGCGTGGTATCAATAGTTCATTGCTTACATGAATATTCCATCTAGCCATGGCGAGGATCAACCCTATGAAACTACTGCCTTTTATCGCCGCAGCAGCGCTGAGCGTGCTGGCCCCTCTGGCCCATGCCGATCGTTTGGATGACATTCGCCGTGCAGGGGAGCTGAAGGTAGCGACTTTTGATGGCAACCCGCCTTTCGGTTTCATTGATACCAAGACCCACCAGCTAGACGGCCTTGATGTCGACTACGCGAAGGCACTGGCTAAACATCTGGGCGTGAAGTTGAAGCTGGTGCCGACCAATCCTGCCAACCGCATGCCGTTGCTGGTGTCGGGTAAGGTGGATCTGGTCGCGGCCAACTTCACTGTTTCGCCTGAGCGTGCTCAGCAGGTCGATTTCAGCATTCCCTATTTTGCTTCTGGTCAGCAGTTCATCGTGCGCAAAGGTACGCTGACCTCGCCTGACATCCTTAATCGCTGGCGTGTCGGTGTGGACAAAGGCACCGTGAACGAAGGCGTACTGCGCGAGAAATTCCCGAAAGCGAAGGTTATTGCCTACGACGACACGCCGTTTGCGTTCGCCGCTCTGCGCAACGGCAGCGTGCAGGCCATCACTCAGGACGGCACCAAACTGGTTGGTCTGCTGGCGACCGTTCCTGACCGTGACGACTACGAAGTGCCGCCGCTGACGCTGTCCAACGACCTAATCGCTGTCGGTATTCCGAAAGGTGAGACCGCACTGAAGAAAGAAGTCGACGATACGCTGTTGGCGCTGGAGAAAGACGGTGAAGCACAGCGCATCTATGACAAATGGTTCGGGCCGGACAGCCGCACGCCGCTGACACGCAACTACCGCATCGGTCAGTCCGCACCGGTAGAAGGTGCCGCTGCCAAATGAGCGTGCTGTCACTCTGGGGAGAGCCACTGGCCCCGCAGTACACGGACATGATCTGGTCCGGGCTGCAATGTACGCTGGTGCTCTCCATTGAATCGATTGCCCTAGCCTTGGTGCTGGGGCTGTTGCTATGCATTGCCCGCATGTCGCCGCTGGCTCCCGTACGTGGCATCGCTATCGGTTGGCTGGCGCTGTTCCGCAATACCCCGCTGCTGGTGCAATTGCTGTTTTGGTATTTCGCCTTTCCTGGGTTATTGCCGCAGTCTGTGCGTCTGGTGTTGATGACGCCGGCCGAATGGACGCTGTTCGGCACGGTGTGGGAAAGCCCTTCGTGGGAGTTCTTAGCATCGCTGATCGGGCTGACGCTCTATACCGCTTCTTATGTAGCGGAAGAGTGCCGTTCTGGAGTGGCCACGGTCAGTAAGGGGCAGTGGCGTGCAGCGCAGGCGCTCGGTATGACATCAGGGCAGGCTTGGCGCTCTGTAATCCTGCCGCAGGCGCTGCGCGCGGTAGTGTCGCCATTGATGGGCCAGTTCATGAACGCGATCAAGAATTCGTCACTGGCGATGGCGGTCGGCTATGCCGAGCTGTTTTACGTGTGCGGGATGATCAATGATGCGACCCAGCGTACCTTTGAGCTGTTCGGTATCGTGACCGTGCTCTATATCGCCACAGTAGGCGTTGTCGAACTGCTGAATGCCATCCTGACAGCCTGTATGACGCCGCTGCATGGACGGAGGAACTAAGTCATGGATCTATCCGTCATCGTCGACAACTTCCGCTATTTCATGGTGGGCCTGTGGCCAGAAGGGCCGCTGCAGGGCGCTGCCATTACGGCCATTCTCAGTCTGACCTCGGGGGCTTTGTCCGCTGTTGTCGGTATTGTGTTTGGCATCATGCTAGCCTGCTGCCCGCGTTGGGCACGCATCATTATCGTCCCGATACTGGGGTTCTTTCGTTCCATTCCCATTGCGATGCTGATCTTTGTGGTGTATTTCGTGCTGCCCAAGCTGGTCGGGGTGCATGGCACTACACCGCCAATGCTGACCATTACGCTGTCGCTGGGAACGGTGGGTGGAGCCTATCTGGCCTACAGCGTGGCTGCGGGTATCAACAGTATTCCCAAGGGGCAATGGCGTGCAGGTAAGGCGCTGGGGCTGTCGTGGCCGCAGGTCATGGGGCGCGTGATCCTGCCACAGGCGCTTCCTCGCATGCTGCCGTCGTTCGTCAATCAGTGGGTATCCCTAATCAAGGATACGTCGCTTGCCTACATTATCAGCACGGCCGATCTGACCTTTCTGGCGCGTCAGGTCAGTAACACCGTCATGACGCAGCCCGCGGTCATCTATCTGTTCGTGGCGCTGATTTACTTCATCTGCTGCTCGCTGCTGGACGTACTGGCGGTAGGCCTTCGCAAGACGCTATCAGGAAAAACGGTATGATCAGTATTCGGAATGTCAGCAAGCACTACGGCCATTTCCAGGTGCTGAGCGACTGTAGCCTCGATGTGGCGGAAGGCGAGGTTGTCGTTATTTGTGGGCCGTCTGGCTCGGGTAAATCCACGCTGATCACGCTGGTGAACGCGCTGGAACCGTTCGATAGCGGTGACATTATCGTCGAAGGGCAATCGCTTAAGTCTGTGCGCAATTTAGCTGCGTTTCGCTCGCGTATCGGTATGGTTTTTCAGCATTTTGAGCTGTTCCCGCACCTCAGTGTGATCGACAACGTGACGCTGGCGCAGCGCAAAGTGCTGAATCGCTCACAGGCTGAATCCGTCGAGCGCGCCGAGCAGATGCTAGAGCGTGTCGGGTTGCTGTCACAGCGTGATAAGCGACCGGCGCAGCTGTCTGGTGGTCAGCAGCAGCGAGTGGCCATTGCTCGAGCGCTGGCGCTGGATCCTGTCTGCATGTTGCTGGATGAACCAACGTCCGCGCTGGATCCCGAAATGGTGGGTGAAGTGCTGGACGTGTTGCGAGATTTGGCTAGCGGGGGGATGACGATGATCTGCGTGACCCATGAAATGGGCTTTGCGCGTCACGTTTCTGATCGCGTGGTCTTCATGGATCAAGGCCGAATCATTGAAGATGTGCCGACCGCACAGTTCTTCGAACAGCCGCGCAGCGAGCGCGCCCAGCAGTTCCTGTCACGGCTGCTGTCACACTGAGCTGATCACACCCGCAGCGGTGACCGGGCACCAAAGCCCACCAATAAGAACGTCCGCCTTTCTCTCGTCAGGGAAAGGCGGACGTGTCGTTTCTGGAAGGTGAGAAATAATTGAGAGGCTAAGTACGCAAGCGGAATAGAGGCACCACACAGCTTTGGCTGTCGGGGCAGTGGCGGCAGTGCTTGCTAACGGAGCAGGTGCTATCAGCTGCAACGCGCTCAATTCGGCCACCGCGTTCGAGGTGCTCAATCATGGCCGTCACCAACGGAAGGGGCCGCCCAGTTGCTTTGCCCAGTGCTTCGGCCGAGATGCCTGACGGTGCGTTCCGCAGCTGCTCAATCAGTGCGAGCACGAAGACGTTCCTACGGTGATATGCGACGGTAGCGTTTCCATATGTGTTCCACGCTGCCGCATGGTCAGCAACAGTAAGGCATTGACCACCACGACGGCTCCGATGCAGAGGCTGCTGTACAACGGGTGATCGGCAAAGGTCACCAGCTGATAGAACAGCGTGGCCACGGAATAGGCCATGTCCAGCCCCCACAGAATGGAAAACAGCATCCAGCGGCCGCTTGTTTCGCGAGCGATAGTGCCCATGACCGATGCACACGGCACGTACAGCAGCACGAAGATCAAGTAGCTGTAGGCGGCGATGCCGCTGCCGAAGTGCGATGCCATGATGCCCATGGTGCTAGTATCCATGGAGCCATCGCCCATACTGCCTTCGATTGGGTTGTTGAGGGTTTGCAGCGAGAATGCGTTCGCCAGCCCATCTTGCGTATCCGTCAGAGCGGATTTTAAACCATCCCACAGGCTATAGGCTTCGGGATCGAACGGCTCTTCGCGCAGGCTGTCAGCGGTATACAGTGTGTTGAGTGTACTGATAACCACTTCCTTGGCCATGGCCCCTGTGACTAGGCCGACCGTGGCCTGCCAGTGATCGGGCGCGATGCCAATGGGCTGGAGTGCCGGAGTGATCCACTGGCTGACCGAGGCCAGCGCAGACTGGTCAAGGCGACCGTCGACCGGCCTGCCCGTAATCGACAGGCTGTTCAGCCCACCGATCACAATGCTCGCGCAGACAATGACCTTCCCTGCACGCAGTACGAACCCCTTGAGACGCAGCCAAGTCTGGATGAGTAGGCTGCCGACCCGTGGGCAATGGTAGGGCGGTAGTTCCATCACGAACGGTTGCGCTTCACCCCGAAGTAGGGTGTGGCGCAGTACCCAACCAGTGAACAGTGCGACCACGATGCCCAGCAGATACAGAGAGAAGACGATGCTGGCCCCGTGCTGTGAGAAAAAGGCGCCCGCAAAGACAGCGAAGATCGCCAGCCGTGCGCCGCAGGACATAAACGGTGCCATCATGATGGTCATCAGTCGCTCGCGTGGCGAGTTGAGCGTACGAGTCCCCATGATGGCAGGTACGTTGCAGCCGAAACCCACGATCAGCGGTACGAACGATTTTCCGGGCAGCCCCAGTGCCTGCATCACGCGATCAACGACAAAGGCGGCACGCGCCATGTAACCCGAGTCTTCAAGGAAGGCCAGGCAGAGGTACATCAGCCCGATCTGTGGGATGAGTGGCAGCACTGTGGTGATACCGCCGCCGATACCCTGCGCGAGGAAGATGGTCAGCCAGTCGGGAAAGCTGAGCTGATACCCCAGCCACTGAATGCCATCAACGAACACGGTGGACGCGGCACCATCGAACAGTGGCTGTATGCCCCCGCCCACGTTGATGGAGATGAAGAACATCAGATACATCACCAGCAGGAATACGGGCAGTCCCAGCCAGCGGTTGAGGGCAATGTGGTCCAGCGCACGATCAAAGGAACCGCGCTGTTGTTGCTGCTGGGTGGTGCAATCGCTCAGCAGGCGATTGATCTGTTCATAGCGTGTGGCGGCGATCAGCAGCGGCGCATCACATTGATGTTCATCAAGATGTGCTTTGACCGTCGGCATCAGATGAGCGGCCTGACCAACACGCGCTGGCAGGTGCTCTTCGCCCTCCAGCATCTGCAAGGCCAGCCAGCGTTGCTGCTGGGGAAGATAGTGCTGAGGCATCGCCTGTTCGAGCATACGCAGCGCGTCTTCGACCGTTGGATCGTACTCGATCTGTAGCTCAATGGGTGACAGTGTGACCAGCGTGTCGATGGCGTCATGCAGCTTGTCTACGCCTCGGCCACGCGAAGAAATCAGTGGCACGACCGGACAGCCCAGAAACTCGGCCAACTTCTGCTGGTCGATGACGATGCCATGGCGCTGAGCGATATCCAGCATGTTGAGCGCCAGAATGCAGGGCACGCCCAGCTCGCGCAGCTGCAGCGTCAGGTAGAGATTACGTTCGAGGTTGGCGCCATCAACAACGTTAATGATGGCATCGGGTTGGTGTTCAAGCAGAAAGCTGGAGGCGACACGCTCATCGAGAGACGAGTCACGTGCATTGGGCGTCAGTGAATAGACACCGGGCAGGTCGACGAGTGTCACGGCGTGCTGCTGGGTGCTGAACTGACCCAGTTTGCGTTCGACGGTTACGCCAGGCCAGTTGCCGACCCGTTGATGAGCGCCTGTCAGTTGGTTGAAAAGGGTCGTTTTGCCTGCATTGGGATTGCCGATCAGGCCGATGGTCAGACTGCTCATGGTATAGGGTCAGGTCAGTTGGGTGCTGTTGGACAAAGCGTGCGAGGGAGTGGCGGCTTCGCGGGTGGCCGCGTGTGCGTCATGTTCACGAAAGAGCAGCAGTTGAAGATCTTTGCGACGTAGCGCTAGACGCGACCGACGCGTTTCGATTTCGACCGGATCGCCTAGCGGAGCTGTGCGGATGACGCGGAAAGTTGCGCCCGGCAGCAGCCCCATTGCCAGCAGTCGCTGTCGGAAAGCGGGGTGGATGTCAGCATGGAAGCCGGTGACCTGATAGGCATGTGCTGCACGAGATGATGCCATCTGCATGAGAGCCTCCTGAAAAGAAAGAACCGCCCACGCCGGAGTGGCATGAGCAGATAACGCAGGCATGCGAAAGAGTTACGCCAGCCTGCGCCGCGTTATCTCTCGTATGATGAAGCTAACGAGAATTATTATCTTCTGCAATTGGCAATATTGTCTCAGGCTATGATGAGAAGGGGAAGATAAGTGTATGGCCGAGAGGCTGTAATGCGACAAAAGAGAACGCGGGGATACTGTCGCGTCCCCCCTGTGACGCCGGCTATTTTCACTGTTAATACCCTGTCGTAGTGGTGTCATAGATGTGGCAAAGCGTGTGTTTTCCAAAATGGGTGTTATGGAAGCACAAGCCGAGGAGTATGACGGTGGCACCAGAATCAGTTCGACAGACTGTCGGGAAAGCGTCAGGGCTGTTTGATATGACAGACGACGGGGTAGTTCTGGGTATGCTGTTCATCCGGCGAAAGTCATCAGTGCACGCCTGAATCATGACGGCGCTCGCTGGTAGCGCATCACATCATTTTATCCTCAGTGAGGAAGGCCCAAGTGCAGAGAAGATACCGCTGTCTCCAATGGCTCGGCATATCACTGATGCTGTGGGTATCCACGGCAGTGGCGTCTTCGCGTGTAGAAACGCTGGTGCTCTCCGATGGGCAATTGCTGCGCATGGTTTATAGCGCGCCTGAGCATCCCACTGCCATTCTATTGATGCTGCCCGGTGGCTCTGGGCGTGTCGGTCTTGATAAGGCGGGGCAGCCACGGCATGCACGCGACTTTACGGTAAGAACACGCGCAGACTGGCTGGCGCACGGCTATGCGGTGGCCTTGCCGGATAGCCCTGACCATTGCAACCTGCGGGGGCAGCGCCATACGCAGGCCTATGCTGAGGACGTTTCGCGCATAATTGGCAGCCTTCGGCAGCAGTCCTCGCTACCGATCTTTCTGATCGGCACCAGCCAAGGCAGCATTGCCGCACTGAATGTCGCCGCACATATCCCCGATATAAAAGGCATCGTACTGGCCGAATCGGTAACTGTGAAAGGACGTAGCGGTGAAACGGTCTTTGACGCATCACCCTCTACGGTAAGCGTGCCCGTGCTGATTGTGGCCAATCGGCAGGACCGCTGTTGGGTCGCCCCGCCTGACCATGCTTCCCGCCTAGCCGCGGCCCTGACCGCCAGTCCTAATGTTCAGGTCATGCAGGTTGATGGCGGAACACAGAAATCCTCGCGGGCATGCGGAGCGCTGAGTCCACACGGATATTACGGCATTGAGCGCACGGTCATGGATGAAATTGACCATTGGTTGACTCAGCAGCTGATGGTCGAGGCACATTCCTGACATCTGCTGTACTGGAAACAGCCGTGCATAGCCGCGCGGTAAAAGCGCTTTGCGAGCGGAAGCGGTAGGTTATGCTAAGGAAAGAGTATCTGTCGGGTATCCCGACGGTGAGGCATAGGATATGGCGTTGCCGTGTCGTGCAAGAAAAAGCGTAGAGCATGATGATGGGCAGAAATGAAAAAAGGGAAGTGCTCGAAAGCACTTCCCTTCTTCTGGAAGACCGCCTAAGCCATCTTCCTGTATTTGGTAGCGGGGGCTGGATTTGAACCAACGACCTTCGGGTTATGAGCCCGACGAGCTACCAGACTGCTCCACCCCGCATCAACGTGAGACACACTCTACGCCTTTTTGAGAAATTGTCAACGCGCGGCGCGTTTATTTGCAAAATTATGCTACCGTTACAGTGATAGGGATAGTTTCTCTAATTATGGACAGTAATTGCACCAAGGCAGCGGCGGACATGGGTAGAATGGTTCATGGACGCGCGCACCGGGTGCGCAGCAGCTCATGATCAGGACGTGGAGCAGGGAATGATCAAGATGGAAACGGTAGACGCTGCCTTCAGCTTCAAGGGCGGCATGTTGCCCATGACCGTGTTGGAACTGGCCAGTGCGGATCTGGATCAGATCAAATCCCAGTTGGCCGGGAAGGTGTCTCAGTCTCCCGCCTTCTTTCAGAACACCCCGGTAGTGATCAGCGTGGAGCATGTGCGCAGCAACGACCCGCTGCCATTAGAAGGACTGTGCGCGCTGTGCAGAGAGTACAAGCTGCTGCCTATGGCATTCCGTGGTGGTAACGATCAGGTCAAACAGGCCGTGTGGGCAATGGGCATGGCGTGGTTCCCGCCGCAGCCTGCCCGGCCACAGCCGGTCGAAACGCAGACGGCTCCGGAGCCTCAGCCGGAAGCCCGCCCAGTACCTGAAGAGGTCGAGCTTTCCAATGGACGCATCTTCCGTGGTACGGTGCGTTCAGGACAGCAGGTCAGCGCACCGCTGGGTGATCTCGTCGTCGTTGGCGCGGTCAATGCGGGAGCCGAAGTGCTGGCCGCAGGCAGCATCCATGTGTACGGTCCACTACGTGGCCGTGCGCTGGCCGGTATCCATGGGCACAACAACGTGGGTATCTTCTGCCACGAACTGCACGCCGAGCTGATCTCCATCGCGGGAAATTACAAGCGGCTCGAAGACATTCCACCCGGACTCATCAATCAGCATGTTCAGGTGAAACTGTCGGACGACCAGCTGGAAATTTCGCCGCTGTCCTGATCGACATGGCAGCGATTCATCATGAGAGGGATGCTGGCCGTAATTTGCTGTCAAAGAGATGAACATCCACGGATGACCATACGTTTATTAGGCAGCATCCTTCCGTTATGTGTTAATGAAATGAACAAGCGTTCTTTTACGGGAAACAGACCTTGGCCAAGATAATCGTAGTAACTTCAGGAAAAGGTGGCGTTGGCAAGACCACCAGCGCTGCCGCGATCGCCACGGGACTGGCGCTCAAAGGTAACCGTACTGTCGTCATCGACTTCGATGTGGGCTTGCGTAACCTTGACTTGATCATGGGGTGCGAACGTCGCGTTGTGTATGATCTGATCAACGTGATTCAGGGTGAAGCCAAGCTTCAGCAGGCCCTAATTCGCGACAAACGTGTTGAAGGCTTGTACATCCTGCCGGCATCACAGACGCGTGATAAGGATGCACTGACCGATGACGGCGTCGAAAAGGTGCTCGAAGAACTGGGCGGTGAATTCGACTTCATCGTCTGCGATTCTCCGGCCGGCATTGAGCGCGGGGCACAGCTGGCGATGTACTTCGCGGATGAAGCGATCGTCGTCACCAACCCTGAAGTCTCTTCTGTCCGCGACTCCGACCGCATCCTGGGGTTGCTGGGAGCCAAGACGCGCCGTGCAGAACAGGGCGACGAACCGGTCAAGGAGCACCTGCTGATCACGCGCTACTCACCGAGCCGTGTTAACACGGGCGATATGCTCAACCTCGAAGACATTCAGGATATCCTCAAGATTGACCTGATGGGGCTGATTCCCGAGTCGGAGGCCGTACTGCGTGCTTCCAACCAAGGGATTCCGGTAACCCACGATCTGCAGAGCGATGCAGGCCAAGCTTACATGGATACCGTTGAACGCCTGCTGGGCAACGACGTACCGCTTCGTTTCCATGAAGTGCAGCGTAAAGGCTTCCTGAGTCGTGTCTTCGGGGGAGGTCGCCGGTGAAGTTACTCGATTTCCTGCGAGGCGAGCGCAAGAAGACGGCATCCGTTGCCAAGGAGCGCCTTCAGATCATCGTGGCCCATCAACGCGGTCAGCGTGGCCAGCCGGATTATATGCCGATGCTGGAACGCGAACTGTTGGAAGTGATTCGTCGCTATGTCGAAGTCGATCAGGATGCCATCAACATCACGCTTGATCGCGATGCGGACTGTTCCGTGCTTGAACTGAACGTCACGCTGCCCAATAAAGACGATTAAGAGAAAGGGCTGAACGCGCAAGCGCATGCCGCAATGCTTGCCGAACAGCTTCTACAAAAGACCCCGACGCCTGCCATCTGGTTGGTTCGGGGTCTTTTGTATGATGCAAAATGTGATACCAGATGCTAGGGAGCACACATTATGCAAAGTCCTTATAGGCGACATCGGTTTTATCAAATTCATCGATGACGGTAGCTGCCATCAGGCTGATGCTCAAGCCCTAAGGCTGGGAACGTATAGGAATGGTTTTGCTCTTGCCACTCTTGTGATAGACGCAATCCTTCTGCACGTTCTGCCTCGGTCATACGCGGTGCAATGCGGGCTTTTTCATCAATACCCGCAGTGCCTTCAAGGTCGTAGCACATGTAGGCCTTAACAAGGTCGATGGGAGTGCCGCGGCCTTGCTCATATAACTGTGCGAGCATATCCCAGTCATTGAAGCGACTTTTTTGCGTGCTTAGCGCCTTTATTACCCATTGAAAACCTTTGGTATCATCCCGCATTGTTCCTTCGCCAGAAAAATAGCTTCGTGCTACATAGATCATTGCATCCGCGTCGCCTTGTTGAGCTGCCTTTTCTTGCCAGAAATGATATTTTTCAGCACTTTTATCAACGCCTTTCCCAAAAAGATACAATGTCGATAATTTTTTTTGAGCAGGCGTGTAATTGTCATTTGCTGAAGCTACAAGATAATTAAAGGCTTCCTTTTTTGATACGTTTTTTGAATCTATTTGTTGCATGATTAAATATAGGCTATATTGCGCGTCTGCTATATTATTGTCCGCAAGTTTTTTTAATTTTATTATCGTCTCTTCTTTATCTGTGGGGCTTTTTAAATCATGTAGCAGCTGCAAGTATATATAATGAGGGTCGTTGACTAAAATTCCCGCAGAAATATTATCCGCTGTTTCATTGAAAAAAGCATCTGTTTTCTGTTCTTCGGTAGCATAGAGTATCTGAGCTTGGGAAATGCTGCTAATAAAAACTATATAAATTGAAAGTGCTACCTTAGCGGGTAGCATTGATAATATAATTGTCTTTTGCAATGACATAATGAATGTCCTTTGTATCCGCAATAGATAAAGTAATAGGATATGAATTATACAGCTTGACGGTATACTCTTTTTCTATTATGAGCTCATGTTCTGTAGTCTTATAATTTAATGGTTCTTTATTCATTATGTTGATATCAATAGTTTGGTGTTTCTCAACCGAGTTCCCTATTTTTATATAACTGTCTTCTGACTTTAAATTGTCATCAGATGCTCTTTTTTCGGCAATATTATGAGATGCTAAGCTTAATTGTATTATACAGTCCAACTCAATAGGGATGGTTATTTTTATAGTGACAGAGGTTGTGTGATCATCTGTTAGCGTATTATAGACAGTGCCTGCTACGCCAAGTGAATTGATGGCGGCTTTCTTGATATTTTGCCCGCTAAATATTCCCTGATAGTCAATTTCTAGCTTGATTCCTTGCACTAGCAAGCTTAGGGCTAACATCTCGTCATTCAGAGCATTCTTGTGATATGAAAGCTGTGCGCTGTCAGGTGCATGTTCGGCGGGTGGTTGACCGCCAAAGTGCTCGGCATTGTAGTATTTTCCGGGAAGTCCGAAGACACTTCTGTGAAACCACATGCGTTGCTCAAGTGTCAGCGCTTGAATGCCCCACCATGCAGCAAATGCACCTAATAACATAAGCAGTATACCCACTATCTGTCCGATTCCAAACGGTAGCGGAATATACGTAAATACTATACCAATGGCAGTTAATCCTGCTGATGCGTAGGCTGATGCAACAACTCTTCCAGATTCACCATTGCGTTGCGCTTGAATGGCTTGATCGAGGTCATAAAGAGCGCCGATAATGCCAAAAATATTGATGCCATGGCCAATACTTTTTAGCCAAGCCGTCTCGCTCCACAGGACAAGTTTCCCTACTCTTTCCTCTTCGGGAATAGCGTTTGCAATTGCATCTCGCCATGTCGCTCCGCTTTTGATAACCCCAAGAAAACTGCTGCTGAGGGATACCCAATCTTTTGCTGTTTTATCTTTTTTAATTAGTGCCTCTCCGAAGGCATAGAATGCGAATAGCATGCCGACAGACGCACTCGCTGCTGAATAATTGGATTCAGCTCGCAAAATATTCACCATGCCTTTTTTAAGGCGTGCGAAGCGCATTGAATTAATAGTCGTTTTTTCGCTAGTTCCTTCTACATTCACGCTATAAACGCCTGTTTTGGGATCCTGATAGGCATCATAGGTCGTGCCGGAACGGAGGGATTCTTTTTTATCTTGCTCTGTCACCAGCAATGTCAGCGTTAGTTTTTCTTCATTAGGCGGTGCTGCAATATGATTGCACGGCTTATTGCTAATGCGTGTAATTCTGCCTTCGTTGTCTTTATTGACAGTCACTTCTTTCATTTTGGGTAAAAGTGCTTCCGGGTTTGCATGAACCTCGTCGGGAAGCGCCAGCAGTAAATTGATACCTTCACTGCGAGGCATCGTGACCTTGATGGCAACATAAAGCGGCTCATTGGCGTCCAAGCGCAATATGTTGGCTGTGCGTACACTGGCATAGCGCCATACATGGGGCTTCTGTCCGGAGGCATCAAATGCGCCTGGGCCCATTTGTATCAGTGCTGTACTAGCTTGTTTGCTGAGCTTTTTAATGAGGCCGTCAATGAAGCTTTTTGCCTCTTTGAGGACTTTTTGAATGTTCTTGGACTTAACAAGTTGATCAATGAAATCGTTTTCTGTTGCGGTAAATTCTTTGATCAGCTTTTCGGCAAGAGCATCATCTTGTAGACCTAGCGTCTTGACAATAATGCCTACAGAATCAGCAGGTAGCAGCTGCTTGTCCCACAGTTCTTTGCTGGCAGGCGTCATAACGTTGCCTTGTATGCAGCGTAAGAGAATAGACATGAATGATGCAGCGAGGAGGGGATAATCGCTCAACCATGAAAAGGCGCTCATGATTTCTTTAAGAGCCGCCGTGGAAAACGATGAATAGTCCCTATCGTTCGCTAGTAGGTCATTATCACGGGTGGCTACTGCGGTTTCGTAGTAACGTTTGAATTCTTTAAATGCCTTTATATTGATGTACTCAGAAGCATTTTCATAAATATTGGCTTGATTTTCTTCGACTTCCTTATGAACAGTGTCTGCATGTTGCTCGGGTGTTTGTAGATAATCTTGCTCATCCATGATGAGAGCGCCATTCATCGCCATGGCGTTGACTATTGGCTGCGCTAATTCATGGCGACCTGCTGGAGTCTTATAGCGTTCGTTATAACTATCGATTTCTTGCTGGCCTTTCTGTACCTCGTTGTCATTCAGAATATTCAGCAAACAGTAGCACTGCAGTTGGCGACGACGTTCATAGTCTTTTGCATTCAATGGCCGTAATTCGCTGTCGGGATTGCCAATGGCGCTTTGCAAGATACGTTCGGGACGATGGCGATCATGGTTTAGAGTTTCGATGATCGCAATGTCATCGCGTAACGCCATGACTAGCCCTTGCTGATTATTTGCCTGGCCATATTGGGTGAAGAATTCTGTAATGTTTTTCTGAAGCTCGAGCCCCTTGCCCAATAAGGGGTCTGGTTGGAATGGATGACAATCATACGTCGTACCTTGAGTAGAGTTGGCTTCTGCCAGATATGGACTAGCCTGGCTTACTTTGAAGGCACCTTCCTGTATGAACTGCCCGTTGGACCATGCCTGCGCATCAAAGGGCTGCATATTGGCTGATCGCCATGCGCTTTGTTTGACCAGCGTCTGAAGTGTTTTGGTCGGAATGGGTAACTCGCTGTACGTCATCCATAAGCGGCTACAGCCTTTGAGTGGCCAACGAATCATTGAGGCAAGTAAATGATGGCTCTTATCGTTACACGTTAGCAGCGTGTTCTTGTTTTCATCGCTGCGAATATTGCTGACAAGGCAAGGCAGTCCGTTTTCGTTGGTATCACTTAATGCGTAGTGGAAAAATTTGGCATCAGGCGTGATAAACCAGCCTGCGCAGCGGTCATGCGCTTCATCATAAAGATAGAGGTAGCCTGTGCGCATTAGGCGCAGCGTGTAATGATGCTGTTCGAATGCAGTGTTTGCGAGTGCTGGCGGTGGTGATAGCTGGGAAAGATGGGACTCGTGGGTGGCTGTAACTGCATAGCGTACAGGCAGAATGGGTAGCCCTCGCGTTTGACAGAATTCGCAGCCATTCTTGGGCTTGTGGGCATGGGATACATTCTGTGAGCACGCGCAGAGCCGTGAAAGGTTAATCGTGTTATCTGGTGTCGTTGTCATGCGGGGCAAGGCTCCCGAGGTGTCCACTGTTCTATAAGGGCCCATTCTTTAGCGGTCATGGCATTGAGCATGGCAGTAAGCGGGTGACCTTCGGTTCGATGGCGCATCATCAACTGGTGAAATTTTGGCGTTGCATCAAAGCGCCAGCGCAGCTGTGTGCCGATGAGTGTGAAGGTGATTCGGTCGGTGCTGTCATCCAATCCTTGTTGGTTCGCTATGGCTAACCAAGCCTCAATGATGTGGTAATGGTCGTCGGGCAAACGCACTGGGGCGATATAATCCATCCAAGCGCGGCGAACATGTTCGACCTCGTCTGTATAGCCAATAGCCTGCCATTGATGCTGGTCAATGCAGCGAAGAGGCTGTCGCGTTGAAGGGCATACCAACGTGTGTGGTGTGTAATGGGCATCTAACAGTGTCCAATGTGTCACGGGGCCCATCAATGTGCGGCGCTGGCCGTCATCCAGAATATGCTCGAGTTGATCCAGTACACGGGGATCAAAATAACGCAACAGCATGCGGCGCCGGTCCGCTGTATGTTGCACTAGTTGGCTTTCTAGGTGAGTTACCAGCGTTAGCGGAGAGGCCGTTGTGACAAGCCAGCCGCAGAAGGTTTCGCGGGGCCAGCGTTTGGTCTTCAGCCATTCTGTCGCCTGTTCTTTGATGTCGGGGCGCTGGTGCAGATCAATAAGACGCAGCGCCCAGTGTGCTGGCTGCTTAAGGTGGGGCTGGTGAATGACGTATAACCCTTTGTCAGGCGTTACGTCGCTTGCACTCGTTAGGTGTTGAGGGTCTTGATGGCGTGGGTTAAGCAGTAGGTAACGAGGCGGCGGTGCCGATGATGCGTCAGCGATCATGACGAGGTCCTTCTGCCAACATTGGATGGAAAATGCTAGCGCACATAGGTAGATATGCCGACTCGTTATAGTGTCGCAGCATAATCGGGAGCGTTATCTGTTGCTTCCTAAAAGAAACTTCCTTGCGTGCACCTCTGCACGATGGGGGGCTTGCAGGTATGATAGGGTGCTCACGCTGCCCGAATCGTCAGCCTTCTTTTTTCCGTTATTTCTGTGTCAGCCAAAAGGTCTCGTTGCATGTCTCATACCTTTCTTTTTCACGACTATGAAACCTTCGGGGCCGACCCTCGTCGTGATCGGCCGTCTCAGTTTGCGGCGATTCGTACCGATGCAGACTTCAACGAAATCGGTGAGCCTGTCGTGCTGTTCTGCAAGGTATCGGATGACTATCTGCCGCATCCGGCCGCCTGCGTGCTGACGCGCATCACGCCTCAGAAGGCCAACCGGCGGGGGCTGCCGGAGATTGAGTTCGCGGAGGCCGTGCATGCCATGATGTGTGAGCCCAACTCCTGTGTGCTGGGCTACAACTCGCTGCGCTTCGACGATGAAGTTACGCGTCATCTGTTCTACCGCAACCTGCTGGATCCCTATGGGCGTGAGTGGCAGAACGGTAACTCTCGCTGGGATCTGATTGACGTCGTGCGTGCGTTCTATGCTCTGCGTCCAGAGGGCATCGAGTGGCCGATGCGCGAGCTGCCAGACGGGCGCAAGGCGCCGAGTTTCAAGCTTGAGCATCTGACGGCAGCTAACGGCATTCCACATGAAGGGGCGCACGATGCGCTGTCCGATGTACGCGCTACGATTGCACTGGCGAAGCTGCTGCGGGCAGCCAATCCGCGGTTGTTCGACTACCTGTTCTCGTTGCGTAGCAAACACAAGGTCAACGAAATGCTGGACGTGGTCGCACGTCGTCCGGTTGTCCATGTGTCGCGCCGTTACCCGGCTGCTCAAGGGTGCAGTGCGCTGGTGGTGCCGTTAGCGCGTCATCCCAGTAATCCCAATGGGATCATTGTCTGTGACCTGTCAGTCGATCCGACGCCGCTGCAGACCCTGACGGCGGAGCAGATTCGCGAGCGCGTGTTTATCAGCAACGATGATCTTCCCGAGGGAGAAACGCGTATCCCGTTGAAGGTCATTCATGCAAACCGTTGTCCTGTCGTGCTGCCGATTAAAGCGCTGGATGTCGCTGCTGCCGAACGTTTGGGGTTGGATAAGACCGCCGCCGAGCAGCACTGGCAGCAGTTGGTGGCGGATCCCACGCTGATGGGCAAGGTCTCAGCGGTGTTCGACAAGGCTCATCCTGATGATGAGTCGCCCGACCCCGATACCATGCTGTATAGCGGCAGCTTCTTCTCGGCATCTGACAAGCGTGAAATGGCGCAGGTGCATCAGCGTGAGTCGGGATGGGATCTGGTGGGTATGGCTCCTGCCTTTCAGGACCTTCGCCTACCGGAGATGCTGTTCCGAGTGCGGGCTCGCAGCTACCCGGATACGTTGGAAACGGCTGAGCGTCAGCAGTGGGAGGCTTTCCGTTGGGAGCGCTTCAACGATGCGCAACACAGTGCACTAACGCTGACCAATTTTGCACGTGAAATTGAACGCTACAATCAGCAGGACCTGACGCCTGAGGTCAGGCAGATTCTGGAAGAAGTGGTGATGCACGTCGAGTCGATCATGCCGTCTCAGGCCTTCGAGTGAGCGGCGCCACCGCGGTATAGCATTCAGGCACGCGCGCAGAGGTGATTCTCTTGCAACGAAGCCCCCGTCATAGGGTTATGACGGGGGCTTCGTGCATTTCTCGGTAGGGAAAACCGCCTATTTTGCACCTAGCGGAAACGGTTTCAGTGCACCGGTGATGTCATCCGTGGTCGCGGGCACATCTTTGTCCGATACGGCATCGAAACGTGGAGCCGTCCGGAAGGTGTGCCATGTGCTCTGGATGTCCTTAACGGTCACTTGCTGCACGGCCTTGATTAGGGTGTCGCGGCGATTGAAATCCGTCCAGCCGTAGAGTACCTGCACCCAGACGCGATCCGTCAGTTCGTTCAGGCTGCTGTCACGCTCCTTAAGGGAGGCGACAAGGGCATCCTTGTAGCGCTGCAGTTGTTTTGGTGTCAGTGTCTTCATCGTGCTGTCGAACTGATTTTCCCATGCGCCGACGCGCTCGAAGAGCACTTGGCTGCTGCGGGTTGGTGACTGCAGCACATACATGATGCCGGGCACCTGAAGGATGCTGTTTTCACGTGCCGTTGCCACATAACCGAGCTGCTCGCGAGTGCGCAGCTGAGTGAAAAACGGCTGGCTCATCAACTGGCCCAGCACCATGTAGCGCGCCGTTTCGGCAGGGCTGTCGCTGCGGGCCTGGGTATAACGGAAAATGGCCGAGTCTTTCTGATCGGTCTGTGGGCGGAAGGCCGGCAGGGTACCTTTCAAGGCCAGCGCCTTCGGTTTGATATCCGGGGTCAACGGAAGCTGAGGTTTCAGCTGCGCGTTGATGACATTGGCCGTCTTGCGTGCGGTAGCTTCATCAAGGTTGCCCACGACGACACCTTGAATATGCAGCTCCTTGAGCCACTGCTGGCGATACTCAATCAGGTCCTGCAGGGTCAGGTCTTTCAGCGCATCCATTTCCTGGGGCGTGGACCAATGCGGTGTGATCAGGCGGCGGTTCGCTTGGCTGATGAGCTGGCGGAACAACGTGCCGTGTTCTTCGTTGCGCAGCATGTCGGTTGTTCGCTGCTTGATGCGGTTGAAGCTGTCAGCCTTTATCTCGCCTGTCTGCAGTTGGCGAAGCAGCGTATCCATAACATCGGGCTGACGGTCACGCCACCCTGCCAGCGAAATGGTGGTGCCGTAGATATGCGCGCTGGCCCCGCTGGTCTGTCCTGCTTCAGCAGCCGGATAGAGCGTTTCTGCCAGGCTGTCGTTGAGCCAGCGTGTCAACAGGATGTTCAGCATGTGATCGCGGGGTGTGCGAGCGCTGAGCGGGTTGATCAGGTTAAGGCGCCATTCCACACTCGGGGTGCCGAAGGCGCTGTCGGGAGCGTACCACAGGTCCATGCCGGGCTGAGTCGTGATTTGGTGTGGCTTCGCCGACGTCAGTGGCAGCACGGTCAGATCTCGGGCAATAAACGGGTTCTGGGTGGGAACGCGTAGTCCCTCAAGAGCCTTGCCGGTAGGCCACTGGACCATACGTTCGGCCGTGTAGGGGACCTTGAAGTCTTGAGTGGTCTTGTCGCCTTTAACATCCGGTGCTGTGTACAGGCGCAGCAGGCGCTGCGGTGTCATGCTGTCGAGTACGTGTTGGATCAAGGCCGGGTCGAAGCGTTCGAGGCGGAAGTTGGCCACGTTCACTTCACTGATCGGTACTTGCTGCATGACCAGTGCGAGCATCGAGGCACGCTCGAATGAGGTGTCGGTCTGCAGGAAGCGGAACTGCTGGCGTAGCAGCAGCGACAGTTCGTCGAAGCGCCATGGTTCGATGCTGTGACGAGCTTGGTCGATGTAGGCAAATACGCTGGCTTGGATGTCGTCGAGGTGATGACGGCCTTCGGGCGTCAGAGAGATGTCGATGGCCATCAGGTCCTGACGACGGTCGGTGTCGACAGTGTCTACGCTCAGGCCCGTCGCCCAGCCTTTTTCACGCAGACGGCTCAGCAGGCTGCCTTCGCTTTCGTTGCCCAGTACAGAGCCGATGATACGTACGGGTTGCTGTTCCATATGCAGCAGATCCGACGGCACTTGGAAGATGAACTGGACTTCAGGGGTTTCCTGCTGGCTGCGGGCGGTGACAGCGAGGGGGAACTGATCGGGGCGTATCAGGTCTGCCGTAATAGGGGCGTCGTCGATTTTGCGATCAGGAACGTCCTTAAAGGAGGCTCGTACCCACTGCTCCAACTGTTCGATCGGCTGCGGCCCCATGACCACCAGCTTCATATTCCGAGCACTGTAATGATGGGTATAGAACGCGAGTAGACGATCACGCAGCGTGCCCGCGGGGCCATCCTTCAGTGTATCTAGACTGCCGACGCTGAAACGGTGGAACGGGTGGGCGGGGTTGGTCACCAGATTGAGGACGTCGTTGATGCGGAACGCGTCATTCTGCATCTGCATCTGGTACTCGGAGTTGACCGCATGGCGTTCACGATCGACGAATTCAGGATTGAACTGGGGAGCGACGAAGAACTGCGCAAAGCGATCCAACGCTTCCTTGTAGTGGTCTGGTGTGATCGAGAAGATGAAGTTCGTATGATCGGAGGCCGTGTAGGCGTTGGTCTGTCCGCTATTGGCCGAAATGAAGTCCATGAACTCGCCCGGCGTTGGATAGCGCTGGGTGCTGATAAACAGCATGTGCTCAAGGAAGTGGGCCAGCCCCGGAACGTCGGCCGGCTCCTGTGCGCTCCCTGCATTGACGTCCATTGCTGCACTGGCCTTATCCGCGCGAGGATCATGGACCAGAAGCACTTGCAGACCATTTGCTAGCGTCACCGTACGGTACTGGGACGGATCGTTGGGACTGCTGATGATGGTCGATGAGGCGGGGTTGCGTGCTGGCAGAGTCAGGTCAATGCCCTGATGGGCCGGCGTCGTCTGTGTCGTAGCTGGCGTGAGTGCCAGTGCCGGGGTGGCCATGGGTACCAGCAGACTACCGATCAGCAGGCCGCTTGCCAGCTGTGGCAGGCGGAGGCGTTGCAGATGAAGCGTTGGGCGTCGTGTCATGTAGGACATCCTATCTGTCTGTGGTGAAGGCGCTTCTATGCGTCTAGGGGGCCGTGTCACTGCTGTGTGTCAGTGTCATCATTGCGAGGAGCGGTGCGCATTGGGCCAACCGGATGGCTTAAGTGCCACTCCTGACAGGACGGCGCGTTGATAGCGCGGCTGACGGGAAAGATGCCCAGCGCATCAAGCGGCGCAGGTGATAGCAGAGCACAGGCTTCTTCTGGTGTCGTCGTAGCAGAAAGCCAAGTCGAAACTGACTCTGGTTCCAGAATAGCAGGAAGACGATCGCTGAACGGTGCAATCAGCGCATTGGATTCGAGGGTAATCAGCGCAAAAGATTCCCGCCCTCGTGGCGATGAAGAAGAATGGGCGGGCATCGTCTTTTGTAAAGGGTCTGGGTAGAACGTGCGGATGCCCGCTAGCAGTAGCGGTCGCCGGTCGACGTGCGTCACCATGAACGGCTGCTTGCCACTGGCCTGCGTCATCCAGATATAGATGCCCGTCACGGGAACGAGGCAGCGGTGATGGCGAGCGTCGCGATACATGGGGCGACTATCCAACGCATCTAATCGAGCGCAGTGCGGGGCCCGATCCAGCTGCTTAAGCCACGGTGGCGTCAGTCCCCAGAAGGCCGAGCGCAGTTCTGGCGCGCCTTCCTCTGTCAGCGCGATGATACTGGTGGGGTGGCGTGGGGAGTGATTGGGGCTGGTCAGCAGTGGCTGGCGAATCGTTGGCGACGGAAGGCCCGTCGGCGTCAAGAGGGCCGCGATATTCATCTCGGCGATATGCAGGCGTCCAGCCATGCAGCAGCTCCTGTACGTAAGTACATGTCGGTGGGCGGTGATAATGCAACTTACTGATGTTACTGATACTATTTTGCTTTAGCCTGGCGAAGTAATGCCAATATTTCCAGTATGTCATGCTTGCATCTGATTGTGGGCACGATATGCTGACAATACCATCGGAAACAGTGTTTGATATCCGAGTCGATCATCGAGGAGCACCATGATGGCGCGTCCACGTCAGCATGCGCCGGAAGCCTTGCATGCCAAGGTTATGGCGGCCTGCAGTGAATGGCTGGTATCCCGGTCGGTTCACCACCTGTCCTTGCGTTCTCTGGCGCGAGATATTGGCTGTGCCCCCAGCACGCTGCTGAAGCTTTATGGTAGCTTCAACAACCTGCTGCAGTATGTGAATATCGAGACCTTGGCCATTCTGCGCTCGACCGTCGATGCGCGTAGCCATGTTCCCGCAGAAGAGCTACTTGGCGCGCTGGCCGCGTCCTACTGGAGCTTTGCCCACGATAATCCTTATCGCTGGGAGCTGCTGTTCGACTATCCTCTGGCACAGGAAGGGGAGCTCGATCAGCGTCAGAATGTCGCGATCGAAGAGTTGTTCGTGGTCGTTCACGCCGCACTGAAAGAAATCTGCCCGTCACTTGACGAAGTGGTGCTCAGCCGAATGGCGCGTACCCTTTGGGGGAGCGTACATGGGCTGGTACAGCTGGGCCTGAACGATCGTTTGGGCCAATGGAACGGCAAGGCCTATCAGGTGCCCGAACTGCTGGATCAGCTACTCGACATGACGCTGGCGGGGTTGAAAGCCAGCTGCCCGTTGCCGGGGGCTTCTGAGTCCTGAGCCCGAAGCGAGCGGCCAGTGGCGTAGCGATGTTCGATGCTTTTCTTCTTTCCTGATCCCTCTCATTGACGGAATGCATGAATGAATTTGATGCAGGACAGGCGCTTTGCGCCGTTCTTCTGGACCCAAGCGCTGGGAGCGTTCAACGATAACGTTTTCAAGCAGATCATCTTACTGCTGCTGACGTTCGAAGCGGCACCGCACATGCATTGGAACAGCTCGTTGCTGAACAGCATCGGTATGATGCTGTTCATGATGCCGACCTTGCTGTTCTCATCCTGGGGTGGCCGTCTGGCCGACACCCGAGACAAGGCCACTTTGATTCGCACACTCAAGACGTTCGAAGTGGCCTGTATGGTGCTGGCGGCACTGGCTATTTGGTACGAAGCTTATGTCGCGATGATGGGCATCCTAGCGCTGATCGGTATTCAGGCGGCGCTGTTCGGCCCCGTCAAGTACGCCATCCTTCCCCAGCATGTACCGCGTGCGCATCTTGTCGGAGCAAATGCTTGGATTGAGATGGGGACCTTCTTGGCTATCCTGCTCGGCACGATACTGGCCGGGGCCATGATTGAGCTACCCGATAGCCACCGCTATAGCATTATCGGTGTCACCCTCATTGCCGTAGCGCTGGCCGGTTGGTGGTCGTCCTGCCGCATTCCTACCGCACCTCCGCAGCAAAGCGCAGGTGGCAGTCAGGCCATCACGCGTAGCGCCCTGAAGCAGTTCTGGACACAGCGTTCCATGCGCTTTGCCATTTTGGGGATCAGCCTGTTTTGGTTTCTCGGCACGTGCTACCTCTCGCAGCTCAATGTGTGGGCCAAGGAGATCGCCGGTGGTAACGCCAGCATGATCAGCGCACTGATGGCTGCGTTTGCCATTGGGGTCGGGCTGGGGGCACTGCTGTACTCCAAGCTGTCGGCCGGGCGTCTGGAGCTGGGGTTGGTGCCGATCGGGGCGCTAGTGATTGCCGTCTGCGGGACGTTGTTCGCCTATTCCGGCCCGACAGGTGGGGCTGTGGAAGAGTTGGGGCTGATGATCCGTCTGCGTGATGGCACGTTGCCACCTATGATGCTGGAGCTGATCGGTGTCGGTATCGGGGGCGGGCTGTACATCATGCCGCTGTATCTGATGCTGCAGATCAAAAGCGATCCCGGTCATCGTGCGCGCATGGTGGCGGTTAACAACATCGTCAACGCCTTGTTCATGCTGGTGGCGTCGCTGTTCGCGATCCTAATCACCAACGTATTGCAGTGGTCACTGCCTGTCTTCTATGCGCTGGTGGCGCTGTGCGCGCTGCTGATCGGCGTGGCGTGCTTCGGTTACAACCCGCGGCCGTGCCTGCGCATTATGATCTTTATGGGCATGCGGCTGTGCTATAAGCTGCGCATCAAGGGGCGTGAGTTCATTCCGGAAGAAGGGGCTGCCGTCGTGGTGTGCAACCACGTCAGTTATACCGATGCCCTTATTCTGGCGGCAGCGAGTCCTCGACCACTGCGCTTCGTAATGTATGCCCCCATCTATGAGATGCCGCTCGTCAACGGTTTCTGCCGCGTCGCGGGCGCTATCCCGATCAATAACGCGCGCAATACGCCGTCTGCGATGCGCCGCACGTTTCATCAGATCAAGAAAGCATTGGATGCTGGCGAAGTAGTGATGATCTTCCCAGAAGGGCAGCTGACGCGTAACGGCGAGATTGGTTCGTTCCAACGTGGCATCGAACGCATCATCCAGGAAACGCCAGTCCCTGTTATTCCTGCTGCGTTATCAGGGCTGTGGGGGGGGTGGGGAACCTACAAGGATACGCCACCGTTCAGTGGTTGGCCGAAGAAGATCCATGCCCGCGTACGCATGATGTTTGGTGAGCCTGTGCCGCCTGAACAGGTGACGCGAGAACTACTCTATCAGCGCGTATGTCAGCTGAAACAGTATCTCGACAGTCTGCACTAGCCGCCGTAAAGGGTGGGTGAGAACCAAAATGCCGATGCCTTAACAGGGCGTCGGCATTTTTATAGGGGGTATGGTTTTTATGCGGCCTGATTATGCTTCTTCAGCGGTTCTATCGCCTTTTTATGCTCGGGCTTGGTCTCGAACTGCTAAGGCCAAGGCAGCGTTAGGATGACGTTCAGGCCATGCCATTCGCTTTCCTCAAGCCTCAGTTCTCCGCCGTGGTAATGCACGATCTGCGCCACGATTCCCAATCCCAGCCCATGCCCTGATACGCGTTCGTCGAGCCGTGTACCGCGTTGCAATACGTCGGCGCGGCGGTCGGGGGCGATGCCGGGACCATCGTCTTCAATGTCGATCTGTAGCGCTTGATCGGTATCGGTGAACGTCATCCGTACGCGTGTAGTGGCCCATTTACCAGCGTTATCCAGCAGATTGCCTAGTACTTCCAGTACGTCTTCGCGGTCCCATGGCATTACCGGGTGAACATCGGGGCGGCTGGTGAAATGGATGTGCGGGTAGAGCGTGCGCAGCGTTTCCATCAGCGGAGGCAGGTCTACGTCCGGTGCAAAGCGAGCAGTATGGTTCTCATCGCGAGTATCTAAGCGGGCCCGTTGCAGTTCGCGCTCGACAAGGCGATGGATGTCATCAAGGCGGTAGCGCAGTTCGTTTTGCAGGCGCGGATGCTCCTTCAACTCCTGGTGTGAAAGCAGCGATTCCATCACCGCCAAGGGTGTCTTCAGCGCATGGCTGAGGTTGGCGATGCCATCCCGCGAGCGCTTGAGTACTTTGTCGATGCGTTCCAGCTGATGGTTGAGTTCGTTAACGACCGGGGCCACTTCGCGTGGCACGGCCGTGGTCAGCTGCATCTGATGGCCAGCATTGAGGCGCATCAGCTCTTCACGCAGTTGCTTGAACGGTCGAAGACTTGAGCGCACCACCATGCGCTGCACCATGACCAGAACAAGGGCCATCAAACCGCCCAGCCCCCACAGGTACAGGCGTATCCAGCCGAGTCGCCGAGTGATGGGGGTGTAATCGAGCGCGGTGGTGATGCGGAACGTGTGGTGGGCATGGTGGAACGTGCCCTGCCAGACCAGCAGTTTCTGATCATTGGGGCCGGCTACCAGCTGATAGCGACGATGGTTACTCAGGTCGGGTGCCGGAAAGTCCCATAACGAGCGGGAGCGCATAGGCGCATCGTTGTCCATCTGGATGGTGTAGTACATCCCTGAGTAGACACGTTGGTAGGCGAAAGCATCGCCTGAGAACTCATCATCGTTAAAATTGGGAGCACTACCGAGTGTCGCCGACATAATGCCTTCGGCTTCGGTTTGTAGGCGGTCATACAGATAGGTTCGGACAGCGTAGTCGAACAGCATCATGCTGCCCTGTGCCAGCAGCAGCATAATCGTCAATGCCGTCAATAGTAGCCCGATGGTCAGGCGACGTGTCAGCGAGATCACGAGGCAGAGCTGTTGCCACCGAAGCGGTAGCCCTGTCCACGCTGAGTCAGGATGATGCCGCGTCCCAGCTTCTGGCGGATATGGTTGATGTGCACTTCCACCACGTTGGGGTTGCGCTCGTGCTCGCTGTCATACAGATGGTCGAGCAGCTGTTCTTTAGGGATGACGTGATCCGGGTGCAGCATCATGTAGCGCAAAATGGCGAACTCGGCACGGGTCAGTTTGATGGGGGCGTCGGTCTCGCTCTCGGTCAGCGTGGCCTGCTGGCCCGCTTCGTCGAGCACAACACCATTGACAGCCAGTTTAGGCGTCGGGCGCTGGCCGTGGCGGCGGCGCACCAGTGCCTGCAGGCGCAGCAGCAGCTCGTCGGGATGGAACGGTTTGGGCAGGTAATCATCGGCCCCCGCGCGCAGCCCGGTGATACGTTCGCTCCAGCTGGAACGAGCGGTCAGAACGAGGATCGGTGTATCGAGGCCCGCTTCGCGCCATTCTTCCAGCAGCTGTAAGCCTGGGCGTCCGGGCAGGCCCAGATCGAGAATGATGGCATCGAACGGCAGTTCGGTGGCCATAGTGGCGGCGTCCCGACCATCCGTGCACCAGTCGACAGCGTAGCCCGCCTGAGTGAACAGGGCATTGAGTTCATCGGCAAGAGGAACGTTGTCCTCGACAAGTAGCACTCGCATGGTTAGCAGTATCCATTCAGTCAGATTCGGGGCGGTCTTTCGCCGTGTGGCAGGCCTCAAGGCTGCGGGCCTGGGCCGTCAGCGCATCGACGCAGATATCTTCTACATAGTGGCCGTCATCCATAAGCTCAAGAAGATAGGCTGGATGCGGTCTGCCTGCATGCAGCGTCGCTTCCAGCAGCTTAAGGCCATGAAGACGATGCTGTTGGTGCAGGCGCTCGACGATGCCCGATAAAGGTAGGATCGCGCCCGCTTGAGTCAGTTCCAATGCGGTATTCTGATCAAATTCCTCGGAATGTGCCAGTGGGGATGTCAGCATCCCTGCCAATCCTACGGCCAGCAGCATGCGCCGGCTTCTTGAGACAACGTTAGCGATGCGCATGTGATGAACGCTGATAGCGGACGTCGGCCGGGTCGAGCTTCCAGCAGCGCGCGCTGACGACAGCGTTGTGCTGAAGGGCGCTGACCTCGAACTGGTAGTTGTCGATGCGCATCGTGATCGGGCCCTGGGGCAGGTTCTCCAGATGTTCGAGCAGCAGGCCATTGAGCGTTCGTGGCCCGTTAAGGGGGAGTTGCCAGCCCAGATGGCGGTTGATATCGCGCAGCAGGGTCGATCCCGCAATGCGGTAACAGCCGCTTTCTTCTTCGAAGATTCCCGCTTGTGATGGCTGCACGTGTGCCGTGAAGTCACCGACAATCTCTTCCAGAATGTCTTCAAGTGAGATTAGCCCTGTCACTTCACCGTATTCATCGACCACGACGCCCAGACGACGCCCGTGCTGTCTGAAGTTTAGCAGCTGGGTGTGAAGTGGCGTGGATTCTGGAATGAAATAGGGGGCACAGATGGCCGCTACGATGGCTGCGCTGAGCTGGGCGGGTTGATTGATAATCTCGGGTACGTTGCGAATATGCAGGATACCCACCACGTTGTTGATCGTACTGCGATAAACAGGCAGACGGGTATGCTGAGTGCGGCGCAGCGCGGCCAGCAGGGTCACATCGTCCCAGTCGAGGTCAATACCGTCGATTTCGTGGCGTGGCACCATGATGTCGTCGACGGTGGACTTGTCGAGGTCGATGATCGACAGCAGCATCGAATGGTTGCGGGCCGGCATCAGGCGTCCGGCATCGCTGACGATGGCACGCAGCTCTTCGGAAGACATAGCTGGTTCTTCGTTCTTGAGCTGGCGCAGGCCGCACAGGCGCAGCAGATAGTTGGAAATCCCGTTGACCATCACGACCAGCGGAAAGCAGCAGGCCAGCAGCGGCGTTAGGATGCGCGAGCACGGCGGCGCGACCTGCTCGGGGCGCAAGGCCGCCCACGTCTTCGGCATGACTTCACCGATGATGAGCATCGCCACGGTCAGGATCGTCGTGGCGATAAGCGCCGCTATGGACGAGTTGGCGAACGTATTCATCGTCATCTGAGTGGTCAGCGACGCAGCGATGTTGCTGACCAGCGTATTGCCGATCAGGATCACGCCCAACAGGCGATCGGGACGTTTGATGAGGGCCAGTACGCGGCGTGCAGATTTGTCGCCGTTACGTGCGCGGTGCATCAGCCGATAGCGGTTGATCGCCATCATGCTGATCTCGGACATCGAGAAAAAAGCACACAGAACAACCAAAACCAGAGTCAGAATTAACGAAAGCGCCATGCCATCCTCGCTAGGTGATCTCGGCGCAGGATACAAAATGGAACAGATAAAGCAATGCGCCGGGACAAAAAGAGCAGAAACCGTGATCCCATTTCTGTGCCGTTGCCGTCAGACATTCTGCGGTTTGCCGCAAGCCCGGGGATCGGCGGGCCTGCCGTTATCGGACGATTATACCGCGGTTGCCGGTGCAGATAGCAGTAGATGGCTGCCGTAATAGGTCAGCAAAAGCAGCACGCTGCCACCGAGGGTCCAGCGCACGGCGCGACGGCCGCGCCAGCCGCGATAGCGGTGTCCCCACAGTAGAGTGCCGAAGATCAGCCAAGTCATCAGTGCCAGCAATGCTTTTGCTGATAGATACAGATCACGCACATGGAAGACGAACAATAAGCCGCTGACGATCGAAAGCGTCAACAGAATCATGCCCATGGTGATCAGGTCGAACAGCACACGTTCCATACGCGTCAGGGCAGGTAGGGCTTCGACAATGCCACGCAGGCGGCGCATCTTAAGCGCGCGTCCTTGAATCGCCAGCAGCAGCGCCTGTAGCGCAGCCAGCCCCAGCAAGGCATAGGCCAGCACCGACGTGATGACATGGGCCAGCTCGCCCGCTGATAGGGGCAGTCCGGCGGGCTGCTTGGGCAGCCCGATCAGTGCCACTAGGCTCAATGCCGACAGCGGAAACAGAATCCCTGTCAGTGCACGCATAGCGCTGTAGCGGCTGAACGCCTTGACGATGAGGCCCATGCACCAGCAGATCAGCGAGGTGAATTCTAATGCGCCGAGTCGCAGCTCTCCGGTGGCGTTGAGCAGCAGATACAGCACGACGGCATGCAGTACGATGGCCACGCCGATAGCGGCCTGTACGAGCGGTGGGCGTTCTATCGAAGGAATCTGGCGCATTAGCACCAGCAGCTGCCAGCCGCCGCTCAGCGCATAGAGCAGGATGGCCAACAGGGCAAGAGGAAGAACTAACGTCGTCATGTCCACAGCCTTGTGAGGCGCCATGCCTGAAAAAGGGCGCTGCCCGTGGCGCCACGGCGAACGGGCGTTCGTGAACCGGGGCTTGTAAGGGGCGGCATGGCGTGATGAGCGAGCAGTATATACCGTCCCACTATAACGGTAATGATGACGTCGCGCACTTCACTGCACCGGATGGATGGAGCAAGACCCCCATCGTGCGTATAATCGACCCCAAGTAAAGGTGAAGCAGGGACGCGCTGCACAGTTCGCGACGCTTCATCATGACCCGATAATCAAGTGACGGCGGCCTCTCAATAGCCGCTGTCACTGTCATGGCGTTCTGCTTGCGACAAGCGGCAGGCCCACGGCAGTCGGGTTCAGGCATCCATTCTTACCCACTGGCGACGTTCGCCAGCGCTGGAGAAGACCATGTTCGAGAGTTTGACCGATCGTCTGTCGCGGACGCTCAGAACTATCACCGGTCAGGCCAGACTGACCGAAGACAACATCAAGGACACGCTGCGCGAAGTCCGCAAGGCCTTGCTTGAAGCTGACGTGGCACTGCCCGTAGTCAAAAGCTTTATCGCACAGGTACGTGAACGCGCTGTCGGCACCGAAGTGTCGAAGAGCCTGTCGCCGGGCCAGCAATTCGTCAAGATCGTCCAGCAGGAGCTGGAAGCGGTCATGGGCGAAGCCAACGTTCCCCTCGAACTGAAGCACAAGCCTGCCATCATCTTGATGGCCGGTCTGCAGGGGGCGGGTAAGACCACCTCTGTGGCCAAGCTGGCCCGCTTCCTGCGTGAGCGCGAGAAGAAGAAAGTGCTGGTGGTGTCCACCGACGTCTATCGCCCGGCCGCCATCGACCAGCTTGAAACGCTGGCGAAGGAAGTGGAAGTTGACTTCTTCCCGTCCACGCCGGATCAGAAACCGGTGGATATCGCTAACGCGGCCATTCAGCACGGTCGGATCCAGTTCCACGATGTCATTCTCGTCGATACGGCAGGTCGCCTGCACGTCGATACCGAGATGATGGATGAGATCAAAGCGCTGCATGCGGCGATCAATCCGGCTGAAACGCTGTTCGTCGTCGATGCGATGACCGGGCAGGACGCCGCCAACACTGCGAAGGCATTCCACGAGGCGCTACCGCTGACCGGTGTCATCCTGACGAAGGCCGACGGTGACGCGCGTGGTGGCGCGGCGCTGTCTGTACGTCAGCTGACCGGTAAGCCGATCAAGTTCATCGGGATGGGTGAGAAAACCGATGCGCTGGAACCGTTCCACCCTGATCGTATCGCTTCCCGTATTTTGGGCATGGGTGACGTACTCAGCCTGATTGAAGACGCCGAACGTACGGTCGACAAGAAGAAAGCAGAGAAGCTCGGCAAGAAGATTCGCAAGGGGCAGGGCTTCGACCTCGAAGACTTCCGTGACCAGCTTCAGCAGCTCAAGAACATGGGCGGCATGAGCAGTCTGCTCGACAAACTGCCGGGCATGGGACAGGTCGCCGACATCGCCAAGAGCGGTGCCGCCGAGAAGGAATTCGCCAAGCTTGAGTCGATGATCAACTCAATGACCCCGGAAGAGCGTCGCAAACCCGAGGTCATCAATGGTTCGCGCAAACGCCGTATCTGTGCGGGTTCGGGTACGCAGATCCCTGAACTCAATCGCCTGCTGAAGCAGCACAAGCAGATGCAGAAGATGATGAAAAAGGTCAGCGGCAAGGGTGGCATGAAGAAAATGATGCGTGGCATGGGCGCATTGATGGGCGGTGGCGGCATGGGTGGCCCGGGTGGAATGGGCGGCTTCATGCGCTGATCAACCCCGTTGTCGATGCGCTTTTCGGGGAAAATGGTTTTCAGGTGTTGTAATTTCCCGTAGAATGCGGCGTCTTCGGAAATGGGCTGTCTCGACTACGATGGCCCATTTTCAGACTTGTCTGGCCGTGGCACGATTCGGCTACGGCAAGATCACGTCGGCAGTGTGCGTGGGGGTAAACCCTCAGGCGTACTATTGGCGTACCCGGCCTTCAGGCCGGCTCGTCGGGAAAGGCTGGCAGGCTGCCTTGTCTTTCCCGGTCAAGGAATCACTGAGAGGCAATAAACATGGTAACCATTCGTCTGGCACGTGGCGGCTCCAAAAAACGCCCGTTCTATCACCTGACTGTGACTGATTCTCGCAACGCTCGCGATGGCAGCTTCATCGAACGCGTTGGTTTCTTCAACCCGATCGCTCGTGGTGCTGAAGAGCGCCTGCGCGTTGATCTGGACCGCGTTGCATTCTGGCAGCAGCAGGGTGCTCAGGTTTCTGATCGCGTTGCAGAACTGGTCAAACAGGCTCGTAAAGCTGCCTGATTCAAGTGCGTCGATCGATAGGTGAGGCAGACGTGAAGGACACCACCAACAGCAAGGCTCCTGCATCGGATAACGTGGTCATGGGTCACCTCATGCGCCCGTACGGTGTGAAGGGATGGCTTTGGGTCTATTCCCATTCCAACCCGATGGAGAGCATCCTCGACTATTCGGAATGGATCATCGAAAAGGGAGGCGTTCGCCGCCCGGTCAAGGTGATTCAAGGCCGTCGTCAGGGCAAGGGCGTGGTCGTCAGTCTCGAAGGCATCACTACTCGTGAACTGGCCGAATCAATGGCCAACGCACAGATCATGCTGCCGACGTCGGCGCTGCCGACGCTCGATCAGGGTGATTACTACTGGTATCAGCTGGAAGGCTTGCAGGTCATCACGCTTGAGGGCGTGGTACTGGGCAAGGTCGATCATCTGTTCGAAACCGGCGCCAACGATGTTCTGGTGGTGACGGGCGGACCAGACGGTCGCGAAAGGCTGCTGCCATATCTGCCGGATGATGTCATTCGTGAGATCGATCTGGAGGCGGGCACCATGCACGTCGACTGGGATCCCGAGTTCTGAGTCATGGCAGACAGTACTGGTAACGACGCCGTAAGTGACGCTTCTAGCGCTCATGACACGGTAAAAGGTGACGCAGCGCTGAAACTGGGCGTGGTATCGCTGTTCCCTGAAATGTTCGATGCACTGACCCAACACGGTGTCAGTGGACGCGCAGTTCGTGAGGGCATCATTGATATCGGGTTCTGGAATCCGCGTGATTACGCCACCGACCGACATCGTACCGTTGACGATCGCCCCTATGGTGGTGGTCCCGGGATGCTGATGAAGGTCGATACACTGCGCGCGGCAATTCGCGATGCGCGTCAGTCGCTGATGTCTGAAGACGGTGTGCCGCCGAAGGTGATCTACCTTTCCCCGCAAGGGCGAGTGCTGGATCATACGGGGGTGCGCGAACTGGCTGATCACGGCCGTCTGGTCGTGGTGGCAGGTCGTTATGAAGGCATCGACGAACGCGTCATTGATGCGGATATCGATGAGCAGTGGTCGATTGGTGATTATGTACTCAGTGGCGGCGAGCTGCCTGCCATGGTGCTGATGGATGCTGTTGCGCGGATGGTGCCCGGTGTACTGGGTCATGCCCAGTCTGCCGAAGAAGACTCGTTTGCTGACGGGCTTCTCGACTGCCCGCATTACACGCGTCCCGAAAGCATCGATGGGCATGGTGTTCCTCCGGTCCTGCTGAGCGGCAATCACCAAGAGATTCGCAAGTGGCGACTCAAGCAGTCACTTGGGCGGACGTGGTGTTATCGCCCCGATCTGCTCGAAGACAGGATGTTGACGAAAGAAGAGCAAACGCTTCTTGATGATTTCATCCGAGAATACGTCGCAAAAGGCGACGGCGGTGTGCAGCCACCCCGGTGAACGGGGGTGACAGGAGCGGGTGTCGCATGTAGGCACCACGACCAAGCGCCAGTGAACAGTATTCTGGCCGCTGCATGTCATCCACATCGATCCCCGCGAAGTTCGTCGGGATCCCGGTCCGAATCAGGATCGGAAGTAGAGAAGGTAGAGAGCAATGAGCAACCGCAATAAAGTGATCCAGGCGATCGAAGCCGAACAGATGGGCAAAGAAATTCCGAGCTTCGGCCCGGGGGACACCGTCGTCGTTCAGGTTAAGGTTGTCGAAGGTACTCGTGAACGTCTGCAGGCGTTCGAAGGCGTTGTCATCGGTAAACGTAACCGTGGTCTGAACTCCGCATTCACCGTTCGTAAGATCTCTCACGGTGTTGGCGTTGAGCGTACCTTCCAGACGTTCAGTAAGCTGGTTGACAGCATCGAACTGAAACGTCGCGGTGACGTTCGTCAGGCTAAACTGTACTACCTCCGTGAGCGTAGCGGTAAGTCTGCACGCATCAAGGAAAAACTGTCCTGATGATGCGCTTGGCTGCCGCATCGTCGGCAGCCACTGCATACCAGAACCCCGCGACGCCTTGGTGCTCGCGGGGTTCTGCGTTTGATGCCCCGAATTTTGGCACGCTCGCCATCCGATTTATCCACACCCCCTCTTCAGCTGAGGGGCTGTGGATGATTCGGCTAGAGGCGATTGCTGCCGCCCTCCGGACGGAGTGTCCGGGGACTGACTAGCGCATCGGCCTTATGCTGTCAGGTCAGATCGCTCAGTTTACGCTGCACGCTGCTGACGGGCAGGATTAGAGGTTCTGCGACCGCCTTGTCGGATCTGTAATGATGCCGCACGTGTGGGAAGAGGGTGATATCACACGGTGTAGGTGGGCTGAGTACAGCGTTTTCCGGCCTTTTATCACGGGCTACCTGTAGTAGGGTTACCAGCGTTGTTATAGTGCTATCGAGTATGGAATTCGGCGTGTGTGAACGCGCACAACGGGAGCGTGTCATATGACAGGATCAGTGTCGGTCGATGATCACCAGCGCATGGCGACGGCTCCGATTGCCCCAGAAGACGATGGTTTGATACAGCAGTGCCTCGATACGCTTTGGCTTGAACGAGGGGCTAGCGAACACACGCTGGCGGCATATGGGCGTGATATGCGCCACTGGGCAGGTTTTCTTGCCGCGTGGTCTGAGCATGGCCTGCTGGACGCTCGACACGACGATGCCGAGACCTTTCTTGAGCGGCGTCAGCAGGCAGGCTATCACCCACGCTCAAGCGCGCGTCTACTGTCAGCGCTGCGTCGCTTCTATCGCTGGGCACAGCTGACTCACTTCATTGATCACGACCCTCTGGCTGAAATAGCACTACCGCGCGTTCGCCCCGGGCTGCCCGAAACGCTAGATGAAGATGAGGTCGAGCGCCTGCTGGCAGCACCTGATGTCGATACGCTGATTGGGCTGCGGGATCGCACCATGCTCGAAGTTCTGTATGCTAGTGGACTGCGTGTCAGCGAGTTGGTATCGCTGCGCACTGATAGCGTCAGCATCCGTCAGGGCATCGTGCGAGTGATAGGTAAAGGGGACAAGGAGCGGCTGGTGCCACTGGGCGAAGAGGCGCTGGACTGGATTGAGCGCTATCTGAAAGAGGCGCGCCCCGGATTGGTGACGGACATTACGGTACCGCCGTTGTTTCCCGGTCGCCACAATGGCTTTATGACGCGGCAGACCTTCTGGTATCGCATTAAGCACTATGCGCAGGTGGCCTGTATTGATAAGCCGCTGTCGCCGCACACGCTGCGTCATGCCTTTGCGACCCATCTGCTCGATCATGGCGCGCATCTGCGCGTCGTACAGGCTCTGCTGGGCCACACTGATCTATCGACCACCCAGATATATACCCACGTTGCACAGCAGCGATTGGAAGCGCTGCATCAGCAGCACCATCCGCGTGGTTAGTCACCGCGGCTGGCAAGGCATTACCTACTCAATGGAAAGGCACCGGAGACGACTCATGCAGATCGGCAAGGACATCCTGACACGCGCAGCGGCAACGCTACTGATTGCCACTGGACTGGGCAGCAGCCTGCTGGCCACCGCGGCTTCTATCCCCGAAGGGCTGAAACAGCTGTCCATCGGCGGTGAAAAGGTCAATGTCACCGCGGTAGAGCCTTCACCCGTCAGCGGGCTGTATCGTGTGCGCCTGGATACGGGCGATGCGTTCTATGCCGATGCCAGTGGCCATTATATGATGACTGGCAATTTGTATGAGAACACCCCCAAAGGGCTACTGAACCTGACGCGTCAGCAGGAAGCGCGTGAGCGCAAGGATATCGTACAGGGCATTCGTGCCGAAGATGCCGTGACCTTCAAGCCTGCAGGAAAAGTGCATGCTGTTATTCGTGTCTTCACTGACAGTACCTGTCCTTACTGCCAGAAGTTGCACGCCGAAGTGGGCGAACTGAACCGGCAGGGTGTCGAAGTTCGCTATCAGATGTTCCCCCGTACAGGGCCCGAATCTGCCAGTGCCCAGACGCTGGCGGCCGTGCTGTGTAGCCGTCAGCCCACTCCAACCGAAGCGTTGTCGGCAGCCATGCGCGGTGAGAAGCTGCGTAACAGTGGCAAGGAGTGCGTGGGCAAGGTTGGTGAACAGTACGCGCTGGGCCTCAAGCTGGGCGTCAAGGGCACGCCCGCCATCTTCCTTGAAAACGGCGAACAGCTGGACGGCTATCTGCCCGCTCCACAGCTAGTGCAAGCGCTGGGTCTGGACTACCAGAACTAACGGCGCACCGTATCGCTTATGATAATGTCATCCATGACCCCCCGTAGCAGGAGACAATAATGCATAAACCTCTCAAGGTAGGGCTCTGTGGTCTTGGTACCGTCGGTAGCGGTACCTTCAATGTGCTCAAGCGCAATGCGCGTGAGATTGAACGCCGCGCAGGGCGTCCCATCGTGGTCGAGCACGTGGGTGCTCGCCGTAACAACCCTGCCTGTGACACCGGTGATGTACGCGTGTCGCGCGATATCTTCGACGTGGCTCGCGATCCCGAAGTTGATGTTGTCGTTGAACTGATCGGTGGCAACACCGTTGCGCGCGAGCTGGTGCTGGAAGCCATCGCTCACGGCAAGCATGTTGTGACGGCCAACAAGGCACTGCTGGCCGAGCAGGGTGACGAGATCTTCCGCGCAGCCGCTGAAAAGGGCGTCATCGTTGCTTACGAAGCTGCCGTTGCCGGTGGTATTCCGATCATCAAAGCGCTGCGTGAAGGGCTGAGCGCCAACCGTATCGAATGGCTGGGCGGCATCATCAACGGTACCGGCAACTTCATCCTGACTCATATGCGTGATGAAGGCCGCTCCTTCGAGGACGTGCTGGCTGAAGCGCAGGCACTGGGCTATGCCGAAGCCGACCCGACGTTCGATGTCGAAGGTATTGATGCTGCGCACAAGCTGACGCTGCTGGCTTCGGCTGCGTTTGGGATTCCGCTGCAGTTCGAGCGGGTCTACACCGAAGGTATTTCTCGCCTGACGCAGGAAGACATCACGCAGGCTGGGCGCATGGGGTATGTCATCAAGCATCTGGGCATTGCGCGCCAGACCGACAAAGGCATTGAGCTGCGCGTACACCCGACGCTGGTGCCAGCTTCTCAGCTGCTGGCCAGCGTTAGCGGCGCACTCAACGCTGTCGAAGTGATGGGCGATGCCGTTGGCCCAACGCTCTACTATGGTGCGGGTGCGGGCGGTGAAGAAACGGCCTCAGCCGTTATTGCCGACCTGATCGACGTTTCCCGCGACATGGCGATGCCTGCCGAATACCGTACCCCCTATCTCGGCTTCAATGCACCGGCTGACGGTGAATCCGTTCCTGTTGTGCTGCCCATGGATGAAGTGGTCTGCAGCTATTACCTGCGCCTTGTCGTGGAAGATCGCCCGGGTGTGCTGGCTGCAATTACGGCTATTCTGGCCGAGAATGCCATCAGCATCGAATCCATGCTGCAATGCGATTGCAGTGAAGGGGCCAATCGCGTCAATATCATTCTACTGACGCATGAAGCCAGCGAAGCGCACATGAATGCGGCCATTGAGCGCCTTGAAGCGCTGGATGACGTCGTGCATCCTGCTAATCGCATTCGCGTTGAGCATTTTGGTCAGGCGCGTCACTGAAGCACCCTGTCAGACGGGCGCTGTAGCGTTCATGAAGAACCCTTTTCGCATGGAGTGTCTTGGCCGATAGTGCCAGGCCTTCATGATCAACAGAACACACGGGACGATATTGGGCATGCGTTATATCAGCACGCGGGGTCAGGCCCCTGCATTGGGATTTGAAGATGTACTGCTGGCGGGTCTGGCAAGCGATGGTGGGCTGTATGTGCCCGAAACTCTGCCGAAGATCACGCCAGATGATCTGCGTGCCATGGCAGGCTGCTCCTACGTCGAGATCGCTTATCGCGTGATGCGTCCGTTCGTGGGCGATGCCATCGACGATGCCACTTTCCGTCGCCTGATCGAAGAAAGCTACGCCTCCTTTCATCACGATGCCGTTGTGCCGCTCAAGCAGCTGAACAGCAACCACTTTTTGTTAGAGCTGTTCCATGGCCCGACGCTGGCGTTCAAAGACGTGGCGTTGCAGCTGTTAGGCCGTCTGCTGGATCACTTCCTTAAGCAGCGTGACGAGAAAGGCGTCATCATGGGGGCGACTTCGGGTGACACCGGTTCGGCCGCTATTGAAGGCTGCCGTGCCTGCGAAAACCTGGATATTTTTATCCTGCATCCCAAAGGCCGCGTTTCCGAAATCCAGCGTCGCCAGATGACGACCGTTAAGGCCGATAACGTTCACAACATCGCTATTGAGGGCAACTTCGATGACGCGCAGGCGATCGTTAAAGGCAGCTTTGCCGACCAAGCTTTCCTGCACGGTACGCGCCTGATCGCGGTGAACTCGATCAACTGGGCGCGCATTATGGCGCAGACCGTCTACTACGTTGCGGCGGCCGTAGCGCTGGGCGCACCGGATCGCGAAGTCAGCTTCACCGTGCCGTCTGCTAACTTCGGTAACATCTTTGCTGGCTATATCGCGCGTGAAATGGGTGTGCCGATTCGTCAACTGGTCATCGCGACCAATGCGAACGACATCCTACACCGCACACTAGCGTCCAACGACTTCTCCCGTAAGGAGCTGTTGGCGACGCTGGCGCCGTCAATGGACATCGTGGTGTCATCGAACTTCGAACGCCTGTTGTTCTTCGCATATGGCTGTGATGGCGCTGCCGTTCGCGAGCTGCTGGAACGCTTCCAGAAAGCACCTGCGGCACTGGCCGATGCACCGCTGGCGCGCATGCGCGAGCTGTTCTCCAGCGCAACGGCGAGTGATGACACCATCCTGAACGTGATTCGCGAGATGTTCGATCGCACGGGCGAAGTCCTTGACCCGCATACGGCAACGGGTGTGTACGCGGCTGAAAAATGTAACCAGCACCCTGACGTGCCGATGGTCACGCTGGCGACTGCGCATCCGGCCAAGTTCTCCGACGCTATCGTCAAGGCTGGACTGGCCGAACCCGTACTGCCGCTGCACTTTGTCGAAATGCTGGCCGCAGACGAGTACTACGACGTACTGCCTGCTGAGCAGAGTGCGGTTCAGGCGTTCGTCGAGAGTCATCGTCACTGATGAGTCGTGCAACCTCTCTGGCGCAGGCGGTGCCTGCGCCGGTATCACGAGCGACCACCGAGGTCTGCCTTGTTAGGCGTGAACAGGATGGTGGTGTGCTGGCTGCTGCTCAGGCATTGGGCCTGTCGCCGCTGGCAGCGCGCGTGCTGGCAGGGCGCCTCAAGGGGTGTACGGATCTGGCGGAACTGGTTACGCCAACGCTGGGCAGTATCGTGCATCCTTGCCAGCTCAAGGATGGTGAGCGCGCCGCGGCCCGCATTGCGCAGGCAGTGACCGAGGGCGAGCAGATCGGCATCCTGACCGATTACGATGTCGATGGCATCACCTCTCATGTCGTAATCAAGCGCACGCTACATGAACTGTTGGGTGTCCCTGAAGCGCGTCTACACAGTCTGATTGGGCATCGCATCAACGATGGCTATGGCATCAGCGCGCCGTTGGTCGAGCATACGCTGGCGCTCAGGCCGCGCCCGACACTGGTCATCACGGCTGACTGCGGATCGTCTGACGAGCCGCGTATCGCCCGTTTGGCCGCTGAAGGCATCGACGTTGTGGTGACTGATCACCATGCACTGCCTGTCGAAGGGCCGCCTGCTTCTGCTTATGCGGTCGTCAATCCTTCGCGTGAAGACTGCGACTACCCCGATACGACGATTGCGGGCTGTATGGTCGCTTGGCTGATCATGATGCAGACCCGCGCTCAGTTGGTTGAATGGGGCGCGATTCCTGAATCGACGCCTCGGCTGTCTGGTTGGTTGTCCTATGTAGCGCTGGGCACAGTGGCGGACTGCGTTTCTCTTGGGCGCAGTGCAATCAATCGCGCGGTTGTCACGCGGGGGCTAGCGCTTATCAACCGCATGGATGCACCGTGCTGGCGCGTGATGGCCGAGCGCTTGGGGGCCGACAGTTTGCCGTTTGATGCGGGCACGCTGGGGTTCCAGATGGGGCCGCGCATTAACGCGCGCTCTCGACTAGACGATCCCTATGCGGCACTGCATTTCATGATGGCATCGGATGATGCCACGGCACGTCGCTACCTCGATATCCTCGACGCCGACAATCAATCGCGCAAGATGATTGAAGCTGAGATGGTGGAGCAGGCGGTCCAGAAGGCGAAGCCACTGCTGGAGCGCAATGCGCCTGCACTGGTGATTCATTTGCCTGAAGGGCATGCCGGTGTTCAGGGTATCGTTGCTTCACGTTTGGTTCAGCGCTATGGGCGACCTACGGTGATTCTGACCAATGCGCCTGCGCTCAATCAGCTCAGTGGTTCAGGACGATCCATCGAAGGCGTGCATCTGCGGCAGGCCTTGCAACAGGTACACGAGCGCGTTTTAGGAGCGCTGCTGCGCTTTGGTGGTCATGCCGGGGCGGCAGGCGTTACGCTGTTCAGAGAGCACGTTGAGGCGTTTCAGCACCAGCTTGAGCAGGCCGTGGCCGATCAGCTGGGCGATCGAGAGCTGGCACCTGTCGTACTGACGGATGGCGAGCTGCTGCCGGAAGAGGTGTCACTGGAAACCGTCGCGCTGCTGGAACAGCTAGCACCGTTTGGGCGCGAGTTCGAAGAGCCGTTGTTTGAGGGCGTGTTCGAGATCCATGACTGTCGTTTGGTGGGCAGTCAGCGCAACCACATGATGTTGATGCTCGGCGCTGGGCGTATGCAGTACCGTGCCATATGGTTCAAGGCGATTGCAGCGGGTCAGGAAAGTCCGTTTGGTCCTGGTGATCGCATTCGGTGTGCCTATCGTCTGGCGCGCAACAGCTATCGTGGCGTCGTATCGCTTCAGTTGATGGTGAGTCATGCTGAGGTGGCGTGAATTTCAGTAAGGCGCACTTGGTTGTACAGGATGGCCCTTGCCTTATCAGAGGCGGGGTCATTATCTTTTCCGCAGACCCGCAGACCCGCAGACCCGCAGACCCGCAGACCCGCAGACCCGCAGACCCGCAGACCCGCAGACCCGCAGACCCGCAGACCCGTTTATTCAAATCTGATGTTATTAATCGGGAATGAAACTTAAGCCCTGGACGGTGGCGTGAACTCTGTCCATACCGGGTGGTCAGATACAGTGAACCGATGATGTTCAGTTAGGGCGAATGCAAGACGTAGGATGGGGATACGAAAAGACCCAGCCGAAGCTGGGTCTGGTACCTCGGTAACGCACTGGCGGGGCAGTACGTTACGACATTCCCGAAGATCGCTATCAGTAGTTGTAGCGAACCAGCAGGGAAGTAGCGTCGAGGTTTTTACCTTCGGCGTCAAGATCACGACCGCTGGAATTCTTGTTGTCGTTGAAGACGTGTTCAAGAGCAACGATGAAGCGGTCATTAGCACCGAACCCTTTATGGGTTTTCAGTGCCGTACCTACGATGTAGGAGCTTGATCGTGCCGGGCTGTTGCGATCTTCAAGACGGTTCAGACCGCCGTACAGGGATACGTCACCGAAGGAAACAAGATCCTTGAAGGCATACTGAGTGAAGGTTTCATAACCACGAGCGCTGGTGTAGTTACCTGCCAGTTCGTTGTGGTATTGACCTGCCAGTACGCCAAGAGTCCAGTTGCCCGGCGTCCACGTAGCGCCTACGACGTACTGTTCAACGTTGAAGTTTTCATCGCTGGCGTCGTCCTTCATTGCGGCGTGGTTGTACGCAGTGCCGATGGTGACGTCAGGCGCAACCTGCCAGTTGACGGCAGCCTGATCGAAGTGGCGGCGAGTCAGGCGGCTGCCATCATCGTCATAGTCATGATCGTTGCCGCCGAACATCAAGCCAACGGTCACATCGCCAAAGGCGTTCTGATATTTCAGGCTGTTATCTGGGCGGTCAGCACCAACAAGGTGCTTCAGGCCAGTTTTGCCGTCGGCGGCTGCACCGAAGACCCAGTATTGGTCGGTAGCGTCGGTGACCATGCTGTAAACAGATGCCTGTTTACCGTAGGTCAGTGTACCGATGCCTTTGTAGGAAACCCCTGCGAATTGCAGACGTTTGTAGTAGTCGAGCTTGTTGCGGCGAGTGTCAGAGCCGTGGCGGAAGAACGGGTTGTAGCCCCATTCTGTCGTACCTAGAACGGCAAAGTCTTCGTTGAAGTGGTGGGTATATTTGATGGCAGTACGGGAACCTGCGTCATCATGATCATCATGGTTTTTGCCGCTTTTGTTCCAGTCGTACTCATAAGCGACACGGCCTTTGATGATGAGCTCGTCAGACTGCAGACCTGAGGTCTGGAAAGCAGTGAAAGCGTTGGCTTGAGCGGCACCTACCAGTGCAGCGGCACCGATTGCCAGCTTGAGGGCATGCTTCGCGGAAATCTGCATGTCGTTGATCCTTGATGATGTCAGCATAATGGTTCAGCAGACAGGGCGTGTCTGCCATGAATGTTCTTATTGGTTTTATTTATAGCGTCAGTCCATCACGTGATCTTGCAGGTACCATGCCAGCAAAGACCTCGTGGAGACGTCGGCTTATGAATCACTTCAATATCGGCGGGGAAGCAGATGATTTGATAGTGTTTCATTATGCATAAATGAAAGGCACCCATTTACGCACTGCATCTCGGGAAATTTCTTATGCCATAAACGTGCTGCAGATGCCAGCACGGCTACGACACACATGCGCTTATTTATACGGGAAAGTTCCCAGTAACGACAGCATGATAATGCAACCACTATGAAAAATATATGACAGCTGAGTTATAAGTATCAACGAAGTGCTTCTGATATTAATTGGGTGTGTTATTTATTTGCAGGCTATTTATTAGCTTATTCTTTTTTATTTTCTTATAAAAAAATGCCCCGGCATCCACCGTAATGAGTGGGTGCCGGGGCGTTTTATCGTCGGGTCAGGAGGCTTGGGGAGCATCCAGAAATGCGGCAGCCAGCAGTGTTTGCGTGTAGCGCTCCTTGGGGGCTTCGAACAGCTGGGCCGTTGGGCCTGATTCGACCACCTTACCTTTCTGCATCACCATGATGGTGTCGGAAAGGGCACGTACGACGCCGAGATCGTGACTGATGAAGATATAGCTCATCTCGTACTTCTGCTGTAGGTCGCGCAGTAGCTGGATGATGCGCGCCTGTACCGAGCGGTCAAGGGCCGACGTGGGTTCATCCAGCAGTAGGAAGCGAGGATTGAGCACGACCGCTCGCGCGATGGCGATACGTTGGCGCTGTCCCCCTGAGAATTCGTGGGGATAGCGGTTACGTACTTCTGGGTCGAGCGCGACCTCCTTGATGACCTCGCTGATGCGCCGTTCGCGCTCATCGTAGGACAAGTGAGGGAATTGGGTGCGCAGTCCTTCACCGATGATCTCGCCCACGGTCATGCGAGGTGACAGCGAGCCGTAAGGGTCCTGAAAGACGACTTGCATCTCGCTGCGGCGAGAGCGCAGACGCCGAGCAGGAATGGCGGCAATGTTGTGGCCGTCGAAGATGATCTGGCCTTCGCAGTCGATCAGACGCAGCAGGGCTCGTCCCAGCGTCGATTTACCTGAACCGGACTCGCCCACGATCCCAAGCGTTTGGCCCTTGCGCAGTGTCAGGTCAATGCCGTCGACCGCCTGAAAATGATCGGTGTGGAACAGGCCGCGCGGGATGGGGTAGGTCACGCTGATGTTGCGCGCTTCGAGCAGCACTGGGGCATCGTCAGGCACGGGGGCCTTGCTGCCACGCGGAATAGCATCGATCAGCTGGCGCGTATAGGGGTGCTCTGGGTGATCGAACACATCCTTCACGCGGCCTGATTCGACCAGCTCGCCTTGGCGCATGACACAGACGGTATCGGCAAAATGGCGTACCAGTGCCAAGTCATGGGTGATGAAGATCACCGCCATGTTGTGCTGCTGTTGCAGCGAACGCAGTAGCGCCAGAATCTGCGCCTGCACGGTCACGTCCAGCGCGGTTGTGGGCTCGTCAGCAATCAGCAAACGGGGGTTACAGGCCAGCGCCATAGCAATCATAACGCGCTGGCGTTGGCCGCCCGAAAGTTCGGTCGGGAAGCTGCGATAGCGGCGTTGGGGTTCGGGAATGCCGACCTGTTCCAGTAGAGAGATGACCCGCGCATGGCGACCCGCACTGCCGAGCGAGGTGTGCTGTTTAAGCACCTCTTCGATCTGGCGGCCGATGCGCTGGAGCGGATTAAGCGACGTCATCGGCTCCTGGAAAATCATCGAAATGTCTTGGCCGCGTACGCGACGCATGGCCCGTTCGCTCTGGGTCAGCAGGTTGCTGCCATCGAATGTGGCCTCACCGCTGAGGGTCGCGATATCGGGTAACAGCTGCATTAAACTGTTGGCTGTCACGGATTTGCCCGAGCCGGACTCGCCGACCAGTGCCAGCACTTCGCCCGCGCGCACAGAGAAGTTGACGTCTTTGACGGCGTGCATGTCGCCCGTGGGCAGACGGAAGTGAACGTTGAGGCCTTTTACATCAAGCAAAGGCGCTGTGTCTTGCATCGTCATAGAGCGTTCCTTTGGCTGCCTCAGCGAGTTTTTGGATCAAGAGCGTCACGCAGTCCATCGCCTAGGAAGTTCAGGCTGAACAGCGTCACTGCAAGGAAGATGGACGGTACGATCAGTGTCCACGGCATGGTTTCCATGACATCGCGGCCTTCCGAGATCGCGACCCCCCAGCTGGTGTTCGGTTCCTGCACCCCGAGACCGAGGAACGACAGGAAGCTTTCCATCAGGATGACGCGCGGAACGGTCAGCGTGATGTAGACGATGACCGACCCCAGCGTGTTTGGAATCATATGGCGGAAGATGATGCTGGTGTCGCTAGCGCCCAAAGCGTTCGCCGCTTCAACGAACTCGCGGTGCTTGAGCGACATCACCTGGCCGCGCACGATGCGCGCCATGTCGAGCCATTCGACGGCTCCGATGGCGGCAAAGATCAGCAGAATATTTCGGCCAAACGTGACCATCAGCAGGATGACGATGAACATGAACGGCAGCGAGAACAGAATATCGACGAAGCGCATCATCAGGGTATCAACACGACCGCCGACATAGCCTGCGATAGCACCGTAAGTCACCCCGATGATCAGGCTCACGAACGATGCGATAAAGGCGACGGCCAGCGAAATGCGCCCGCCATAGAGGGTGCGCGTCAGCACATCGCGGCCGACGGAGTCGGTACCGAGCCAGTGGTGGGCCGCGAAAGAGGGCGGACTGCCGCTGATGTTCTCGAAGTCGACGCTATCGAGGTCCCACGGCGAAAAGTAAGGGCCGAAGACGCAAATCACCATCATCAGGATGAGAAGCGTCAGGCCGAGCATGGCGGCCTTATTCTGGCGGAGGCGCCGCCAAGCTTCGCGGCTCAGGCTGCTGCCGGAAAGCGCAGCAGAGGAAGCTGGTTTGGAAGATGTCATGGCAAACTCACTGCAATCGGGCAAGAAGATAAAGACGTAGCGTATACATCACCTGAACCTCAACGGTTGTGGCGTACCTGAGGGTCGACGAAGGCGTACAGCAGGTCGACCAACAGGTTCATGATGATGATGATGGTGGCATACAGTACGACGGTCCCCATGACCAAGGTGTAGTCGCGGTTGGTGGCCCCTTGCACGAAGTAGGAGCCCACGCCCGGGATGGAGAAGATCTTCTCGACCACAACCGAACCGGTGATGATGCCGGTGATGGCCGGCCCGAGGTACGACAGGATGGGGAGCATAGCCGGACGCAGGGCGTGACGGCGAATGATCTGTACCGTCGAGAGCCCCTTGGCGCGAGCGGTACGGATGAACGGCTGGCCCAGCACCTCGATCATCGACGCCCTCATCATGCGGGCGATGTAGGCGATCTGTTGGATAGAAAGCGCGATGACGGGCAGTACCATGTACGGCAGATAGCTCATCATGCCTTGGCCGGCAGTAGGCCAGCCGCTGACGGGTAGCCAGCGCAGGATCAGACCGAAGAAGACCGCCATCAGCGGCGCAAGCACAAAGTTGGGAATGGCAATACCGCTCAGTGCGACCCCCATCACGGCATAGTCGACGATACCGTTGCGCCGCAGAGCGGCCAGAATGCCGAGTGGCAGACCGACCAGCAGGGCCAGCGCCATGGCCAGCAGACCGATCGTCATACTGACCGGCAGACCCTGTGCGAGCTGTTCGTTGACCGTGTGGTCCTTGTCACGGAAGGACGGTCCCAGATCACCGTGCGCTAGCGACGTCAGGTAGTTCCCGTACTGCACCAGCAAGGGCTTATCGAGCCCGTAGGAGCGCATCAGGTTGGCTTCTATTTCTGGGGGCAACTGGCGTTCACCGTCAAACGGGCCACCCGGGGCAAGCCGCATCATGAAGAATGACAAGGTGATGACGATGAGAAGCGTCGGAATCGCTTGCAGTAGCCGTTTGATGATGTACTTCAGCATAGTGGCAAGTCTCTTGGCGTATGTATCCAGCGTATGCACGTTGGCACGGCATTGCTACAAAAGGGACGAATGATGGCGGAATAATGGCTGCCATGCCAGTCCGAAACGCTCCGGCATGGCAGCTCCAACGTGTTTTCGCCGATGAACCGACAGATGAAATGCCAGCGGTTGCCTTATCTCATCGGCCTCGTACGATCACGGCTGAGTCGATTGATTCTGCAGCGATACGTAGCGTAGTGGGTGCACATCAAGCGGATTCGGCTCCCACCCCTTCAGCGTGGGCGACACCAGATAGGCCATTGCCATATCCATTACTGGAATTTCTACGACGTCGTTCATGGCAATCTGTTGAGCCGCCTGCCATTCACGCTGGGCTTCCTCAGGCGACATGGCTGTGATGGCGCTGTTCACGTGGCGGTCAAATTCTGGGTTGGTATAGCTGGAACGGTTGTCCGGGCTGCCACTGACAAACATGGCCAGCATTTCGACGGGGTTGTCGATGGACGGAATCGTACCGTGGCGAGCCAGCTGGAACTGGCCCAGCTTGACGCTGTTGTAATGATTGGCCACATCGCGTGTCTGCAAGGTCACGTTGACCCCAATCTGCTTCCACATCGCGGCCATGGCGACAGCAACGCGGCGGTGGTCGTCCAGCGAGTTGAAACTCATCTCGAGTGCGAGAGGGTGATCCTTATCGTAACCGGCTTCCTTCATCAGTTCGCGCGCTCGTTCAATGCGCTGGCTCATCGGCCACGACTGGAAGTCAGCATCCACCGCATAGGCACCCTTGCTCATCGTTCTGGGCAGGATAGAGGTTGTGGGCACATAGCCATTTCTCAGCACTTTATCAGTGATGACCTCACGCTGGACGGTCATGTTCATCGCTTCGCGGATGCGCTTGTCCGCCAAGGGCTGCCCTTGTTTCATATTGGGCAGGTAATAGTAATGCGACAGCGATGGAAAGACCTGTACGTCACTGGGCATGTCCTTGCGCAGCTCGGCCAAACGCGCCGACGGTATCTGGTTATAGGAGATATCCAGCGTGTGCGTACGGTAGCGGTTTACTGCCGAAAGCGGGTCTTCGATAGGGTAGAACACCACGTTGTCGATGCTGACCTTGTCTGCGTTATAGAACGAGGGGTTCTTCTTCAGCAGCACATCGACGTGTGGATTCCAGTGATCAAGCAGGTAAGGGCCGCTGACGACCGGCTGCCGCGCGCTCCAGCTGTGATTAGTGAGAGACTTGATGCTGTGCTTGGGTAAGGGCACAGAGGGCTGCGCCGCGAATTCCGCCAGAATATAGGAGTTGGGACGCGTCAGCGTGACTTCCAGCGTATGGGCATCCAGCGCGTTGACGCCAAGTGCTGAGGCCGGAAGTTTGCCCTGATTGATCTGCTCGGCGTTCAGGATCGGATAGTAGTAATAAGCGTTAGGGTTCGCCGTATCGGGCAGTAGCGTGCGCTGCAGACCGAACACCGCATCGTCGGCAGTGATGGGCTGCCCGTCGGACCACTTGGCGTCACGCAGATGGAAGGTGATCTTGCGGCCGTCTGCCGATGTTTCCCAAGAAGAGGCTAGGCCCGGGATGATATTGCCCTTGGCATCAAAGGTGAGCAGCGGTTCGTACATTTCTTGCAGGATATGGCTTTCCCACAGCCCTTGAGCCTGCTGCGGGTCGAGCGTGCCCGGCTCGCCGGCGTTGTCGATCCGCAGTGTGCTGGCCAGTGTCAGCGGCGAGCCGAATGCCATCAGTAGCGCCGACACCTTCAATGCGCGCACCAGTGCGCCAGAGGATGCTGTTTTCATTGTGCTCTCCCTAAAGGGTCTTCGTCAGAAGAAGAGTAGTGCAACGGCATGCGTTGTTATTGTTCGCCCATGCCATTGCATATCGTGTGCCGTTCAACGGGAAAACCTTCACGCTACCAGATAATGAGGGTAAGGCAATCTGTCTTATAGACCCTCTCGTTCAATGTTAAAGCCTCCTTACTCGATAGCAATCTAATTAACTGAAGGCGGTGACGTCACGGCGTGACTGACAGATAGCGCAGCGGGTGAACATCGACCGCGTTGGGTTGCCAGCCCTTTACTTTTGATGACACCAACAGTGACTGTGTTTGGTCCAGAATCGGGATCATCGCCATATCATCCAGCAACATGCGCTGGGCATCGTCGAAGGCTCGCTGTGCCGCTTCGGGCGTAAGGGCGTGCACGCCTTCCGCCACTTTTTGGTCATAGCGTGGATTCTGATAGCCCGCGTAGTTGTTGCTGGCATCCGATACATACATGCCGAGTTCTTCGGCAGGCGTCATCATTGCACCTAGAAAGCCATAACGGGCCAGTTGGAACTGCGCGTGGTGAATGGCGCTGTAGTGGGCCGAGCTATCGCGGGTGACGAAATGAGGCGCGATGCCGATCGGTTTCCACATCGCAGCCAGTGCAACGGCAATGCGGCGGTGGTCATCGACTGAATTGATGGACAGCTCGACGTCCAGCGGGTGTTCGGGGCTGTAGCCCGCTTCTTTCATCAGCGCTTTGGCACGTTCGAGGCGTTGCGCGTAAGGCCATGACTGGAAATCGAAGTGAGGTGCTTGATGCGGCTGGGTAACGACGGAGGGTACGGCCGCGTAGGACGGGCGCTGACTGCTCTGAATAACCTTGTCGGTGATCAGCTCGCGCTGTACGGCAAGATTCATCGCTTCACGCACGCGATGGTCCGCCAACGGCTGGCCTTCTCTCATATTGGGCAGATACACGTAATGCACCAGCACCGGATAGGTCTTGAGTGCATCAGCAAGATGCTCACGTGCCCAGTTGTACTGTGCCGAAGGAATTTGACTGTAGGAGACGTCCAGTGCTCCGCTGCGGTAGCGGGTCAGTGCCGTGGCGGTGTTTTCGATCGGATAGAACGCGGCGCTATCGATCTTCACGCTGTCCGCGGCGTAATAAGCAGGGTTCTTCTTAACGACCACTTCGACCTGCGGTGTCCAATGGTCGAGCTGATACGGGCCGCTGACCACCAACGGTTGTTGACGCACCCAATGGGTGTTATCGAGCGTTTTGATGGCGTGCTTAGGCAGCGGTGCCAGCGCGATATCAGCCATGACGGATGTCATGTAGGACAGCGGGGCATCCAGTGTAATTTCGATGGTATGCGCGTCGAGTGCTCGTACGCCCAGTGTATCGGGTGCTTTCTTGCCGGTGTTAACGTCGCGGGCGTTCGCGATCGGGTAGTACAGATAGGCGTTCTGTGAATGCGTGGACGGCAGCAGCGCGCGCTGAAGGGCGAAGACGGCATCGTCGGCGGTGATGGGCTGACCATCCGACCACTTCGCATCGCGCAGGTGGAAGGTCCATGTTCGGCCGTCCGCTGACGTTTCCCATGACTGGGCCAGCCCTGGAATCAGCTTGCCTTCGGCATCGTAGGTGATCAGCGGCTCGTACAGTTCACGGTCAATGCGGAACTCGCGCAGCCCAGTCGCCATCTGGGGATCAAGGGTTTCCGGTTCGCCGGTATTGTCGATGCGCAGCGGTGCCGCAATGGCGAGCGGCGACAGCAGGCAGGACAGCAGCAGGGTAGCGGCACGATGGGTCAGCGTTCTTTGCACGGCGGATGTCCTAATGTCATGGCCTACTGCCAGACGGATATGAGGCAGTAACCTGTTTGAATATCGGGGAGATTAACAGTTAGCGTAGCGTATCGTGCCCACGGGTAGGACATAACAATGCGCAGTAAAACGGTAACAAGAAAGGAAGCGTTTATTTCCTGTCTACGAGGCTGAGCAGCTAAATGCGCTCGCAGAGATTGGAAGGGGCACGGTATGGGCGGTATGCCCACGGTGTGGGAGCTTTTCGGGGGATAGTCAGGTGCTGTATCGAGTGTCGGAGTGGGGCGCACGGTAAGTGCGGTTCAGCGTTGTGTGAGAAAACGGCAGCGTGAACGAAAAACGCCGCAGGGAGGAGACCCTGCGGCGTATGAGGCGCGTTACTCCAGCACTTTCAGCATGCATATGTCGCAGCTGCCGTGCCCGGTATGGCCCAAGCGAGCACAGTATTCGAATCCGAACGTACGATAGAGGCCGACGGCCGACGAGAGTTCGTTCAGCGTTTCCAGATAGCAGTAACGGTAGCCGAAGGCGCGTGCCTCGCGCAGTGCGTGTGCGATGAGACGTCGGCCTATTCCCATCCCGGAGAACTGACTGTCCAGATAGAGCTTCTGCATTTCGCAGTGCTGGTCGTCGGCCCCTGCCAGTGGCGCAATACCGACGCCGCCAATCACGCGGCCACCCTGCGTGGCGACCCAGTACCTCGCCCTTGGCAAGCTATAGGCATGACTGAGGTGACCAAGGGCCGGATCGTGCAGGCTGACGCCTTCGAGGTGGGCAATGCCGTTTTCCTCGAAACTGCGCACGATGACACGCTGAATAGCAGGATCATCCTTTGGCTGGATTGGACGCAGCGCTATGCGAGCGTCTTCCTGACGCCGAGCACTGCGCAGGGCCGCGGTCAGTGTCTTGGCGGTGCTGACCATTGCCCGCTGCTCGGATTCTGAGGAGAGCGCCAGCGCATTGAGGATATGCTGGTCGGCATGCAGGTGAACGTCTTGCAGCACGTGCTGCCCTTTTTCCGTCAGTAGGAATACTGAGGCACGCCGATCCCTGTCGTCTTCCTGTCTGGCCAGCAGCCCATTATCGGTCAGGCTGCGCAGCGTGCGGCTGATGCTGGATTTTTCGGCGCACAGCAGTCGGGCCAGTTCGGTCACGCCGAGCGGCCGTTGGCCCAGTTCGATCAGGATATGGCTCTGAAGCGGCGAGAGGCCGGTGTTATGAAGGGTACGGTTCAGCATACCCAGTTCGCGCACCATCTCGCGCAGCAGGGTCCGGAAGCCGCGCACTTCATCGCAGGGTAACGTAACGGTCGACATGGCTCGTGCCTCGTTATTTAGTTAACAGTGTTAACCATATCGACAGAAGGGAGCTGAATGCAACCTTTCAGTGCGCTTGAGTCGCTCATGGCATGCGCAGCACATGCTGTGCGCCAGCATCAATGCCACCCATAAGGTTGATAACGCGCAGTATTATCCGTGTGATAGGGGGAGATTGTGCGGCGGGGCAGCTAAGCACATGCGAAAAGAGGCCGCGTGTGACTCGTACAAGTGGCAGTAGATCTGCTCGATAGGCACATTTGACTGCTGGGCTGAAGGCGCGTGGCGTATCCGAATAAGGTGCACGGGAGAGAGGAAGACCGAGGACTAAGCATGAGGGAATATCTTCGTGTTCAGCTGGCGATTTCTGTTGGATCGGTGGGCTGTTCTTCTGGCTCTGCGAAGCGGTCGCGTAGGGTGGTACGCGCACGTGCCGGTCTGAGCGGGTGATGTGGCTGTGTCTGGGGCGTGCGGGTCAATGTCTTCTCGCAAAAAAAGCGTTCAGCCATAACGCCGAACGCCTTTTTCAATGATGAATGCCGAGTGGCTCAGTGCTGAGCGGCATCCTGTGCTGACGGTTTCATCCAGCGAGACAGGTGCACGTCGAGGGCGTTGTCCTGCCAGCCGCTGACGGCGGGCGATACGAGGTTGAGGCTGCGTTGGGTCATCAATGGCAGCACCGCGTAGTCTTTCATGGCGACCTGTTCAGCCTGTTCAAGCAGCTGGCGGCGGATCGTCGGGTCCACAGCATCCACCGCTTCTTTGATCAGCGAGTCGTAGGCGCTGTTGTGGTAGTGGCTGTAGTTATTGGTGCTCCACGACGTCAGCGTGTCCAAGAAGGTCATCGCATCGTCATAGTCTGCATCCCACTTAGCGCGCGCCACATCGAAATCACCCTGATGTATCGCAGCGTGGTGAATGGGCGGCTCTGCTTTCTCCAACTGGCTCTTGACGCCAATGCGCTGCCACATGGCCGCCAGCGCCAGAGCGCTCTTGCGGTTGTCCTCGCTGTTGTCGTAGCGCAGCTTGATAATCAGCGGACGGCTCTGGTCGTAGCCAGCGTCCTTCAGTAGCTGACGCGCGCGCTCACTGCGAGCCGTCGCATCGGGCACTTGCTGAGGGGTATAGCCTGTCATCGACGCCGGGACGAGCGAATAGGAGGGCACGAAGCCACCTGCCAGCACCTGATCGGCGATGGTGGTGCGGTTAACGGCGAGGCTGAGTGCTTCGCGCACACGCGGATCGCTGGTGGGGTGACCGTTGACGGTGTTAAAGGCGTAGAAGTAGCTGCCCAGCATTGGTGAGGCGTGCAGTGCCTGTGGTTCTATCTGCTGAAGCCACTGCAGTCGCTCGGCCGGTACCGTGCGGGCGATGTCGAGGGCATGGGCTCGGAAGCGCATGATCGCTGACTGACGGCTGTCGGTGATGTAGTAGGTGACGCTGTCGTAGTTGACATCATGTGTCGCATGGAAAGCGGCGTTGCGCTGTACGCGCAGATAAGACTGCGGTGCCCATTCCGTTGGCGTGTAAGCCCCATTGGTGACCAGATGGCCGATGCTCTTCCACTGCGGATCCTTGGCAATCAGGTGAGTGGGCAGTGGGGCTGCGGTGCCGTGTGCCAAGATGCGCAGGATGTAGGGCGTAGGGTGTTCCAGTTCGATCACCAGCGTGCGGCCACTGTTGCGTGAGGTGACGCCGAGGGCCGTCAAGGGCAGCTTGCCGCTGTTCACTTCCTGCGCATGGCGGATGGGGTAGAACATGTTGGCGTAGCTGGCAGCGACGGTCGGGTCGAGCTGGTGGCGGAACGCTTGCACGAAGTCGTCTGCGGTAACGAGCGCGCCGTCCGACCAGCGCGCATCGTCACGCAGGGTGAAGGTCCACGTTCGGCCATCTGCCGAGACCTGCCAGTGTGCGGCGGCGCCGGGAATCAGCTCCCCGGATGCTGACGTCGAGACCAGACCTTCATAGATGTCCTGCAAGACGTCGTTTTCCCAGCTGGCGCCGTTGATGGCCGCTGGATCGAGAGAGGCCATGTCGCCGACGATGCCCACCGACAGTGAGTCAGCGTGGCCGAGCGATGCACTTAAAGCAGCCGCCAATGCTGCGCCTGAGAGCAGGCTGTGACGAGTACGGGGAAGAAGTGATAAGGATGACATCAGTGTTCCAGATTCCGTAGCGTTCGACAGAAGACTGAAGCCCATCATGAGCACGGTTCACGGAGGCCATGAATCGTGCTCATGATGCGCCGGCTCATAACGCATGCAGCCTGCGTTATCGGCAGGCTGCATGTAAATCTTACGAGGGTTAAGGATGTGAAATCCAGCGAGAGGGATGCACATCTATGGCATTGTCCTGCCACCCTTTGAGGCCGGGGTTCACGAGGTTGAGTGCGGCATAGTAGTAGATCGGGATCAACACAATGTCATCGGCCAGCTGTTTTTCGGCTTTCTGCATCAGCTCGCGGCGTTCTTCCGGCGTCTTGGCGCGGTTGGCTGCTTCGTAGAGCTCGCGGAAGCGTGGGTTCTGGTAGTTACCGTAGTTGTTGCCTTCGGTGTACGTCAGCTGCAGGAAGTTCTGCGCATCGTCGTAGCTGGACAGCCATGCTGCACGGCCAATCTGGAACTGACCGCGACGCATGTTGCTGTAGTGAACGTTGGCTTCCGCATTCTCGATCGAGGTATTCACGCCGATCTGCTTCCACATCGCGGCGATGGCCACAGCGATACGCTTGTGCTCAGGGCTGTTGTTGTAAGTCAGCTTGAGCGTCAGCGGTTTGCTGGGGCCGTAGCCAGCTTCGGCCAGCAGCGCCTTGGCGCGTTCCAGACGTTTCTGCGGATCATTCTTCAGCTCGGCGAGTGGCTGATTGGTGTAGTCGCTGGTGCCCGGGGGAACTAGGGCGTAGGCCGGCTGCACTGAATCGCTCAACAGCTTGCTGGTGATCAGCTCGCGCTGGATTGCCAGTGACAGGGCTTCGCGCACACGACGGTCGGCGGTGGGCTGTCCATCGCGCAAGTTCATCGTGTAATAGTAAGTGCCCAGACGCGGCGTGACGTGAACGGCGTCAGGAATGAGACCTTTCAGCTCGTTCAGGCGCGATGCCGGGAAGTCACGCAGGATGTCCAGACCGCCCGCGCGCAGACGGGTAACCCCCGCGTTGCGGTCCTCGGTTGGGTAGAAATTGACGCCATCCAGCGCTACGTGTTCGGCATCGTAGTAGTTGGGGTTCTTAACGGTCGCCAGTTCGGTGTTGATAGTCCATGACGCAGGCTTGAATGCGCCGTTGGTCACGATGTTGTCCGGCTGGCTCCAGCGGTCGCCCAGTTTTTCTACCAGCGTATGCGGCATGGGGTAGAACGGGTACAGCACTAGCATCTTGGCGAAGTACGGTGTGCGTTCGCGCAGATGGATCACCAGCGTGCGGCCTTCATCCTTGGATTCGACGCCAAGGGTGTCAGGCGAGGCCTTGCCGCGTGCGATATCTTCCGCATTGACGATCGGGTACAGGCGCTCAACCCCTGTCGCTGCGTTCTGCGGTGTCACGAAGTAGCGCAGCGAGAAGGCGAAATCGTCAGCGGTTACGGGCGAGCCGTCGGACCATTTGCTTTCGCGCAGATGGAACGTCCATGTCAGGCCGTCTTCAGACACTTCCCAGCGTTCGGCGACCCCGGGGATCACTTTGCCGTCGGCAGAAACGTCGACCAAGCCTGCATAGATGTCACGCAGCACGTCTTCTTCCCACGTACCGCCAGTGATCTTGGCAGGGCTGAGCGACGCCGGGTTGCTGGTGATGCCTACCTTAAGCGTGTAGGCGTTGGCCTGTGCAGCGAGCAACAGGCTGAGAGCTGCCGCGCTGGCAGTCATAAAACCGTGGAATCGAGACATGAGGCGTATCCTGTCATCAAGGGGTCATGGGCACGGAATCCTGCCACCGCCTATGCCGGAGTTCCGCTTGGCGTAGGGAGACGGCATGGGCCATGTCCGGTGGCATCGACGAGGAAATTCAAGGTGCTATGCTAAGGCGCAGACGCCGTTGTTTCCCGGCCGGATTCCGCTATGGCCTTTTCTCATACTCTAAAGGGAGTGCTGACGTTAGGCCACTATAGATTTCCACTTTAGTCAGATATGACAGGAATATGGTTATGCACTCTGTCATCACCTCCTGTGTGCGACGGTGCATGCTGTCTTCAGCGCGCGTCATGGGGGTTGGAGCAGGCCTTTTTCTTCATCTTAATGCGGCCCTGTCATGGCCTTGAAAAAGGCCCGTGTGAGCGAGGTGGCGGGTAGGGAACAAGGGAAGGGGAAGCGCTTGATGGCACCATTGACCGTGACGACTGAACCACCCGCTGGCATTTGTCGTGCATGAAGTCTGCGTTGTGGGATGACGCTTCATGGGCTGATGCCCTACAATAGCCTCCTTTCTTTGCGGGGCCGCTGCACAATTGGGTGCGCGCGGGCCCTGACGTTACATCCGAAAGGAACTGTTCATGCAGGAACTGAATCCCATTCACAACACGCTCAAGGACTTGGCTGAACGCGCCGACGTCCTGAGGGGGTATCTTTGACTACGCTGCCAGTAAAGAGCAGCTAGAAGAAGTTACCCGTGAGCTGGAAAATCCAGATATCTGGAACGACCCCGCACGCGCTCAGGACCTGGGCCGCGAACGTGCACGCCTTGAAATGATCGTCGGCACCATTGACGCAATCGACGATGGCGTGACCGACAACCGCGAGCTGCTAGAGCTGGCCGTCATGGAAGATGACGAGGATACCGTCGAAGCGGTGAAGGCCGATCTTGAACAGCTGGAAGCGCGTCTGGCCGAACTGGAATTTCGCCGCATGTTCTCAGGCGAAATGGATGCCAACAACGCCTATCTCGATATCCAGTCGGGTTCCGGTGGTACTGAGGCACAGGACTGGGCCAACATCCTGCTGCGCATGTACCTGCGCTGGGCAGAGCACCACGGCTTCAAGACCGAGCTGGTCGAAGTCAGTGCGGGCGAGGTTGCCGGTATCAAGTCGGCGACCATCCATATCCAGGGCGAATATGCCTTCGGCTGGCTGCGTACCGAAACCGGCGTTCACCGCTTGGTGCGCAAGAGCCCGTTCGATTCTGGTGGCCGTCGTCACACCTCGTTCGCGTCCGTCTTCCTTTCTCCGGAAGTCGATGACAGCTTCGAAATCGACATTAATCCTGCCGATCTGCGCGTCGACACCTATCGCTCCAGCGGTGCCGGTGGTCAGCACGTCAACACCACCGACTCGGCCGTGCGTATTACGCACGAACCGACCAACGTGGTCGTGTCCTGCCAGACTGAACGCTCGCAGCATGCCAACCGCGATCGCGCGATGAAGATGCTGAAGGCGAAGCTGTACGAGCGCGAAATGCAGATGCGCAACGCAGAGAAACAAAAGCTGGAAGACTCCAAGTCAGACATCGGCTGGGGCAGTCAGATCCGTTCTTACGTGCTGGATGACCAGCGCATCAAGGACCTGCGCACCAACGTGCAGAGCAGCAACTGCGACAAGGTGCTCGACGGTGATTTGGATGCCTTCATCGAAGCCAGCCTGAAAGCAGGCCTATAAAGCCAGCAGCGCGCTTTCTGTGCCGGTCAATAAAATATGCCGGTCGACAGAACCGGTGGTCGTCACTGCGATAGCCGCAGTGACGTTTTCGTTCATGACGCAGTCGATAATGGGTCGGCTGCCTCCCGTTTGCTAACAGGATGGTTCCATGGGTCATCAGGATCAGCCTCATCATGACGCTGCTGACGCAGCACAAGAACACCCTCTGATCGCTGAGCGTCGCGCCAAGCTGACCGCACTGCGCGAGCGTGCTGAAACCGAAGGACGCAGTGCGTTCCCCAACGATTTCCGTCGCGACAGTCTGGCCGCCGAACTGCAGGCCGAGCTGGGTGAGTTCGATAAGGAAACGTTGGAACAGAAGGACCGCAAAGCGGCCGTTGCCGGTCGTATCATGCGTAAGCGCGGCCCGTTCATCGTCATCCAAGACGTCAGCGCTCAGATCCAGCTGTACGTCAATAAGAAAGGGCTGCCGGAAGACGTACTGGCCGACATCAAAGGCTGGGACATCGGTGACATCGTGGCGGCACATGGGCCGGTGCATAAATCCGGCAAGGGTGATCTGTACGTCATGATGGAAGGCGCTCGCCTTCTGACCAAGAGCCTGCGTCCGCTGCCTGACAAGTTCCACGGCCTGACCGATCAGGAAAGCCGCTACCGTCAGCGCTACGTTGATCTGATCGTGAATCCTGAAGTGCGCGATACTTTCCGTGTCCGTGCCGCCGTGATCGCCGCGATCCGCCAGTACCTTGGCGAACGTGCGTTCATGGAAGTCGAAACGCCAATGCTGCAAGCGATTCCGGGTGGTGCTACGGCGCGTCCGTTTATCACGCATCACAACGCGCTCGACATGGACATGTACCTGCGCATCGCGCCAGAACTGTACCTCAAACGTTTGGTCGTGGGCGGCTTCGAACGTGTGTTCGAAATCAACCGCAACTTCCGCAACGAAGGTCTGTCTACCCGTCATAACCCCGAGTTCACCATGCTGGAGTTCTACTGGGCGTTTGCGGACTACCGTGACCTGATCTCGCTGACGGAAGACATGCTGCGCCACGTCGCTACTACCGTGCTGGGCTCCACTGAGCTGCAGATGGGACAGGATGACGATGCCATCACGATCGACCTGGCCAAGCCGTTTGATCGCCTGACAATGCGTGAATCCGTGCTGAAATACGGTGCCGAGCAGAACATCACCGAGCAGGATCTGGCCGACAAGGCGGCGCTGCTGGCGCTGACCAAGCGTCTGGGCCTCGAAACGCGCGATAACTGGGGCGAAGGTCGTCTGCTGACGGAAGTGTTCGAAGAAGTGGCAGAACATCGTCTTATCGTGCCGACGTTCATTACCGAGTATCCTGCTGAAGTCAGTCCGCTGGCACGCCGCAACGACCAGAATCCTGACGTCACCGATCGCTTTGAGTTCTTCGTCGGTGGTCGCGAGATCGCCAACGGCTTCTCTGAGTTGAACGATGCCGAAGATCAGGCGGAGCGTTTCCGTGCGCAGGTAGCCGAGAAGGATGCCGGTGACCTTGAAGCCATGTACTACGATGCAGACTATGTCTGTGCGCTCGAGTACGGTATGCCGCCGACAGCAGGTGAAGGGATCGGTATCGACCGTCTGGTCATGTTGCTGACCAATAGCCCGTCGATCCGTGACGTGCTGCTGTTCCCGGCCATGCGTCCGCTGGTCGACTGACGCGCAGGGTTCGGGCACCTTCGAGTGCCGGTAACGTGCGGTGTTGCTATAAGTAGGGCGGCACCGTTCTTCCACTTTTTTCTGCATCTGCAGGGAGAGTCATCGTGAACGTAGTAAACCGTTCGGCACTCAGTGTCAGACCCACCCAAGCCTTCGTTGATTGGATCAATCAGCTCGAAGCGACCGAAGGTGAAGACGATCTGCTGCTCGAAGACGTAGAGCGTGAAAGCACGATCTACCTCATCGGTGAGATGGACAGCGAAGAGGCGATCCACGCCTATCTGCGTGAGCGCTATCTCGACATTCTCGAAAACGAGCTGCGGGCGTGGGAAGAAGACGTCAGGCTGTGGCCCGAAACCCTGGACTGGGCGCTGTTCGAAGACTTCCTGCAGATTGAGTTCAGCTATCTGGCGCTCGATCTGGAAGAGGATCAGCCGCTCAGCGTGCAAAGCATCGATAGCGACGACCTGCTGCTCGATTTTGAGCAGGAGTGAGTTGGGCGGGGCTATCCCCGTTTTCATGCTCGATGGAAGGTGTCCCGCAACCACTGCGTGAGGCACCTTTTGTCAGTTATGCGCCACAGGGCATTGATGAATGACACAACTCGAGGGCGTGAACATGAGCATTCAGCAACAGATCGAACAAAAACTTCAGGCATTGGCTCCCGCATGGCTGCAGGTAGAGAACGAAAGCCACATGCACCATGTGCCGCCCAATTCCGAAACCCATTTTCGCGTGGTGATGGTCAGCAGCGCCTTTGACGGTCAGAAGCTGATTGATCGCCAGCGCGCCATTCATTCCCTGTTGAAAGATGAACTGGCCAGCAGCGTGCATGCGCTGGGCCTGCGTCTGTTCACGCCGGAAGAATGGCAGACGCGCCAACACGATATCCCGCCGACGCCCAACTGCCGCGGGGGCCATCACAGCTGATGACTCAACGCGCTTCTGCCATGGCCGTGCCTCAGGTGGCGGCTCCGCACCAACTCCAATACTTGGACGCGATGGGGATCACCACGTGGACGGCGCGCTATCGGATACCGAATGCGGCTGAAACGCCTGCGTGTGAGTGGCCTGACGTCGCGCCAGCGGCAGCAGCAGAGCCGCCGGTTCAGCGTCTGCACTCGCTGTTGGACGATACGTCTGCGCCGCGTCCGGTCGCGCCGGCACCGGCTCCCGTTTCCGCGCCAGCGTCGCCTTCCGCTTCCGCGCCTGGACGCATGCGTGCTCTGCTGGATGCGGCCAACGTTGAGCAGGCTCCACAGGCGAAGGCCGCGGTTTCTGTATCGGTCGCTCGCTCGGAAACGCCGTCCTCTGCGCCTCAGCACGAGCATGCACCGGCCGATTTAGCCCCCGTTCAGCAGGCACTACGCTTTACGCTTCAGGTGGCCGCACTGGATGATCGTTGGCTGGTAGTGCTGGTGCAGCCTGAGCCGCCAACAGTACCGCAGCAGCGCTTGCTGAGTGCACTGTGGTCTTCCGTCGGGATTCGAGCTGAACATGTCTCACCGTTCATCGACTTTCAATGGCCGATGATCGAAGGACTGATGGTGGAATCGCCAGTAATCGAAGCCCAGCAGGGCATCAAAGCCTTCCTTGACGGGCGTGCACGATCCGGGCTCACGCCGCAGCAATTGATGGTGTTTGGTGCAGATGACGACGACGGCATGAAGGCATTGATGCAGGTGCTGGCGCTGGATGCGGCATCGCAGAGCTCGCTGCTGGGACTACCGGTCTGGCAGGCTCCTTCCTTGGTGGCGTTGATGTCTTCGGGGCAAGCTAAGGCGGCACTGTGGCCGCAGTTGCATGCGCTCGGACAGCAATGGCAAGGATTAGGCGGCACGCCTGTTGCGGACGAGGCCGCTATCGAAGGTGCCCAATGACCTGCCAGCGGCTTACCGATGAAGATCGGGACGCGCTGGCGTCACTGCTGGCCGACGAGCCACTGGTCGCGAATTATGCTACCCACGCCGCTGAAGTGCTGCGAAGCAGCGATCATCAGGTGTGGGGGTGTTGGGATGATGGTGCCTTGGTCGCGGCGGTTATCGTTGCCGTAGGGCCGTTCGATGTCGAGGTTGACAGTCTGATCGTAGCGCGCGCCTATCGGCGTCGAGGGCTAGGGCAGGTGCTGATCGAACAGGCCGCGGCGCAGGCAAGGGCATCGGGTAAGGAACGTGTGCTGTTGGAAGTGCGAGAGGGGAATACAGCCGCCATCGCGCTGTATCAACGCATGGGCTTCAGCGTGGATGGCCTGAGGGCCAATTACTATCCGGCATTGAACGGGGAAGGCGCGCGCGAAGCGGCGTGTCTCATGTCGCTGGCGCTGGGATAAAATGGCTGGCGGAGAGCATCTCCGCCAGCGGTATGCTTACTGGCCGGAATGCGGCTGCTGAGTGGCAGGGGCCTGCGGCGCAGTATCAGCGCTGTCATCCAAGCTGCCCAGCTGTTCGATAATACGGTTCAGGCGACCTTCCCACTGCTGGCGTTCGTCCTTGAGACGCTGATTGTCCTGACGCAGCTCTTCCACTTCAAGCTGCAGCATTTCAATGGTGTCGACGGCCTGGCTGACTTTCTTCTCGAGTTGATCGAACAGTTCAGAGCTCATGTTTTTTCTCCTGATACCCAACACCTGTGCCAGCCTAAATGCTCGCACAGGATATCCTTTAAATGAGCGGTAGGCAGGACTCGCATCTAGGGCGAACCTTGCCGTTCCAATGTGGTGTCAGCGTACGCGTGGTCGGCCGTTGCGGCAAGCCTCAACGCACGGTGTCATGCATTGTCGGGCAGATTGCGTTGAAAGAGTAGCCCATGGCTTTCTCCTGCATGCGTTTCCCGGTGCAGCTGCCAGTGTAGCGGCGGAGTGAACGCAAGCTCTGACTCCACTTCCAAATAGATGAAGGCACCGTCTGATAGCCAGCCGCCTTCTTCCAACAGCTGGCAGCAAGGTGCTGCCAGTGCCTTACGGAACGGTGGGTCGAGGAACATAAGATCGAAAGGCACCGCAGGAGCCGGTTGCTGCAGCCAATGTAGCGCATCCTGGATGTGCACGGTGGCCTGTGCGCTGGCGTCAAGCGTTGTAATGTTGCTGCGCAAACACTCCGCCACGCGCGGCTGCTGTTCAACCAAGTGGACATGGCGTGCCCCACGCGACAGTGCTTCTAGCCCCAGCGCGCCAGTGCCACTGAACAGATCAAGCACTTCTGCGCCTGCCACATGCAGGCCCAGCCAGTTAAACAGCGTCTCGCGCACCCTATCGGGTGTGGGACGCAGGCCGGGACTATCGATAACCGGCAGTAGGCGGCGTCGATAGGTGCCGCCGATCAGGCGAATACGCCCACTGTGCGTGGGCGCAGCGCCCTTGCGGCGAGGGGTCCGTACAGGGCGTCGGGGAGCCATGATGACGAAATTACTCCTATGCGGGTATGGGGCACGGGATGAGCGTTGCTCCCTTTCGAGCAGCCACGCTATAGTGCCGTTTCTATCCTGTCCATGACGCTTCGGTAACGATTCTGACATATGCTGACAGAGAGGGGAGAACCCGCAAGGGCCCACTTGTCAGCGGCCGGAATGCCGAAGCATCTTCATCCTAACCAAGGGTTCAAGGTCTGCCCATGTTCGGTTTTTTCAAGCGTAACAGGAAAAAGCATCGCGATGCAGCGAATGCAGAAAAGGAACAATCGCAGGTTCAGACGCCTGAAGCAGTAGAAGAGGTGGCTGGATCGCATCATGACACCCCCGAGGTGTCGGAAACCGATAGCGTACCGGTCGCATCCGAGCACGGTGCCGGAGAAGAGAAGACTCACCACGCCGAGATCGTAGCGGAGCGCGAGGAAGAGGTAACGCATGCGTCAGACGCTACGCATGATGCAGAAGAAAGCGCCCAAATAGCGCGTGCCGACGACGCCCTGATGCCGGTGGATATCGCTGCTGCCGCGGATGAATCGCTGGCGACGGCTGAGATCGCGCGTGAAATGAGCGCCGCCGAGCGCATCGAGCGTACCCCGGAGGACGAAGCGCCCGTCACGCCAGAGCATGACGAGGCCATCTCTGAAACATCACGTTCCTCTGACGATGCCATTGTATACAATGACGCTCCTGTGGTGCCCGCAGAGGAGCATGCTGCGCCAGCTGTCACCGAAGCACCAACCCCGTCTGTTGAAGCTCTAGTCGAAGCTGAAACAGAAGCTGAAACAGAAGCTGAAACAGAAGCTGAAACAGAAGCTGAAACAGAAGCTGAAACAGAAGCTGAAACAGAAGCTGAAACAGAAGCTGAAACAGAAGCTGAAACAGAAGCTGAAACAGAAGCTGAAACAGAAGCTGAAACAGAAGCTGAAACAGAAGCTGAAACAGAAGCTGAAACAGAAGCTGAAACAGAAGCTGAAACAGAAGCTGAAACAGAAGCTGAAACAGAAGCTGAAACAGAAGCTGAAACAGAAGCTGAAACAGAAGCTGAAACAGAAGCTGAAACAGAAGCTGAAACAGAAGCTGAAACAGAAGCTGCGCCGGTGGAGGCCATCTCATCCTCCATCGAAACGCAGGAGAAGCCACGTCGAGAAGGCTTCTTCAGTCGTATTCGCAAGGGACTGGGCAAAACGCGTTCCCAGCTGACGGAAGGGCTGGCAACACTGTTTTTGGGTCGCAAGCATATTGATGATGATCTGCTGGAAGAGCTGGAAACCCAGCTACTGATGGCGGACGTGGGCATCGAAGCCACGACGGAAATCATGGATCGCCTGACCGAGCGAGTGTCCCGCAAGGAGCTGGCCGATGCCAGTGCGCTGTATACCGCGCTTCAGCAAGAACTGAGCGATATGCTAGCGGGCGTTGAAAAACCGCTCGAACTGCCGCCGAAGGGGGAAGGGCCTTTCGTCATTCTGGTCGTTGGCGTCAACGGTGCAGGTAAGACCACCACGATTGGCAAGCTAACCCGCCGTTTCCAGAACGAAGGCCGTTCGGTAATGCTGGCCGCCGGGGATACCTTCCGCGCTGCCGCTGTCGAACAGCTGAAGGTCTGGGGCGAGCGTAATAACGTGCCTGTCGTGGCTCAGCATACGGGAGCCGACAGTGCGTCGGTCATCTACGATGCGCTGTCTGCGGCGCGCGCACGCAAGGTCGATGTCCTGATTGCCGACACCGCGGGTCGCCTGCACAACAAGGCGCATCTGATGGAAGAGCTGCGCAAGGTGCGTCGCGTGATGGGTAAACTGGATGAGCATGCCCCCCACGAAGTCTTGCTGGTATTGGATGCCGGTACGGGACAGAACGCTATTGCTCAGGCCCGCACCTTCAGTGAAGCCGCTCCTGTGACGGGGCTGGTACTGACGAAACTGGATGGTACGGCCAAAGGGGGGGTGACCTTCGCACTGGCCCAACAGCTGGGTATTCCTCTACGCTTCATCGGGGTTGGGGAATCTCTCGACGATCTGCGTCCCTTTGAGGCGCAGCCGTTCATCGAAGCCCTCTTCGACCGTACCGAAGACGAGTAGAGCGACTGAAACGATGGCCATCATCACGTTCGAGCATGTAGGCAAGCGATACGGTGGGCGCTATGAAGCGCTTGCCGATCTCAATTTCACCATTGATGCGGGTGAAATGGTGTTCCTGACCGGTCATTCCGGGGCAGGGAAAAGCTCTGTGCTGAAGCTGCTGACGTGTCTCGAACGGCCATCGCGCGGGCGGATCATCGTCGGGGGGCGTGACCTTGCCTCCATGCGTGCCGCTCGCATTCCCTTCTATCGTCGCCAGATCGGGGTGGTATTTCAGGATCATCAGCTGCTGTTCGACCGCAACGTTTTCGACAATGTGGCTATGCCTCTGATGATTCAGGGCATGCATCCGCGTGATGCCGCACGTCGCGTGCGTGCGGCGCTCGACAAGGTAGGGTTGCTGCACCGTGAACGCGCGCTGCCCATCGAACTGTCGGGCGGTGAGCAACAGCGCGTAGGAATTGCCCGTGCAGTGGTCAACAAGCCTGCGCTGCTGCTGGCCGATGAGCCGACCGGTAACCTCGACCCCCAGCTGTCTGCTGACATCATGCGGCTATTCGAAGACTTCAACCGTATCGGCACCACCGTGCTACTGGCGAGTCACGATCTGGCGCTGATCGCTCGCTTGCGGCATCGCATTATGAAGCTGCGCGATGGCCGTTTGATTTCAGACCGGGAGGCGTCATGAACCAGCGCACACGACCGCCGCGTCGCCCCACCAGAGCTGCGGCAGTGCAGCCAGCATCGCGCGGTGCCCGCACGCAGCAGGTCTCGTGGGAAAACCGCTACCATGCGTGGCGGCGGCACCATCGTCAGGTCAGCTCTGAAAGCTTCCAACGTATTCGCAAGCACCCGATTGCTTCCGCGTTGACCATGCTGGCCATTGCCGTGTCGTTCGTGTTGCCCGCCATGCTGTGGTTGGCGATGAGCAGCGTCAATGCGCTGGACGGGCGCCTAGATGATGGTTCGCAGATGACGCTGTACATTAAGCCGGGTACGGACAATAGCGTGGTCGAACGTACTGCAGAGCAAGTACGGCAGACTTCCGGGGTTGCCAAAGTCTCCGTTATCACCGCCGATGAAGGGTTGAAGGAGTTCCAGCAGACGCTGGGGCTGTCGCTCTCGTCGGGGCAGCTGCGCGACAATCCGTTGCCCGCTGCGCTGATCGTTAGTCCACAGCAGCGCGATACCGCTGACGTTCAGGCGCTGGCCGATAAGCTCAAGGCGTTGCCCGGTGTTGATGAAGTTCGCATGGACCTTGCTTGGCTGCAGCGGCTCAAGGCCATCAAAGGCCTGGGTAATCGCCTAGTGCTGGCACTCGGTGTACTGTTCGGGTTCGGGGTGATTCTGATCGTTGGCAACACCGTGAGGCTGTCGGTTGAAAGCCGTCGCCATGAGATTGAAGTCATCACGTTGCTGGGCGCAACCCAAGGGTTTGTACGGCGACCGTTCCTGTATACCGGTGCTTGGTATGGCGCGGGTGGTGGTGTGTTGGCACTGCTGTTACTGACCCTCGGACGTGGCTGGTTGTCCGCTCCGATCAGGGCGCTGGCAGAGAGTTACGGCAGTCAATATACCCTGCCAGGACCGGGGTTTAGCGGTTCACTCCTGCTGTTTACCTGTAGTATACTACTGGGTCTGCTGGGCGCTTGGGTGGCCGTCAGCCATCATTGGGCACGCATACGTCCGCGCTGAGACAGAAGGCCTTTCAAGGTGAACTTTTGTCGCAGTCGAGAGTCCAACTAAACAGAAAGGTTTTAGACCCTTCGGCAATCACGTCGAAGCGTCAAAGATGGAGACATCTGCATAATGAGCAACAGTCTTCAAGCCATTGGTCAGCTCTCACCGGGGCACGATCTCAACGGCTACATTCAAACCGTTAATACCATTCCTGTGCTGAGCGCGCAGGAAGAACACGATCTAGCGGTGCAATTGCATCGCGACGGCGATCTTGATGCCGCGCGCCGTCTTGTCATGTCACATCTTCGTTTTGTCGTTCATATTGCGCGCAGCTATTCCGGTTATGGCCTCCAGCAAGCTGACCTGATTCAGGAAGGCAACGTGGGGCTGATGAAAGCCGTCAAACGCTTCGATCCGAGCCAAGGGGTCCGTCTGGTCTCTTTCGCCGTTCACTGGATCAAGGCCGAGATTCACGAGTTCGTACTGCGCAACTGGCGTATCGTCAAAGTGGCGACTACCAAAGCGCAGCGTAAGCTGTTCTTCAATCTGCGCGGCGCAAAAAAACGCCTGTCGTGGATGAACACGGCGGAAGTCGATGCCATCGCGAAGGATCTCGACGTCAAACCGCACGTCGTGCGCGAAATGGAAAACCGTCTGGCGTCCCGCGATGCTGGCTTCGATGCCAGTGCAACGGATGACGAAGAGGGCTATCAGGCACCGGCCAACTACCTCGAAGATTCTCGCTTCGATCCCGCACTGCAGCTGGAAGAAGCTGATCACGAGGAAAACGCTTCACGTCGTCTGAGCCAAGCGCTAGCGCAGCTGGATGAGCGTGCGCGTGACATCCTGCAGCAGCGCTGGCTAGCCGAGCGCAAAGCTACTCTGCACGATCTGGCGGACCAATACGGCGTGTCTGCCGAACGCATTCGTCAGCTCGAAAAAGCGGCGATGAAAAAGATCCGCGACTTTCTGGGTGATGACGTGTCGGCTTTCGTTGCCTGATACGTACCCGCGCTTCTCAAGCATACAATCTGCCATCCGTTCAGGGTGGCAGATTTTTTTGTCTCAACATCATGGTCTTGCCTAGGAGGCGTACCATAAAGGGCGCGGTTTGCTTGCGAGACCATCACTTTCCCTTGAAGCGCCTGCTTAAAGGGCAGTGAATAAGGCGGCCAAAGTAAGGATGCCGCGTATACATCATGCCCCCAGAATGAACGAAGGCCGGATCCTACCTTTTGGTGTGATCCGGCCTTCTGTCTTCTCTGTCATCAAGGGAGCGGCCATCCGCTCTACCTAGAAGATGCGGTCGCTGGCCAAGTACTGTTGCAGCACTTCGTTGATGGCCACATAAGCTTTAGCTGGGTCTTGCGTGGTCAGTGCTTGATCAAGGTGCTGCATGTACTGAAGCAGCTGTAGCTTGTTCTTAGAAGCGAACTCAGATGTGACGGCCTGATCCTCATACAGCAGCACATAGGTACGGCAGAAGCCCGCGATAAGAAAAGCGGCCGCGGCCTGAAACGGCTCGTCCTGCATGATGGCATCGCAGTGCGCCTTAGCGGTCTTGAACGACTCTGCGCCCGGCAGTGATCTCTCGAAATGCTCTACCATTTCCGAAAATTTCATGTGTAGGCCTACCTATTCATACGTTGGATATCTGACGGTCACCAAGCAGTGCGATATGTGCTCATAAACGCTTGATGAGGTAATGGCACAAACAATAGACAGCCCTAACCGTACGCCACGATGTGCCGAGCGGTCGTATGATCACGGCTGCATTCGAGCAAGATTTCAGGCAATGGCCCGCGTGCCTGAGCGGCTGGCAGCGCCTCTGATGATCTTGCCACTGTTCCATAATGAAGCCAAACGGCGTGAACACAGCGTAGTTCACTCATGGCGACCCCCGCTCGCTCTTGTGTGGGCAGGTCATACCTGTACCAGCGTCTGCAACATGTCGTACAGCACCGCCGTGGCGTCGATGAAATCGTCCATTCGCATCGCTTCGTGAGGGTTGTGTGAACCGTGCTGATTGCGCACGAACAGCATGATGCTAGGAATGCCCGCATTGGCGAACACCGCGGCATCGTGCCCGGCGCCGCTGGGCGTCAGCAGGCCTTCTAGCCCGTGGCGCTGCATAATGTGCTGTGCCTGAGCGACCCACGGTGCATGCATGGCGGCTGGCGGCGTATCAATGCGCTTGTCAAAGTCGAAGCGTACCTGCCGCTCGGTTTCAATCCGATAGCGTTCCTGTTGAACGACCTCGTAAAAAGCCTCAAGCGTTGCGCTGTGCAGGCTGCGCATTTCTAGGCTGAAGCTGACGTCCCCAGGAATACGTGAAACCGAATGGTGGGCTGCATCGGTGCCCAGCATTCCGACGGTAACGACCAGATCATGGCCTGTGGCCACCCATTCACGCCAACGTCGATCGACGACACTGATCAGTTCACTGACGGCGAATACCGCATCGTGGCGCTCCTCGCGTGGCACCGCGCCGGAGTGACCGTCTTCACCGATACAGTGCACGAGGTTGTGACGCACGTTGCCGCGGATGCCGGGAACCACTCCTAGCGCTTGATGGTGGTGTTCAAGGGAATCTGCCTGCTCAATGTGCACTTCGAGATAGCCCGCGAACTGCTGGGGGGCGATCAACCACTCCTGACGGCGGATGGCTTCGATATCCGCGCCTACTGCAGACAGGCTGTCGGCCAGCGTGATGTCGCTGCCGCGTTTGGTCAGCGCAAGGTCGCGTTCGGTAAGGCCGCCGCTCAGCGCACGTGAACCTAGGTAGGCCTTGCCGAACCACGGACTTTCTTCACCGCGCAGCCCGATCACCCGGACGTCATACGGCAGTTCGATATGAGCATCGTGCAGCTGCTTCAGGCACAGTAGTCCAGCAATGATGCCCGCCAGACCATCGTAATTGCCGCCTTGGGGGACGGAATCGAAATGAGAGCCGCACCATAGCGCTGGGCGACCTTGATCGTCTGGACGCTGGAACACAACATTACCTGCGCGGTCGGTGTAGCTCGTCAATCCGGCATTATGAGCGAACTGACGTAGATGATGGATGGCACGGTTTTCGCTGTCGGCATAGCATTCGCGCGTAATGCCCGCATCAGGATCGCGCGTCAGTGCAGCGATATCGTCGAAAAGGCGCGTGGCAAGCGCTGTCCAAGCTGCTTTCATGGTGTCGCTCCAAATAGCGCGCCTGGCGCATCGTTCAGACCGCCCGTCAGTGTGCGGACGGCAGCAATGCCTTCCTGTTCGCAGAAGGCTTCTAACCCCTGAATGACGTGCTGCATGGCGTGAGGATGAATGAATGTGGCGGTGCCCACCTGTACGGCACTGGCACCGGCAAGTAGGTATTCGATGGCATCTTCGGCGGTGGCAATGCCGCCGCAGCCGATGATGGGAATGTCGAGTGCCTGTGCACACTGATAGGTCAGTCGCACCATCAGCGGTTTGATGGACGCTCCTGAAATACCGCCCATGACGTTGCCTAGCCGCGGTCGTCGGGCATGCACGTCGATGGAAAGGCCCAGCAGTGTGTTGCCCATTACAATGGCATCGGCGCCCGCTGACTCTGCGGCCTTGGCGACGTTGACCACTTCACCGCTGTTAGGTGTCAACTTGACCCAGAGCGGCAGCGATGTTGCTGCGCGCATGGCACTGACGACCTGCGCCGTGCTGGCGGTATGCATGGCAAAGGACTGACCGTGCGCTTCTATGTTTGGGCAGGAAATGTTGGCTTCGATGCCAGCAATTCCAGGCGTGGCAGACAGTCGAGCGGCCAGTGCTGCAAACTGTGTGGCAGATGGTGCCGAGATGCTGGCGATCAGCGGGCTATCAAAGCGCTGATAAAACGGCACCGTGTGCTCGATGAAATCATCCACTCCTTTGCTAGGAATACCGATGGCATTCATCATGCCGCCGGGCAACTCGCAGACGCGTGGCAAGGGATTGCCAGAGCGTTTGTCGGCGGTGATAGTCTTGGTCACTAGCGCACCCAGTCGATCAAAGTCGAGCAGCAAGGCCAGTTCTTCGGCAAACGTACCTGAGGCGGGCATGACGGGGTTCTTCAGCGTCAGCCCTCCTACCGTAACGCTGAGGTCGATCATGCCACTACCTCCGAAAGGTCAAATACGGGGCCTTCTACGCAGACTCGGCGGCTGATGGGCTTACCGTCCTGCTCGAACACCTTGGTGCAGCACTGACACATCCCAAGGCCGCACACCATCTGTTCTTCCATTGCGACCTGACCCGCGATGCCATGCTCGGCAGCCAGCCGCTTGAGCAGTGCCGTCAGTCGTTTCGAACCGCAGGTGAACAGCGCATCGGGAGCGTGCTGAACAATGATTTCGCGCAGCATCCGTTCGATACCGTCGAGCTGACTGGTACCATCGTCATCCCGTGCTGTAAGTACGCGAGCGCCTAGTCTTTCGAAGCGCTGCTGTGACGGTATCAGTAAGGCGTGCTTACTGCGGGCGCTGAGGATAACCGTCATGGCAATATGATGCGCATGGGCCGCCTCTGCTAGGGGCGCCAGTGTGGCTAAACCGACACCGCGCGCCACGATGACGATATGTTGCCAGTTGGGCTGAAGTCGAAAGCCCTTGCCCAGTGGACCGAGAATGTCGAGAGAATCGCCCGCCTGTAGCTGTGACAGCGCTAGAGTTCCTTTCCCCGTTACCTTGTACAGAAACTCGACCTCGCCCCTGTGTGGATCGGCACCATACGTGCTCATCGGACGGCGGAAGAAAGGCGCCATACTGCCTTCGGCCGGGCAGAGCAGGTTGAAGAACTGGCCGGGTTGGGCCTGACAGGCGGCACGGCTTGCCTTAAGTACCATGTGCTTGTAATCACCGTTCACCCATTCATTGCGAAGAATGAGCGCCGTGCCGTCATCGGGTGTGGCAGTCGCGATGCGCACGTCATCGCGTGGGGATCGTAGTGTGAGCATCTCTCGGCCTCGGTTGCTGTTGGTAGCGCTTTTAAAGGGTGTTCCCCAAAATCCGTGCTGTCTGTTGTTTAAATATTTAGACATTAACGGCGATTCACTGTGATACAGGCAGCGAATAAGAGCCTTGTTAGCTGTCGGTACGCCTTCATGCATCATGAAAGTCACCTTTGTCTAATAAGTTAGACCCCGGCATGATTAAAAACCACGGCCCGTAAGCCGTGGCAGGGTCAAGGCGGTATCGTTGCCCGCTACTTCTGCGTGTGCAGTTCTTCGCCGCCGTTCAGTTTGGGCAGTAGGAACAGGGTCGCCAGAATATCCAGTATATAGATGGCCATTAGCATGGTGATCGCGATTGAGAAAGAGTATTGGGATACCACGGCACCGACTACTAGCGGCCCGAGGCCACCAATACCGCGGCCGATGTTGAACAGAACGTTCTGTGCGGTGGCGCGAGCCTGTATCGGGTAGAGGTCCGAAATCAGCGCACCGTAGCCGCCGATCATGCCATTGACAAAGATCCCCATGATGGCCCCGGTGATCAGTACTGCCACGATGTTCTGCTGGGCGGCGTACACTACGACCATGATCGCGGCACCCACCTGATACAGCAGGAAGATCTTCCAGCGCCCGAAACGGTCTGACAGTTGGCCGAACAGCCAGATCCCAAACGTCATGCCGATGACCGTTGCCGCTGTCCATACCCCGGATTGTTTGAGCGATAGCCCGAACTGTTTAGACAGATAGTCTGGCATCCACATCATCAGTCCGTAATAGCCAAAGTTTTGTACCGAGGTCAGGATGAGCACCCCCACACTGGCGCAGGCGGTACGGCGGTCCTTGAACAATTCAGCGAAGCGGCTGCCGAAGGAAACGGTTTCCGGTTTGGCCTTGACGAAATTCTCCGGCTCGCTTGAGGAGTGGCGAATGGCAAACGAGGCCAGCGCGGGCAGCAGTCCGACCAAGAACATGCCGCGCCAGCCGATATACGGCAGCAGTACCGGCGTCAGAAGCGTGGCGGCCAGTACCCCAGCTTGCCAGCCCATGCCGACATAGGACGATGCACGGGTGCGCTGATGAGCCGGCCATACTTCAGCGATCAGTGCCATGCCGATCCCGAACTCACCGCCGAGACCCACGCCCGCCAAGGTGCGGTAGGCCAGCAGATCCCAGTAGCCCTGTGACAGGGCGCACAGGCCAGTGAAGACCGAGAACACCAATATGCTGGCTGTCAGCATGCGAATGCGGCCAAAGCGGTCGCTGAGCTGTCCGAAAATGATGCCACCGGCCACGGTACCCAGCAGTGTCCATGTGACGATGGAACCTGCCTGAGCATCGCTCAGCCCGAGCCCATGCTTGATGGCGGTGAGAATAAAGCCAAGGATGAGCAGATCGAAGCCGTCCATGGCGTAGCCCGTGACACTGGCAATCAGCGCCCTCCGAGGCGTCATCGTACCGCTTGCCGCTTTTGTGTTCTGTTCGTTAGCCATTCGGAATCCTCTGCTGAGCAGTGCCAGTGCCGTTTGAATTTTTAGACGTTTTCTGCCGTACGTAGGCTATTCTACCTGGGAATAGCGAGATGATAGGGCCGTGATATGAATTGACGTACTCGGAAATATAATTTTTTAGACGAGGCCCTTTCTGCCGTCAAGACCTTTTATCGTTCCCTTTCGCTCAGAAATAATACTGCACAGGGGACTGCACTCTAATAGGGCGGCCGTATAATATTCCGACTCAGCACAAAAGTAAGTGAAAGTATTACGCGCACTATTATTATTTTCCTGTATTTAAGTGCAGTTTTATGCGCTATATCTATATCAATGAATACAAGCGCGGACAGTGGCGATATCCGGCGTGCGATGACGGCCTGAAGGCAGGGCCATGAACCCGATAATGTATGTCCATTCTGCGCTCGAAATAGGGAGATTCTTTCTTTCAAAAGCAGCACTTGTTCATATGTTAGCAAACCTGATCAAGCATTCTGTTTGATGTCGATGCTCATCAATGAGGCCGCTTTGACCCACTTTGGTGCCTGACGAATGAACATCGAATATTGTCATTTAGTCGTTGAACAGGCATGTTATAAAGCATTTCTCAAAAGATAAAACAGGATCGTGATCACGGCTCTTGCGGGATACGTTCCCGGGAACAATACTTAAGGAATGCTTTTGTCGCATATCGCTAAGGCAATGACGGACAATATGGCCCGCAGGATAAGCGCGTGCTCAATGAGTGGTACAGTAGCCGCCAGTGTCATGGAGAGGAGCGCTTTTCTCTCTCTGCATTCAGGAGATCACGTATGTGACCGAACGCGTGATGGTGAGGCTGTTCGAGTGCCGATGTTGCCTTGATGCATTCGAAGGCAGTTGAACAGCCCAGCATGGTAGCTTTGCAAGAAGCGCTAGAACAATAACCCCCTGTAGATTTGAAGAGGCCCGCTTGTGAGCCAGATTGATTACTCCGCCATAGGGGAACGACTCAGAGCTTATAGAATCGGACGGCAGCTCAGTGCGAATCAAATCGCAAAGCAGCTGGGCATCTCACGCGCCGCGGTGTATCGCCTTGAGCGCGGGATCGTCGTCAAGCTGGACACCTTGGATCGGCTGGCTCATCTGCTTAAGGTGCCCATCAACAGCTTGCTGGGGTCTGAAACGGAGTACTTCGATAACGCTCTGGGTTACTTCGAGCGCATGCATCAGTTAGAAGCGAAGTCTACCAAGGTGGTGTCTTACTTCGATCCATTTTCCTACCTGCTGACGTCCGATCAGTACTTCGATTACTTCCTGAAGATGTTGGAAGAAGCGCGTCCCCAGCATTTTCCTGCCGAAGCGCAGGTGATTCAGAAGAAGACCTTGGATATCCTGTATCGCCGCAAGGAAACCTTCACCAAAATCAACTTCGAGATCAACTCCATCGTCAGCATCCGCCAGATCGAACGGTTCCTGCATATTGGGCTGGTAGGGCGACTGGACCTACCCGCCAGTACGCGAATGGAACGGGCGCTGCAGGCACGCCGCGAAGTGGAGCACCTCATCTGCCAGATTGAGCAGAACCCTCATTTCAATATCTATTTGGTCGATGAGCTGTTGCCCAATCTGACCTTCCAGATATTTTATCAGCCTACGGCCAGCTACGTTGCCGTCAGCCCTTACCGGCTCGGGGAGCTGCCGAACATCCACTGCGGTATTGCCAGCGTCACCTCATCTACCGAGGCGGTCGACATGCACAAGCACATGGCCAACGAGCTGATCGCACGCTCGGTATCGGGTGAGGAAGCACGGCAGCAGATACTGCGCTTGCTGGCTAAGCTGTAAGTGAGACGTCGGGCAGGAGGCGAAGTGAACGGTGGTTTGAGTGATGCCATAAGCCCTACGTCACGGTAGTTAGGCAGGGCTTATGGCACGACGAGCTGAGAAAGAATCGTTTGGCAAAAGTGGCGCGTCAGAAGTGCAAGACGGACACCGTGTAGCAAAAAATAAGGGATGGGTCGTGGTGGTAGATTACCTTGCAACAGCGCCCCGTGACTCAGTCGATGAGTAGCGGGGCGTTCCTGTTGCCTGACATCCATTAGTTGAGGGCAGGAACGTCTCAGTGTGGGAATAGCCCATGGGCAATTACTGGCCACTGGTCGTCCCAATGCGCGATTGGCGACTGTTTGAAGCCCGTACGCGCGTACTGCACGATACGTCCTTCGATCAGGCTGGTCAGCAGGCTGACGCAGGCATTGACCGTCATTGGCAGTCGCAGTCCCTGCTCGATTTCAGCTTGGCGCAGAAGCTGGCGCAGCTGGGTTTCGAGGCGAGTGAAGGACTGGTTCATGCGCGGACGCAAGCGCGCCAGGTCGCCCGAGAGCAGTTCCCCCGTCATCAGACGGCACATGCCCGGATTGCGCTCAGCAAAGCGCAGCACCAATGTCAGTGCCAGACGAATGCGTTCACCGACAGGCTCTTCCTCTGCCTGTGTGGCAGAAAGAATCGCCTGTAAGCGCTCGAAAATCGTCGTCTCAATAAAGATGATCAAGGCCTCGAACATCTTGGCCTTACTTGGGAAGTGGCGATAGAGAGCGGCTTCGGACACGCCTACCAGGCGCGCCAGTGCCGCTGTCGTAATCTTCTGCGTGCCGGGATCCTCCAACATGGCGGCAAGCGCCTGGAGAATCTGGTCACGTCTGGACTTATCCTGCGTCATCATCGTTTTGCGATTCTTCTCGTTGGTGATGCGAGGACCGTCCCTTTCCTGCCGGGCAGAGAAGGTGATATCAGTGCTGGGCAGCACCAATCATGGTTCCCGCCCCCGCATCAGTAAATATTTCCAGCAAGGTAGCGTGCGGCACACGCCCATCTACAATAACGGCACTAGTGACCCCTTGCTTGACTGCTTCCAGTGCACAGCTGGTCTTCGGCAGCATGCCACCATGAATCGTACCGTCTGCAATCAAGGCCTGAATCTGGGCCGTGCTGGCGTCACGCATCACATTGCCTTCGGCATCCATCAGGCCGGCAATGTTGGTGAGCAGCATTAAGCGCTCCGCTTTTAAGGCGCTGGCAATACGGCCAGCCACGATATCGGCATTGATATTGTAGGCGTTGCCTTTTTCATCCACGCCGATCGGAGCGATGACGGGAATGAAATTGGCTTTCGACAGCATGTTGATGAGGTCTGTCGAAATATCGACGATTTCGCCGACGTGCCCCAGATCCACCTGCTCGCTTTCTCCGGTCGCTGTATCCGACGGCCGTTCAATCACGAGCTTGTGCGCAATGATCTGTGCGTTGTCCTTGCCGGTCATCCCAATGGCTTGTCCACCCGCTCTGTTGATGCGGTCGACAATGCTTTTATTGATTTGTCCGCCCAGTACCATTTCGACGACATCCATGGCTTCTTTGGTCGTGACGCGCATGCCATTGATGAATTCGGAACGGATCTGGAGCTTTTCAAGCATCTGGCCGATTTGTGGGCCACCGCCATGCACAACAACAGGATTGAGACCTACCGTTTTCAGCAGCACCATGTCGCGGGCGAACGAATCGATAAGGCGTTCGTCTGTCATGGCATTGCCGCCATACTTGACCACTATGGTCTTGCCAGCATACTTCTGAATATAAGGCAGGGCTTCTGAAAGAATCTCGACCACGAGTCCTGGCTCGTGCATTGTTGTCTGCATGGTAAGTAACCCCTTGCTCAATGTAGCTTAACATAATAGCCGGATACAATAAGGCAGGCTTCATGAGCCTGCCTTAATTATTATGCCGCCTAAACGTCTTAGAATGGAGCACTAACGTCAGGTGCGACCTGTTTCAGTGCTGTTCTGAAGCGATCTTTAATGCCTTCCAGCGCTTCTTCTGTTTTCCCTTCAAAACGGAAGACCAGTACCGGCGTGGTATTGGAGGCGCGGCACAGGCCCCAGCAATCGGGATAATCGACGCGGATACCGTCGATGGTCGTGCGTTTGGCATCCGGTCCGAAGTCAGTCTCAGTCGCAAGGCGCTTGACGAGGTCAAACTTGCCTTCATCGGTGACAGTAACGTTGATCTCGGCTGTACCGATGTCCTGCGGGTAGCGACTGAAGAAAACGTCAGCGTCAACGTCCTGCTTGGAGAGGATTTCCAGCAGGCGTGCGGCGGAGTAGATGCCGTCGTCGAAACCGTACCAGCGTTCTTTAAAGAAGATGTGTCCGCTCATCTCTCCGGCCAGTGCTGCCTGAGTTTCCTTCATCTTCGCCTTGATCAGCGAGTGGCCCGTGCAGGAGATTTCCGGCACGCCACCGGCCTGTTCGATGATGCGCGGCAGATTGCCGGTGCATTTAACGTCGAAGATGATGCGCGCCTTGGGTGAGCGTTCCAGTAGGTCTTCCGAGAAGGCCATCATCAGGTGGTCAGGATAGATGACTTTGCCCTGTGGTGTGACCACGCCCAGACGGTCGCCGTCGCCATCGAAGGCCAGACCGATATCGGCGTTGTGTTCTTTGACGGCCTTGATCAGGTCTTGCAGGTTTTCGACCTTGCCTGGATCCGGGTGGTGGTTAGGGAAGTGACCGTCGATATCGTCGAACAGCGGAATGACCTCGACGCCCAGACGGCGCACCAGTTCCGGCCCCAACTCACCGGTGACTCCGTTACCGCAGTCAACGATGGCTTTCAGCGGTCGCTGAAGGGTGATGCCAGAGGTGATGCGATTCAGGTAGTCTTCACGAATATCGTAGGTTTTGTATTGCCCTTGGCCTTCTGTGAAGTCCTGGGCCACGATGCGGTCGTACAGCGCCTTGATGCTGTTACCGGACAGTGTTTCACCGCCGATCATGATCTTGAAGCCGTTGTAGTCCGGCGGGTTGTGGCTGCCGGTGACGGCAACGCCGGAACTGCTTTCTTTCAGCGTACTGGCGGCGAAGTAAAGTACCGGTGTCGGCACCATGCCGATGTCGATGACATCACAGCCCGCCGCTTGCAGGCCTTCTGCCAGCGCTTTGGACAGCTTGGGACCGGACAGACGGCCATCGCGGCCGACGATGACGGTGGACTGGCCACGGGCGCGTGCTTCGCTGCCGATGGCGCGGCCCAGCAGAGTAACGCCTTCGGGCGTCAGATCTCGATCAACAATGCCTCGGATATCGTAGGCACGAAATATAGTTGCAGGAAGAACGGTCTGGTTCGTCATGATGTTATTGCCTCAACAGTGAGCCCCTCATGTAGGAGGGGTTGGGTTCCGCCAGAAAAGAAATGCGGCTGTCTTCAATGACGTCCGGAGTGGCCGAAGCCACCTTCTGCACGTTCGCTGGCATTGAAACTGTCGACAACGACTAGCTGTGCTTGTGCCACTGGGACTAGAACATACTGCGCAACGCGTTCGAACGGTTCTATCTCCACCGCTTCGGCACTGCGGTTCCAAAGCGAGATCATCAATTCTCCCTGGTAATCGGAATCAATCAATCCGACCAAATTACCGAGCACGATGCCTTTCTTGTGGCCCAGACCGGAACGCGGCAGGATCATGCCAGCGAACGCCGGATCGCCGATATGAATGGCCAATCCAGTATGTACCAGTGTAGATTCGCCTGGCTGTAGCACGAGCGGTTCATTGAGCAGCACACGCAGATCCATGCCTGCACTTCCCGGCGTGGCATAATCAGGCAAACCGTGTTGGTGAACTCGTTCGTCGAGGACCTTGACTTCAAGACGTGGCATTACTGTTTCCGAATCAATTGAGTGTAGACTTGCAGGTTTACGCTGCGTTTCGGTGACCCAGCGACCGCCCCTTGAGGCGCGATCGTCTATCCCTTGTGGACACAGCACCACTAAAAACTATCCTCCGCGCGCGCGCGCGCAGGAACACACGGCCATTCAGGGCGTTTATTGCGCTGCAGGCGCGAGCGACGCGGCGTTGACTCGAAGAATCTCGTGCAGCAGGGCATGTGCCAGTGAGACCTTTGATTGCAAAGGAAGTTCGTGTGCTTTGACGCCCCCTTCGGCCTGCCAGTAAAGCGTCACGGCGTTGTCATCGCTGTCGAACCCTTCGTTGGCACCCACTTGATTAGCCACGATCATATCGAGCTTCTTGCGCGTCAGCTTATCCAGCGCATAGTGCTCTACGTCCTGTGTTTCAGCCGCAAAACCGACGACGGTAGGCCGACGTTCCCCCGCTGCGATCGTGGCGACAATATCGGGGTTCTTCACCAGTGTCAGGGTTAGCGTTTCTTCGCCATTCTGTTTCTTGAGCTTGTGCTCGGCATAGGACGCGGCTTTGTAGTCCGCTACGGCGGCACTGCTGATGAAGAGATCACATCCTTTCTGCACGCTCTGCTGAGCGGCTGCCAGCATGTCATCCGCTGTCGTGACATCCACGCGACGTACACCGTGTGGCGTCTCCAGCGTGACGGGACCACTGATCAGTGTGACGGAGGCCCCCAGTGCCTGCGCGGCTTCCGCAAGGGCAAAGCCCATCTTGCCTGAGCTACGGTTCGTCAGGTAGCGCACGGGGTCCAGCGGCTCACGTGTGGGGCCTGCCGTGACCGTGATCCTGAGGCCTGCAGCAGGCTTTGGCGTGGTATCGCGCTGATAGGCCTGATGCAGTGCTTCGAGAATTGCTTCCGGCTCCAGCATGCGGCCTTGTCCAACATCGCCGCAGGCCTGTTCGCCTGCATCGGGGCCGACGATGTGCCAGCCGTACTGTTGCAGACGTTCCAGATTGGCCTGAGTGGCGGGGTGACTCCACATGCCCTGATTCATTGCCGGGGCAATGAACAGGCGCGCGTGGGAGGCGAGGCAGAGCGTGGTCAGCAGGTCATCGGCATGCCCGTGCGCCAGCGATGCCATCAGGTTGGCCGTTGCTGGCGCGATGACGATCACATCTGCCCAACGTGCCAGCTCTATATGCCCCATGCCGGCTTCGGCAGAAGGATCAAGCAGGGAATCGCGTACCGCGTGACCGGTCAGCGCCTGAAAGGTGAGCGGCGCGATAAAGGCTTCCGCCCCCCGTGTCATGACCACGCGCACATCTGCTCCGGCCTTTTTCAGCAAACGAGCCAGATAGGCGCTTTTATAGGCGGCGATGCCCCCGCTGATGCCTAGCAGGACGCGGCGACCATGAAGAGGGGAAAGACTGTCGTTTGAACTCATGAGCGTAGGCATCCTGTCCTGTATGGCGGATCAAAAACATAGCGGTATGGCGCTATCGCTTGGATATGATGGTGAAAACCCGTGCGCGCCATGATCACTGAACTGTATCACCTGAGCGTGTTTTTGCGTAGCTGGGGCAGGTAAGGGCGATGAGCAAGGTCGAAGAAAGCGACCGGAGGTAGGTAGGACGGATGAGAATAAAAGGACGGTATAAATGAAAACGCCTGCCAGTGATGGCAGGCGTTTCGCTGTCAGCTTCCAGAGGAAGCGGCAGAGACTTACGCTTTGGTCAGCGTGTCTTTGCTGATGACAGACAGGTCTTTGTCGCTGATTTCATAGACCAGCGGAGTACCTGTATCGATGTTGACACCCATGATGTCTTCATCGCTGATGCCTTCGATGTATTTGACCAGCGCACGCAGGCTGTTGCCGTGTGCAGCGATCAGAACGTTTTTGCCATCGAGCAGCTGCGGAGCAATCTGGTCCTGCCAGAACGGAATAACGCGTTCCAGAGTGACTTTCAGGTTTTCGCCAGCCGGCAGAGTGCGCGGATCCAGGTTGGCGTAACGCGGATCGTTGACCGGGTGGAACGGGCTGTCAGTGCCGACGAGCGGCGGCAGTTCGTCGTAGCTGCGGCGCCAGATGTGAACCTGTTCGTCACCGTATTTTTCAGCGGTTTCTTTTTTGTTCAGACCGGACAGCGCGCCGTAGTGACGTTCGTTCAGGCGCCAGGATTTGTATTCAGGAATCCACAGCTGACCCAGACCTTCCAGAGCGAAGTGCAGGGTTTTGATAGCGCGAGTCAGTACGGACGTGTAAGCCACGTCGAACTGCAGGCCCGCTTCTTTCAGACGAGCACCCGCTTGCTGTGCTTCTTTGACGCCAGTTTCTGACAGGTTGACATCAACCCAGCCAGTGAACTTGTTGGCAAGGTTCCATTCGCTTTCGCCGTGGCGAATCAGTACGAGCTTGGCCATTAGAAGTATCCCTTGATTCGTGGATAGGAAAGACGTTATCGGCTTACCTGCAATTGCCTTCAGCAAGGCATGAAGGAAGAGCAAGGCCACCATGTGCGCACAGTATACCAGCCTGAACGGTCAAGTGCGGAATGTTGTATTCCCAGCTGCGACTATTTGTCAAAAGGCATGTTTCTTATCGGAAATGTCATGTGCTGGGAGATATTGAAAGCCCTTAAATCGAGCAGGATCAAGCCGATGACCTAAGGACTTTGACATGGATGGAGGGGAGATGTCGATACGAGATTGGCCCGTAGAAGAGCGGCCACAGGAACGGCTGCTGAACGAGGGCAGCGAGCACCTAAGCGATGCGGAACTGCTGGCGCTTTTCTTGCGTAGCGGGCAGCCGGGGCAGAGTGCAGTATCGCTGGCGCGCCAAGCCCTCCATCATTTCGGTAATATCCGCAACCTGTTGTGTGCCGACTGTGCGGACTTCTGCAGGATGAAAGGGCTGGGTGTCGTCCGCTATACCCAGCTTCAAGCAGCGCTGGAACTGTCGCGACGTCATCTGGCTATTTCTCTGCACAAGGCCGATGCGCTCAATGCCTCTCATAAGGTGAAAGGGTACCTGAAGGCGCGTTTGAGGGATTTGAAGCACGAAGTGTTTGCGGCGCTATTGCTGGATACCCAGCATCGTATCTTGTCATTCGAGCAGCTTTCGGTTGGGACTATCGATCAGGCGACCGTGTATCCGCGTGAAGTGGCGCGACTGATGTTGGAGCGCCATGCCGCCGCCGTTATCTTTGCACATAACCACCCCACAGGACGCCCCGAGCCCAGCGATGCGGATATTCGCCTGACACACACGCTGAAGGATGCGCTGGCCTTGCTGGACATTCGTGTGCTGGATCACTTCATCGTGGCTGATCAGCACATTGTGTCATTTGCCGAGCAAGGTTTGTTGTGAACGCATGGCGGCGAGGTGAAAAATTGAGTGGCGATGTAAAAATTTGGAGCGCGAACAGGTGGCATCCCTTCGTAGGTGAGGCGTGGTTGTGTACGACGTGTGCTCATCGCCTATTCCTACGGTACGGGGCGGGTGCTCATCGGCAGACCGCACTGTTTTACAGCAAAGCCGTATGGCGTGTTTCGTGAGGACACTATCCTCTATGTAATGCGTAGGTAATAGTGAGGTATTGCTTAACTATATTGATTTAGATAGGTTTTTTATCTTTATAAATATAAGGCTTATCTATGTCCATGGAAGGCGCATTCCTATCTTTTAGGTCGAAGATGTGACGTGCAGTAAGAGAAGGCCATAACGTATCTGTTACTCAAGGCACTATATGATGAAGAGTACTCCTTGACGCATGGTGTCATGCTGGCCAATACGTGTCGTTGTTCAACTGGCTGCCCACAGTGGGGTGTTGTGCAATTGGCGCTTCATTGAGCCGTCAATGGCTATTCTGTCGTATTGATATCAAGTGAGGACAGAACGAATGCTCCACCTCGATTGGCGATATGTACAAGAGGAAATGCGGAAACGTGCCCAAGTGTGATGGGGTTTCCGCTATTGATGGCTTCCACCATTGTGCGGCGAGCCGCATCATCGGGGAAGTCCGCGGCCACGACATTAGGCTGTGGGCAATAGAAATGGGCGCGCACGGAATGGTCATTGATCGTGATCTGGCGATCTTCTTCCGTCTTGCACGGCGTTTGGGTTTCGAACAGCGTCACCCACGCATGATGAGCCACGTTGGCTACGCTAATATGAAGGTTGGCGCGGCTGTCGATATGTTGAGTGATGGCGGTGATGATATCGCAGCGGTCGGTACAGATATCCCAAGTCGTACGTTCAAGTGACGGCGACAGCTTACTGCCCGCGAACGGGTATATGTCCTTGTGGGGCCATTCTTCAACGCGACGGTACCAGTCTTCTTCAGAAATGCCTCTGAAAAGCGGGAGGAGTGAACCGGTCTTGGGCGCGTAACCGCTAAGGATATGCCGGATAAGTGGCGTCTGGTCGTAGCGCCAGCCTAACTGTGCGCCCAGCAACACGAATACCGTACGGTCGCTTTCATCCTCCAAGGCATACAGGTCTGCCAGGTCTTGCCAAGCCGATATCGTGTCGTAATCGTGTTCGGGCAGGCGCGTGTCCGCATGGATAGCCTTCAATAGGTTCTCCCAGCACAGTCGAATGGTATCCATTTCGCTGGCCTGGGCAATAGTGCTTCGCTGAGCTTGTCGGATGAACGCAATACGTTCGGTAGAGATAGAGGCGCTTGTATCCGCTGCCGGTCTGACATAAGTGCAGCTGCTTAATAGTGTTGCCGAAAGCACCGTAGCAATGGATGTTACTATAGAGAAAGTGCGCGCCATGATATTCCTGTGTTTTATAAAACATCATTGTTTTGAAATGCCAAGCGAATAGCCTTCCTTGATATATTTCATTATACACCGGGCGACTGGACTGTGAGAAAAGTTTGCTTTTATCTTTTAGTAACAGGTATAATTGTGTCAACTTTAAGCTCACTTTAAAGGCATAATGAACCGCTAAAGTAAGAGCGAAAAAAGAGTGTATAAATAAAAGGCTAGGCCCTATCGAAAAATAGTCAACCCGTCTAAAAGGTTATTGTAACAATGGCACGAAACGCCACCGTTCAGTCATCTTCCAAGAAAGCACTCAAGCCTACTTGGTAAGGTAGTCGTTGCCGGCTGCTTTCTGCTGTAAGTAATGGTATGTGTTCGTATAGGTGAGTAACGTTTGTTAGGTCAACGTTCATGGCCCCGTGAAAAGACTGCTCCAACGTAATGGGAAGCCTTCTATTGAACCTCATGGTCTCGTCGCGTGCGTCCTTATCGCATTCCACTTCTTCCTGTTGGCCCGATAGCACTGATTGGATTTTAAGTGCACGTTACCTCCTGTTCTGTCGTCAATCGCCCTGAAACCGGGTATAGGTTGCCGTGGGCGCTATAACTGGGGTGTTACACATGTATTGGCGTTGAGGTATTGGCTTTGAAAGAGGGGGCGAGTCGGCAGTGTAAGACGATTAACGGGGCCTTGTGTTTATTGGTGATGCTGAATAGTAGACACAGGAAGTGAGCGGTTCGATGAGGGACATGTGGAAAGGGCGGTAGGTGCTTGTTTCGGCCTGTCGAGGGGTTGCCGTATGTGATCTGTATATCCCGAAATAGAAAGTCAATGTTGTTGCTTATCGAAAGCGCATCGGAATGTCCAGCATGGGTATGGAGAGGATACGTTGCCATAAAAAGTAGCTGCCTGTTGTGCTGTATGTATGCATTGACGGTGGCGAGGCGTGCTATCCCACTACCCACTACCCACTACCCACTACCCACTACCCTGCGTCTTGTCGCTGCATGTGTTTTGCGCACGCGGTGGTACGGGGCGATGGAGGGTATCGGCGCGGGGGGCTCTCCTGCGGAGGCACTGTCTTCTTTTGTGGGTGATGTATAGAAGCTGCCGTGTGGCGTGCTGTTCTTACGTGCCCCCGCGCGTTTTTGTAGGTCGGTGGTTTCTATCTTTCTTCTTTGCGGATATGTCGTGTCTTGTTACCTCGCATGGAGTTTTGGCATAACGCAGACAGTCCATGGCCAAGGTTCAAGACGTGCCTGTTCTTTGCTAATGTGGCGTGATGACACAGCGCGGCTTAAAAATATGCAGAACTTGTCGACAATCCTTGCCTTAGCTATGGGATATCGTCGCTAGCATGTGTACAATGTGCGCCTGAGGTGCCGCACCAGGGTTGACACTTCACTTGTCGCGCTTGCCGACAGCGGTGTACTCTGGTATAAAATGCGGCCTTTGCTAGCAGGATGTCCGGGTTTCGTGCCGATGTCGCAACAGCGTGACCTTTGCAACATCGCCTTCCGGCCCCTGTAATTCACGTCAGTTGGATTCGAGTACTCCTGCGTGATGGTGCTTCGCCTTCCCAGATCAATGATTTTGGGAACGGCTGACAGCGCATGATTGACGCAACTCGAGCAATCTTGACGCGTTGTCTGTCTTGTCGATATCCCACATGGGACCAAGGCACTCAGCGCGAATGAATTTCTGGTTGGACCCGTCGCCACACGAGTTCGATCGGCCAGGCTAACGGTTGGAGGCACGCATGTCCCAGGTATGTCAGGTCACCGGCAAGCGTCCGGTGACGGGTAATAACGTTTCACACTCTCTGCGCAGAACTCGTCGTCGTTTTGTGCCGAACCTGCACACTCATCGTTTTTGGGTGGAAAGCGAGAAGCGTTTCGTCAAACTGCGCATTTCTTCTAAAGGCATGCGCATCATCGACAAAAAAGGCATTGATCAGGTTCTGTCTGAACTCCGTGCCCGTGGCGAGCGCGTCTAAGACACGCAATCTCGTTTAACGCTTTCGTTTTCAAGCTGGAGAGCATTCTCATGCGCGACAAGATCAAACTGGTCTCTTCTGCGGGTACTGGTCACTTCTACACTACCAACAAGAACAAGCGTAATACGCCTGACAAGTTGGAATTCAAGAAGTACGACCCGGTTGTTCGCAAACACGTGATCTACCGTGAAGCGAAAATCAAGTAACTTCTTCTCGAAGTCACTTCGCTTCGAGGCAACTTCGGCATTTTGTCAGTAAGGTGTCTCGCAGTGCATGGAAACCCGGCCTCGCTGCCGGGTTTCTTGCGTTCAGGTCTCAGGTACGGTCGGTAGGCTGCGTGCTGAACCTGCGCTACGTCCCCTTGTCATAGGGCCATGGCGCAATGTCCATCATGATTCAGGAGGTGTTCTGACATGCCAGAATTGCCGGAAGTCGAAACGACTCGACGTGGTATCGCCGAATATGTAGAAGGCCACCGTGTCGATGCGATGCGCGTGCGTCAGCGGCGCTTTCGTGTCCCCGTACCTGATGGGCTTGAGCAGCGTATCGAGGGAGAGTGCTTCGGCACCCTTCAGCGGCGAGCGAAATATCTGCTGCTGCCCATCGCGGGCGGTCATCTGCTGTGGCATCTGGGGATGTCCGGCAGTCTGCGACTGACGCAGGCGGATGAGCCGTTGCGTAAGCACGATCATATCGACCTTGATCTGAGCTCGGGGTGGCAACTGCGCTATCACGATCCGCGGCGCTTTGGCTTTGTCGATTTCATCGAAGGCAATCCGCTGGAGGACACACGACTGGCCTCGCTGGGGCCTGAACCGCTGTCAGCGGCCTTTACGGCCGAACTGCTGGCGGCTAAAGCCAAGGGCAAGCGGGTTGCGATCAAAAGCTTCATCATGGATAACGCCGTAGTGGTGGGGGTGGGCAACATCTACGCCAACGAGGCGCTGTTCATGGCGGGGATTGATCCACGCAAGCCGGCAGGCCAGGTCAGTGAGGCGTCGCTGACGCTACTGGTGATGGCGATCAAGGATGTGCTGACAGCCGCCATTGCACAGGGTGGTACGACACTGCGCGATTTCGTGAGCGGTCAGAACACGCCTGGATATTTTGCCCAGCAGCTGCGCGTCTATGGGCGTGGCGGCGAGCCATGCATTCGCTGTGAGTGTCGCCTCGAGCAGGTCGTGATCGGGCAGCGTGCGACGGTATTCTGCCCCCAGTGTCAGCGCTAGCGCTGACCTTCATTCCATCTGTACCATGCCGGGTTCTGTCTGGCAGCGGTGCGCATTATTGTCATGTCTCGAACGCTTTCTTCGGCCACACTGCGCATGATGGCGTTCAGTCGGTGTCATTTTTCTGTATTTGAAAGGATTATCCTGTCATGCAACGTCTTCGTCTTCGCAAAAATGCTGATCGTCGCCTCAAGGGCGGGCATCTGTGGCTGTACTCTAACGAGATCGACATCAAGGTCACCCCGCTGAAAGGCATTGAGCCGGGCGAGCAGGTCATTATCGAAGCCGACAACGGTCGTGAAATGGGCGTTGCCTACGTCAACCCCAACTCGCTGATCTGCGCACGTGTGGTATCGCGTGATCCTAAGGTGGCGCTGGATCGTTCGCTGCTGGTGCACCGTTTCAATCAAGCGTTGTCGCTGCGCAAGCAGTTCTTCAAAGAGCCGTACTACCGTCTGGTTCACGGTGAAAGCGACCTGCTGCCTGGGCTTGTAATCGACCGCTTCGATGACATTCTGGTCGTTCAGATCAATACCCAAGGGATGGCCCGAGTGGAAGCGGACATTATCGACGCTCTCGACAAAGTCATTCGTCCACGTGTCATCGTGATGAGCAACGACACCAGTGGTCGTCGTATGGAAGGTCTGCCGCTGGAGTCGGTTGTCGTTCGCGGCGAGCTGCCGGAAGATGGTCTGGTCTCGTTGGTCGAGAACGGCGTCAAGTTTCAGGTTTCTCCGCTGGAAGGCCAGAAAACAGGTTGGTTCTACGATCACCGCGACAACCGTGCGTGGCTAAACCAGTGGGTTGAAGGCAAGCGCGTACTGGATGTCTTCAGTTACGTTGGCGGCTGGGGCGTGCAGGCAGCTGTTAACGGTGCGGCGTCGGTGACGTGTGTCGATGCGTCTGCCAAGGCGCTCAGTGCCGTCGAGCGCAACGCTGAGTTAAACGGTGTTGCTGATCGTGTTGCGACGATTGAAGGCGATGCTTTCGAGGTGCTGGCTGCGCTCAAGGAGCAAGGCGAGCAGTTTGATATCGTGATCGTTGACCCGCCTGCATTCATTCGTAAGCGTAAGGACCTCAACGTCGGTGAGCGCGCCTATGGTCGCCTGAACCGTGAAGCGATGCGTCTGCTGAAACGCGATGGTCTGCTGGTGTCTGGTTCCTGCTCTATGCACCTGCTGCCTGAGCGTCATAAGGACATCGTCCGCGGTGCTGCTCGCCATCAGGATCGCCATGCGCAGATCATTTTCGAAGGCCATCAGGGCAGTGACCATCCGGTTCATCCGGCCATTCCCGAAACGTCCTATCTGAAAGCACTGGGTGTTCGCGTCTACCGCGATTGATACGCAGTGCCTGTCGCGCGGTGAACGATACGGCCTCTGTCAGCGTCCAATACGCTAGAGAGGCCGTCATACCCTGCGGTATCCCCCTGATCGCTTGTCGATAGCGACGGCGGGTTGTTGCCCTGAACGAGGCGGCGATAGCGGCGATGTCTGCATGGGCGTGACAGAGAGGCGTTTTCAGCCGCCCGGTCCATTGTTGTACACTGGGCTTTTCCGCGCTGCGCTCATCCGGTAATGCTGCGCATCGCATAGGGCTTTGCTTCCCATGCGGTGCATTCGCTTGGATGCTGTCCTCGATAACCAGAGAAGTGCTCATGACCAAGACACGTGTGCTCACAGGGATCACGACTACAGGGATCCCGCATCTCGGCAACTATGTTGGTGCCATTCGTCCCGCTATCCGTGCCAGCAAGGAAGAGAACACTGAACCGTTCTTCTTTCTCGCTGACCTGCACGCCCTGATCAAAGCGCAGGATCCGAAACGGGTCGCTGAATCGCGCCTAGATATCGCGGCAACGTGGCTGGCGCTGGGGCTGGATACCGACAATGCGGTCTTCTACCGTCAGTCCGACGTGCCGGAGATCACCGAACTGCTGTGGCTGCTGTCCTGCGTCTGTGCCAAGGGGTTGATGAACCGTGCGCATGCCTATAAGGCTGCTGTGGCCGATAACGACGCTGCTGGCAGCCCTGACCCCGATCGCGGCGTCACCATGGGGCTGTTCAGCTACCCCACACTGATGGCGGCCGACATTTTGATGTTCAAGGCTAATCGTGTGCCGGTCGGCCGTGACCAGATTCAGCACCTTGAAATGGCGCGCGATATAGCGGGGCGTTTCAACCATATCTACAAGGGCGACTACTTCGTCATGCCGGAAGCCGAAGTGGATACCCGCGTGCAGCAGCTGAACGGGCTGGATGGACGCAAAATGTCCAAAAGCTACAACAACACTATTCCGCTGTTTTGCACTGAAAAACAGCTGCTCAAGCTGATTCGCAAGATCAAAACCAACTCTCTTGAGCCGGGCGAGCCGAAGGAAACGGAAGGTTGTTCGCTGTTCCAGCTCTATTCTGCGTTCGCAACGGACGATCAGATTGCTGATATGCAGCAGGCCTATGCTGATGGCATCGGTTGGGGCGACGCGAAGAATCGCATCTTCGAGCTGCTTAACGAGACTTTGAAGGAACCTCGTCAGCGCTACCATGAGCTGCTGGAAGACCCGGCTCATATCGAGTCCATCATGAAGAAAGGGGCCGAGCGTGCCCGAGCCGAAGCGGTTCCGTTCATGGACGAGCTGCGTCGCGCTGTGGGTATCGCGCCGTTTGCATAAGGCGTTGATGCAGGCCGCTATCGTGCTCGCCGTGAAGGCTCATCGTTAAAGGAAATACACACCATGACAGATGATCGACAGGAAGCTGACGACGCTAACTCGAGTCATAAGTCCCATAAATGCGGGCGTTCCCGTGACCCGTTCAAGGAGTTTCGGGACGACAGTGAGGTTGTAGAAGAAATCATCGAGGATGGGCAGCCCATCCGGCGACGAGGTATCTATCTGCTGCCAAACCTGTTTACGACCATGGCGCTGTTCAGCGGCTTCTTTGCCGTCATCAGTGCGCTCAACCATGACTTCATCTCGGCGGCCATTGCGATCTTTCTGTCAATGGTGCTGGACGGTCTCGACGGCCGTGTGGCCCGTATGACCAATACTCAGAGCGCTTTCGGTGCCGAGTACGACAGTCTGGCCGATATGCTGTCATTCGGGCTGGCGCCTGCCGTCGTTGCCTTCAGCTGGATGCAGTTGGGCGGCGTCAACGAGCTGGGCAAGTTCGGCTGGATCTGTGCCTTCATCTACGTGGCGGGGGCGGCGCTGCGTTTGGCGCGATTCAACGTGCAGCTCAGTGTCGTCGACAAGGCGTGGTTCGTTGGGCTGCCCAGCCCAACTGCGGCGGCGCTGGTAGCCGGCTGTGTATGGGTCATGACGGATTTTGACATGGCATCGTTCCCGGCGCGCGTTGTACTGGCGCTGGTGGTGGCAGTGTCCGGTATTCTGATGGTCAGCAATATCGGCTTCTACAGTTTCAAGAAGATCGATATCCGCAACCCTGTGCCCTTTGTGGTACTGCTGGCGATTGTCGTGCTGATCGTGCTGATCTGGGCGAAACCGTCGGTCACACTGCTGCTGATCTTCGGGGGTTATACCGGCGTCGGTGTCGTACTCGCGGCATTCCGTTTGCTGCGCAGCGCTCGTAGCGAATAGGCCGGTTGTGGCGGCAAAGCAATGCCGTCATGCGTGCTTAATGAATGCGGCACTCAGGTTTTCCTGAGTGCCGCATTGTCATTTTTGGGGGCAGCTACTGCTGCTCTAGACGCAGCCAGATGGCGGCGTTGCCGGGCAACATACCGTTTCTCAAGGCGATATGCGGGTGGCTGCGTGCCACTATCGTTCCTTTGGTCGGCAGTCTTACCGAGGTGTGGCCGAAATTAATCGCCAGTACCAGTCCACCACAGCAGGCCATGAGGACATCGTTGCGCAGGGTTGGCAGCCACTGGAGCGGGTGACGTGCTAGCTGGAACTGCTTGCGGAGGGCCAGCAGCTGGCGGTAGAGCGTGAGCATGCTGCCTGCCCAATGCTGTTGGCGATCAACGGCATAGTGGTGGTAGCAAGACGGCTGTGGCAGCCAGGTATCGGTCTGTGTGCTGAATCCGAAGGCTGGCGCATTGCTGTCCCACGGCATTGGAATACGGCTGCCATCGCGGCCATTGTACTGGCTTGGCTGGAAGCGAGGGTCTTTGCGGTAGCGGTCTTCCAGTTGGGTGTGATCCGGCAGCCCCAGTTCTTCACCGTAGTACAGGCACAGGGCCCCGGGCAGAAATGCGGTCATGCAGATCATCGCGCGCGCGCGTGCTTGCCCCAGCGACCAGCTTGGCTGTTCGCTCATTGGCCCCAGGCCGCCCGGTAAATAGCCCGGTACGGTTAGGCCAAGACGCGATACATGGCGCACCTGATCATGACTGGACGTTACCCAGATTGGCATCGACCCTACGTTGGTCGATTGCAGAGACTGGGTGATGGTGTTCTGCAGGGCGGTGCGGTTCCAATAAGCATACTGATAGTTGAAGGCGAATACCTGATGCAGTTTGTCGGGGCCTACATAGTCGAGTACCTGCCGCTGGTCGTTTGCCAGCACTTCACCGATCAGGCAGTGCTCGGGATATTCATTCATGAAGCTGCGGAATTCGCGGTGCAGACCCAGTATGCCCGGCTGGTGAAGTAGCGGATCGTCCGTATCGGTCGGCGCGGTGTCTGTGAAGTTAGCGCGCTTCATCATGCACATGGCGGCGTCCATGCGGAAGCCATCGACCCCTCGCGCTATCCAGAACTGCATGATCCTTCTGAACTCGGCCTTTACCTCGGTGTTATGCCAGTTGAGGTCGGCCTGTTTGTCTGAGAAGGAATGCAGATACCACTGTGTGTCGCCCGCTGGGCGTGTCCATGCAGATTCACTGAACATACTGGTCCAGTTGTTGGGTGCTTCTGTGTGACCGTCGCCTCTGCCGTCGAGGAAGATGTAGCGGTCGCGGGCGGGGCTGCCAGCAGGCGAGGCCAGCGCTTCCTTGAACCACGGATGTTCGGTGGAGGTATGGTTGGCCACCATGTCGATGATGAGGCGCATGCCGTGGGCATGGGCCTGCGTCACTAGCATGTCGATGTCATTGAGCGTGCCATAGCGGGGATCGACATCGTAGTAGTCACTGATGTCATAGCCATTGTCTGCCTGAGGCGAGGTGAAGAATGGCGACACCCAGAGAGCGGTGACTCCCAATTCTGCCAGATAGGCAAGCCGTGAGGTTACGCCGGGCAGGTCGCCTATGCCGTCACCGTTACTGTCAGCGAAGGAAGGAAGATAGACCTGATAGATCACGGCCTCTTGCCACCATGGATAGGCTACATTCGTTGTTGTCATTGTCATGTGGCTTCTGCAATCCAGTGGAAAACAAGCGGGCATTATGACGGACCGTCTATGGACGGGCGTGTGGATGGCGTACTGGGCGCAGGAGTGACAAAGAAAGACGTTGCGTTGAGTAAATGGCAGGTTATGAGCTGCCGGAACGTAAGAGATCGCCAGAAATAGCGTCGATATTGCACCGTTGTGGTGCGCGGAATACCAACCCGTGCCAGAAGCGAAGGGCCGACGAGCGGCCTATAGTGAGCGGCGCATCTGGATACCAGACGCCATGAGGTCCGGGCCTTTACCGATCGCACCTGTGGCACCCAGGCGAGCCGCGCCATGACACTCTGTCGTGCATGACCTCCAGCCCTCCTTCGTACGCACTGTTTTTGTGCATTGATGTTAAGTGCCAGGGACTCCGTATCCACTTTTATAGATGATCAAGGAGAACTACCATGCCGCTGCATTACCGACAGGATGTCCGCGATGCACTTCTGGACGACGTCTATGCGTCCGATGACCTATCCGCTTCACTTCCGCGCTACCGTTTCCCAGCCAGCGAACTGGGCGCTCGCAATGCGTTCAATGTCGTGCGTGATGAACTGATGCTCGATGGTAACTCTCGCCAGAATTTGGCGACCTTCTGTACGACTTGGCTTGAAGATGAAGTCCATCAGTTGATGGATGCCTGTATCGACAAGAACATGATCGACAAGGATGAATATCCGCAGACAGCCGAATTGGAAGCGCGCTGTGTGCACATGCTGGCTGACCTGTGGAACTCGCCGGATGCCAACAATACGATGGGTTGTTCCACGACCGGGTCGTCGGAAGCCGCCATGCTGGGAGGGCTGGCACTCAAATGGCAGTGGCGCAAACGCCGCGAAGCCGAAGGTAAATCAACGGATCGTCCCAACCTGATCTGTGGCCCCGTGCAGATCTGCTGGCACAAGTTTGCCCGTTATTTCGACGTTGAACTGCGTGAAATTCCGATGGACGGCGATCGCTTGATCATGAACGCCGAAGAAGTGCTGAAACGCGTCGATGAAAATACTATTGGGGTGGTCGTGACCTTCGGGGTGACCTTCACCTGCCAGTACGAGCCGGTGCAGCAGATCCAAAAGGCACTAGATCGCTTGGAAGAGGAAACCGGTCTGGACATCCCGATTCACGTGGATGCTGCTAGCGGTGGTTTTCTGGCGCCGTTCTGTGCGCCTGACATTCCGTGGGATTTCCGCCTGCCGCGCGTGAAATCCATCAATGCCTCTGGTCACAAATACGGGCTGTCACCGCTGGGCGTGGGCTGGGTCGTATGGCGCGATGCCGATGAATTGCCGGAAGACTTGGTTTTCAACGTTAACTATCTGGGCGGTGATATGCCCACCTTTGCACTTAACTTCTCGCGCCCGGGGGGCCAGATCGTTGCGCAGTACTACAACTTCATCCGCCTCGGTGTAGAAGGGTATCGCCGCATTCAGACGGCCTGCTATAACACAGCGCAGTATCTGGCCGATGCTATCGGCAAGTTGGGGCCGTTCGAGATCATCTTCGGCGGTGATATGACCGAAGGGTTGCCAGCACTGTGTTGGAAGCTCAAGGACGATGCTAACGTATCCTTTACACTGTATGACCTAGCGGATCGTCTGCGTACGCGTGGCTGGCAGGTGCCGGCCTACTCCATGCCAGCAGATCGTACCGACTTGGTTATTCAGCGCATTCTGGTGCGCCATGGGGTCAGCCGCGATCTGGCTTCGCTGCTGGTCGATGACATCCAGCGCTGCCTTGATTACTTTGCACAACACCCGGCGGCAGTGCCGCTTTCCGAAGAAGAGGGCAGTGGTTTTCATCATTGATGATAAAGCACTGCTTTCGGGTCACCGCGTGTCGATTGGCGGGTGTTGATAACAATGGTTATCAACAAAATCCACGCAATGGTAATAATTTGGCATATAATGCTATATGTTTTGAAAAATAAGCAATCTTGTATGCCAAAAGAGAGTCGTTAGCCTTCTCTCATTGTGGCAGAATGAAAGACCTGAGAATGGCAGGGACGCTTGGCGTCTCTGCCATCATGCACACACGGGTTATCAGCCTGCCCCAGAAGGGTGGCTGTACGAGGGCATTCTTTTGCCTGCGTCAGATGATCCCCATGATGTACCGCTACGTGTCGTGCGTTCCCCATTCTGTTTTGACAGGATGCCTTACGAATACGAAGAGGTCGTTTTCCGATGCCGCAATACCGTTCCCGAACCACGACGGCTGGCCGTAACATGGCGGGCGCTCGCGCCCTTTGGCGTGCCACTGGCATGCGTGATGGTGATTTCGAAAAGCCCATCATTGCCATTGCCAACTCCTTCACGCAGTTCGTGCCTGGGCATGTTCATCTGAAGGACATGGGGCAGCTGGTTGCGCGCGAAATAGAGAAGGCCGGTGGTGTAGCGAAGGAATTCAACACTATCGCTGTGGATGACGGTATCGCTATGGGTCACGATGGCATGCTGTATTCGCTGCCGTCGCGCGACATCATCGCCGACTCCGTTGAGTACATGTGCAATGCTCACTGCGCCGATGCACTGGTCTGCATTTCCAACTGTGACAAGATCACTCCCGGAATGATGATGGCCGCGATGCGACTCAACATCCCGGTCATCTTTGTGTCCGGTGGGCCGATGGAAGCGGGTAAGACCACGCTCAGCGATCACAACCTCGACCTGATCGACGCCATGATCATGGCCGCTGACGATAGCGTGTCCGACGATGATCTGGCCGATATCGAACGCAGCGCTTGTCCGACCTGTGGCAGCTGCTCCGGCATGTTCACGGCCAACTCGATGAACTGTCTGACCGAAGCCATGGGGCTGTCGCTGCCGGGTAACGGCACAATGTTGGCAACGCATGAAGACCGTCGCGGGCTGTTCGAGCAGGCGGGTCACCGCATCGTTGAACTCGCCAAGCGCTACTACGAGCAGGACGATGCCAGCGTGCTGCCGCGCAGCATTGGCGTGAAGGGCGCATTCGAAAACGCCATGGCGTTGGATATCGCCATGGGGGGATCGACAAATACTATCCTGCATCTGCTGGCTATTGCGCAGGAAGCGGGCGTCGATTTCACCATGCAGGATATCGACTGCATTTCCCGTCACGTACCGCAGTTGTGCAAGTTGGCACCGAACACCAAGAAATACCACGTTGAAGACTGTCACCGTGCGGGCGGCATCATGGCGATCCTAGGCGAACTGGACCGTGCCGGTGTACTCGATACGTCGCTGCCGACAGTACACAGTGCATCGCTGAAGGACGCGCTGGATACGTGGGACATCATGCGTGCTCCGAGTCATGATGTGGTTGAGTTCTACAAGGCAGGCCCGGGTAATAAGCGTACCGAGCAGGCATTCTCACAGGGCGCGCGCTGGCCGAGTCTGGACGGTGATCGTCAGAACGGCTGTATTCGCGATCTGGAACATGCGTTCTCGAAAGAGGGCGGTCTGGCCGTGCTGACCGGTAACATCGCGCTGGACGGTTGTGTGGTCAAGACGGCGGGGGTCGACGATTCGATCCTGGTCTTCGAAGGCTCTGCTCATGTCGTCGAATCGCAGGAAGAAGCGGTTGAGAATATTTTGAGCGGTAAGGTCAAAGCGAACGATGTTGTTGTTATTCGCTACGAAGGCCCCAAAGGTGGCCCGGGCATGCAGGAAATGCTTTACCCGACGTCTTACCTGAAGTCCAAGAAGCTGGGCAAAGAGTGTGCTCTGCTGACCGACGGCCGTTTCTCGGGCGGTACTTCTGGCTTGTCCATTGGGCACGTTTCTCCTGAAGCGGCTTCCGGTGGGGCCATTGGTCTGCTTGAAAACGGCGATCGCATTCACATCGACATTCCTGCGCGTACCATTAATGTGCTGGTTTCCGATGACGAGCTGGCGCGCCGCCGTGCGGTCATGGAAGCGCGTGGTAATCAGGCGTGGAAACCGGCCAACCCGCGTCCGCGCAAGGTGTCTTATGCGCTGAAAGCCTACGCGATGCTGGCCACCTCGGCTGACCGTGGTGCCGTTCGCGACCGTGCAAAACTGGATGAAATCTAAGCGCTAAAGCGTTAGGGCGCTCCTTACGCGATAGCGTTATCTCTGACCCTGTGCCAGCAATGGCACGGGGTTTTTTATGGTCGGTACGCGGGCATCGCATTTCTGTTGCAGCGCCCACTGGCATCGTGCAGACCGCTGGTAGCAGCGTAAGGTGGCGGCACAGTCGTGGGTGGGGCCGGCACGGTAGCGTCGTGACGCGTGATCAAGGGGGGGCAGCATTGTGATTATCGAGCGAAGGCAGCCCATCGCATGGCTTCGCCTTGGCATGGTGGCTGCGCATTCATGTCAATCGCGGCGGAAATAGTATGACGCGCGTGAATGAAAGTGCAGGCAATGGTGCCTATTCATAATTCAGAAAATGAAATTTCATCTTATACTATTGCGGTACGTTGCGTATTTGACGATATCGTGTTGTTCTTTGTAGAGAGACGGTATCTATACAATGGAGACATTGCGTATAGTATTCTTATGAGCCGATGTAGGAATAGTTTTTATTACCCTTGCGAAAATGTAGGGGAGTCTTTCCCATCGTAAAGTGCTATTTGACCTATCTTTTATAAAAACAAAATTTTATGTATTTATGATGCATTAACGCAACATTTATAGTATAAAGTGTTATTTATAAAGGCGATATTGATGCCGTTGATTAATTTTACTTGATGTTAGAGAAAGCAATATTTTCCCTTTGCTTGTGCAGTCGCTGATGCTATATACGCACATGTTGAAAAATAAATAATAGTATAGTGATATAGGTTTTGCTGCTTGATTCTTGAAAGAAGTTACGGCGCTCTTGAGTTGAGTGTTTAACCCATTGGGTGGGGTAATATTCTAATGAAGAATAAAGTCTGGATTCCTATTGCTATTATTTTCATAGGACTGATGGCTTCGGCCAGTTTCGACAGTGATCCCGGACTGTGGTCGCCACGTTTTCTCGTGACCTATGCCAGTGTCATTCTGGCTTGTCTGGTGTCGCTTTTTCTGGCGCTGACGAAGGCGTTTCCGCTGTCGCTGGAGGTCGTGCTAGTACTGACTGCGTGCTATATCGTGTTGCTGCCCATCATCAAACTGAGTCTTGATCGGTAGTGCGTGATGAGCAGGCAGGCGCTTGTGCTGCACCTGCCTGTACCGTGTCTATTCAGGGCGAATGGCGATCTCGATCAGGTTGGGTTTGCCACTGCGTATTGCGGTTGCGACGGCCTCGGCGATATCGCTGGCCTTGTCGATGCGACGAGCGGGTACGCCCATTGCGGTTGCAAGGGCCTGATAGTCGATGGCCGGTTCGATATCCATCGCAATGAATTCGTTGGACTGTGCTGAAACATAGTCCTTCTGCTGGCGCATGAAGTTCTTCAGTACGTTGTATTCACGGTTGTTCATCACGATGAATGTGACGGGCAGCTGTTCTCGAGCGGCTGTCCACAGGCATTGCGGCGAGTAGAGGGCCGCGCCGTCTCCTACCAAGCTGACGACCGGTTCACGGCCGATGCCCAGCGAAGTGCCGACGGCAGCGGGCATGCCCCAGCCTAGTGTACCGCCACGGATGAAGGCGTACTGGGCAGCGGCGTTCCTGTTCATCAGCGCTTTGATATAGCGCGAGGTGGCAACGGCTTCGTCGATGATCGGTACGCTGGGGCCGATGGCCTTCATGACTTCATGGGCGGCCACCAGTGGCGAGATGACGGGCGATGACCACTGCTCGACCACTTGCTGGGTCAGTAAGATGCGTTGATCGGCGCGATGGCGCCGGAAGGTAGCGATGCGTGCGGTGTTTCCGGTGCGCTGCGCGGTGGTTAGTTGCTGTTCGATCAGCGGTATTAGCGCGGTCAGTGATGCTTTGATGTCGCCGACCATCGACAGATAGGTTGAGTAGATGCGACCAAGATTGGTGACCGAGTCAGAGAGCTGATAGACCTTGCAGTTCGACGGTATGGCTGCGCCTTCTGAATACAGGATCGTGACCAGTGAGTTACCGCCCAAAGCGAGTACGGCATCGTAGTCGGACAGCATCTGTGCGATTTGTGCGGCGGTACCGGGCAGATTGCCTTGCCACAGTGAGTGATCGGTAGGGAACGGCATGCAAAGTGGCCATGATGAACCGAACACGGGCGTGCCGAGCAGTTCTGCCACCTTGACCACATCTTCAGCCGCCTGACTGGTACGAATTTCGTCGCCAGCAATCAACGCCAGCTTGCCGGGTGCCACTGCCGCTAGATCCTCAGCCAGTTCAGGAAGTCCTTGCGCGGTAGCGCGACGGTAGATGCGCGACTTATGGCCAATGTCGATATCGGTCATGCCTTCCATGACGTCCATCGGCAGTGACAAGAAGACCGGGCCTTGCGGCGCGGCTTCGGCATCGTGGAACGCGCGCCGCACCATGATGGGCAGCTGGCGGGCACTGGTGACTTCCTTCGCCCATTTCGTAGCAGGGGTGGCGATGCCTACTAGGTCGTCGAACAGCAGCGGGTCGGTGACCATATGGCGCTGATCTTGCTGGCCCGCCGTGACAACCAGCGGGGTTTGCGATACTTGAGCGCTTAACAGACAGCCCATACCGTGACCGAGTCCGCCCGAGGTGTGCAGGTTGACGAAGCCGACCTTCCCTGATGCTTGTGCATAACCGTCTGCCATCGCGACAACCGAGCTTTCCTGAAGGCCAAACACGTAGTGGATGTTGGGTTCGCGTAGCAGGGCATCTATCAGGGGTAATTCGGTCGTTCCGGGATTGCCGAAGATATAGTCGACCCCTTCACTGGCCAGAATTTCCAGCAGTGCTTCTGCTCCACGCCGCGGCGGCTGTGGTGTCAGTGAATCAACGCGTGTGAATGTCATGGTCTCGTCCTGAATGACGGCGGCGAGGTGTCTCCGCCAGTGTCCTAGCACTATCCTTGTCCTAGCACTTTTGTCTGCGTGCTACCCTTGAGAGTGACGTGCTAGCCATGACTGTGTGCGATACAGCGCTGCAATCACCCTCCCTTCATGAATATCCGCTTCCTCTATGATCTCTTCAATGTCCTTTAGTGAATGTGTCTCAAGGGCCAGTGGCTCTGGTTCGTCTCCCTGGCGGGAGGCTGGGTAGAGGTCACGCGCAATGACGACATGCATGAAGTGATCCATGTAGCTCGGTGCCAGCGAAAGGCGGCAGAGGGGAATTAGCTCACGGGCCCCCATGCCGCACTCTTCCTGAAGCTCGCGCTGTGCGGCTTCGAGGGGGCTTTCACCTTCGTCGATGGCCCCTTTGGGCAGCGTCAGCTCGTAGCGTTCGAAGCCCATCGCATATTCACGGATCATCAGCACCTGCTGATGTTCAGTCACCGCGACGATCATCACGGCACCGCGCGGTGGACGGCGCAGGCGTTCGAACGTGCACTGCACACCGTTGGGAAAGGTCAGGTCGACTTCTTCGACACGAAAGATGCGGGTGCGGGCAACAGTTGTGGTGCGAGTGATACGAGGAAGAGGGCGCGTCATGGGTAGGCTCCATAATGGTGGGGCGGATCTCGCTGTAGGTGCGAAGGGCCCTGACAGGGAAAACGGACGGCGCAGCGCAGAGAATTGCCGGTGCGTGAAAAGGGCCGTGTGGTGCCCTCATTTCAACGCTGCGCTCGCATCACTATGACGGATAACGGTAATGAGAGAACATTAGGCAAACGCAGGGGGCGATGTGCATGGAACATGCGCGGTGACGAACGACAGCGTGTACCGGTCGGGATTGAGAAAGCGCACGATCGTCCCCATTCTAGGAGCATCACTCAGGCGAACAAACGCAAGGAATGACAATGACGCCACAGCATATGCAGATGCGCTTGGACAAATGGCTTTGGGCCGCCCGTTTCTTCAAGACGCGCGCCATGGCGAAGAAGGCCATCGAAGGTGGCAAGGTGCACTGTGACGGTGAGCGCGTCAAAGTCAGCAAGCAGATCCGAGTGGGAATGCGCCTGACGCTGCCGCAGGGCTGGGACTCGATCGAGGTCGAAGTGATGGCGCTGAGTGAACAGCGTCGCGGTGCGCCTGAAGCCCAACTGCTTTATCAGGAGACGCCGGAAAGCCGTGAGCAGCGTGAGAAGGGGGCCGAACAGCGCTCGCTGGCACGCCAAGCGCTTCAGCCGCCGAAGCATCGGCCAGACAAGAAAGACCGTCGCGCCATTCACCGCTTCCAGCGTCAAAGCACGGACGCCTGATTCTCTTTTGCCTGTGGCGGGCATCGCGAATGCCTGCCCGATCTTTGGAACCGACTATGACCAAGATGTTTACCGATCACCTGCAGCGCTTCCTTTTCGACGACACCGATGTGCGCGGCGAAATCGTTTCGCTTGAGCAGACCTGGCGTCACGTACAGGATCGCCACCATTATCCCGATGTTATCGCTATGCGTCTGGGTGAACTGCTGTCGGCAGCAGCGCTGCTGACAGCCACCCTCAAGCTGGATGGCATCATGACTATCGAAGTGCGCGGCGCTGGCCCGGTGACGCTACTGATGGCGGAATCCAGTCCGGGTAACGGCGACCTTGAACAGCAGCTGCGCGGTATCGCGCGCTGGGACGAAGACGCTGAGCTGTCGCAGGATATGTCGTTGGCGGAACTGCTGGGCAACGGTCAGATTGTGATCACTCTCGACCCGCGCAATGGCAAGCGCTATCAGGGGATCGTGGCGCTTGAACAGGACACGTTGGCCGGCTGCCTTGAACACTACTTCATGCAGTCTGAGCAGTTGCCGACGCGCCTGTGGCTGGCTGCTGATGGTGAACGCAGCGCTGGCCTGCTGTTGCAACAGCTGCCGCAGAGCGATACACAAGATGCTGATGCATGGCCGCGTCTTAGCATGCTGGCAGATACCGTGACATCGGAAGAATTGCTGACGCTGGAAGCCGAGCCGCTGCTGTTCCGTCTGTTTAATGAAGAGCAGACTCGCGTCTTCACGCCCGTTCCCGTGGCGTTTGGCTGCACCTGCTCCCGTGAGCGTTTCGCTCAGGCACTGGGCCGCATCGATCCTGACGAACTGCGCAGCATCGTGGAAGAACAGGGGCAGATCGACACGCACTGCCACTTCTGCAATACGCACTATGCGTTCACGGCTGCCGACGTTGAGTCGCTGATTGAGTCGCCGGAAGCACCATCCCCTACGGTGCACTGACGCATGATCGTACGGTTCGATCACGCACGCGCTGAGCTCAAGGCAACCGTGCCTTGAGCTGACTGGCACGCCATGTTCCCATCGGGGCATGGCGTGCTGTCATTTGGGGCTCCTTGCGACGGAAGGACAAGACGCTACCGCATAAGCCAAGACAGCCCAACCGAAGCCTAGCTTTTCTTCACGGCAGAACAGCGTAAGTAACTGCATACTGTTGCTAACGAGTACATGTCGGCTAGGCCGACCGCATTGACGCTCACCGTTGAACCTCTCACTTCAAGACATCAGGTGCTATGGACGCTACACAGACTGATACCTCCCGAATCGTTGCACAGCTGGCCCGCGAACTGGACGTCGCCGCTCAGCAGGTCAATGCCGCTGTCACACTGCTGGACGAAGGCGCTACAGTGCCGTTCATCGCGCGCTACCGTAAGGAAGTGACCGGGGGGCTGGACGACAACCAGCTGCGTGAGTTGGAAGAACGGCTGCGCTATCTGCGCGAACTGGAGGCGCGGCGCGAAACGGTGCTGGCGGATATCGACGCTCAGGGCAAGCTGACCGATGCTCTGCGTGCGCAGATTACGGCGGCAGATACCAAGCAGCGTTTGGAAGACCTTTATCTGCCGTTTCGCAAGAAGCGCCGTACGCGTGCGCAGATGGCGCGTGAAGCGGGCCTTGAACCGCTGGCCGATGCGCTGCTAGCCGATCCCGCCCTTGACCCGTTGGTGACTGCCGAGCCTTATGTGGTTGCGGCGGCGGCTATCGAAGGGGCTGATGTACCTGATGCCAAGGCCGCGTTGGACGGAGCCAAGCAGATCCTGATGGAGCGCTTTGCCGAAGACGCTGAGCTGGCAGGTGTGCTGCGCGACCGCTTGTGGCAGGAGGGCATCCTTCAGTCAGCAGTGTTGAGTGGCAAAGAACAGGAAGGTGCCAAGTTCTCTGACTATTTCGAGCACAGTGAGCCGCTGGTCAAGGTGCCATCTCATCGCGCTATGGCCATGTTCCGCGGACGCAACGAAGGCGCGCTGTCGCTGGCGTTGAAATTCCCTGAAGAGATTGAAGGACTGACCTCGCCTGCCGAAGCCGCCATTGCTAAAGCCGCAGGCATCGCGTCCGAGTCTGGCTGTGCGGCCGATGCATGGTTGAAGGAAGTGGTGCGCTGGACATGGCGCGTCAAGCTGTACACTCGTCTTGAAACCGAACTGTTTGGCCGCCTGCGTGAGCAGGCTGAAAGTGCCGCGATCCAGGTGTTTGCCGAGAACCTCAATGACCTGTTGCTGGCCGCGCCTGCTGGTGCGCGTCCGACGCTGGGCCTTGACCCGGGGTTGCGTACCGGGGTGAAGGTGGCGGTGATCGACGCCACGGGCAAGTTCGTCGACCATGCGACCATCTACCCGCATGCGCCGCACAAAAAGTGGGACCAAGCGCTGCAGGTGCTGTCTGGGCTATGCCTGAAACATCAGGTCGAACTGATCGCCATTGGCAACGGCACGGCCAGTCGCGAAACTGATCGTTTGGCGGCCGAGCTGGTAAAAGGGCTTAAGGATCGCTTGAACATCAGCAAGGTGGTGGTCAATGAAGCGGGGGCCTCCGTCTATTCCGCATCGGCCTATGCGGCCCAAGAATTCCCCGATTTGGACGTGACTATCCGTGGTGCCGTTTCTATTGCGCGCCGTCTGCAGGACCCGCTGGCCGAGCTGGTCAAGATCGAACCGAAATCCATTGGGGTGGGGCAGTATCAGCATGACGTGTCGCAGGTAGCGTTAGCGCGCTCGCTGGATGCGGTCGTGGAAGACTGCGTCAACGGTGTTGGGGTCGACCTAAACACGGCGTCGTCTGCGCTGCTGTCGCACGTATCCGGCCTCAACACCACTCTCGCGGGCAACATCGTGGCCTACCGCGATCGTGAAGGGGCCTTTGGGGATCGCCGCCAGCTGCTCAAGGTTGAGCGCATCGGTCCGAAGACCTTTGAGCAGTGTGCTGGTTTCCTGCGTATCCACGGTGCCGCAAATCCGCTGGACACGTCTGCCGTGCACCCAGAAGCCTATCCCGTCGTCGAACGCATTGCCGAACGCCATCAGCGCCCGGTGGCAGAGTTGATCGGCGACAGCAGTTTTCTCAAGCGTCTTGAACCGGCCGATTACACCGATGAACGGTTCGGTGTCCCTACCGTGACCGATATCCTGCGTGAGCTGGACAAGCCGGGACGCGATCCACGCCCGCGTTTTGAATTCGCAGAATTCCGGGAAGGGGTCGAGTCGCTCAACGACCTAGAACTTGATATGGTGCTGGAAGGGGTCATCACCAACGTGACCCACTTCGGCGCATTCGTCGACATTGGCGTGCATCAGGACGGTCTGGTGCATATCTCGGCAATGTCCGAGCGCTTTATCAGCGATCCGCGCGAAGTGGTGAAAGCGGGCGACATCGTCAAAGTGAAAGTGATGTCCGTCGATGTGCCGCGCAAGCGTGTAGGACTGTCAATGCGCATGAGCGATCAGGCTGAGCGCCACCCAGACGCTGAGAACACGTCTGCTGGTGCTGCGCGCCCGAATCGCCAGCATTCACCGCGTTCACGCACGTCTTCTTCGGCGGCGTCTTCGCAGAGTGCGCCGATGGGGGCGCTGGGTGCAGCGCTGCTGAAAGCCGGAGCTGCACGTCGTAAGTGAACCTGTGCAGGCATTGACAGTCCAACCTCGAAGCACTGGTGTGCTTCGAGGGATGACCCACGGACGTACACCTATTGAGCAAGGAGCGCTAGCCTGTGCCGGATATGCTAACTCGCCTATTGGATGGGCTTAAAGGCCCGCTGGGGGATGGACTTCGCCCTATTCGACGCGGTATTGAACGCGAAGTACTGCGCGTCGATGCGGAGGGCTGCATTGCCCAGACACCGCATCCTAACGCGTTGGGTCACAAGCTCACTCATCCCTGGATCACGACGGACTATGCCGAATCATTGATGGAACTGGTGACGCCGGTTTGCGATAGCGCTCCTGAAGTGCTGGCGTTTCTGGCCGACCTGCATCACCACGTGCTGCGGCATCTGCCAGAGGGCGAATGGCTGTGGCCTGCCAGCATGCCGGCGCGTCTGCCCAATGGTGGTGATAGCGTACAGATCGCTGACTATGGTTCCTCGCATTCTGGTGAACTCAAGCGCGTGTATCGCAAGGGGTTGCGTCACCGCTATGGCAGCATCATGCAGTCCATCGCGGGCATTCATTACAACTTCTCGCTGACGCCTGAATTCTGGCGCATTCTGCAGACGTTGGAAGGGGCCGACGATCAATCGCTCGACGATTATCGCACGGCGCGCTACTTCCATCTGATCCGTCAGTTCCGTCGCAACAGCTGGTTGCTGCTGTATCTGTTCGGTTCATCGGTGGCGGTCGACGACACGTTCTTTACGGACATGACCGTGCCGGACGGCCTTGTGCCCCACGGTCGGCATACGCTGCTGTCCGAGCAGGCGACCTCGCTGCGCATGAGCGACATGGGCTATCAAAACCGTGTGCAGAGTCAGCTCAAGGTGTGCTTCAACCGGTTGGACAATTATATCCGCACGCTGAAGCAAGGGATTGAAACGCCGTGGCCGCCCTACGAGAAGATCGGGGTCAAGGTGAACGGCGAGTGGGAGCAGATCAGCGACCATATCCTACAGATCGAGAATGAATACTACTGTGACGTGCGGCCGAAACGTGTCGCACATCGCGGACAGACACAGCTGCAGGCACTGCATGACAACGGTGTGGAATACATCGAAGTGCGCTGTCTGGACATCAACCCGAACCTGCCGCTGGGCATCGACGAAACGCAGGTGCGCTTCCTCGATACTTTCCTTACTTGGTGCCTGCTGTCACCGGGGGATTGGATCGGCGAAGAGGAATGCCTGCGGTTGGATGACAACCGGGCGCGTGTTGCTACGGGTGGGCGGATTCAGGACGGCGTACTCTCCATCGAAGGCCGCATGGTGACGCTTGCGGAGCAGGCTACACTGCTGTTTGATCAGCTTGCTGACGTGGCTGCCTGTTTAGATGAGAACGAAGAGGGTGAACTGCACCAGCAGGCGCTGCGTTCGCTGCGAGCAGGACTAAATGACCCGGCGTACACGGCGTCAGGTCAAGCAGCGGAAGCGCTGACAGCTACCGGTGACGACTTAACGACGGTCGCTATGCGTCTAGCGCGGCAGCATGCTTCCACGCTGCGCGGTCAGCCACTCAGTGATGAGATGGTACAGCGCTTGGAAGAAAAACGAGCGCAGTCCATTGCGGACGAACGCGCGCTGGTCGAGCATGATCAAGGCAGTTTCGATGATTATGTAGAGCGTTATCTGGCATCGGCGCGTCATCTTTCTTGAAGAAGTGGTAACGACCCCTTTAATCGTGAGGGTCAGAGCGGAGCGCCTTCCGTGCCCGCTCATTTATGGATGTGCGTGATGCACGACAGGTACGACAGAACAGGGACTACAGGAAAAGAGTAATCGACATGAGCAGACGATTGATGGGAATGTCAGGCCGCCTATGGTGCCTGATCGGGTTTCTGATGTGCGCTGGCATGATCGTATTTGCCTATATCCTCCAGCACGTCTTCGATCTGGAACCTTGCCCTTTATGCATTTTCCAGCGTATCGCCGTGATTGTAGCTGGGCTGTGCTTCTTGCCGGGCATCTTCTATCGTCCATACCGCAGTGCTGCTGTATGGGGCGGGTTAGCACTGCTAAGCTCGCTGGCGGGGATCGCACTGGCCGCACGCCATCTATGGCTGCAGAGCCTGCCTGCTGACCAAGTGCCGTCCTGTGGCCCACCGCTGGACTACATGCTGGAAAGTCTGCCGCTCTGGAGCGTGCTGCGCCAAGTGCTTTCGGGTTCTGGCGAATGTGCCGAAATTCAGGGCATTTTCCTTGGCATCACCCTGCCGGGCTGGACGATGATTGGCTTTATCGTCCTTGGTGTTGTGGCCTGTGGCGCGCTGTTTTCAGCGTTCCGCAAGACGGATGGTCGCACGACACCGCCCAAAGATAATAAAGGCGATGCCCCGCGCTACGCTGCGTAAGTCTGCTGCCGAGTGCCGACGCCCGCGAGTTTTTTCGCGGGCGTTTTCATTTGGTTTGCTGCTTCCCGACCTCTGTGCCCCTTGCCTTTTAGAGAGCGGCCCCGTTGAGGACATTATGCTATGTTCGCCCCCACCGTCTTTAGCCTCCATTTCACCCTCTACGGGGCCGCGTTAGCACGCGCAGAAGGTGTACCGATCCCAGTCTAATGCCATTACATAAGGCCGCTTGCGAAAGGAATCGGCGCTGTGCGACCATACACGGCGCGTTGATCGTACGGCTGAGTGCCGCCCGTTTATTGCGCGCTGTTTTGATTTGATACGTTGTTTTGATTTGATATAGAGAAAGGACAATCTGGAATGGCTGCATCGCATACCAATGCCGCGAAAAAGATGGTGATGAAAACCTGCTACCGCTCGCAAACAGAGAAACCGCGCAAAGGCAAAGGGGCTTATACCCGCAAAGCCAAGCACGCAAAGGCCGGCCCGTCCGGCCTTTCTTTTATCTGCGCCATAGCGGCTTGACGCTGCGCACTCTGATTATATCCTTCCTCTCCTGTTTACCCATCAGCTAGCGTGCCGATTTTTACTCGTCATTATTATCACTCTTATTTTTATGTTTAGTTGTTTATTATCACGCTTAATGATGATCGTTGTAATAGCGCCATTCTGATATTTGTTGTGACAAAATCATTCTGCGATATTATACGTATTTTTGTGTATGGTGTAATAGGTAGTAGCTAATTAAAATTATAAAAAAGGTGCTGTAGTGAGAAAACTTGATGATAATGGCCGTTTTTTTATTAAAAGCTCTGAATCTTTAGTCCTCCACGCCTATCCTGATCCCCTTACAAAGGGTGAGCCGTATACCATCGGTTATGGTCACACTGACCGTGGAAAAATAAAGCCGGGTGATCGTATAACAGAGCAGCAGGCAGATGAACTCTTTGATAAAGATATCGAGAAGTACGAACGCTGTGTGTCAGATGCGGTTACAGTTGAACTAACGGATGAGCAATTCAGTGCACTTGTTTCATTTTCATACAATGTGGGAGCAACTGCTTTTCTAAACAGTACGCTCTTAAAAGAACTGAATAACGGCCATTATGTTGAAGCTGGAAACCAGTTTGTTGTCTGGAATAAATCGAAAGGCAAGGTTTCGCCAGGCCTTACGAATCGGCGTCAGCATGAGCAGAATTTGTTTAACCAAGGCATCATCAAGAAAAGCCTTTCTTCTTCTAGCCTTGATGAACTTACGTTGCGCTCCATCTCCATATTTTCTGAGATGCAAGGGGTTAAACTCGATGACCTTATGGCATTGTTTAATAATGAAGAGAATTTAAACAAGAAAAAAATCGAGCGAGATAAATTGTGGGAGCAATGGAACCAATCTACTTCTGATGAAAATCGTTATCGCAATATAGAAATGTATCATGATAAAGAGAAAAAGATAGTAGAAGAATATGATAAGTTGAATGACGAAATTAGTGAGCTGATCAGTGCATCGACGAATATTGAATTGAAAATGATCGCTGATTTCAAAAGCTGTATCGAATTATCATCCAGACACTATCAAGAAGAAATGCAGAGTGATGAATATATAGCATTGCAGAATGAAGTGGAGAAGGATTTTGAAGATGACGATGATGAAGACGACGACGTCATCATATAGCAATCAAGGCCACTCCTCGTCAGGGAGTGGCCTTGATTGTCTAAAAAAGGGATTCTAGCGGCGCAGTGAGATGATCGGCCAGCCGCGGGCGCGGGCCATATCCGCCAGCGTGGGGTCGGGGTCGACGGCGATGGGGTGGTCGACGTACTCAAGCAGCGGCAGGTCGTTGTGTGAGTCGGTGTAGCAGTAGATGCCTGCACGTTCGATTTCTGGATGTTCGTCCAGCCATGCTTCAAGACGAATGACCTTACCTTCCTGAAAGCTGGGCACACCAGAAATGCGGCCGGTATAGCGGCCCGTGGCGTCGGTCTCAAGGTCGATAGCGATCAGTTCATCCGCGCCAAGTGCTTCGGCGATCGGTTCGGTCACAAAGCGGTTAGTGGCCGTGATGATCATCAGGTAGTCGCCGCGGGCGCGGTGCTCTGCCAACAGGGCCTGTGCCTTCGGTAGCATCAGCGGTTCGATCACCTCGCGCATGAACTGGCGATGCCAAGCATCCAGTTGCTCGCGGGAGGCTTTTGCCAGCGGGGCGACGCAGAACGCCTGATATTCGGCGACATCAAGATCGCCTGCGGTATAGGCTCGCAGGTAACGGTCATTTTCGGCGCGATGCTTCTTCTCATCGACGGCACCAATAGAAATAAGAAACTCGCCCCAAGAATAGTCACTGTCACCAGCGATCAGGGTGTTGTCGAGGTCGAAAAGCGCAAGTCGCACGATAGAGCCTCCAGGCAGAAAGGGAAAACGCACAATGACATGCTACGCGTCATCACACCATATTGTTGATGCTGTTTCATGCTTTATGGAAAAATGATGCCATGACAAGAGGCCCTTTGCCGAGGGGCATCTTCCATCTCCTTCGTCGGTCGTGGTTGGGCCGGCGCATTCTACGAGAGGAATGATCCCGTGATTGACCCGGATGGCTTCAGGCCCAATGTTGGCATCATCATTGCCAATCGTGTTGGGCAAGTGCTCTGGGCACGGCGGGTAGGGCAAAATGCATGGCAGTTTCCCCAAGGTGGAATCAAGCCTCACGAGACGCCGCGTCAGGCGCTGTTTCGGGAACTTGAAGAGGAGATCGGGTTGTGCCCACAGGACGTTGAAGTGGTGGCCTGTACTCGAGGTTGGCTGCGCTATCGCTTGCCGCGTCGCATGATCCGCATGCATTCCCGACCGCTGTGTATCGGGCAGAAGCAGAAATGGTTCCTTTTGCGCCTGAAAGGGCAGGAGTCCCATATCTGCATGAATAAAACGTCTGAACCAGAGTTCGATGGGTGGCGTTGGGTCAGCTACTGGTACCCGCTGGGACAGGTGGTACCCTTCAAACGCGAGGTCTATCGACGCGCGCTTCACGAGCTAGCGCCGCGCCTGTAAGGGCGATTGCGCGAGGCACGCAGGCTGATCCATCTGCTGTAAGCATCATCAGGAGCCTGGCCGGAAACGGTCAGGCTCCTTGTCCATCCTGCCTGCTGTCTTTTCTCAATTGCACCGCTGCTCGTGCGTTCATCCCGCTTTATGAGTAGGGTACACTGAGAAACATCTATCCGTAGGCGTTGCCTGGAGTGCAGCGCATCTGCCATTCGTGGTTGCGATCAAGGAGCTAGGGGCACATGCATTACCCCAATTTCGATCCAGTGCTACTTCAATTGGGACCGTTCAAGGTGCATTGGTACGGTCTCATGTACGTTATCGGCTTTCTCGGTGCTTGGTTGTTGGCGCGCAGTCGCGCCCACCGACTGGGCATCTCTAGGCAGGCCGTCTCCGACATGATCTTCTACGGTGCGCTGGGCGTTGTGCTGGGCGGGCGTCTGGGGTACGTGCTGTTCTACGGTCTCGATCGCTTCTGGCAGGACCCGAGCTGGATCGTGCGCGTGTGGGAAGGGGGCATGAGCTTCCACGGCGGTCTGATCGGGGTGCTGGTCGCTGCGCTGGTCTTTGCGCGTCGTCATCGTCTTGGGTTCATTCAGCTGACGGACTTCATTGCTCCGATCGTTCCGGTGGGCTTGGGAGCGGGGCGTTTGGGCAACTTCATCAATCAGGAGCTGCCAGGACGTGAAAGCACCCTGCCGTGGGCCATTGATTATCCGCGCTATGGGGCCGTACTGCGCCACCCTTCGGCCATTTATCAAGGGTTGACGGAAGGGTTGGCGCTATTCGTCATCCTATGGTGGGTATCGCGCAAGCCTCGTCAGCGTGGTCTGATGTCAGGGCTGTTCATGCTGCTGTACGGTGCCTTCCGCTTCTTCACGGAGTTTTTCCGTATGCCGGACGAACAGTTGGGCTTCGTGGCCTTCGGTTGGATGACGCGTGGGCAGGAGCTGTGCTTGCCGATGGTGTTGATCGGCCTTGCGCTAATTGTATGGTCTCGCAGACAGCCTATTGATCAACCTGTCGCTGCTGATACGACGCCTGCTGCGTCGTAACGGATCATTAGCGCTAGCGTGCAGCCCCGATGTGCATTCGTGCATCGGGGCTGTTTGCATCTGGAGTAGCCATAAGTGGGCGTCCAGCACCGTTGGCCGGTCACTCGTGATCGTGTTTTATGGATGTAAAGGGCGCGTGATGGTCGCTTTCTCATGAGGGCGCGCCCTCCATACTTGATCAGCCTTGAAAAAGCACATAGTCGCTAGGGCGAGTGACGTACGTCATCTTAAGGTCTACCTCGCTTATGATCGTTTTCCATTCTTGGGCGGCGTGCGGCGCGTGCTCTGCCGTGCATGGAAGTTGTGCTGCTGCATGCCGTCCACCTTCGGTCATGAAGGCTGCTCTTACGAGCGCGTCTGCGCTATCATGGCCCGCACTGACCTGTACGCTAGGTCATCCTTTTTGTCTGTCTGATATCCCGAATGCGATGAGAGGTGCTGATGCAGCCATATCTGAATTTGATGCGACATGTGCTGGAAAACGGTACGCGCAAGAGTGACCGTACGGGTACCGGTACGATCAGCGTTTTTGGTTATCAGATGCGTTTCGATCTGTCCGAAGGTTTTCCCTGCCTGACTACCAAGAAACTTCACCTGCGCTCCATCATTCATGAGCTGCTATGGTTTCTGCAGGGCGACACCAATATCGCGTATCTCAAGGAAAACGGTGTCCGTATTTGGGACGAGTGGGCTGATGAAGACGGCGAACTGGGGCCTGTCTACGGCTATCAGTGGCGCAGCTGGCCGGCACCGAACGGTGAATCCATCGACCAGATCAGCACTCTGATCCAGCAGATCAAGACCAATCCTGATTCGCGTCGCCTGATTGTGTCGGCTTGGAACCCTGCGCTGGTCGATCAGATGGCGCTGCCGCCGTGCCATGCTTTGTTCCAGTTCTACGTGGCGGACGGCAAGCTGTCGTGCCAGCTGTATCAGCGCAGTGCGGATATCTTCCTCGGGGTGCCGTTCAACATCGCCAGCTATGCGCTGTTGACGCACATGGTGGCGCAGGTATGCGGTCTCGAACCGGGTGAGTTTATCCATACGCTAGGCGATGCCCACCTCTATCTGAACCATTTGGAACAGGCAGAGCTTCAGCTGACGCGTGAGCCGCGTCCGCGCCCGACGCTGGTGCTCAATCCCGAGGTTAAGGATATTTTCGGTTTTACCTTCGAGGATATTGCGCTCGAAGGCTATGACCCGCATCCTCATATCAAGGCACAGGTATCTGTATGAGTGAACACGATGTTCCCGTGGCGATGATTGCCGCACTGTCGCGCAATCGCGTGATTGGTGCTGACAACAAGATGCCGTGGCATTTGCCTGAAGACCTCGGGCACTTCAAGCGTCTCACGTGGCAGAAACCGATCATCATGGGCCGCAATACGTTCGAGTCCATCGGGCGTCCGCTGCCGTCGCGCCATAACATCGTGCTGACGCGCGACCCTGAATTTGCTGCCGAAGGTGTTGTGGTCTGCCGTGATTGGCCCAGTGCACTGGCTGCTGCTCAGCAGTACGCGTTGGAGCACGGCGCAGAGGAGGTCATGGTCATCGGCGGCGGTCAGGTGTATGCCGAAGCCATGCCGGATGCCGACAAGCTCTATCTGACCGAGATCCGCATGACCGTCGAAGGCGATACGCGGTTTCCGCTATTGGAAGACGATGTCTGGCAGGAACAAGAGCGCGTGGCAGGGAACCCCGATGAAGGGCAGCCCTACTACGATTTCGTCACGTACGTACGCCAGTCACGCTAAGGCGGGCGGCTCAGGGAAGGCAGGAGAAGCAGGTGACAGGTTCTCTCGATACGCTTTTTGCGTCACTGGATCAGCAGATTCGCGATCTTGTACAGGAACGGCAGGCAGCCTTGGCACAGGTGGCATCGCTTGAGCAGGAGAATCACCGACTGCGCGAGCGGCTGGCGACGCTGGAAACGCGTCTGTCCAGTGTCGTGTCGCATGTGCGGGCGATGGCCTCATGGGACGTTGCGTCCCCTGCGCAGGAGCAAGATGATCCCGCATGCGATGTGACAGCTTCATCATTGCCGTCTACGCTTGAGCAGCATGTCGAGACCACCTCTGAAGCCTCCTCTGCGACGGCCGATGAAGTACGTAGCGACTTCCCGTTGTCGGCTACCGATGAGAAGGTGGCCACAGCGCTTACCTCCTTGTCTAATGCCGAGACCAACACTGACATGTCTTCTTCCCTCGATAATGCCTCTGTGCAGGACCCGGCGGATGCGCCTTCTCCGCAGCAGCTGTTGAAGCAGTGGTATTCGCGCTATCCCAAAGCCTTCTTCAAGGCACATACACGTCCCTTGCAGATCGGCATTCATGAAGCGCTGATCGATGCTGAACCGTGGTCGGCGCGTCTGATCCGCCGCACGTTGGCCTGCTACGTCAATCTGCCACGCTATATGAAATCGGTACGACCGGGTGCACAGCGCGTCGATCTGGAAGGCCGGCCAGCCAGCCAGGTGACGGAAGAGGAAGCGCTGCATGCGCGCGAACAGCTCAAGCAGCTGCAGGCCCGTCAGAAAAGCCGTGAAGAAGAACAGCAGCAGCGACGCATGTCGACCAAGCTTGAAGCGTTGCAACGGCAGCACCAGCACTGAACGTGCAGTGAGCGCTAGGCGTTCGCACGCTCCCATCCAGTGAAAAGGAAGGACCTTCGGGTTCTTCCTTTTTTTATTGGCCTATCTTTCGGTGTGGCATGCCGCATGCAACAAGGCGAGCACGAAGAGTGGACGCTCTTTTATACCCGACCATACTGATAGTTATGGCAGTAGCAGGATAGTCAATTATCTTGTTAGCATGCTAATATATCGCATTATATGTATTCCTCCGGCCTGCACGCACATGCATTGGCAAGACAGTGAGGTGGTAAACACTTATGTGGTTACGTGAAATGGCGTGGGGAGGCGTTCTGGTCAGCCCCATGGTGATGTATTGCGCGATCAGCCTCGTGCTGCTGTTGAGCCTGAGGTTCTGGCTGCGCGATACGCGCATCGGTCGGGTGGCTTGGCGGGAAGGGTGGTTCGATGTAGCCCTTTTCATTTGCTTGCTGGCCGCCGTGATGTGGTTTTTTAGCGTGGTGTGATGCCTGACGAGGCGTCATGGCACGAGACTTGGTTCGAGGAATTCCTTCATGCAGCGATTGATGCGTTTCATCTTTACCGTCGCCGTGATTGCCGCTGCCGTGTTGGCCGGTATCTGGCTGTGGCGCTATTACATGTATACCCCGTGGACGCGTGATGCGCGCGTGCGGGCCGATATCGTGACCATCACGCCCGATGTGTCAGGATGGGTCGAGAATTTTAATGCCAACGATAAGCGGCTGGTACACAAGGGCGATTTGCTGTTCACCGTCGATCTCGCCCGCTATCAGCTGGCATTGGATCAGGCGCAGGCAACGGCCGAAAAGGCGCGAGCCGCATGGGAACAGGCCCAGCATTCGGCTGTACGCCGTGCCCAGCTGGGGCAGCTGGCGATCAGCCAAGAAGCGCGGGATACCGCCAATCTGAGCGCGGCCGAAGCCAAGGCGGCCTACGATGCCGCTCAGGTGACGGTCAACAGTGCGCAGCTGGACGTGTCACGTGCCCGCTACGAGGCCCCTTTCGATGGTCAGCTGGTTAATCTACAGCTGCATCCCGGCGATTACGTGACCCGCGGCAGTGCTAAGATCTCGCTGATCCGCGATGACAGCTACTATCTGACCGGCTATTTCGAAGAAACCAAGCTGGCGGGCATACAGGTCGGCGACCCTGTCGATATCCACCTAATGGCGTCTAACCATACGGTGAAAGGGCACGTGCTAGCGATTGGGCGTGGTATCTCTAACAGCAACCTGACTCCCGGTAGCGATCTGCTGCCGAGTGTTTCACAGACCTTCACTTGGGTTCGTCTGGCACAGCGCATTCCCGTTGATGTGGCGTTTGATCAGTCGCCGTCTGATGTAATGCTGAGTGCGGGCATGACGGCGACGCTGCACGTTCATCCCGAGCGCCGTGCGCATGCGGCACCCGCACAGCCCGCGGTAACCGCTGAGGGTACCGTGTCGCCATGACGTCCTCCGTGCTCGCGGTCTACCTGAAGCCCAAGCTGTCGACCATTCGCTTTGGGTTAAAAGGCATTGTGGCGATGGGGCTATCGCTCTACGTGACGATGCTGATGGATTTCGATCGACCATACTGGGCGATGATTTCGGCCGTCTTTCTGCTGATGCGTCCTGAAAATGGCATGGTGATTCAGAAGGGGTTCTTTCAGTTCTGCGGCAATGTGATCGGTGGCCTGATCGGACTGGTTATCCTGTCCTACGGCCTTCAGCACCGCGTACTGGCACTGGGCAGCGTTGCACTGATGATTTTTGTGTTGGGGACGCTGGCCTCGCGTACACGCGACTTCAACATTACCTATCTGTTCGCCATGATTGCGACCACCATGGGCATGGTGGTGCTGATCACCGAATCGTCGGCACCCAGCAGTGCCGGAGCTTTCACTATCGCCGTGTCACGCGTGACCGAGATCGGGATCGGCGTGGCATGTGCGACGGGCATCAGTCTGGTGATGTGGCCGCAGGATACCCACCCACGCATGATGGCTGATGCACTCGGTACGCTGAAGGCTGCGCTGAAGGTGGTGCATACCCAGCTGGACGTTCATGAAGCCGGGGATCGCCACGCCGCTATCCTCGATGCACTCGATGCCATCATGGCACTGCAGGCCGATACCGGCCCAGTCTTCTATGAAGGCCCCGCGGGGCCGCGCCGTGCCCGTGCCGCTCACCTGCTATCGCAGCGCGGCCTGAGCCTGATTGCTGATGCTAATAGCATGGCGTATCGCGAACGCGGCGAGCTCAATCAGATGCTGTCGGTGTGGATCGACCGGCTGCGCGATGAACTAGGCAGCATGCTGGAACGCGACGATCCCAAGGCCATGCGCGATGAGCTGGTCGAACTGCGTCAGTCGATCATCCGTCAGCCATTGGACGAGAAAGCATCTGCTTCACAGCAGCATACACGTCGTGCGTTGCTGACGTTGATGGCGCATTTGATCGTGCTGTGTGATGCCTGTCTGCTGATCGAATCGCCGGAGCCGGGGCGAGCGCTCAAGGCGCGCGCGCCGCGTACACGTCAGGACTGGCTGCCCGCGATGACCGTAGGGCTGCGCTGCATGCTGCTGTTCATTATCGGGGCGATAGTGTGGATATCCACGGGCTGGAACAGCGCGATCATGATGATGCTGATTCCTGTCGTGCTTGGCACGATGTTGGCCCAGCTACCCCACTCGGACATGCTGGTGATGCGGGCGTTATTGGGCGGGGCCATTGCGTTTCCGATAGCGATCATTTTCGGCAACGTGCTGCTGGCGAATACCATGCATGCGTTCGAGTGCATGCTGATGATTTTCGGGCTACCGCTGTTCATCGCACTGTTTGGCTTTACGGCCCGTCAGACGTTCCCGCAGACGCTGGGTTTCTGCATGACCTATATCATCATGACCATGCCCAGCAACCACATGACCTTTGACGTGCCGAGTGCCATCGAACGCGGGCTGGCGCTGCTGATGGGATTCACCCTGCTGATGGTGCTGTTCCGCAGTCTGCCCGTGCCGCGGGCGACAGCGGTGCACCGTCGTCTGTATCGCGCCATGCTGAGCGACCTGCGTCAGGTGGGATCGAAGCGTGATGAAGCCGAACGCTTTAACAGCAACATGCTGTCGCGTTTGCAGCAACTGGGGCGCTACGAGCGCTCGGCCCGTGATCGCCTGCCGTGGCACTGGGTCGAACAAGGGTTACTGGCTTTTGCGGTGGGGCATTTGGTGATGCAGGTGCGCGCGCTGTTCAGGGCCAGTCTGATTCCCGACCGCCAGCGCGTTGCCTTGCAAGTATGGCAGCAGCGCGTTACACGCCACTACGATGAAAGCGTTACCGGGGCTTTTGATATTGCCATCTTCGAAGCCCATACCCGTGATCTGTTAGCGGCGTTGGCATCGTGGCCGAATGTTGAGTCCGATGTTCTGGGCCAAGCTGAATTCGTTTGCGGACGTATTGGTATGATGCTGCGCGAGCAGCAGGAGCGGCGTGACCAGCCCGCCCCCGTTGTGTCCAAAAGCACGATGGCTTGATGGCATTGCGTTGCCTTTCAAGGGGCCTGTTCATGGCCCCTTGTTCATCTTGATCTTTCTTCTTTGGGTTGCCGCTTCACCTTTCTTTTTTGGCCTCTCTCTTTTTTCTTACCCCTCTTTTTTATGACGCCTCGTTCTGTGGCAGATGACTCTCGCTCGACTGGGTCGGTTTTTTTCGTCTTTGTCAGCCAGAGCGGTAATCACTGTTTTTCTGATGGCCTCCCCCTTCATGCGATCGCGGTAGTCGCATAGATAAGCTCAACCTTTGCCGCGGCGCTGGCGTTTCAAGGCGTCCCGCTACGGCTACGGCTACGGCTGGGGCTATGGCTGCTGCATTGTTCTTGCTGTGATGGCGCCGCGTTCGCAGGGCTGAAGGGAGATTCCGCTGTCGAATACCATCATTGTCTTTTTTCGGAAGGAAGCGTGATGCGTGACTAAAAGCCAGTGGTGGTGATTTGTACAGTGGATGTATCATCAGTCCGATCAACGGGTTGTGTTCATTCTGCAGGCAGTCGAGGGGGAAGTATGCGTCAGCATCCATGGACATGTGCGGTCATCATTAGCGGTCTACTGTGCGTCGTCATCTTTGGTCTGGGCATTTCGCTGGGGCTACTACCGCTCTATCTAACGAATGAACTTAGATTCACGCCGACCGTCGTGGGTGCTGTGATTGCACTGGAGTCGATCAGTACATTGTTGTCTCGCCTGCCCGCGGGACGTTTTTCGGATCGTCGCGGTGCCAAGTGCGGCATGCTGTGGGGGCTGGCGCTCTCGGCGTTGGCGGGGGCTATGTGCCTGCTGGCTATTCAGGGAGCCGCTCAGTGGGGGGCGCTCGGAACGCTGGGGATCATCCTGCTGTCGCGTATCGTGATGGGCGTAGGGGAGAGCCTCGTGTTCACTTGCAGTGGCACATGGCCCATCGGCCTGATCGGGCGCGAAAGCGCGGGTAAGGTGATGTCGATGGTCGGAATCGGCATGTTCATCGGTCTGGCCGTCGGCAACGGTGTAGGCGGGTTGGCTCATCAAGGCTACCTTTCCCTGACCAGTGGAGCATGGGCGATGACGTTGCCACCGTTGGTAGGCTGGTGCATTGCGCTGTGCCTGCCTTCGGCACCGATCGTGGGAACGAATATGTCGCTGTCGTTGGTGCAAGTCGTGGCGCGGGTGTGGCCGTCCGGTGCTGGCTTTGCGCTCAGTAACATGGGCTATGCGGCGATCATGTCATTTCTGATGCTGATGCTCTGGTCAAAAGGATGGCAGAGCACGGCCACGATCGCACTGGTGATGTACAGCGTCGGCTATGTGCTCAGCCGCCTTAGCGTGGGCTTCTATACCTCGCGTCTGGGACGTCGGGCGACGGTACTGATGATGGTGATTGAGGCGCTGGGATTGGCCATGATCGCGTGTGCTGGCGTAAGCAGTGCGTCGATCGGGCCATTGCTGGCCATCGTGGGATCATTTCTGACAGGGTACGGGTTGTCGATGGTGTATCCGCTGCTGGGTGTGACGGCAATCGGCAGCCTACCTGCGGCACACATGGGACTGGCATTGAGTGCGTACGAAGCCTGCTTCGATATCGGAATTCTATTGGTGGGTTGCATCAGTGGGGTACTGAGTGCCTGGGGGTATTCGGCCATCTTCGGACTGGCGGCAACCTGTGCGCTGCTGGCCTGTGGGTGTGCTCAGCGTGCATGGCATCAACACGATGCACGGGCATTGTCTGCTGTCTGACGCAAAACGCCCCGTGCGCAGGGCGCAACGGGGCGTCTTCATGTGCGGGATGACCGAGCTTATTGAGCTGGGGCAACGCGCACGCTGGTGCCTGAACCGATAATACGCACACGCTGGCCGACCAGATAGGTGTTGTCGGCCTGCTGTACGATGACCAAGTTCTGGCCGTCATCGCGCTTGATCTGCACTTCCATACCGTTGGTGCGGTCGGAGCTTGCTTCTACACGGTTACCCGCCCAAGCACCGCCCAGTGCGCCCACAGCCGTTGCGATGGTTTTGCCGCTACCGCCGCCGACTTGGTGGCCCAGCAGACCACCCAGCACTGCACCACCGATGCCGCCGAAGCCGCTTGTGCCGTTGCCTTCGATCTTCACAGCACGAATGGCTGTGATGGTACCGTAGGAAACGCTCTGTGCCTGACCTGCCTGTGCGCCAGTGTAGTTGTTGCCGTTATAGGGTTCGTTGGCACAGCCGCCCAGTGTCATCGCGCCCATTGCCGCAACGGCAGCCAGTGTCAGGTAACGTTTCATGGCAAATCTCCTTTCTATCGGCATGTGCCGGTGCTTGGATCCATCCTGAGCCGCTACCGCGTAGCGGGCCCTTGAACTCTAGCGTAGATGAAAATCGCTGTATCGCCATCCACGGATGGCACATAGCATGCTCTGTCTATTTGACCGGCAAACCTGCTAAGGGTTCGTGAAAATTCCAGTCATATCATGTAGCAAAGACACGCTCGGTGGTAACACGTCACGGTAAGCGTGCATTCACCTTGATGAAAAGTGTAGCGCAGCCGTCGCTTTACGGTCATTCCGATCAGTCTCATTTCTATCGAGGGTTTCTTTGCTTAGCGCCTATCGCTATGCGCGCTCTGGCGGTAGGAAAAGATCTGCTATCGCAAGGCATGGGGGCGAAATTAAGACGAAAGCGAAAAGCAGTAATGGGCTATTTGGACTGTGGCGTAATGTTCTGCTGTGAGAAACGGAGGTGGCAGGGAATTACAGAAGAGAAAGGACGTTTATGCGAGGCGAGGGGGCTTTTATGGAAAAGAAAAAGCCTCCCCCAACACGACTGTGTCAGAGGAGGCATCCTTAACCGATCAGTCGTCGCTCAGTATCAAGCTGCCACGGTTGATCAGCTTAGCCAGCAGGCCAGCGGCGACATCGTCGTCTGCCAGTTCGGCTGGAATGGGTGCGGAACTGCCCAGTAGATGAGCCAGTGCCTTGGGTGCGCGCAGGCCGTCACCATCGACGAACAGCGTGGCATAGGTGCCCTGTTCATCATGCCAGGCAAATCGCGAGCCCAGTGCGCGTTCGATCTCTGCACCTTCAGCCAGCGCTTCGCGCAGTGTGGTGGCATCCAGATACTCGTCCGGCTCGATCAGCTGATCCGGGTATTTGGTCTGGGTCATGTAGCGCCCGAACCACTGTTTCAACTGCTCGCGGTCATCCAGCGATGACAGGATAAGCTGGCGCGCGCGTTCCAGCGCGACGTCATCCACTTCACCCGGGTTACCCAGCGTCAGATCAGCGTCGGCATAGCGCTGCATCTCGGAGAGCTGCTCGCCGCGATAGTCGGCGTAAGACGTGACCATCTCGTCGGCGGACGGTGCGCGGAAGCCGATGGAATAGGTCATGCAGTCATCGCTTTCGCTGACCCCGTTATGCGCGATGCGCGGCGGGATATAGAGCATATCGCCCGGTTCCAGCACCCAGTCCTGATCCTGATCAACCTCGAAGTGTTCGAGGATGCGCAGGTCGATGCCTTGGATCACCGGCTCGTCTTCGTCAATGAACTTGCCGAGCTGCCAGCGGCGCTTACCCGTCGCCTGAATCAGGAACACATCATAATTGTCCATGTGCGGACCAACGCTGCCGCCGGTGGGGGCGTAGCTGATCATGATGTCGTCCAGACGCCACGTCGGGATGAAGCGGAAGTCTTTCAGCAGTTCGGCGACCTCAGGCACGTAGTGATCGACGGCCTGTACCAGTACGGTCCAGTCGCGATCGCCCAGGCGTGCAAAGGTGTCTTCATCGAACGGGCCGTGGCTTGCCTGCCACGGTTTGCCGTTGGCACCGACCTTCTCGACGATGCGCGATTCGATGCCTTCCTCGCAGGCCAGACCGGCCAGTTCGTCAGGCATCAACGGCGGTTCGAAGTCCGGATAGGCACCGCGGATCAGCAGCGGTTTCTTGTGCCAGTAGTCCCGCAGGAACGTGGTGACATCAAGGCCGCCGGGGAGGGTGCTGGGGGCTGTCATGCAGTTACTTCTCCTGTTGACCGATACGGGCAGCCTGCTGCGCTGCATTACCAGTATAGGTGCCCGGTGTCAGTGCGCGCAGAGCGGCCTTGGCGTCGTCGGGCAGCTGCTGTGCGTCAATAAAGGTGGCCAGTGTGGCCTGATCAATCTGTTTGCCGCGGGTCAGCGCCTTGAGTTGCTCATAAGGCGTTTCGAGGCCATAGCGGCGCATGACGGTCTGGATCGGCTCCGCCAGCACTTCCCAATGATGATCGAGGTCATCGTTCATGCGGGCCGGGTCGGCTTCCAGCTTACCGATGCCTTTCAGCGAGGCGTTGTAGGCGATGACGGCATGCGCCAGCCCCACCCCTAGGTTGCGCAGCACGGTGGAATCGGTCAGGTCGCGCTGCCAGCGGGAAACAGGCAGCTTGCGGGCCAGATGTTCCAGAAGCGCATTGGCGATGCCCAGGTTCCCTTCGCTGTTTTCGAAGTCGATCGGGTTGACCTTGTGTGGCATGGTCGACGAGCCCACTTCGCCTTCTTTGAGGCGTTGTTTGAAATAGCCCAGCGAGATGTAGCCCCAGATATCGCGGTCGAAGTCGATCAGTACGGTGTTGAAGCGAACGACAGCGTCGAACAGCTCGGCAATATAGTCGTGCGGTTCAATCTGTGTGGTGTACGGGTTGAAGGCGATGCCGAGGCTTTCGATGAAGCCTTTGGCATGCGTGGCCCAGTCGACCTGTGGGTAGGCGCTCAGGTGAGCGTTGTAGTTACCCACGGCACCGTTGATCTTGCCCATCGGCTGGATGCTGCGGGCCTGTTCGAGCTGGCGACGCAGGCGGTAGGCGATGTTGGCCATTTCCTTACCCAGCGTGGTAGGGCTGGCGGTCTGGCCGTGGGTACGGGACAGCATCGGCTGGTCGGCGTAATCGCGTGCCAGACGTTCCACTTCCTCTGTCAGCTGCGTCATCAGCGGCAGGACGGCGGATTCCATACCGTTCTTCAGCATCAGGGCGTGCGACAGGTTGTTGATGTCTTCGCTGGTGCAGGCGAAGTGTACGAATTCACTGACGGCGGCCAGTTCGGCGTGGTCGGCCAGACGGGACTTGATGAAGTATTCGACCGCTTTGACATCATGGTTGGTTGTTTTTTCGATGTCTTTGATCGCCTGTGCGTCTTCAAGCGAGAAGTCGCGGATCAGCTGGTCGAGGAAGCGGTGGGCGTTGTCGGAAAGCGGGGGGACTTCAGGAATATCGGGATGCAGAGCGAGGCTTTCAAGCCAGCGGAGTTCAACCTGGACGCGAAACTTCAGCAGACCGAATTCGCTGAAGAACTCGCACAGCGGAGCGGTCTGGCGAGCATAGCGACCATCGACGGGAGAAAGCGCAGTCAGCGTAGTACGTTGCATCAGGAGCACCTGCAGAGGAGGTGGAAGAAGAGGGCAGCCTTCATCGCGTCAGTTCGTCTAGCTGACGTTTAAGGCCACCACGGAAGATGAGGTGCCAACGCCGGCCCCCCATCTGGTACCAGAGCATGGCAAAGCGAATGCCCGAGAGGAGTGCCGCTCGGATGCGCTCGGGCATCATGGGCATCTGTAGTAGTCCGGGGTCCCCTTGTACCACGATCCGGCGTGGAAGCGTAGAGAGCGTGTCCTGATAGAGCTCTCCTAGACTGGCGACGACGTTTTCATGCACCGGCCCGAAATGGCCTGCCTGCTGGCGGACGCGTGCCAGGCGTTCGCCGAGTGTCGTCATCATGCGCTTATCGCGCCGTAGGCGATGCATCAGCATTAGCATCGCCATCGCATAGCGGGCGATAACAGCATTGTGTGAGGGATCATCAAGCGTACGGCGCAGTGTATCGAGCCCGAGCTGAAGGTGAGACAGCTGGCCGCCATAGACGCTTTCGAAGTCGGCGGGCTCGGTATCGAGTGTCGCGTCGATCAACGTACGCCATGCCGTCGTATCGTGCTGACCCGTGCGGGCCAGACTATCGACCGTTGCGGCGGCCTGAAAGACCCCCGCCAGTGCGATGGCTTGGCGGCGCGTTGTGCTCATGCCGGAATCTCCTCAAGGGAAAACGTGTCCGACTGGTGGGCTTCGAGAATGACACCACCACCGAGACATAGATCGTCAGCGTACAGCACCAGCGATTGCCCCGGTGTCACCGCACGCTGCGGTTCATCGAACCGGACACTGACGCTACCCTCTTCGCGCAGGGTGACCTTGCAGCCCTGATCGTTCTGGCGATAGCGCACCTTAGCGCGTAGCGCCAGTGTCTCGCCAACGGCCATCGGGGCCTTGCCTGCGACCCATTCGATCGGTTCGCTGGTCAGTACGTCGGTATAAAGCAGCGGATGATGCTTGCCCTGTACGGCGATCAGCACGTTGCGGTCGAGGTCTTTCTGGGCAACGTACCACGGGCTTTCATCGTGGTTGGGCAGCCCACCGATTCCGAGGCCTTGGCGCTGGCCGATGGTGTAGTACATCAGGCCGATATGATCGCCGATCACTTCGCCTTCGGGCGTTTCGATCTTGCCTTTCTGGGCCGGCAGATACTGGCGCAGGAAATCGGTGAAGCGGCGTTCGCCGATGAAGCAGATACCGGTGGAATCCTTCTTGCGTGCCGTGATCAGGCCTTCGGCCTCGGCAATGCGGCGCACTTCCGGTTTTTCCATGTCACCGATCGGGAACAGAGTCTTACCCAGCGCCTTGCCGGTCACGGCGTGCAGGAAGTAGCTCTGGTCTTTGTTCGGATCTAGCCCCTTCAGCAGTTCGCCCAGTTCGCTGCCCGCAGGCTTGCGCACGCGGCAGTAGTGCCCGGTGGCAATCAGGTCGGCGCCCAGCTTTTCCGCGTAGTCGAGGAAGACCTTGAACTTGATTTCACGGTTGCAGAGGATGTCGGGGTTCGGCGTACGGCCTGCCTTGTATTCTTCAAGGAAGTGCTCGAAAACATTGTCCCAATACTCGACGGCAAAGTTGGCCGTGTGCAGGCGGATTCCGAGCGTGTCGCAAACGGCTTGGGCATCGGCAAGGTCTTCTTTCGCCGTGCAGTATTCAGTGCCGTCGTCCTCGTCCCAGTTCTTCATGAACAGGCCTTCGACCTCATAGCCTTGGCGCATCAACAGCGAGGCCGCGACGGATGAATCCACACCGCCGGACATGCCGACGATGACCTTGGTCTTCGACGGTGTACCCGCAGCGGCAGTGTCATCCATCATGAGCTGGGAAGGGTGAGGGAAGCGAGTCATGTTCTGCATAGCATTGAATCCGGGGAGCGCCCGATCTCCTTGGTGGCGCGGTGTGCTGGCACCGAGCGGTGAAGCACCTGCTCGCCGCGGTCAGTAACGGTGCCACGAGCAGGCCAGCATTATATGCGACGAGTATACCTGATGGCGGCAGGCGGCTGAACCACCTCGGTGCGCGATCGCCAGAGTGGCTTGCTTAGGCCGGGTGCAGCTCTTTCAGCACGTCGAGCGGGAAGCACAGACCCGCCTGATAATCTTCGATGCGCATGCGTACCAATGGGCTGCGCAGCTTGCCTTCTGCATCCAGCGCTTGAATCTCTTCCCATGTCAGCCAATGGGCTGCCACGATGCCTTCATCCAACGGTGTGTCTACCGGGTGATCCGGCGTCGCGATAAAGGCATGGCTGTGATAAACGGTCTGTTTCCAAGCCCGCGTATAAAGGCGCAGATAGCCGGTCAGCGTCACTTCCCAGCCACATTCTTCGCGTGTTTCACGCCGTGCCGCTTCGATGAGTGTTTCGTTTGGTTCGAGGTGGCCCGCCGGTTGGTTGAACAGCGTGGGGTAATCGACGCGGCTGGCGCCACGGTTGATCTCTTCGGTCAGCAGGTATCGTTCACCGTCGAAGATGACGGTCGCGACCGTTGCATGAGGCATCCAGCGGTTGTCTTTCATGGTGAATCCTTTTCGATGCGTTGATCAGTCTGTTGTTATCGGGCACCGCCCGCGCACTTATGTGCACGAGCAGGCCGGCGGAAAGGCATCTGATCGGTGTCTTTCCGCTACGTCGAGATAGGCATAATGTCTGGCGCAGACGGCAGCGGCAACCCCCTTATGAGGACGGGCGCTGCGTTCCTCGAACAGGGCGCTTGCCCGCTGGGCCCTGACGTGGGCCTCGCTTTTGGCGGTTTGGTGAGGATGACGCGGCCTGCTGCGGTAGATGCACGGTTTCTTTGCGCCATTCACCCGGTGCGATGCCTTCGAGCGTCCACGGGCCGATAGCGACGCGGATCAGTCGCAGTGTGGGCAGGCCAACGTGGGCCGTCATGCGGCGGACTTGACGGTTGCGGCCTTCGCTGATGGTGATTTCCAGCCAGTGGGTAGGAATGCTGGCGCGGAAGCGTACCGGTGGTATGCGTTCCGGTACCTCTGGCGTGTCGATGCGGCGTACCTTGGCGGGGCGGGTCGGCCCATCCTTCAGTGTTACGCCGTGGCGCAGGCGTTGGAGGGCATCATCATCAGGGGCTCCTTCTACCTGCACCCAGTAGGTCTTGGGCAGCTTTTGGGATGGGTGCGTGATGCGATGTGCCAGTGCGCCATCGTCGGTCAGTAGGAGCAGCCCCTCGCTGTCGTAGTCGAGGCGGCCTGCGGGATAGACATTGGGGACGGCGATCAGCGGAGCCAGCGTCTTGCGTGGTTCGCCCTCATGGCGCTCATCGGTGAACTGACACAGTGTGTGGAACGGCTTGTTAAGCAGGTAGAGCGTACTCATAGATAGAAGCACCATCAGGTCGCGAGGGCGGAGGAACAGGGTCGGCCATCGGGTTGGACATTGGGCGGTGTAGGCATGGTGCCCTTTGTTGCGATGGTGACGATGCTCCATAAAAGTGAAAGGGTACCAAGAGGGCTTGCAGGCGGACAGTGAGCATGGCCTTATGATGACATTGGCGTGCATGTCAGTGTCTGCGGATGGGCAAGAGACGCTCGGCGCTATTGGCCAGCGCTTGAAAAAGCGTGCCATGAGCACCACTATGGAAAGATGTTATAGAGGATCATCTTACCTTTTGCATGCGATGGCATATATCCGGGCATCCGAGGCATCGAACCGAGTGCCGCTCGGTCTTCTTAGTGGGAGACCGGTCATGTCACGGCATCGTCATGCACTTCCCTTCATCATATCCGTTACCGTTCACTCATGTGGCCCCGTATGCACAATAAGACCGCGACTGCCGCTTCCACGGCACCGCTGATCATGAACATGTCCGATGATTCGGACAGCGCGGCAGATGCCGATGGTCTCGACCATCTGACCGAAGAGGAGGAACGCACAGAGCTGGCGGAACCCCGCTGGTATGACGTGGTGCTCTTCAACGATGACTTCACCCCGATGGATTTCGTGGTGGATATCCTCGAGCGGTTTTTCGGCATGGGCGGCGAGCAGGCTGTCCAAATCATGATGACGGTTCATACTCAAGGCAAGGCCGTCTGTGGGCGTTACCCCTATGACATTGCGGCCACCCGAGCATGGATGGTCAACGAACATGCGCGAGAGCACGAGCATCCACTGTTGTGTGATATAGAGCGCGCGGACTGACCGCGCCAGGCAAGAGGAAGCCCGCTATGCTGAGCAAGGAATTGGAGCTGACGCTAAACGCTGCCTTTGCGGCAGCACGCTCCAAACGTCATGAGTTTATGACCGTGGAGCACCTACTGCTGGCATTGCTGGATAATGCATCTGCTGCTGACGTGCTGACAGCATGTGGGGCTCAGATCGACATCCTGCGCGCAGAATTGCAGTCCTTCATCAACTCTACCACGCCACTGATTCCCGAAACGCAGGTCGATACGCGTGAGACCCAGCCGACGCTTGGTTTCCAGCGAGTCCTGCAGCGTGCCGTCTTCCATGTTCAATCTTCTGGTAAGGAAGAAGTTGACGGTGCCAGCGTGCTGGTGGCCATCTTCTCTGAACAGGAAAGTCAGGCCGTCTATCTACTGGGGTTACAGGATGTCTCGCGCATCGACGTCGTGAACTATATCGCTCATGGCATCTCGCGCGATGATGACATGTCCATGCGCAGCGGCGACGCCGAAGGCGAAGCCAGCTCTGAAGCGGGCAGTGCGCCGGAACCCTCGCCGCTCAAACGCTATGCCGTCGATCTCAATGAAGAAGCACGGCAAGGCAACATCGACCCGTTGATCGGGCGCGATCACGAGCTGACGCGCGTCATCCAGACGCTAGTACGCCGTCGCAAGAACAACCCACTGCTAGTGGGGGAAGCGGGCGTCGGCAAGACGGCCATCGCCGAAGGGCTGGCGCGCCGCATCGTGGATGGCGACGTTCCCGAGATCATGCGCGAAGCTGTGGTGTACTCGCTGGATATGGGTGCTTTGCTGGCCGGCACCAAATACCGCGGCGACTTTGAGAAACGTCTCAAAGCACTGTTGCAGGCGCTCAACGATGTACCGTACTCGATTCTCTTCATTGATGAAATTCACACCATTATCGGTGCCGGTTCGGCATCGAACGGGGTGATGGATGCCTCTAACCTGCTCAAGCCGCTACTGTCTTCCGGCAAACTGCGCTGCGTGGGAGCGACCACCTTCCAAGAATACCGTGGCATCTTTGAAAAGGACCACGCTCTGGCTCGTCGCTTCCAAAAGATCGACGTTGAAGCGCCGTCTGTTGAAGATACCTGCCGCATCCTAAAAGGGCTGCGCAGTCGCTTCGAAGCGCACCACAAAGTGTCCTACACCGACGGTGCCATAGACGCGGCGGTACGGCTATCCGAACGCTATATCAATGACCGTCAGCTGCCGGATAAGGCCATTGACGTGATCGACGAAGCGGGTGCACATCAGCAGCTCAAACCGGAAGGCGAACGCATCAGTACGCTGGATGTTGAGCAGATCGAGAACGTCGTTGCTTGGATGGCGCGCATACCGCCGCGTCAGGTATCGCGCTCCGACCGTGAAATGCTGGGCAGCCTCGAACGCAATTTGAAGATGATGATCTTCGGGCAGCATCAGGCGATCGACGGCCTCGCGTCTGCCATCAAACTGGCCCGTGCAGGTCTGGCCGCCCCTGATCGTCCCGTTGGCAGCTTCCTGTTCACCGGACCAACTGGGGTAGGGAAGACCGAAGTGGCGCGTCAGCTTGCGAAACAGCTGGGCATCGAACTGGTGCGCTTCGACATGTCCGAGTACATGGAGCATCACACCGTATCGCGGTTGATTGGTGCGCCTCCGGGCTACATCGGTTATGACCAAGGCGGTCTGCTGACCGAAGCCGTCACTAAGCAGCCTCATTGCGTGCTGTTGCTCGACGAGATCGAAAAGGCACACCCGGACGTATTCAACCTGCTGTTGCAGGTGATGGACCGCGGGCGTTTGACCGACAACAACGGGCGTGAAGCCGACTTCCGCAACGTGATTCTGATCATGACCTCGAACGTTGGGGCTACCGATAGCGCGCGCCGCTCAATCGGTTTCCAAGAGCAGGATCACACCACGGACACCGGCGAAGCGATTCGTCGCACGTTCACCCCCGAGTTCCGTAACCGCCTCGACAGCATCATCACCTTCAAGCCGCTGGATACGGACGCAATTCATCGCGTCGTCGACAAGTGCCTGATCGAACTGCAGGCACAACTTGACGAGAAACGCGTTCAGCTGGATGTGGATCACGACGCCCGTGAATGGCTGGCTGAAAAAGGCTATGACAAGGCGATGGGAGCACGTCCGATGATGCGACTGGTGCAGACGTCCATTAAAGTGCCACTGGCCGATATGCTGCTGTTTGGTGAATTGGCCGAACATGGTGGCATTGTGCGGATCCGTGTTAATGAGAAGGGCGATGCGCTTGCATTGTCGACGGACAAAGCCGTTGCTGACGCGTGATCAAAACCGCGTGTATTGTGGTAATCAAAAGGCAGGCTCATGGCGAGCCTGCCTTTTTTATTGAGATGAAAACGCACCGCACCCACTAATTGGCGGTGGGTTTTGGCTAGTGCACGTGCCACTCAATGCCGCCCATATCGTTCCATGCACCGTAACCGGGCCGATAAGAGTGGTGTTCATCCTGCCATTCATGGGAGCGCGAAAGCCCTTCCTGCACCTGCTCCGGCGTCATCAGTTCAGCCAGTTTGGATTTTTCTTCCGCCCCCGCCGTGCCCGCCAAGTCGTAATACATATAAGCGGTGATGTAGTCTTTTTCGACGCCTTTACCCTCGGCGTAGAGCTTGGCGATATTACGTTCTGCCAACATATCGTCTTCTTCTGTAATGGCTCTATTTAACCAATATAAAGCATTGGTATAATCAGGGGGGGTCATTTGTAAATAAATAGAACCTATGAACCCTTTTTCATCACTTCCTGTAGAAGGCTCCATGTCCATCTGAATTTTTCGCCACTTGATACTTTCTTGCCTGATTTCGTTCGTTTTTAAATAATCTGGATGTGCTAGCCTGTATACTGCAGGGTAGTATCTTTCTGTTGCTGCTGATGTTAAAAGAGCCTTGCTTTCTAGACTTCTCTCTTTTTCTATGATTACTGATAATATACTTCGTGATGTCAAACTTTCAATTAGAGAATTTTTGAAGTATCTAATTGCGATGCTGTCATTAATGTTGATCCTTTTATCATAAAAGGAAAGGCCCCAATAATAAGCTCCGCCTAATATAGTTGAACACGCAGAAGATCCTTTTTCTGCACAATGTTCAATTTCTTTAATGTTGTTTTCATTGGCTATTTTTTCTATGTCATCTCTTTCGTATACAATCATTGATGCATTTGAATAAGAAGAATATACTGCCAGTATTGAAATGGTTATAATGCCAGTTATGCTTTTATATGGATACATAAAATACATCTCTTTTTAGGCTACCACTTAATAGAATTTCGAATGATAAATCCAATGTTTTTTCTATGTCTCTATTTATTCCAATTATATATGTTATGTCTATAGTGTAAAAGTTTTCTGCGCTTGTTTTATTTTTTATGATACTTAATTCTTTTTCAGATAGTCGTGACATGGCTATCTTCCCTAAAAAAATATTTTTTATTTCCCCATCTGTATTTCTTGTTATTGTTGCTATTTTATTTCCATTCATGTTGTTTTTTAGTGTCATTTCTATATTTTCATTGATGTTTTTGGGGTATTCTATTTTTGATTTAAAAACATATGTTTTTAAATCTTCTGATGATTCTGATTTTAAAATTGCATGATCTAGTTCTACATCAACAGTAATTCCCTTTAGTACCATCTGAAGCGAGCTTTGTTCTATTTCCATACTTTGAAATATTTTACCTTTGACAGTTTCTTGGTCTTTTCCATACAAACTTCGGCGCAGCCAATTTTCGATATTCTTAGGTACTAAGTGGGTTAATAGAAATGATAGCCCTATAATTAAGATGATCAGCGTGAGTAGAACCGGTGCAAGTACTGCTGATCCTGCAGAAAGGGATATTATTGAACCCAGAAGAGATAAAGTTCCTATGGCCATTTCAATATGCATATCCCTCGTAGTGCCACCATTTTTATATTTTTGGTAAGCTTTGGCAAAAGTTATTAGGCTATCAATGATGCCAATAATAGCTATGGTTTTACCAAGAAGGCTGGTCTCGAATTTTAAGATATTAGCTTTTTTTGCTAAATCAAGTTTCTGTGCTACGCGGAGTGCATTTGCTGACCTATAAGATGTGACATTAGACATGAGATCACCTGCAGCTTGTAGTGTCGCTATAGATGATCCTATAACTTTCCACCACTCTTCTAAGCCAGCATCTTTTTTTCCTAGTGAATTAATAGCATTTTTCATGTTAAGAAAAGACATGATGAGATTTGCATATATAACGGAAGACTTTCCCTTTGTCCAAGCTTCAGCGACCTTTTCTTGCTCTGCTATGAGAACTTTTTCTTCATCAGATAGTATTGCCTCTGGAATATCAGTATGCATATCACTAATGGCAAAGTAGTTTATTTTGTGTGAGGTGTTTAATTCAACTAAGTCACCCTTTGCCTTTTGGATTTTTTCACTGCTAGAGTTTATTTGTTGATTTTTTTCTGAAGTATAAAAGCGACCGTTGTTTTCTTTAGAGTCCTCTTTTATATTTTTATTTTCTGTCGATTGGTATAACTCTTTTATACCGTAAGTAAAGTTTCCAGATGCTTTGCTACTAGTATTTTTGCTCCCCGTCTTAAATGAACTTGGCGTATAATCATGGAACGAGGTGGACGAATATTTTTTATAGTTGTTGTTATTGATTTCTACGCTTTTTAATAATGTTTCATAGCTAACTTTGGTTTTTGAGATGCCAAATGTTCTACTTTCTACTGGTTCGTTGGCAATAGCGGCTTCTATTGCACCTGCAATTTGCAGCTGTTTTAATGTCGGAGATACATTTGTTGCATTTTTCCAAGAAATAGGAATTTCAGCTCTTAGTTGTGCCAAGTGCTTTTGGTATAAGGCAATTCTAGATGTGGTTAACGCTTGTTGAAGCTGCTTGTAAGGCTTCCAAAAATCTTTCCAACCGGCTCGCCAAGCATTCAATGGTGTTGTTAATTCTTTTGTTCTTATATCTTTCCATTTCTCATGTAATTTTTGTCCTTTCTTAACTACATCGTACCAGTTTTTTATTTTTAGAGTGTCTGTGAAAACGCTGGGAGCTTCGTTGCTTTCGAATTCTTCGGGATTACTTTTTAGATCTTTAGGATCATTTTCTGTTAGCTGAGATGCATTATAGTGCGATCTGGTTTCATCGTGGTTACAGCAAATCCCTCTTGCCAGAATAGAAGAGCTGTTATTTGTACTTTCCTCATGTAGCCATTGCCACAGGCGTTGACTGTTTATAGTTAATATGCTTCCTTCATCTAAGAGGCTACCAAGGATATGTACTGCGTATGCAGAATATTCTAAGACGGTTGTATCATAGCGCTTTAACGCGTGTTCAAGGTGATGTCTTATCCAGTCGCAATAATTAGCATCAAGAATAAATTTACTTTTTTCGAAATCTTCTATGCAAGGATCAAAATACTCTTCCAAATATTTTCGTTTATCGTTGTCATAATACTTTCTAAATTCGGAAATTACCCTTGATCTCATGAGTGAAGTATTTTGTATTTCTTGGTCATGAAATTTGACCACTCTGGATGATTCTGAATAGTTATCTATGTCGAAGGGGCTAGGGTTTCTTTGATTTTCGTTTATGCCTTCGAATAGTTTTGTACCCTCTTTTATAAACTGCTCATGGGCCTCAGGAGAGTCTTTTTTGTATATTTCTTTTATTTCTTCTTCAAACTGAAGGGATATCCCTTCTTCTAATTTTTGAACTGACTGAAGCCAGTATAACTCTCGCAGGCCTAAGCCATTTGGACGTTCAATAACTTTTATCTGGGTTCTGTTATAAGGCTCTTGTCTTAAATTTTTTAACTGTTCAATCAATCCGATTTCATCATGCACAATCATCATCAATCCAGGATGAGATTGCCGATCATGAGCAACAGACGATAGTGCATTTTCAATAGCATGCTGTTCTTCCGTTTTTTCTTTTGTCTTTAGTGGTGAGTCTGGGATGACGATTGATGTTATATCAATTTTTCCTAGCGCATATTTAGAATATTTTGAATTGTATTCGGGTAGATAATCCGTGATTTCACTATAAGAACGTAATAGTCCATTGTTTGATTTTATTGTGTCGTCACGGCTGCTTGTTATTTTGTATTCTTGCATGCAGTCTTGACGCATAGAAACATCATTTTTAAGTCGATCCATATGTTGTATGGACCACGGGTATTCTACATAAGAAACATATATGTTCCTGCTTTCTCCATTCGGTATGGTAACTATACTGGAAATATAAGAGTTTTCTGGTGTTTTACACGAAAAATTATTTAAAGACGTGATGGGGATAGGCGCTTCAGGAGCAAAGGCGATTAACTCTCCGCTGGGATATATTCCAAAACATTGCCATTGCCCACCATAGATTTCATCATAGATATACATATATCCTTTTCTGAGTTTTCTAAGGATATATCTGTTAAAGGGAGAGCCTTTTTTAATGCTTTCCTCATTATCTATATATTGATCAAGAGTGATAGAGGTAAATGCGCTTATAATGTCATTCGGCAACTTTGGAATGGCACCATTGCCATCAATGCTACATGCTGAGTACCTTACTGGAAATATTGGAATTCCAGGTAGGCGCATGCAAGATTTACAGCCTAGAGCAAACACATTGCTACAGCTTTTTTGTTGAGTGGAAGACTTGATATCAAAATCGAAATTATTTGTACTCATTTTCCCCACCTTTGATAAAATTAATTTTTGATAGTTTTGTGTTTTTATATATGGCTAATAAAAAGGCCTCTAGCGATTTCGCTAGAGGCCTTTTTATTTTGCTACTCTCGTTTTTCCTTAGCGAGAGCGGTACACGATACGGCCTTTGGTCAGGTCGTACGGCGTCAGTTCTACTTTGACGCGGTCGCCGGTCAGGATACGGATGTAGTTCTTGCGCATTTTGCCTGAAATGTGAGCGGTCACGACCGGTGCTTTCTCGTCGTGCATGTCGTCGCCGATGCGAACGCGGAACTGGGTGTTCGGAAGGGTGTCGATAACGAAACCTTCCATTTCAATATGATCTTCACGTGCCATGAGGGCCTTTCCTCCGGGAATAAATTTTGTGCACTTGCCGGTATCGCCGTACGGAGCGGGACAATACCCATTGGTATTCTACTGAGGCGGGACACGCTCGGATTCGACGTGCGCGGGGCCGCTTCTGACCCGTATGCGTGCCGGAATGGTTGCGAATTATGGCATAGCTGTCAGGTACTGGCAAAAGTAACGCATGCCAAGCGCTGTGTTCTCGGGCGCTGGGCATACGTTTCCTTCAGTAATCCATGCTTTGCAGCTGTGAAGCAGCGAAGTTATCGCTATCCTGTCGTAGCAGGTGACTACTGCATTGGCGGGTGCCAGCGTTCGAGCGAGGCGTGCTGCCTGAGTGCGGCATTGAATTCGCTGCGCGCTATCTCGCGTGCGCCCAGACTAGCAAGATGATCGCTATGTACTTGGCAGTCGATTAAGGCAAAACCGTATTCGGACGGTAGGGTGGCCAAGTGGGCCAGCGCTACCTTAGAGGCATCGGGGCAGCGCGAGAACATCGACTCGCCATAGAAGATGCGTCCTAGTGCCAGTCCGTAGAGGCCACCGACCAGTTCGCCATCGTGCCAGACTTCCAGTGAGTGGGCGTAGCCAAGCAGATGCAGGTCGTGATAGGCCCGCACCATCTGTGGCGAGATCCAGGTGTCGTCGCGCAGACTGCCGCAGTACTGCATGACCTCTTTGAAGGCCGTATCGAATGTCAGGGTAAAGCCGCCGTTGCGGATGCGTTTCGCGAGGCTGCGTCGGCAGCGAAACTCATTAGGGTAGAGCACCATGCGCGGATCGGGTGTCCACCATAGAATAGGGTCTTCAGCGTTGAACCAGGGAAAGATACCGTTCATATAGGCGGTCAGCAGCCACTCTGGCGTGAGCGCACCGCCTGCGGCCAGCAGCCCGTTGGGTTCGTCCAGCGCGTCTTCCACGGCAGGGAATGCCACGGGATGCTCTTCCAGCCAATACAGCATGCCTGCTCCTTGATACCTTTGTCGGCGGGTTGGTCGTTAACGTAACGCGCCTTTGTTTCCACTGATCGGCACTTCATCGCCGGTTCACGATCATAGGATATTCGCCGGGTAGGCGTCACGGACAGGGTGGCACATGTACGCACAACCAGTATCATGTAGTCCTGCATTTCTGCCACGGATCAGGTTTCAGACAGCCGCTGAGTAGCGGCACAAGGGGATGGTTACAGTGAGTTCGAAGAAAGGAACACCGTCTTCCAGAGCAAACGCCAAACGAGGAGCGTCGCCCAAGACACCTCGCAAACGCCAGAACGCTAGGAAGCGCCAGCAGGCCCAAGCCAGTCGTACCCCCGGGCGGGTGACGACGACGCTGCAGGGGGCCGCCAAAGACGGTGTCACCGTGATTTTGCTGTCGCTGGGTACATTTCTGTTGCTGGCGTTTTTCAGTCACACGATGAGCGATCCGTCGTGGTTCCATACCGGGCCTGAAAACACACGGGTGGCCAACTGGATGGGACACGTTGGGGCGCTGGTGTCTGACAGCCTGTATTCGCTGTTTGGTACGGCGGCGTTGTGGTGGCCCGCGCTGTGTGCTCTCGGGGCGTGGCAGCTAGTGCGCCGCCGTATCGCTTCGTTCACATGGGATACCACGGTGCTGGCAGTACGCATGGCGGGGCTGACACTGGTACTGCTAGGGACCTGTCTGCTTGAAGCACTGTTTTCCAATATCCAGCAATTGAAAGACCACAGTTTCGATATCGTCGGGCAAGGGCTGCGTTCTGGACTGACGGCTCCTCTGGGGCAGCACGGTGCCACGTTGGTGGGCATTTCGCTGGTGCTGTGCGGTGTGCCGCTGCTGACGGGGCTATCGTGGCTCACGCTGATGGATGAGATTGGCAAGGCTCTGTTCCGAGGCTTGCGCGGTGTCGGACGCTTCGTTCGGGATCGCCTACTGATGGCGAAAGAGCGTTATGACGAGCGTCGTGATGCCCGTCTGCCCGTGTCTGACGAGCTGGATGACGATGTTGCTGCCGAGCCCTCGTGGCTGAGCCGCAAGCTGTCGCACCTTGCGAACACGCTGGGCATTCACCGTGGCGAGCCTGAACTGGACGCCTATCGCTCCGAGCCCACATCGGCCGTAGCGCCGGAACATAACGTCAAACCGGTGCGCTATGCGCCGTACGAGCGCCCTTACCCCGGTTCGATGACGGATAGTGTCGACGATAGTGAAGAAGACGCGCCAGCGTTGACGATCCGGGCTCGTCGTGATGAGCAAGATGAGCGCGATGCTGCGCCAGTACCTAGCGTATCGACTGTTGCGGATAGCCGTATTCCGTGGGATGAAGCCGAACAGAGCGATGCGGCGGTAGCCGAGCAAGCCGAGCGTTACCGCCAAACACTGCAATCATTGCGCGAAGCGGAAGAACGAAAAGCAAAAGAAGAAGAGGAAGCGCTGCGCCGGGCGGCCGTCTCGGCACCGACGCGTGTGGACGAGCCGCATGAACATGCAGATGCACCGTTGATTACACCTCAACAGGAAGAACCGGCACCGCGGCGTGAAGTGCCTATCGTGCGTGCTCCAGCCCCAGACGAGGTCGATGAGAAAAATAGTGACGACGTTGATGCGTCTACGATTGACGTTGTCAAACCGATGCCAGCACCACTCGCGGCCGTACACCCGGTGCCTGTCGAAGCCGTAGCGGCTTGGCCGGCAATAGCTGCTACACAGGTCGCGGTTAACGAGCCGGTCTTTACCCCGACCGCACCGATCTCTGCATCCACGCAGGATGCGGTCGATGAGCCGGAAGCACGTGAAGCGGCGGTACATGAAGAACAGGTACACGAGCGGCAGGGCAGTGTTGATGATCGCACTGCGCCGGCGGCGCGCTCGTCTGCGGCTTCCGATGATGAAATGCCCGCGTTCACACCGCGCTTTATGGTCGACATGGACGATGAGGGTGAAGCGGAGCATGTGCCGGAAGCTCCTGCGCCAGCGTCGGCATTCGATGCGACACCGCTGTCTGCCGCTGATGAAGAAGATGACGGTGATTATGGTGATGACGAGGCGGATGATGTCTACGCGGTGCATGAGCCTGTTCGCCCATCCTCTGTAAGCATGCCCGTGCAGCCGCCGGCATCTGTGGCGCTGCATAAGCCCGAGCCGCAGTATGTCGAGGATGAACAGGATGAAGACGAGTACGCCGATGACGAGCCGTTGGATCTTCCTGAACGCCCGTTGACGCCGCTATCGCCGCGCGACAGCGATAATGTTGCACCGGCATCGACCATGCCCATCTCGGCGCTGGATGACGATGAGGACGAGCTTGTCGAAGACGATGGGCCGAAACTGTGGACCGTTGAGCATCTGCAGCAGCGCGATGAGAACCAGCATGTTGAGATTATCGGTGAGATGCCCGGCATACAGCTGCTGACGCCTGCCGATGAACAGCAGCCTTCCTATTCCGAAGAAGAACTGCAACAGATGGCCGAGCTGCTGGAAATGCGCCTGAAGGAATACGGTGTGAAGGCAGAGGTCGTCAATATTTCGCCCGGCCCAGTCATCACTCAGTTCGAGATCATGCCCGCCGCAGGGGTGAAAGGGTCCAAAATCAGCAGCCTGTCGAAGGATCTGGCGCGTTCGCTGCTGGTCAAGAGTGTCCGTGTCATTGAGGTCATCTATGGCAAACCGACCGTCGGGATTGAGATTCCCAACCCTCACCGCGCGATGATCCGTCTGCGTGAAGTGCTGGATTCCGATATCTACCGCAATGCGCGTTCGCCGCTGACCGTTGCGCTGGGCCACAACATCGGTGGGCATTCTGTCGTGGCGGACCTCGCCAAGATGCCTCACGTGCTGGTGGCGGGGACAACAGGGTCGGGTAAATCCGTTGGGGTCAACGCGATGTTGATCTCGATCTTGATGAAATCGCGCCCTGAAGATGTTCGCATGATCCTGATCGACCCCAAAATGTTGGAGCTGTCAGTCTACGATGACATTCCGCACCTGCTGGCCCCGGTTGTGACAGACATGAAGGAAGCGGCTAATGCGTTGCGCTGGTGTGTCGCCGAGATGGAGCGGCGCTACAAGCTGATGTCTAAGATGGGCGTGCGCAATATCGCGGGCTTCAACGATAAGCTTGATCAGGCTCACGCGGCAGGGGCGCAGGTCGCTGACCCGTTGTGGGACGCTGACACCCATGCCCCGGGTGCACAGCCCGATACACTGAAAAAGCTGCCGTATATTGTGGTGGTCATCGACGAGTTTGCCGACATGTTTATGATCGTCGGCAAGAAGGTCGAAGAGCTAATCGCGCGTTTGGCGCAGAAGGCTCGTGCCGCGGGGATTCACTTGGTGCTGGCGACGCAGCGCCCGTCTGTGGATGTGGTGACCGGTCTGATCAAGGCCAACATCCCCTCGCGTATCGCCTTCCAAGTGTCTTCACGTATCGACTCCCGTACAATCCTTGATCAGGGCGGTGCCGAGGCGCTGCTGGGTCACGGTGACATGCTGTACTTGGCGGTGGGTGAAAGCACCCCGACGCGTATCCACGGAGCGTTCGTCGATGATGATGAAGTGCACCGCGTGGTGGAAGACTGGAAGCGTCGTGGTAAGCCTGAGTACGATGAAGAGATTCTGAGCGGTGGCGTTTCCGCCGATGCGCTAACGGGACTGGAAGCTGAAGGCGAAGGCGGTGATGCTGAGCAGGACGTACTGTATGACGAAGCCGTCAAATTCGTGACGCAGACGCGTCGCGTGTCGATTTCGTCCGTCCAGCGCAAGTTCAAGATCGGCTACAACCGCGCGGCCCGTTTGGTCGAAGCGATGGAAATGGCCGGCGTAGTGTCCAGTATGGGCAGCAACGGCAGCCGCGAAGTGCTGGCCCCGCCGCCTATCTCGGACTGACGCTGGCTGAAGCGAAGGTTCAGCTGTCCCCTGGGCACTGAACCTTCGCCGTATCATGCACTCTTATGAGCATTATCATGACACAGGCGCTGAGGGCGGCCGAGTACCGCTGTCTTGCGCCGCGTCATGGCATAGACTGGATTCAAACGCTGGCGCAGAGGGGCACATATATAGCCCGCGCGACAGCCGCTATATACCGGATTCGAAGAGGACTATTCATGGCTGTAATGAACACGATGACGCAGTGGGGCAAGGCTTGTCTGGCAGGCGTGGCGCTGATGAGCATGACACCGTGGGCCGGTGCAGACGAGCTGAGCGCAGCACAGCACCTGACGCAGCGCCTTGAACCCGTGACCAGCTACGCAGCTGACTTTAGCCAGCGCATCGAAGGTAACGGACACGTATCACAGCAGTCGAAAGGGCAGATGTGGGTCGCACGCCCGGGCAAGTTCCGCTGGGTTGTAGATGCGCCGTATTCACAAGTTGTGGTCTCTGACGGTAAGGAAGTTTACCTACACGACCCCGATCTGGATCAGGTCACCATTCGCAAGCTTGATCCTCAAGTGACCAATACCCCGGCACTGTTGTTGTCCGGCCAAGCCAGCGAGCTGGTGCACAGCTATAGCGTGACCGAGAAGACCCAAGGCAGCAAAGAGGTCTATACCCTCAAGCCGAAAAGCACCGACTCACTGTTCGACCGCTTGCAGATGACTTTCGACAGCAGCCGACTGTCCTCGCTCGACATGTACGATGCCTCTGGACAGCATACCCAAGTGGCTTTCAGCAACGTACAGCCGAATGCCCAGATCAGTGATAGCACTTTCCACTTCCAGATTCCCAAAGGGGCGGAAGTGATTCGGGAATAACTATCCCCGAACTGCCTCATAAAGAAATGCCCTCGCAATGAACTGCACCCCCAACGTTGGATAAAGCAAGTCCAACCTTCGGGGTGTTTTTTTTATGAGCACGGCATGACGACTTTAGCAAATGCGCTGGTGAACCCTTTTTTTGAGAGCAATGCTAACGCGTTGTTTTTACAGAAGCCGAAGACACCGCTCCGAAAAAGGGGTGAATGACTCGATACTAGTCCTTCCCCTTTCGTGACAATGTATTAGGATAAAATGCGTCTAGTTCGCTGCCGCACAGGCAGCTTAGAAAAAGTGGGTGAGCTGTGCTGTCGTGCCCATGAAGTTCGCTGCCGCACAGGCAGCTTAGAAAGGCAAATTCTAAGCCAGCAGAGCACTTAGAATGTTCGCTGCCGCACAGGCAGCTTAGAAAGACACACTGTCGGAAGGACTAAGGCGACTGGCGTTCGCTGCCGCACAGGCAGCTTAGAAAATGCCGCCACCGCGCCATTCTTCGGTTTTACGGTTCGCTGCCGCACAGGCAGCTTAGAAAATTAGTGACGCGACCGCTTCCTCGACCAGAATGTTCGCTGCCGCACAGGCAGCTTAGAAAAAAATGGCTTCCGTGAGCAAATCGTGACCAAGGTTCGCTGCCGCACAGGCAGCTTAGAAAATCGGGATGCCCGCGTTGCGCTTTTGGAATATGTTCGCTGCCGCACAGGCAGCTTAGAAAAACACTGAGGGGAACCGTCATGCAAACCGCCGGTTCGCTGCCGCACAGGCAGCTTAGAAAGTTAAGCAGGCCGCCAATGTACAGCGCTTGGTGTTCGCTGCCGCACAGGCAGCTTAGAAAATCTTCCTTGTTTAAATGCAAGTAATCTCATGGTTCGCTGCCGCACAGGCAGCTTAGAAAATCGCAAAGCCTGCTGGCTCTGGTTTTTTGTCGTTCGCTGCCGCACAGGCAGCTTAGAAATGCTTGCTCTCTACCTTCACCTTGCCGGAACGGTTCGCTGCCGCACAGGCAGCTTAGAAAAGCCTCGAAGGCTGTACGGATAGCCTCCCAGTGTTCGCTGCCGCACAGGCAGCTTAGAAATTCTTATTAGCCGTAATAGTTCGTGGACGTTGGTTCGCTGCCGCACAGGCAGCTTAGAAAATTCAGCACCAGAGTCTTTGATGCGCTCAATTGTTCGCTGCCGCACAGGCAGCTTAGAAATGAAACGGCTCTTGCTCCGGCGAGGATTGCTCGTTCGCTGCCGCACAGGCAGCTTAGAAATCTCGCAAGTCATGAAGATTCATGCAGTCATGGTTCGCTGCCGCACAGGCAGCTTAGAAAAATACCCGCCAGCATAGTCATTATCGACATATGTTCGCTGCCGCACAGGCAGCTTAGAAAATCGGGCTGTCCATTTCCAAAGTGCCGTCAGCGTTCGCTGCCGCACAGGCTGCTTAGAAAAAGTGGTCGTCGAAGGCTCCCGAGGACATCGTGTTCGCTGCCGCACAGGCAGCTTAGAAAATGCCGGATATCGTCGCGCAGCGCGATAGAGAGTTCGCTGCCGCATAGGCAGCTTAGAAATGCAAACAAGTCTGCAGGAATCCTACAAACTAGTGCGCTGCCGCATAGGCAGTTTGAAAATAAGGGGATTGCGCTCTGCCTGATGCGTTGTTGAGTGGTTTTCCTCTCATGCACTGGTTCATAGGGCGATGTTTAGGTATAACCGTTGGCTTCCTGCCTTTCTTATGAAATACCGCCATGACCCGCGCCGAGCGTCTTCTTGTTCTTATCCAGAAACTGCGTTGCTACCGTTATCCGGTAACGGCGGCGGTACTAGCCGAATCTCTTGGTGTAAGTAAGCGTACGCTATACCGTGATATCGCTCAGTTGCAGCATCAGGGGGCGCGCATAGAGGGTTCTGCAGGCGTTGGTTATATGCTACGCGAGGGCTTTATTCTGCCGCCGTTGATGTTTTCATCGGATGAAATCGAGGCGCTGGTGCTGGGGTTGCAGTGGGTCGCGCAGAACGCTGATGAGATGCTCGGCCAGGCGGCTGTAGATGTGCAGGCCAAGGTGCGGGCTGTGCTGCCGGAGCGAATGGCGGAGGTGCTGGATCTCCCTGCGCTGAAATTGGGGCCGTCTGAACATCAGGTGACGTCGTGTCATTTGTCGGCGCTGCGTGATGCCATCCGGCATCAGTTTGTGGTGGAGTTGGCCTACCACGATCAGCAGGGGCGTTCGTCTTCGCGTCGCATATGGCCAATGGCCATCGCCTTTTTCGATGCATCGCGGGTGTTGGTGGCATGGTGCGAGCTGCGTCAGGACTTTCGTCATTTTCGCACTGACCGCATCGACAGCCTTTGTGTGCATGAGGAGCGCTATCCTCGCCATCGCCAGACACTGTTGCATACGTGGAAAGCGCAGATGGGTATCACCGATTAGTGCCTGCTGACAAAATCTGTCACGGCTGACGGCTATGGTAGTGGCTCTTTCAGGACTACTTGGAGCCGTTACCATGCCGACCGCTGATATGACTATTCTGTTTGTCGAAAATCCAATCAAAAGTCTCGCGTTCTATTCCTCTCTCTTCACCGTGCGTCAGCATGAGGTGCATCCCAGCTTTGTGCTGCTCGTGTTTGAAAACGGTTTTCAGCTGGCGCTGTGGTCGCGCTTCACTGCTGAACCGTTGGTCACGGCCCCTGCGGGTGGCTGCGAGGTGATGTTCACCGTGGCGTCGAAGGATGCGCTGGAGGCGCTCTATCTTGAGTGGGGCGTTACCCACGGCGTGACCATTTACCAGAAACCGGCGTTGCTGGATTTCGGCTACACCTTTGCCGCACTGGATCCTGACGGCCATCGCCTGCGCGTTGCCTATTTACGCGATGCTTGAGGCCTACGTTCGTTACGGCGGGCAGTGTGGGCGTGAGTGTTTCATCGTGAACTTAGGCCGCACCTGAACAGGTATCGTTCTTATAAGGGCGGTCAGCGCATGGTTCCGTGGTCAAGGCGGCCATACACACTGCTTCGGCATAAAGCGTTGCTTGACACGGGGCTGGACGAGACGGTGTCGAGATGGCGCTGGCGCATTCATATGGGATCGTTGATTACTTCCGTGAAGGCGTCTTTGGCTTTAACTGTCGGTGACGGGCATGGCGGCAGGCGTTTGCCATGCTAGCGCCGATGTCCGATGTTTCCTTTTCTCTACGTGCGTCGCTGAAATAGTGCGTCGTTGAGGGGCCTTCCTGCGGTGCCTGCTGACAGAAACTGTCACTGGCAAGCGGTAGCGTCTGGTGGTGTGCAGAAGCGTTTCTGCACCAGACTATGGGAGCACGCCATCGTGAGATTCAAAAATAAAGTGGCTGTCGTCACTGGGGCGACCAATGGCATTGGTGAACGGGTAGCCGAGCGTCTGTATGCAGAAGGGGCTTGTGTGGTGATCGCATCGCGCTCGGCAGCATTGGTTGAGAAGAAAGCGCGAGCGCTTTCCCATGATCGGCAGCGCGTACTGGGAATTGCCTGCGATGTGGCCGACCCTGCGTCGGTGCGGCAGATGATCGAACAGGCAGTGGCGCATTTCGGGCGTATTGACCTTGCTGTAAACAGTGCAGGCATCACTGGTGACAGCGGCCGTCCCATCGCGGAGCAGTCGATCGACAACTGGAATCAGGTGATGGCAACGACGCTCAGCGGGGTCTTTCACTGCATGAAGTATGAGCTGCCGCAGCTGGTGGCGGCGGCCGGTGGGGCCATCGTCAATCTATCTGCCGTCAACGGGCTAGTCGGTATCGCTGGGCTGGGACCTTATACGGTCGCCAAGCATGGGGTCATCGGCTTGACCCAGACTGCCGCTCTGGAGTATGCCTGTGACGGCATAAGAATCAACGCTGTGGCTCCCGGCTATGTCGATACGCCCAGAATGCATGAGTTTCCTGAGGCTGTGCGGCACGGTTTTGCCGAAGCGCATCCCTTGCAGCGAATGGCGACCGTCGATGAAGTGGCGTCATTCATTCTGTTTTTGCTGTCTGGCGATGCCGGCTTCTGTACGGGAGGCATTTTTCCTATTGATGGCGGGTATCTGGCCCGCTAGTGCCAGCTGTCGTTCGGGGGAGAATCACCTTTCGTCCGGCGTCATGGCCGTGGCCGATATCGCTCTGAAAAAAAGGAACCGCCCATGTTCAACGCTATCGTGATTCGTCAGCACGACCAACGGCAGCATGTGGCCGTGGAGTCGCTGAATGAGTCTCTGTTGCCGCAGGGCGACGTTACGGTGGCGGTAACGTGCAGTACCGTCAATTACAAGGATGCTCTGGCCATTACGGGGCGGTCGCCGGTGGTGCGCGAGTTCCCAATGGTCCCGGGCATCGACTTTGCCGGTACGGTCATTGCGTCCTCCAGCAAGGCCTTTACTTGTGGCGATCAGGTCGTGTTGAACGGGTGGGGGGTAGGCGAGGCATGGTGGGGCGGTTTGGCGGAGAAGGCCTGTGTGAAGAGCGAGTGGCTGATTGCGTTGCCTGCGGGTATGGTGTCCCGCGAGGCCATGGCAATAGGTACGGCGGGCTATACGGCCATGCTGTCAATCATGGCGTTGGAGCAGCACGGTGTTACGCCGGACAAGGGGCCGATACTGGTGACCGGAGCAACGGGCGGCGTGGGCAGTTATGCGGTGGCATTGCTCGCGACACTGGGATATACCGTTATCGCATCGACAGGCAAGGCGGCGCAGGCCGATTATCTGCGCCAGTTGGGGGCTGTCGACATTCTGGACCGTGAGCCGCTGTCTGCACCGGGCAAGCCGTTGGCAAAGGCCCAGTGGGCAGGGGCCATCGACTGTGTTGGCAGCCATACGCTAGCAAACGTGCTGGCGGCTACGCGATACGGTGGCACTGTGGCCGCCTGCGGTTTGGCACAAGGCATGGCGTTGCCTGCCTCTGTGGCACCGTTCATTCTGCGAGGGGTCACTCTGGTGGGGATCGACAGCGTGATGCAACCGCTACCGACGCGCATTGCGGCTTGGCAGCGTCTAAGTGAGCTACTGTCGGGATCGCAGCTTCAGGCCATCAGTACGATGATTGGGTTGAACGAAGTTATTGGCAGTGCCGAAGCATTGCTGAATGGCGACATCCACGGGCGGTTGGTGGTCGATATGGCATCGCAGCACTGAGTATCCCCTTAGCGGTTATTCTCTCTTTTCTACCAACGCACGGTTTTCGCGCGCTCGATTCCCTCGCGCGCGCTGCCGTACAGGAACGTTGATCATGGCGATACCACAGGTGCTGGAGTATGCGCAGCAGCGTTTCGGGACGTTGCCCGATTACCCATGGGCGCGTGACCCCGATCATGCTGTGCTGCGGCATGCCACTCACCGCAAATGGTATGGGCTGGTGGCGCGCATACCGGGGGAGCGCCTGGGGCTAAGCACGGCTGCTAAGGTCGAGATACTCAACGTGAAGGTACGCCCCGAGCACGTTGGCGGTCTGCTAATGCAGGACGGAATCGTACCGGCCTACCATATGAACAAGGAGCACTGGGTGTCGGTGCTGTTAGCGCAGGTGGCGATGGAAGAGGTGATCACGCTGTTGGAAGACAGCTATGCCCTGACGGCATAGGGAACACCGTTCTGACTGGCCGTATTGAACATGCTGAAACCGCCTTGATCCACGGCGGTTTTTTTATGCCTGTCGTCAGCGTTTTAGTTCAGCCCATGCGTGAGGATATAGTCTCGCGTGGTCTCAGGTACCAGTGCTTCCCAAGCGTTATCTTCGGCATCGAGCAGCGCACGTACGCGGCTGGCACTGATCACGCTGCCAGCCTGTTCGCGGCGTGCCAGTTCGATCACTTGAATGCCGTAGGCGGGAAGCGTCTCATGCAGTGCCGCATTGTAGGCAGCCGTCACGGGGGACAGCGGTTCTTCGCCGATGACGCGTTGAGTGATATTCAGAGCGGGCGCTATGCGGGTGGCGAATAGGGTCGCGTCCAGTTCACCCTGATAGTGGGCCAGTGCATCATGGTCGGTCTGCTTGAGGAAGTAGTGAGGGAACGTGGCACCGGACACCATGTAGGCGCCACCACTGCAGACGGTAACGCCGGGAAGGTCTCGGCAGCCCGTTTCGACCATCGCCAAACGGTCCTTGAAGCGAAACCGGGAGTGGTCGTTTGCCACCACAAACACCAGCGTTTGCAGGCCATGAGCTGCCGCTTGTTGAACCAGATAGCGGTGTCCCAGAGTGAACGGGTTGGCATTGAGCACCACGGCATTGACCGGCATTGCTGTACTGGGGAGCCGTGCGCGAACGGCATTCAGATAGTCATCCAGCCCGCGTGGGCCAAATTCCAGCAGCGCATAGTGAGACGTGGCGGCGAGCCGCTGAAAGCCCAGCGACTCGAATGTGGCGGCGCGGCAGGGCGATGTGAAGGCGCGCACTCCGCTGTACTCGCGGAGCAGGCGATTGATCAGTGTGCTGATGAGCTGGCTGCCCAGTCCTTCATCGCGATGGTCGTCGGCGACACAGAAATACTTCAGCACATCATCCTGATGGGCTAGACAGCCGACAATATCACCCGCCTCAGTTTCAGCCAGCACAGCGCCGTCGATATCCTCGGCAAAGTGCAGCTGATGGCGCTCCAGAAAGGCGGCGAGTGCGCGGCACTGAAAGCGCGGCAGCCGTGGATAGTCATTGATATGCAGCATGGAGTGTTGTCGCGTGGTCGGCATAGTGGAAGAACAGCGTGATGGCTAGCAGATCGGCGCAGCCACCGGCGGATATCCAGTGACGGCGACAGAACGCTTGCAGGTGTTCGATATCCTCGGCGCGTGGCGGCAATGTCGCGGCGGCCTGTTGGGCCAGCGCCATAAAGCGGTGGGTTACGCTGAGCGAACTACGATGCAGTACGTTGGTATCCAGCACGTGGGCCATCAGCGTCAGCAAGGCATGTAGGCTAGCGGTATCGGCGGTGCTGCCGCTGTTCAGCGCAGCCTCAAGCGCTGGCAGGCCGTGATCGAACACCGCGGGCAAGCCATGTTCGGCCTGATAGCGAGGGCCGCCTACGCGTGCATCTTCGTAGGTCTGTAGCAGCCGCTGGCCGTACGAATGATCGTTATGAAGCGCTTTCATGTCACGCGCGACCAGATCACGGCTGAGGTGGCGCACGATGCGCCGATAGTCCTCGGGGTGAGAAGACGAACCGCAGCGCCATGCATACGCGTGGGCAAACACGGCAAGGCAGCCCAAGAAGATCGCCCCCTTGTGGGTATTGATGCCGTGGGTGGCTTGGCGCATGGCGGCTTCCATTTCTAGCCCTAGCCGACGCAGTGCAATCAGGGCGTCGTGCCCGTTTTCGCCGTCGAACGCTATGCCTTGTCGGGCAACGCGCTCCCAGTAAGGCGACAGGGCGCTGATAGCCTGAACGAATAGGGGAAGGTCCATGTCGTCATGGCTGCCACAGTCCTGCTGATCGACCAGCCCAGGCTTCGGCGTTAGCAGCACCTCGTCCAGCAAGGCGCGGGTCATGCTGCTGGCCAGCATGCGGGCATGGCGTGAAGCCTGTTGTGTGTCCCACCAGTCAGCAAGCTGCTGATCGCAGTATGCTCGCAGGGTTTCAAGTGAGTGACGCTGCGCACGCATGCATACCAGCGCTGGCGCATCGCATATCAAACAGCGCTTATTCTTGCCGGAGCGGATGGGGCCTTCGGGTGTATAGATGTCCACATCCAGCAGGCGGCCGAGAGGGTGTTCTCCTTCGAAGCGTTCGGTCAGCGCCTTGAGCGCGACGGCATCGCACGATGGGCGTCCTGCCCACAGCACATGATCGCCCGCCGCGTCGTGCACGGTCGGTTGCGGGTGCAGCGCGCAGCGGTGGGCGCAGAGGTAGTGCGTCAGTGCTTGGGCCACATCATCGAAGGCTGCTTGCGTCAGCGGCGTGCTCTTGGGCAATCCCGGCAGGTTGAAACTAAGGCTGACGATGACCGGCCATTTGGCCAGCAAGCGCTGCTTCTCCTGCGCCCGCTGCTCGCGGGCGGAGAGGATCGCGGCTCGGTTCATGCGCCGCGCCGCTGACGGATAACGTCGATCACCGAACCGTCGCGATACTGGACGACCCCAACAATGCGGTCATTGAAGCGCTGCGGCGCGGGAACCCCCAGCAACTTATCCACCTTGGCTTTCAGCGTATGGATGTCCACAACCGGCAGATGCGCCGCCTTCAGGCGGGCTTCCAGCTCCGGGCGTCTGGGGTTGACGCAGATGCCCCGCTCGGTCACCAGCAGGTCAATGTCTTCACCCGGTGTGACACAGGTCGTAACGCGCTCGACCAATGTGGGAACACGGCCGCGAAACGACGGGCACACGACGACGGTCAATTTGGCACCAAATGCGGTGTCACTGTGACCGCCAGAGGCCGCCATGATGACCCCTTGCGAGCCGGTGATGACATTGACGTTGAAATCGGTGTCTACCTCTAGCGCACTGAGCACGCAGATATCGACCAGATCGGTCATGCAGCCGCCGTTAAACGGATTGGCGTAAGTGTCGGCGGAAATCTCTAGGTGGTGCGGATCTTCCGCCATTGACGTAGCCACGGCACTGTCGAAGGACTGCACATCAACGATGGCGTCGAAGAAGCCTTCCTGTTTGAGTGCGACCGCTTCAGCCACGATTCCTCCGAGCAGGAAACCGCCTTTGAGCTGCTCATCGCGCAGATACGGGCGCAGGAACTTGGCGACAGCCAATGATGCGCCACCGGATCCCAGCTGGAAGTTGAAGCCGGGCGTCATGGCCTGCGAGGCATGCAGTACGTCAGCGACGCGGCGTGCCAGCAGCAGATCGACGGGAGATTTGGTGATGCGGGTCGAGCCGCTGGCGATCTTACGTACATCACCGATCGCATCGACCTTCACCACATGGTCGATCTGGGTCTGTGGAATAGACACCGGCACACAGGGGTAGGGCACGATAGTGTCCGAGACCACAATGGTCTGCCGAGCGTACTGGGCATCGACCTGTGCGTAGCCGATGGAGCCGAAGGCGGAAGGGCCAACGGTACCGGTGCAGTTGCCCTGTTCATCGGCCGATGCCGCAGCGATCACCGCGAGGTCGATGGTCAGTTCACCCGTGGTAATGGCTCGGGCCCGCCCGCCGTGCGAATGGATGACCACCGGTGTGGCCAGTTGGCCCGCGCTGATCGCCTCGCCCAGACCACTACGCACGCCGGACGTCCAGATGCGGGTAACGGTACCGTTTTGCAGGTATGGCACCAATCCCTCATGGGCACTGGTCAGCGACGAGGCGGCCAACCGGATATCCTTGATGCCCATTTGCGCCAGCAGCTCGATGGTCTGCATCACTACGCTGTCGCCCACGCGTAGATGGTGATGGAACGATACGGTCATGCCGTCGAAAGGGTGGCAGGCTTCGATGGCGGCCTGCAGTGAGCTGCGCTGCTTGGAACCGTGCGGTGTCGAACGGCGCGTAGGAGCGGCCACGCGAGGCGGAATCGGGCGGTCAAGGTAGGCGGCGCTGCCTTGGAACGGGGTGACATCCCCATAGCCTGCGATGTGTTGAGGCAAAGTGCTGTTCATGACGACAACCTCTTGAATCAGAGCGTGGCAGGGTCGATATCGGCTAGGCGCAGAACCGTGATGGCTTGCTCGACGACGGGACGGTCCACCATCTTGCCGTCTAGCGCGAAGACGCCGCTACCTGCGGCCTTATGGGCATTAAAGCTGCCGACGACGCGAATGGCATGCGTCACTTCCTCTGGCGAGGGGCTGAAAACCTGATTGACGATATCGATCTGGCGCGGGTTGATGACGGCCTTCCCCGTGAACCCTAGCGACTTGGCCTCTTCGGCACTGGCGCGCAGGCCGTCTTCATCCTCAATGTCGATGAACGGCGTATCCAGTACGTGCAGGCGGGCCGCCTTGGCCGCCATTAGTATCTGGCCGCGCGGAAACGTCAGCCCCGCACGGTCGGTGCGACGCAGGCCAAGATCGGCCAGCAGGTCTTGTGCACCGAAGGTCAGCGCGCTGATACGTGGGGTACTGGTCGCGATGTCGGCCGCGTTCATTACCCCTCGGGCCGTTTCGATCATGGCGTGTATCTCGACCGGCTGCGTGATGCCGTGTTCACGCTCCAGCTCGGTGATCAGAGCGTCGAGCTGCTGCATGGCCACTGCGCTTTCTACTTTGGGCACTCGAATGGCGTCCAGTTGCAGTGGCACCATTGCACGCACGTCCTGCTCGCCCAGTGGCGTATCCAGACCGTTGACGCGTACTGTCAGTACGCAGTTCTCACGGTCGAGCAGCGGAATATGATGGCGCAGTAGATCGCGCGCGGCGTCCTTCTCATCCGGTGCAATGGCGTCTTCCAAATCGAGCAGTACTGAATCGGCTCCGTAGATAGTGGCCTGCTGCACCATCGCGGGGTTATTGCCGGGGACGTACAGCATTGAGCGGTATTTCTTGATACGCATCAGAGTCTCCTTCACGCGGCTGAAGCGGTAAGCCGCATGAACGCCGTATCCAGTCGCGCCAGGATCGTCGCATCCAGCGCGCCCTTGTCTTCCGCCGTGACGCGCACATCGTGCAGGCCCAGCTGGTCCAGATGGTGTTCGATCAGGGCATGAATGTGCTCACCGTACAGCTCGGGCATGGCAATGTTGAGCTGTAGCGTACGTCCCTGTCCGACCGGACATCGTTCCAGTGTCACGAGAATGTCGCAGGACTCCAGAGAGCCTGCATGTGCGCTTGTCTGCTGTGTCATGAGTGGCCTCATCTTTAGAAGAGGGGGAAAACGCGGCAGCCTGTCCTATTCGACATCCGCCGCATCAACGACCGTGTTGCGCAGAGTGCCTAGTCCTTCAATTTCGACTTCCACCACGTCACCGGCATGCAGGTAGCGCGGCGGCACCAGGCTCTTGCCAACGTTGCCCGGCGAACCGGTCAGAATGACGTCGCCGGGGCTGAGTGGCGTGAAGGTGCTGATATAGGCCACGATCTGAGGAATCGTATGGATCATGTTGCGCGTATGGTCGTTCTGGAGCGCCTCACCATTAACGCGAGTCTGAAGCGTCAGCGCATGAGGATCGGGAATCTCGTCACGGGTAACCAATGCCGGACCAAACCCACCTGTCTGCGGCCAGTTTTTGCCTGCGGTGTACCATGCGTGCTGCCAGTCGCGCGCCGAACCGTCCATGTAGACGCTGTAGCCTGCCACGTGCGCGTAGGCGTCTTCCGGGGCGATATGGCGGCCGGCCTTGCCAATGACAAACGCAAGTTCACCTTCGTAATCGAACTGTTCGGTGCAGGTGGGCTTCAATACTGGCTGCTCATGACCGGCTTGTGAATCGGCAAATCGGATAAACAGCGTAGGCGCTTCCTCGGTCGAGGCAAACTCCAGACGCTTCTGTGCGTAGTTCATGCCGATGCATAGAATTTTGCCGGGGCGAGGAATGACGGGCAGATAATGGATGTCGTTCAGCCGATAGTCGCAGGGCAGCGAGGCATACTGGTTCAGCTCTTCGATAGAAAAGTGGGTCAGCGCATCGACCAGTGTGGGAACGTGCTCGCCCAGGCGGGGGCCAAGCTCAATGACGCCATCGGCGGTCAGGATGCCGTAGCGTTCTTGTGCATTCATCGTAGTGAAGCTGACGAGTTTCATGCAATTTTATCCTTGTAAAGTGCGCATGTATTAAGGGCGGTTATCTTACATGCCTTTACGATGTGGTGCCTGGGATAAACGCCTGCATCAGCAGCATCAATACGGGCAGCACCACGACAGAGAGTGCCGTTGACAGCAGGTAGAGGCTCGAGGCTTCCGTCTCCTGAACGTGCCACTGATAGGCCAGAATCGTGGCGTTGGTGGCTGTCGGCATTGCCAGCAGGAAGATCAGTTCTTGAGCGCTTGCTCCCTGTAGCCCCAGCGCAAACACGATGGCCCATGAGATCAGCGGTGCCAGCAGACTTTTCAACCCCAGATTGAGCCATAGCCCTGCATTCAGCTTGATGGCGACCCCGTGCAGTGCCACCCCGACCGCAAACAGCGAGATGAAGTTGCAGGCATCGGACATGATCTTGCCGGTATTGAAGATGAAGGCAGGCAGCCACTGTGTGGCATGGGTCAGGCTGGCCAGTACCCCCAGCGCCACTCCGATAAACATCGGCTTCATCAATGAATGCCCCAGCGCCCGCAGTACCGTGTGGTAATCCACCTTATCGCCCGTGGCAAGGCTATCACTCAGTTCCAGTAGGAAGATGGTGCCGGGGATCAGTGTCAGTGCCACCACGAAGTTAGCAATGGCCACGGAAATGGTCGATGCCGGCCCCAGCAGCAGGATCAAGAACGGCACGCCCATCCCCCCCATGTTGGGGAAACTGCACAGCATGGCCTGCATGGTGCTCTGCTTAAGATCGCATTTTAGACCGAACATGTTGGTGGCAAAGCTGACGACCCATAGCAGCCCCATGCTGATGGCAAACGCCAGCATCCATCGCCCGTTGAACACTTGCGTGGGCGATGTGGTGGCCGTGTGCACGAACAGCAAGGCCGGGAACACATAGTGCGACACCAGCGTCGAACAGATGGCCTTCGCACTCTTATCGACGTAGTGCAGATGAACGGACAGCCAGCCCAGAAAGATCAGCAGGAATACGGGTAGGCAAGAGCTAATGACCTGTGCAATGGCGGCGAGCTGAGAGTGCATGTGCCCATCCTCGCTGAATATTAACTTAATATTCTTCAGGATAGAATATTTTGCTTGGGATACCAGTGACGCGTCCGATATGGCGCATGGTGGATGATAATTTATTGATAAATAAGGATAAGAATGATGATCGACCACCTGGACCACTTGGTGCTGACGACCGTGGATGAAGCGGCTTGTTTGCGTTTTTATGTGGATGTGCTGGGTATGACGCTGGAGAGGTTTGGTGAAGGGCGCAAGGCGCTAACGTTCGGACAGCAGAAGATTAACGTGCATGTGAAAGGGCATGAAATAGAGCCGAAAGCGCATACCCCTGTGCCCGGCGCGCTCGATCTATGCTTTATCGCCAGTCGACCGCTTGATGACGTCATGGCGACGTTGAAGGCTAAGGCGGTAGCGATCGAACAAGGCCCCGTGGCACGCACAGGGGCGATGGGGCCTATTCGGTCGATCTATCTGCGCGATCCCGACCTCAACCTGATTGAAATATCGGAAGTGCTACCAGCGTAAGCCCTCTGTTGAATGGGCCGCTTCGCGCATCAGACTAGTGCGATGCCGATGCCGATGCCGATGCCGATGCCGATGCCGATGCCGATGCCGATGCCGATGCCGAAGTCGAAGTCGAAGTCGAAGTCGAAGTCGAAGTTCCGCTATCGCTAGGTAGCCAGAACGAAATGCCTTTGCCGATCAGCTGGATTGGTAGCGTCAGAACGTCAGTTGCCACAGCCAGTGGAATGAACATCACATCGGGGTTGATGCCGGAGTTTTTGCGCGCCTGCTGCCAGCGAATACGGCGGCGAAGGGCGTCCTGTTCGGCAGCACTCTTGCTGGCATGGGTCGTCGCCGACGGTAGTGATACCGGTGAGGCAACGCCATTGGTCACCGGCGGAGCTGGAGTGGCCGGTGTGGATTCGGACGCTTCCGGTTCGGGCGGTGGCGGATTGGCCACGATGCTGGAACGGCGGATATCGAGCAGCTTTTCGTAGCCGTGATAGTTGCAGTAGTAGCTGGCCGTGGACATCTCGAAATGTGCAATCAGCTCGCGTTCGACTTCGGTCAGCGCACTGGCTGAATGGCCGGGGTCGTAGCAAATATGCAGCTGCCCATCGAAGCCATCGAGCTGATAGATAGTGCCCTCGTAGGCGTGGTAGTTGTCGGGCGTGGCCTCAATACTGAACGACAGCTGGTCGATGATTGTTTCCATAAACATTGAGAAATCATCGGCAACGGGACGCGCCAAATTGAAGGTGTAGGTGTTTTCCTGACCGATCAGCTGCAGCTGGCGCGCATTGGCAGTCTGCACCATATGCTGGATGTCATCTTCCTGCGCCACGATCGAGGTATTGGCATGCACGTCGTTGAGGTTCGTCATAAGCTCGTGCGTGATGCAGCCACTGGTGATGAAGGGGATCAGAACGTAGATCAGGCGCTTCATGTCATCCCTGCGTGGTGGTCGTGAAACCGGAGTCGTCGATCGACTCGCTGTGATGTGAGAATTTGCGGCCGATAATCGGCCGCACTGCACTATATAGACCCGGGTAGGCGTCGACCAGTTCACTGCTCGGCCCCATTGCTGGCGGCAGTACGGACATTCTTCCATGCTGAAAAGGCATATCCGATAGCGAACTTGCTGTAATGGCATAGAGTTTGCTGTGCCGTGTCTATCTGCTGGAGCTCGCCCGATGCCTTATCCCACCCGCGATTCATTGCCCGACAGTGTACGCCATGTGTTACCGCCTCATGCACAAGATATCTATCGCGAGGCGTTCAACCATGCCTATGCCGAATATGCTGATGAAGAAGATCGGCACGGCGGCGATTCTCGTGAGCAAACGGCGCATCGTGTGGCATGGGCGGCCGTCAAACACTGCTACGAAAAAGGAAGCGATGGGCACTGGCACTCGCGGCACTAGGCCATACTGCGCTTCCTTCAGCTCAAGCTGAACGTATCGTATCGTCAGGTGCCCCGCAGGTGCTAGCAGTGTTAGCCTTGTGGGTGTGACTATCCGATAGGGAAGAGAGCCAGGAATGGAAGTAGATTACGACGTTGCCATTATCGGCAGTGGCATTTCAGGCACCATGTTGGGCGCCATCCTTGCCAAGCACGGCGTGCGCACGCTGATCATTGACGCAGGCACCCATCCCCGCTTTGCGGTGGGCGAGTCGATGATCCCTGAAAGCGGGGTGCTGCTGGACATTCTGGCGGCGCGCTATGACATCCCCGAACTCAGCTATCCGGCGCGCGTCGATACGCTGATCAACCATGTGGGTACATCCAGTGCCGGGATCAAGCTGTCCTTTGGCTTTGCCTGGAACGAACGCCACCAGCCACAGCGGCTCGACCATATCGATTCCTTCCCTATCATCGCACCGGAAGCGCACCTGTTTCGCCAGGATGTCGATGCCTACTACCTTGCATTGGCAGCCCGTATGGGGGCCACCATCTGGCAGCAAACGCGCATCCAGCACATTCTGGAAGAAGCGGATGCCATGGTGCTGAAGACCGGCAAGCAAGATATCCGTGTGCGCTATGTCGTAGATGCGGCCGGTTACCGCTCACCGATTGCCCAGACCTTCGGGCTGCGCGATGGCGCACAGCGAATGCAGACCCGCACCCGCTCAATGTTCACTCATATGACCAATGTCACGCTGTTCGAGGAGGCGATTGCGCCGATCGAAGCGACGGGCATGGCGAACCATCTGTCCCAGAGCACGCTGCACCAGATGTTCAAGGGCGGCTGGCTGTGGATTATCCCCTTCAACAACCACCCGCATTCGACCAACACGCTGTGCAGCATAGGGCTGCAGCTGGACATTGATGAATACGGCCCCGCGGGCGATCCGGAAGAAGAATTCCAGCAGCTTCTGCATGATTACCCTTCGATCGCCAAGCATTTCGAGCACGCCGCGCGCGTACGCGAATGGACCGTCGCCCCACGTCTCAACTACAACAGCCGTGCCCTGATCGGTGATCGCTACTGTCTGCTGGGGCATGCGGCCGGGTTCGTCGACCCACTGTTCTCGCGCGGGCTGGCCAACACCTTTGAATCGATCGCGCGCGTGGCACCTAAGCTGCTGCGGGCCGTCCAGGCTGACCGCTTCGACAGGTAGGATTTCGAAAGCTATCAGCACTATGGGCTGCGGGTCGTTGCCACCAACGACCGGCTCGTCGCCAACTCGTTTACCGCCTTCGACAGTTTTCCGCTGTGGAACGCTTGGTTCCGCGCTTGGGTGGCCGGCAGCTATATCGGCGTGCTGCGCTGGCGCAAGATCTTCGATGACTACCAGCGTACGGGCGATGATGACGCACTCGAACGTGCGATCGACGATACCACCTTCCCGGGCCAGCTCTCGCTGGAAAGCCACCGCTTCGAAGAGATGTTCGACAAGGCATGCACGTTGATGGAAGCGTACAAGGAGGGTGAGCGGGAAGAAGAAGATGTCATCGCGACGCTTCAGGCGTTGTATGAAGAGTACCGTGACGACCTGCCCGTCGATTTCACCGACTTCAGCAACCGCTGTGTATCGCGCTCCAGCCAAGCGTTCGCCGACCACCTACAGCGCTGGGCACATACGGCCCCTCACGGGTTGAGCGAGAAGCTGGATCGTGGCACCGAACCACTCGTGTTCGACTTTCTTGATGACTATCGTTACGGCGACAGGATCGCGCTGTCTCGCCAAGCCGATGCGGTTTACCTGAACGCGTGATCGAGACCTGCTCGTGCCCACGAAACCCGCCTGCATGGCGGGCTTCGTCTATCTGGGCTGCTGCCGTTACTCGGCCTCATGTGCGCTGGCAGAAAGGTTGTCATTACCCGCCGGTGCCAATGCCTATGGCTGTCCACACCGGACGGCGATAGCAATGTTGTAGCGCGGTGGCTGACAGGGAGGCATTGATGCACGCTATTATCGGTTTTTCATGGTTATAGACTGATATTGAAATATTGTAATTCAAAGACATCAATCTACTGATCTGCCATTGGTTATAAACGGTATTTCTGCTATGAATAGTGACTTTATATAAATAAATAGTGTGGTTTTGGTGAGTATTGCTATAAATGGCGATTAAATTATATTTTTTTCATCCATTGATGTATCATTATTGACGACTATAGTGTTTGTTGCCAGTGTTTATGGTATATGAAATGGCTACTTTTGAATTAAAGTAATGCATTAAGAGGCCGTTTCATAATCTGAGTGATTTTTTTGCCCTTACTAGAATAAACGGTTTCTGCTGTGCTCTTGTGACTTAACCCATCTATCGATGACAGAAACATTGAGGTTATGAAACATGCTCTAATATGCTGAATTATTCGAAGCATTATTGGCTATTAGAATAAAACGAAAAGGAGAGTGCAATGGATAAGCGCGTGTTTCATAACGTCAATACCTATGTCGTGAATAAAGCGTCCAGCCACAAAAATGCGGTAGAAACGGTCTGCTCCATAATAGGAAAAGGCTGTCTCTTAGGGTGTGGAACAGCCTCTAAGCACTGGTGGAAGGGGATAATCGCCGCACTGTTTTTGCAGACGGCCTGTGCCGAAGCTTCTCCCGCTGTTACCGTGACGGTCAAAAACCTAGGCGCGTCACCGATTATACGGGATAGTGTCAATAACAATCACCGATACACACTGATGAATGCGCATCCTACGCCCAAAGCGCAAATACGTCCCAGTGAAGAAGATACTTTCGCCGTGGATAATAACGTAGGAGAAGGCACCAACTATGCTGAATTGCATTATACGATGGGAACAAAAGCGTGCAATTTCAGAAGTCTGTTCGTAAATAAAATGGTGGGATATAAGACCTATATTCCTCAGTGGTTTAAGTTTGCGACGCCACAAGGTGGTGCTAGGTGTACAGCGGACATAATCAGTGCCGACTTGAAGGATCATTCATGGCACGTTGTCTTTACTATGAAATAAATGCAGTCAATAGCAAAGATTGATAAATATGGGGTCTGGCCGTCTATGGTACAGGCCTCATATAACACTACTTCTTATATTTAGAGGGGGGATGAATATGTTGACTCTGGCAGTGACCGATACGGCTTCTCATCATTACGGCACGGTATTAACACCCAGCATCAGTGCGGGCACGTCGATGGCTGAACGCTCTTCGGTGGGAGGAAACACGCCTTCGGTGGATAAGGCTGAGAATTCCGAGCACACCTCGTTTCTTGCTCAAGGTTTAAGCCGATCTGCGGCCGCTATGCCGCAGGGATTGAGCGATGAGGACCTCGTCAAGTGGGCCAAGACGTCGGAAGATTTGTTCATGTTTGATCTTGAATCGCCGCAGCGAGAGGTGTTCGACAAGGAGGGATTGGATGTGGACGCCCCCGATGCTGCCGCTCTGGCGCATCAGGCTACCGATTACCTTCGCGGGCGTGGTACCAACCCCTTCAAAGGCATGTCGCGCGATCAGCTGGAATTGATTTCATACGATGAAAGCGGAACGTTTACCGTCAACGAGCGGCGTGCTGCCAGCGATGAGTCTGATCATCAAGACTGCGTCTGGCGCAAGAACATCGTGGCCAAATCCAATTTGCTGGCACATCAGGGTAAGGGGCACGTTAATGCACAGCACCTGAATATGATGCTGATTGGCAAGAATATCGTGGGCGCGATATTTGATAAAAGAGACATCACTCGTGCTGGCCCTTGCTCGGAAGAAGTCGAACAGCTGACACAGGATATCAATAACTACTTCCAAAACTTGTCCGCTATCGAACGAGCAGAATATGTCGTCAGCACTAAAGCGCTTTACTCATAAGGGCGGTGTGTCTTGAACGAGCGTTTATCCACAGCTCGTGGCGAACGCACAACTGGGGGGGAGAGGTTTTTCATCGTAAGCGCCCTTTGATCCAAACGGGCAGGCGCGATGCGCGATGTGACGGCGGCCTCGGCACAGTAGTGCTATGGCATAGCCTGCTGTTTCTAAGCCTGTGCTGAACGGCTCACTGCAAGCGTCACTAGCGGCCGCGTTTATCTTGGCACAGGGCTTGCCCTGCTCGTGAGGGGAGGGATGAGCAGATAGGTTGTGTCGCGTGGGAAGCCGATCCTGACTGATACGGTGAAAGCGAAGAGTATTCACCGTATCGGCCATGCTGACGTACGCAGTTTATGAGATGAATGCGTACTCCGTCACGCTGCGGTAGTGCTGCCCCGGGCGCAGCATGCAGTCAGGCTGCGGCCACTCGGGATGATGTGGGCTATCCGGCAGGAATTCGCTTTCCAGTGCCAACCCTTGCCATGCCTCGTAGTGCCCGCCATCGCGTGCGGGTGTACCTTCCAGTGAGTTGCCCGTATAGACCTGTAGCGCTGGGGCGGTAGTGTGCACAGTCATCTGCAGTGAGCCGTCTGTTGACCAGACGTGAGCGGCGGGGGCCTTGAGGTCGCCTTTGGCGCTAAGCAGGAAGGCGTGATCGTAGCCGTTGACGTTGCGCTGGTCGTCGTCGGTCAGGAAGTCCTCGAGGATGGCCTTGGGCTGGCGGAAGTTGAAGCTGGTGGCATCGACCGGTACCAGTCCACGCTTCGGAATGCCTTCTTTGCTGACGGGAAGATAACGGTCAGCGAAAACCTGCAGGCGGTGATAGCGAATATCGCCCTGTACGCCGTCAAGATTGAAGTAGACGTGGTTGGTCATGTTCACCGGGCAGGGCTGGTCGACATTGGCTTGATAGTCGATGGTCAGCCGCTGGTCATCGTGTAGGGTGAAGCGGGCTGTGGCATGCAGTGTGCCGGGAAAGCCCTGATCGCCATCGTTGGAGGTCAAGGCATACTGCACGCTATTAGCGCTCTGGTGCTCGACGTCCCAGCGGCGCTTGTTGAACCCCTCTGGTCCACCGTGAAGTTGGTGTTGGCCCTGATTGGGCACCAGTTCAAAGACCTTGCCGTCCAGCGTGAAGCGGCTATCGGCAATGCGGTTGGCATAGCGGCCAATGGA